>NZ_AKJW01000102.1 GCF_000282135.1 Herbaspirillum sp. CF444
GCGGCTTGGTCCGCTCGAATTTGCCTTTTGCCATCTTAGACTCCTAACGATTGATGAGAATGTTCAGGCAACGCGCCCGATCGACTTGCTGACTTGCTGAAGCGCTAATTGCTGTCACAACAACTACAATACAACTGGTGCCCTTGACGTGGATTGAACACGTGGCCTCTCCCTTACCAAGGGAGTGCTCTACCACTGAGCTACAAGGGCCTACCTGCCAATTGCGCCAACAACCAAACGGCGCAACCGGACAAAACTTGGAGCGGGTGAAGGGAATCGAACCCTCGTCATAAGCTTGGAAGGCTTCAGCTCTACCATTGAGCTACACCCGCGAGGAACTGCATCGAACTACCTACCGCTTCACAACCGCAACACATGCAAACAATCCCAAAATGGTGGAGAGGGCTGGATTCGAACCAGCGTACTCGTAAGAGGGCAGATTTACAGTCTGCTGCCATTAACCACTCGGCCACCTCTCCGCGCAGGGAACTCAAAACTATAGGCGAACACCCATCCCTTGTCAACTAAAATACGAAAGACAAAGCAATATTTTTTACCGATTACTACTTCAGGATCTCCACGCTCGCTGCCGGGCGATGCTCGACATGGTTCCACGGGGCAATTTTTATCAGCATCAGCATGCCCGGCAAAGCCAGCACGAAGCAAAGGATGAAGAAGTTGAACCATCCCAGATCGGCCACGATGTAACCGACCGAAGAATTGACAAAGGTGCGCGGCACCGCCGCCAGACTGGTGAACAAGGCATATTGCGTCGCCGTATAACGGGGGTCGGTCTCGCGCATGATGTAGGCGACAAACGCCGCCGTCCCCAATCCCACGCCAAACGCCTCAAAACCGATGACTGCCGCCAGCACCACCGTGTCGGCGCCGATCTGCGCCAGCCAGGCGAATCCGAGAATGGCGACCGCCTGGATCACGCCGAAGATCCACAAGGCCTTGTTGATGCCCAGGCGTATCATCCAGATGCCGCCGACGATGCCGCCCACCACGCTGGCCCACAGGCTGGTTGTCTTGGAGACAACGCCGATCTGCGTCATGGAAAAACCGAGGTCGATGTAAAACTTGGTCGCCAGCGCCGTCGCCATGCTGTCGCCGAGTTTGTACAGGAAGATGAAGGCCAGCACCCACAGCGCCGAGCTCCAGCCGCCACGCGTCACGAACTCCTGAAACGGCAGCACCACGGCTTCACGCAGGCTTTTCGGCGGCGTTCCGTAGACCTTCGGCTCTTTCACCAGCAAGGTACAGATCAAACCCGGCAGCATGAAGGCGGCCGTGATCCAGAACACGCTTTGCCAGGCCATCAAATCGGCCAGCACCAGCGACAAGGCTCCCGGCACCATGCCGGACAGCTTGTAGGCATTGACGTGGATGGCGCTGCCCAGCCCGAGCTCTTCCTCCGGCAGGATTTCGCGGCGATAGGCGTCGATGACGATGTCCTGGCTCGCAGACAGGAAAGCCACCACCGACGCCATGAAGGCGATCGTGCCGACCTGGGTCTGCGGATCCAGCATCCCCATGCCGCCGATGCCGAGAAACAGCGCGATCTGCGTGAAAAACATCCAGCCGCGCCGACGCCCCATCTTGCCGAAGTGGAAGCGATCCATCAGCGGCGACCACAGAAATTTCCAGGTATAGGGAAACATCACCAGCGCGAACAGACCCAGCGCCTTGACGTTCAGTCCCGACTTCGCCAGCCATGCCTGCAACAGGCTCAACAGGATGAACAGCGGCAGCCCCGATGAAAACCCCAGAAACACGCAGATCAGCATGCGACGGTTGAGATAGCTGTGCCACGAAATCGGGGATGGGGTCATAAAGAGACAATGAGAGGCAATGAAGACGATTCAATAATGCACAAGGCACGCTGGCCCTAACTCCGCCCATGGCGATGCATGAACGCAGGCGTCTGCGGAGTATAAGGAATTTGCCGGCGCCGGTCTGCTTTTCCGACGCGGCGGCCGGAATTGACTACTTCTTTTTCAGACGGAAAACAGCCAGGCTGCCGCGCCAGTTCGGCAAGAACGTAATCGGCTTGCCTTCGTGCAGCGCGACGCATTCGAGCACCTCCAGACCGACTTCGTTGGCCAGTTCTTCGAAGTCCTTGATGGTGGCGCAACGCAGGTTGGGCGTGTCGTACCACTCGTAAGGCAGCGTCTTCGACACCGGCATGCGTCCGCGCAGCAGGGCCACGCGATGCGACCAATAGGCGAAATTGGGAAAAGACACGGTGGCTTCGCGCCCGACACGGGCGATCTCGCGCAAGATGCCCTCCACGTCCTTGACCATCTGCAGGGCCGACAGGCACAGCACCGTGTCGAAGGCATTGTCTTCGAACATCGCCAGGCCGCCCTCCAGATCCTGCTGGATCACGGAGACGTTGCGCGCCACGCACTCGGGAATGCGCGCATCGTCGATCTCGATGCCGTAACCGCTGCAAGCCTTGTCGGTCTGCAGGTAGTCGAGCATCACGCCGTCGCCGCAACCGACGTCCAGGACCTGGGAGCCGGCGCGAATCCAGTGGGCGATGAAGGCGAGATCGGGGCGTAATACGCTCAGTTCAGGGAAATTCATGCGCACTCCTCCTGAGCAATTTCAGCCCACACGCGTTGATAATATTCACGCAGCAATTTCATGTAGCGCGGGTCGTCGAGCAGGAAGGCGTCATGGCCGTGAGGCGCATCGATTTCGGCGTAGGTCACGCGGCGCTTGTTGCTGACCAGCGCCTGCACCATCTCGCGGCTGCGTTCGGGCGAAAAGCGCCAATCGGTCATGAACGACGCCAGCAGAAACTGCGCCTTGGTATTGGCAAAAGCCTTGGCCAGATCGCCGCCGAAATCGCGCGCCGGATCAAAGTAATCGAGCGCCTTGGTGATCAGCAGATAGGTGTTGGCGTCAAAGTAGGTCGAAAATTTGTCGCCCTGATAGCGCAAGTAAGACTCGATTTCAAAATCGATGCCGAAGCCGAACTGGTACTCGCCCGAACGCAGGTCGCGGCCGAATTTTTCCGCCATGTCGTCGTCGGACAGATAAGTGATGTGTCCCACCATGCGCGCGACGCGCAGGCCGTTTTTCGGCACCACGCCGTGCGCGTAAAAATCGCCGCCATGGAAGTCCGGATCGGTCAGGATGGCCTGGCGTGCAACGTCGTTGAAGGCGATGTTCTGGGCCGACAACTTCGGCGTCGACGCAATGACGATACAGTGACGCAGGCGATCCGGGAACATCATGCTCCACGCCACCGCCTGCATGCCGCCGAGCGAACCGCCCATGACGGCAGCAAATTGCGCGATGCCGAGCCGGTCTGCCAGACGCGCCTGCGCATTGACCCAGTCCTCCACCGTCACCACCGGAAAACTCGCGCCGTAAGGCTTGCCGGTGGCCGGATTGGCATGCATCGGCCCGGTCGAGCCGAAACAGGAACCGAGATTGTTGACGCCGATGACAAAGAACTTGTCGGTGTCGAGCGACTTGCCCGGACCGACCATGTTGTCCCACCAGCCGACATTTTCCGGATCGTCGGCGTAAACGCCGGCAACGTGATGCGAGGCATTGAGCGCGTGGCACACCAGCACGGCATTGGACTTGTCGGCATTGAGCGTGCCGTAGGTTTCATACATCAGCATATAGTCGGCCAGCGACGTCCCGTTCTTGAGCGGCAAGGGCTCGGGAAAATGCATGATTTGCGGCGATACGATTCCGATCGACATGGGCTCTCTTTGTAATCTCGCAGTTAAACCATCCACAGGCAAAGCCATGGATTAAAAACAAAAAAGCCCGGAAGCTTGCGCTCGCGGGCTAAATAATGGGCTTGTCTGATACTGCTCCAAGCTCGCTTTAGCCGTATTTAGATGGAACCTGGGTTCCGGCGCCCGCAAGCTGAGGTTTGGATAAACCATTCAAATCGGCGCAGTGGTGTAAGAATAACCAAGTCGACGCATGCCGTCAAACCACGATTGACGACATGCCATTGCAGCAACGCCGACAACTCAGCGGCGACGCGCGGCTGCCGCCTTGATCTCCGGCTCGGCGTTGAGCGTGCGCAATTGCTCCATGGCGGCTTCGATCACGGACGGCTCGGTGGCTTTCAACACCTTCTTGACCTGCGGCTCCAGCAGCGTCAGGTCGCTGTTGAGGATTTCCTGCTTGACCGACAGCAGCTGCGACGGGTGCATGGAGAATTCCAGCAAACCCATGCCCAGCAACAGACGCGTCCACTTCACATCGCCGGCCATTTCACCGCATACGGCGACGGGAATTCCCGCCTTGCGGCCCATCGAAATCACGCTGGACAGCAGAAACAGCACCGCCGGATGCAGCGGGTCGTAAAGATGCGCCACTTCGTGATCGACGCGATCGATCGCCAGCGTGTACTGGATCAGGTCGTTGGTGCCGATGGACAAAAAATCGAGACGTTTGATAAAAATCGGCAAGGCCAGCGCGGCTGCCGGGATTTCGATCATGGCGCCGATCTCGATGTCTTCGTCGAATTTCTGCTTGCGCTGACGTAATTGCTCTTTGGCCTGCTCGATCAGGGCCAGCGTCTGATCGACCTCGAAGGCGTGCGCCATCATGGGAATGAGCAGCTTGATCGGGCCGAACGCGGAAGCGCGCAGGATCGCCCGCAACTGCGTCAGGAACATCTGCGGCTCGCTCAGGCAGTAACGGATCGCGCGCAAACCCAGGGCCGGGTTCAGGGCCGTTTGTTCATCTTCGTCCAGCGGCTTGTCGGCGCCGACGTCGAGCGTACGGATCGTGACGGGACGCCCCTTCATCGACAGCACGGTCTGGCAATACGACTCGAACTGTTCGTCTTCGGAAGGGAATTTTTCCAGATGACCGGCACGCCCCATGAACAGGAATTCGGAACGGAACAGGCCGACGCCGTTGGCGCCCGCTTCCAGCGCAGGCGCGCTGTCGGTCGGCAACTCAATGTTGGCCAGCAGGGTGATTTCAGTGCCGTCCTGCGTGATGGCGGGCGTTTTCTTGAGGCGGCCGAGTTTCTTGCGGTCGCGCAGCATGCGCTCCTGGCGCGCGCGGTATTGTGCCAGCACCAGCGGCGACGGATTGACGATGACCACGCCGGCGTCGCCATCGATGATCAGGACATCTTCTTGCTTGACCAACGCCGAAGCGTTGTTCATGCCGACCGCGGCGGGAATGTCCAGGCTGCGGGCGACGATGGCCGTGTGCGAGTTCTGGCCGCCCAGGTCGGTGACGAAACCGCCGAACGCGCCATCGCGGAACTGCAGCATGTCGGCCGGAGAAATATCGTGCGCGACCACAATGATGCTGGCGGTCGCGCCATCGCCGCCTTCGGCCGGCGGCAAATTGATCGCACTGCCGGTGAGCACCTTGAGGACGCGATCGCCGACTTGCTGGATGTCGGCCTTGCGCTCGCGCAGATAGGTATCCTCGATCTCATCGAACTGCGCCGACAGTCCGTCGATCTGCGTCACCAGCGCCCACTCGGCGTTGTAATAACGATGACGGATGATATTGAGCGGCACTTCGGCCAGCATCGGGTCGGACAAGATCAGCGCATGGACGTCGATGAATGCGCCCAGTTCGGCCGGCGCGTCCTTGGGCAATTCGCTGCGAATGGTCTGCAACTCCTGATGGACCGTGGCGATAGCGTTTTTGAGGCGCAGCACTTCCGCCTCGACCTGGTCGTCGGGAATGAGGTAATGCTTGACGTCGAGAGCGGCGGGAGCGAGCAGATGCGCGCGGCCGATCGCGATGCCTTTTGAAACCGGAATACCGTGTAAGGTAAAAGATGCCATCGCGTTTGTCTCCTGCGTTATTTGTTATGCCTTGATATAAATCATGATCGCGGTAGCTCTCAAAACCTTACCGGACAACGCCATGTTTGGCAATCATGCGGAAAATAAGAGGGAACAAACAGGAAAAATTCGATATTTAAGACTGGCTTGCGATGACGCGCTGACGATGCAGAATGGGCGCCATCGCCTGCAAAGCCTTACTGGCCTTCGCCGAAACGATCGTTGATCAGCGCTTCCAATGCAGTGAAACAATCCTGCTCGTCGTCGCCTTCGGTTTCCAGCAAGACCACACTGCCCTTGCCCGCCGCCAGCATCATCACGCCCATGATGGATTTGGCGTTGACGCGGCGCTTGTTGAAGGTCATCCAGACCTCGCACTTGTATTTGGACGCCAGTTGCGTGAGCTTGGCCGACGCGCGGGCGTGCAAACCGAGCTTGTTGATGATTTCAAGTTCTTTTTGAATCATGGAAATTCTTTCTTTGTTCTTGTCGATTTGGGACAAACACCGCCAGCGCTATATTGCCAGCCTTCTTATTGGGAGGAAACACGAACCCGATTGTCCACGCGCACGGCCCCGCTCTGACCTCCGGCCAGCGCCATTTCCATGACGACGTCAAGCGTGTCGTTGCGATACGTCAACGCGCGCAACAGCATCGGCAGGCTAATGCCGGCGATGACTTCCACGTTGTCGATGGCGCACAGATAACCGGTGCAGTTGGAAGGCGTGCCGCCCATGACGTCGGTGATCACCAGCACGCCGGAACCGTCGTCGAGACGGCTCACGGCTTCGGCTGCGAGCTTTTGTACTTCCGCCGGATTCTGGTCGGCGATGACGTCAATGGCTTCGATGCGTTCCGGCAAACCACGGAATACGTGCGTTGCCGCCGCGATGAAAGCCTGACCCAGCGGGGCATGCGTGAGGAGAAGGATACCGACCATGAATTTCTACGATATGTACGTTGCCAGGCCGAGAGCGTTAGCTGCCTGCGACTGCAGTTTCCAGCGCATCGACGAACATGGCGGCAACATCGAAGCCGCTTTGCTGCGTGATTTCCTGGAAACAGGTCGGACTGGTGACATTGATTTCTGTTAAATAATTGCCAATAGCGTCCAATCCTACCAGTAACAACCCCCGCTGCGCCAGAATCGGCGCCAACGCTTCGGCAATTTCCAGCTCGCGCGGCGAAATCGGCTGCGCGACGCCGAGACCGCCGGCCGCCAGATTGCCGCGCACTTCTCCACCTTGCGGAATGCGCGCCAGAACGTGCGGCACCACTTTACCGCCAATCAGCAGGATGCGCTTGTCGCCCTTTGAAATTTCCGGGATGAAACGTTGCGCCATGATCGTGCGGTTACCGTTGTCGGTCAGGGTTTCAATGACCGAACCCAGGTTCATGCCGTCCTGGCCGATACGGAAGATGCCCATGCCGCCCATGCCGTCGAGCGGCTTCAGGATCACGTCCTTGTGTTCGGCGTGGAAAGCGCGCAAACGCCCGGCGTCGCGCGTGACCAGCGTCGGCGCGGTGTATTGCGGGAATTGCGCAATGGCCAATTTTTCGTTGTGGCTGCGGATCGCTTCGGGCTTGTTGAAGACGCGCGCGCCCTGCTTCTCGGCCAGCTCAAGCAAATACGTCGTATAGATGTATTCCATGTCGAACGGCGGGTCCTTGCGAATCACGATGGCATCGAATTCGGACAGGAAAGTCGAGGCCGGCGCGTCGGCGCGGTACCAGTCGTCGGCGTCGCCGGTGAGCGTGATTTTGGCCACATTGGCGGTCACCAGGCCGCTTTCCAGCACGATGTCGGTCTGCTCGAAGGCATAGATGGCGTGGCCGCGCCGGGCGGCTTCGCGCATCATGGCGAAGGTCGAGTCCTTGTAGGTCTTGAACGTGTCGAGCGGGTCGGCCAGGAAAGCGATTTTCATGAAATGTCCGTCAAAAATGTCAGGCAACTAATTTAATAGACTTCCGGATTCGGATCGGTCTTTTCCATTTCCAGCGACGCCGCCAACAGCGCCAGACGCGCCACCACGCCATACATATAGAAGCGGTTCGGCGCCGCGGTGCCCGGCTTGGCTTGCAAATCCGGCAAGGCGTGTTGCTGCTGGAACGCCAGCGGCACGAAATGGGCGCCCGGCGCGTTCAGGTTTTCGTTGACGTCGCGGTCCGCATGCACGCGGTAAAAACCGCCGACCACGTAGCGGTCGATCATGTAGACCACCGGCTCGGCCACGGCTTCGTTGATGCGCTCGAAGGAATGCACGCCCTCCTGGATGATCAGTTCGCTGACTTCCAGGCCTTCCTTGCCGACCGCCATCTTGCTGCGCTGCTTGCGGTTCAAGTCCTTGACCTCGCTGGCGTCCTTGACGGTCATGATACCCATGCCGTAGGTGCCGGCGTTGGCCTTGACGATCACGAAGGGCTGTTCCTTGATGCCGTATTCCTTGTACTTCTTGCGGATCTTCGACAGCAGGCTGCTGACGTTGTCGGCCAGGCAATCGGAGCCGGCGTCTTCCTGCAAACTGAGCTCGCCGCATTTGGCGAACAAGGGATTGAGCATCCACGGGTCGACGTCGACCAGCTTGGAGAACTTCTTGACCACGTCGTCGTAGGCGGCAAAATGATTGCTCTTGCGGCGCACGGCCCAGCCGGCATGCAGCGGCGGCAGCACGTTTTGCTCGTCGAGGTTTTCCAGCACCGACGGGATGCCGATCGACAGGTCGTTGTTCAGCAGCACCGTACAGGGGTCGAAGTTTTTCAGGCCGAGGCGGCGGCCGTTCTTGGAACGCTCCAGCGGCTCCAGCGTAATGGTGCTGCCATCGGGCAAGTCGATCTGCCTGGGCTTTTTGATGTCTTCCAGCGTGCCGAGGCGCACATTGAGGCCGGTCTGGCGGAAAATCTGCATCAGCCGCGCGACGTTTTGCAGGTAGAAGCTGTTGCGCGTGTGATTTTCGGGAATCAGCAGCAGGTTCTTGGCATCCGGGCAATATTTTTCAATCGCGGCCATGGCGGCCTGCACGGCCAGCGGCAGCATCTCCGGCGACAGGTTGTTGAAGCCGCCCGGGAACAGGTTGGTGTCTACCGGCGCCAGTTTGAAACCGGCGTTGCGCAAATCCACCGAACAATAAAACGGCGGCGTGTGCTCTTGCCACTCCATGCGGAACCAGCGCTCGATCGCGGGAGTGGCGCCCAGAATTTTCTTTTCCAGGTCCAGGAGCGGACCGTTGAGGGCGGTGACAAGATGCGGAACCATAAAAGACCTTCTGCGCGTGCTGGGTAGCAATAGAGACGAAATAGCGGTCGGAGAATCGATAACAAAACCGACAGGAACCGGCCATTTTAGCGGGATTCTTGCTATTACGTCGTTAGCCGTCCGGCAATATCTGGTGGAGAGGTCATTTACTTGGTGGCGTTGTCGTTTTTTTAAAGCCCCATAAAAAAAGCGCCCGGACCTGAGATCGCGGGCGCTTCTGAAAGGAGCCGCAAGGGCTCCCGGGACAAATTTTACGAGTGGTAAGCCGATTCGCCGTGGCTGGAGATGTCCAGACCTTCGCGCTCTTCTTCTTCCGTCACACGCAGACCGATGACGATATCGACCAGCTTGAAGGCGATGAAGGAGACCACGCCGGAGACGATCACGGTGGTCAGCACGCCCTGGAACTGAATCCAGACCTGGCCGCCGATCGAGTAATCCGGAGCGACTGCGTTGGCAACATAGTCGTAGATACCTGTGCCGCCCAGGCTAGGCGCAGCGAACACGCCGGTCAGGATCGCACCCAGGATACCGCCCACGCCATGCACGCCGAAGACGTCCAGCGCATCGTCCGAACCCAGGATCTTCTTGAGACCGGTAACACCCCACAGGCACAGCAGACCGGCGATCAGACCCAGGACAACCGCGCCGCAGACACCGACGAAACCGGCTGCAGGAGTAATTGCCACCAGACCGGCAACCGCACCCGAAGCTGCACCCAGCATCGAAGGCTTGCCCTTGCCGACCCATTCGCCGAAGCTCCAGGACAGGACTGCGGCAGCCGTTGCCAGGATGGTATTGACGAAGGCCAGTGCTGCGCCACCGTTGGCTTCCAGAGCGGAGCCTGCGTTGAAACCGAACCAGCCGAACCACAGCAGCGAAGCGCCGACCATGGTCAGAGTCAGGCTATGCGGCTTGAAGGCTTCCTTGCCGAAACCGACGCGCTTGCCGATCACATAGGAACCGACCAGACCGGCAACCGCAGCGTTGATGTGCACCACGGTGCCGCCGGCGAAGTCCAGCGCGCCCTTTTGGAACAGCCAGCCGGAGATTGCAGTTGCCTTCTCGCCGGCAGCAGCATCGGTGAATGCATCCGGACCAGGCCAGAACCAGACCATGTGCGCCATCGGCAGGTACGAGAACGTGAACCAGATGATCGAGAACACGATCACGGCGGAAAACTTCACGCGCTCAGCGAAGGAACCGATGATCAGCGCCACGGTAATCGCAGCGAACGCGCCCTGGAAGGCCACGAACGACAACTCGGGAATCACCACGCCCTTGCTGAAGGTTGCCGTATTCGAGTCGCCGGTCAGACCATGCAGGAACAGACGATCGAAGCCGCCGAAGAATGCGCCGCCTTCCGTGAACGCAATGCTGTAGCCGTAGACGAACCACAGGATATAGATCAGCGAGAAAATCACGAAACATTGCATCAGCACGGACAGCATGTTCTTGCTGCGGACCAGGCCGCCGTAGAACAGACCAAGGCCTGGCAGTGTCATCAGAATCACGAATGCGGTGCAAATCAGCATCCATGCGGTGTCGCCCTTGTTAGGAACAGGCGCTGGCGCAGCAGCCGGAGCTGCAGGGGCTGCGGGTGCAGCAGCTGCGGCGGCCGGAGCTGCTGCCGGTGCAGCTG
>NZ_AKJW01000103.1 GCF_000282135.1 Herbaspirillum sp. CF444
TTATTACGCGTCAGGCAGGATCTTGGCAACCACACCCGCGCCGACAGTACGACCACCTTCGCGGATCGCGAAACGCAGACCTTCTTCCATCGCGATCGGGTTGATCAGCATCACGGTGATCGACACGTTGTCGCCTGGCATGACCATTTCCTTATCCTTCGGCAACTCGATCGAACCAGTCACGTCCGTGGTACGGAAGTAGAACTGTGGACGATAGTTGTTGAAGAACGGTGTATGACGGCCGCCTTCGTCTTTCGACAACACATAGATCTCGCCTGTGAAGTGCTTGTGCGGCTTGATCGAACCCGGCTTGGCCAACACTTGGCCACGCTCCACGTCTTCACGCTTGGTGCCGCGCAGCAGCACGCCAACGTTGTCGCCGGCTTGACCCTGGTCCAGCAGCTTGCGGAACATTTCAACGCCGGTGCAAACAGTATCTTGCGTGTCGCGGATACCGACGATTTGCAGCGCTTCGCCGACCTTGACGATGCCGCGCTCAACACGACCGGTCACCACAGTACCGCGGCCGGAGATCGAGAACACGTCTTCCACTGGCAGCAGGAAGGCGCCGTCAACAGCACGCTCCGGTGTCGGGATGTAGGTGTCCAGTGCTTCTGCCAGTGCCATGATGGCTTGCTCGCCCAATGGGCCAGTGTCGCCTTCCAGAGCCAGCTTCGCCGAACCCTTGATGATTGGCAGGTCGTCGCCTGGGAATTCGTACTTGGTCAACAGCTCGCGCACTTCCATTTCGACCAGTTCCAGCAGCTCTTCATCATCGACCATGTCGGCCTTGTTCAGGAACACGATGATGTAAGGAACGCCGACCTGACGCGACAGCAGGATGTGTTCGCGTGTTTGCGGCATCGGGCCGTCTGCTGCGGAGCAAACCAGGATCGCGCCGTCCATCTGCGCGGCGCCGGTGATCATGTTCTTCACATAGTCGGCGTGGCCTGGGCAGTCAACGTGAGCGTAGTGACGGTTGGCTGTTTCGTATTCGACGTGTGCTGTGTTGATCGTGATGCCGCGTGCCTTTTCTTCCGGCGCTGCATCAATCTGATCGTAGGCCTTCGCTTCGCCGCCGAACTTCTTCGACAACACCGTTGCGATTGCTGCCGTCAGCGTGGTCTTGCCGTGGTCAACGTGACCAATCGTACCAACGTTCACGTGCGGCTTGGTCCGCTCGAATTT
>NZ_AKJW01000104.1 GCF_000282135.1 Herbaspirillum sp. CF444
CCAGGCTTGGGCATGGCGTGGTGCCGCCGTTGACGCCGTTGCAGTACAGGTAGTCCCATTTGGTCTGGGTGCCGTCGGCGCGGATTTCCTTGATCTTGCGACCGAAGCCGTCGTATTGCCATTGCGTGGTCAAGCCGTTGGGGCCGGTGAGACTGGTCATGCCGCCGAACCTGGGATCGTAGGTCCGGGTTTCGCTCTGCCCCAGCGCATTGCTGCTGCTGACAGGGAACTGACCCAGCGCATCGTAGGTGGTGGCGCTGCTGCGCGGCGTCACTGCTGCTGCGCCGGTCGCCGGGGAGCTGGTGGCGGCGGCGACCTTGTTGCCGTAGGCGTCGTAGGTGTAGGCCGTCTCCAGGCGCAGCTGGGGGTTGTCCGGTTCGATGATCTCTTTAGTCAGTAGCCCTGTCGCCGCATCGTATTCGAACGCGGAGGTGCGCGTGATCGTGGCGGCTTGCGCCATGCCCATTGATCCCCCGATCAATAGGCTCAGCAAGATGGTTTGCAAGCGCTTGCGTGTGAACGATGCCTTCATGGCTACCCCTGTATTTTTATGGAATGTCGTTGTCATGATCTGTCCCGTCGCAGCTTAAGGCGCCGTGCTCGAGACGCTGGATTTGAGCAATCTGCCCAGATACCAGGTGCTGCTGTCGTTGCTGTAACTGTTGGTGGTGCTCTTGCCGTAGCCGTCGCTGGTGCTCACCTCCACCTTGGTGGCGTTGCCCCAGTTGTCGTAGTCCGTTTTAGTGGTGATCACCGGCAGCACCGCGCCGTTGTAGTCCCAGCCGCTTTCCACACTTTGATTGGCATAGACGAAGTAGCGCTTGCCGGCGCCGACTGTGCAAGGTGTTGCCGTCGTGCTGGCAGCGTCGTTGCAGTTATAGCTGTTGGCGATCTGGCTCAGGACACCATTGTTGCCGCCGCCGCTCAGGCTCTTCTTGACCAGGCTGGGCAGGCCCGTGTACGGCCAGCTTTGCTGGTATTCCGTATAGGACGTCAGGCCTGTCTCGACCTGCTTCGCTTGCATCCAGCGGAAACCCAACAAGCCCCGGCCTGTCAGGTCGCTCTTCAGACCGCCGTAGGTGTAGCTGGTGCTGGTCGTGCCGCCTACGCCATTGGAGGACGCGACTGACGACACCACATGCAGGGGGGCCTGAACATCGACCAGAGGATACTGGGCGCCGACGGTTCCTTTATCCTTGGAATAAATGCTGCCATTCGTCAACGGCACATAATTGATCTGCACCTGGGCAAGCCCCGTATTGAAACGACTAACCAGTTCAGGCTTGCTCATTTTGTTTTTGGAACTGTAGATCCACAGACCACTCGGACCGCTGTACATCCAACTCAGATCGGTTACACCGTCACCGCCCAAATCGGCAGTTTGCTTCGACCATAAGTCGGAAGTCCCAAAACCAGTCGGGTCATACAGACGCACGCCTTGCGCCGGAGAGAACGTGCCGTCGCCTTTGCCCAAGGCGGTATACACCCACAAGCCACTTGGTCCGCTATACATCCAGACCATATCTGTAATGCCGTCACCATTGACGTCTGTGGCTTGTTTCGACCAGAGATCCGAGGCGCCGAAGTCACTGGCGCCGAATACTTGGTTCCCTTGTGCCGGCGCAAAGGTGCCATCGCCCTTGCCCATTGCGGTGTACACCCACAATCCCGCTGGACCGCTGTACACCCAGGCCAGATCCGTAATGCCGTCACCATTCAAATCCACGGCCATTTTTGACCATAGATCAGAAGTGCCGAAATTACTCGACGCAAACAATTGCACACCTTGCGCCGGCAAAAACGTCCCATCGCCCTTGCCTACGGCGGTATATGCCCACAGTCCCGACGGACCGCTGTACATCCAGATCAGGTCTGGAATTCCGTCGCCGTTGACGTCACCGATCTGCTTTGACCATAAATCGGATGTTCCAAAATTACTCGGCGCAAACAATTGCACACCTTGCGCAGGCAAGAATGTGCCGTCGCCTTTGCCCATTGCGGTATATGCCCACAATCCCGACGGGCCGCTGTACACCCAGGCCAGATCCGTGATGCCGTCACCGTTCAGGTCCACGGCCATTTTCGACCACAGATCAGGCGTTCCAAAATCGCTTGGCGCATACAGTCGCACACCTTGTGCGGGCAAAAATGTGCCGTCGCCTTTGCCCAGTGCTGTATACACCCACAAGCCATTCGGGCCGCTATACATCCAGATCAGATCTGAAACGCCATCGCCGTTGACATCGCCGATTTGCTTGGACCAGAGGGAAGATGCTCCGAAGTCGCTTGCCGCAAAAAGCTGGAAGCCTTGCGCCGGAGAGAATGTGCCATCGCTCTTTCCCATCGAGGTGTATGCCCACAGGCCATTCGGCCCGCTGTACATCCAGATCAGATCGGTTACACCGTCACCGTTTACGTCAGCCGTGATTTTCGACCAGAGATCAGGCGTTCCGAAATCCGTTGGCGCAAACAGACGTACTCCTTGCGCCGGTGCAAATCCACTCGTATTGTCTGCGAACTCCATACGTATCGGAAGCAGGCAGTTGTTTGCGTCTGCGGAACAATCCGTATATGCCTGGAGCTGTGAGCGAGAGGTCTGGGGGTTAATCAAATATGCCAGAGACGATTTTCTGAGTAAATTGGATCCTGAATAAGTTGAAATGGATTTCAACCGGACCACGTTCTTTATTAATGATCCCGCTTGATATGCAGGCACAATATCCGGCCTGCTTTCATATTCGAACTGCACCGAATTTGTCGGCGCCGTATTGCTCTTGCTATTACCGGTGTAATCGACACGGCTCGGATAGTAGTCGCCATTGGCGGCATCTTTCGTGTAACTCGCCGTCAGGTAATTGCCTTTCGTATCCTCTATGCGATTCAATGCCCAGGCTCTGATCGAAGTTTTTCCTTGCGCTTCGATCCGGGCGTCGCTGGTCCTGCCATACTCCATCACCTGACCGGCCTTGGTCCATACTTTGAACCACGCAGGCCCGTTGCCCGCAATACCGTACGATACGATCTTCGCAAAGCTCTCTCGCTCTGTTCGATATTCAGTGCCATCGCCACCTTCACTACCGCTGATGGCGATCAGCCGTTGACCATCAAGACAGTATCTATCGTTGCCGTCATAGTTCACACCGCCCCGAACGCCATCTTGCGCCATCGTCCGCGGGCATCTTCCCACTCCTCCCAGGCCGCCAAGACTCCAGCCAACACCCAGCAAACCATTGCCGGCCTGGCTGCTGTAATTCAATGACAGCTTGGGCTCCATGCCTCCAACACCTGGAGACACTTGAATTGGAATCGTATAAGTCGCAGCACCGCTCTCGCTGACCTGAAACTGGCTTGGTGTGGTCATTTGCGCTTGCACGACGGACGTCATTGCCAATGCCGGCAATAGACATGCGATGGACAGCCATACACCATGGCTCAATGGATTGCGCAAAGAATTCCCCCGAATTATTTTGACTAACTTTTTACTTCTGCTCAAGGCGCAGTACTGGTCACACTCGATTTAAGCAAACGGCCCAGGTACCAGTTGCCACTATCGTTACTGTAGGTATTCACGGTGCTCTTGCCGTAGCCGTCGCTGGTGCTCACGTCTACTTTAGTGGCGTTGCCCCAGTTGTCGTATTCCGTTTTAGTGGTGATTACCGGTAGCACAGCGCCGTTGTAGTCCCAGCCGCTTTCGATGCTTTGATTGGCGTAGACGAAGTAGCGTTTACCGGAGGCCACCGTGCACGCAGTTGCCGTCGTGTTGGCAGCGTCGTTGCAGTTATAGCTGTTGGCGATCTGGCTCAAGACGCCGTTGTTGCCGCCACCGGTCAGGCTCTTCTTGACCAGACTTGGCAAGCCGGTGTACGGCCAGGTTTGCTGGTATTCCGTATAGGACGTCAGGCCGGTTTCAATCTGCTTGGCTTGCATCCAGCGGAAACCCAGCAAGCCGCGACCGCTCAGGTCGCTCTTCAAACCGCCGTAGGTGTAGCTGGTGCTGGTTGTGCCGCCCACACCGTTGGCGGAACTGACTGAAGAGACCACATACACGGCTCCTTGCACATCTCGAAATGGATATACCGAGGTGCTATCCTTGGTGTAAATAGCATTGTTCGAGAGCGGCAAGAATTTGATATTGACGACGTTGGTCGGATTGCTCGTGATCGATACCAGCAAATCCACCTGCTGTTCAGGAGAGCCGGTCAACCATACTCGCTTGGTGTTTGCCGTTTTCGTATGCTGGATGATGTCGGTCTTGCCGTCGCCGTTGAAATCGCCATACGTCCAGTACATCGGATCCCAACTGTTGATGTCGGTCCCGAAGTTAAATGGCGTCTGCGGCGTGAACG
>NZ_AKJW01000105.1 GCF_000282135.1 Herbaspirillum sp. CF444
TCTGGTTTTTGAGAGTTTTCCTATATTTTCCGCGATCTTGAATCCGTAACATTCGTCCTGTGCTTGAGAGAAATACGCAGCAAAACACCGAATTGACGACAGACATCCTTCTTAATTTATTGGATAACATCATGAAAAAATCGCTCATCGCTTCCCTGCTGGCTGTCGCTGCCCTGGTGCCTGCCGCTTGCTTCGCCGCCGACGGCACCATCACTTTCAACGGCAGCATTACTGCCCAGACCTGCACCATCAATGGCGGCACATCGAACTTCACCGTGAATCTGCCGAAGGTGTCGACGACTGCATTTGCGACGACAGGCGCCAAGGCCGGCGCCACCAGGTTCACCATCGCCCTGACCAATTGCACGCCCGCCAGCGGCAATGCCCGCGCCTTCTTCGAAGCCGGTCCGAATGTCGACACCACGACCGGTCGCCTGAAGATCGCTGCCGGCGGCGCCGCCAACGTCCAAGTGGGCCTGGCAACGACTGCCGGCGCCGACATCGTCATCGGCGCTGCTTCCGGTTCGCAAAACACGACTTATGTGCCGATCTCCAGCGGCAGCGCCAACCTGGACTATCTGGCGCAGTACGTGTCCACCGGCGCCGTCGCTGCCGGCGCCGTGACTACCAGCGTGACTTATACGATCGAGTTTCAATAAGC
>NZ_AKJW01000106.1 GCF_000282135.1 Herbaspirillum sp. CF444
GCCGCGCAAGCGTTCATGGCCAACAACGGCGAGCTGTTCAAGAAAATGGAATCGGCCACCGACGGCAAGCACGACGGCCAGCTGGGCCAGGGCGACTACGGCAACGCCATCAAGGACGGCACCATCTCGGCCAATCCGAGCAGCAGCAACAACGGACCGGTGTCCTATGGGGTTCCCAAGGGGTGTTTCATGGACGCCGTCATGAATGGCAACATTTCGCCGAACCGGCCTTCCGAATACAGCGCGGCCAAGACCATCAACGATTTCCAGAAGGACCATGATATCGGCCTGCTGTCGTCGCAACAGATGCAACAGATCGCCGAGACCGGCTACTTCACGGACAAGAACGGCAAGACCATCCAGGTGCCGCCGGAAGTGCAGGCCGCCGCGCAAGCGTTCATGGCCAACAACGGCGAGCTGTTCAAAAAACTTGAATCGGCCACCGACGGCAAGCATGACGGCCAACTGGGCCAGGGCGACTTCGGCAACGCCATCAAGGACGGCACCATCGCACCGGGCAGCAATCAGCCTGGCAACGGTCCGAACTACAACATCAACCCGGTCAACTCGAACTACAACACCGGCAGTTCCAGCCTGCCGTCGGAATCGGGCGCGGCCAAGACCATCAATCAGTTCCAGAAGGACCACGACATCGGCCTGATGTCGTCGCAACAGATGCAGCA
>NZ_AKJW01000107.1 GCF_000282135.1 Herbaspirillum sp. CF444
CCGGCCGCCGCTGATCATCTTTGCCGCTTCGCTTTGCCGATTTTCACCGGCGGGTTTTGACTCTGATTTTCACGCCGTCGCCGCCGGCATGATCGCGGCGCGGCGACTTCCGCTTTTCTACAGATTCCCATGAGCTTTCACGATCTCGCCTCACGTCTGGACAACATCGCGCCCTTTCATGTGATGGAGCTGGCCAAGATGGCCGCTGCCCTGGAGCAACAAGGCCGGCACATCATCCACATGGGCATCGGCGAGCCGGACTTCACCGCCGCGCCTGCCGTTGTTGCCGCCGCGACACAAGCGATGACGGACGGCAAGATGCAATACACTTCGGCAACAGGTTTGCCGGCTTTGCGAGAAGCGATTTCAGCGCATTATCGGCGCGTGTATGGGTTGGACATCGTACCGGGGCGAATCGTGGTCACAGCGGGCGCCTCAGCGGCCTTATTGCTGGCCTGCGCCGCGCTGGTGGAAAAAGATGCGGAAGTGTTGATGCCGGACCCGTCTTATCCGTGCAATCGCCATTTCGTCGCCGCCTTTGAAGGCCAGGCCAAACTGATCGAAAGCGGACCGGAACATCGCTTCCAGTTGTCGGCAGGCATGGTCCGGGAACATTGGTCTGCGGCAACCAAAGGCGTGTTGCTGGCGTCGCCGTCGAATCCGACCGGCACCTCGATCCTGCCGGAAGAATTGAAAAAGATCGTCGACGTCGTGCGCGAGAAAAAAGGCTTCACCATCGTCGATGAAATTTATCAGGGCCTGTCGTACGACGGTGCGCCGTTCTCGGCCTTGTCGCTCGGCGAAGACGTCATCGTCATCAACAGCTTTTCCAAATACTTCAACATGACCGGCTGGCGTCTCGGCTGGTTGGTGCTGCCGGAGAGTCTGGTGCCGCAGATCGAAAAGCTCGCACAGAATCTGTTCATCTGCGCCTCGTCGATTGCACAGCATGCCGGCATCGCCTGCTTCGCGCCGGAATCGATCGCGCTGTATGAAGAGCGCAAGGCGGAATTCAAGCGCCGTCGCGATTACATCGTGCCGCAACTTGAGCGCCTCGGTTTCAAGGTGCCGGTGATGCCGGACGGCGCGTTCTATGTCTATGCCGACTGCAGCGCGCTGAGCGACGATGCCGATCAGTTCACCATCGACATGCTCAACAAGGCGGGCGTGGTGCTGGTGCCGGGATTGGATTTCGGCCCGGCCACGGCGCATCGCTATATACGTTTGTCGTACGCGACGTCGATGGAAAATCTGCGGGAAGCCGTGCGCCGTCTGGAAAAATATCTGGCCGAGCGATAAGCCTGCGAGCAGGGGAGTCGAGGGACGAGATGAAGAAAATAATTCGCTACAAATAAAAAAGGAGCCCTGAGGCTCCTTTTTTTATGCCCGCCTGTTCAGCCGGCTCACGTCATGCGTGAAGAAATTACAGTGCTGCGATTTCTTCCGTCAAGTTCGTGCCCGGCTTCTTCGGCGCTGCTGCTGCCATGTCGCCGACAGCGGTCGGCTTGGCTGGCGTCACTGCCGGCAGGGCAGGGCGCACGGCTTGCACCGGGGGCTTGATCAGCGCCGTCGTGAAGATCGAGACGTTCTTGCCGACCGCGACTTCCTTCAGGTTCTGATATTCGGACAAGACCTTCAGGCCATAGCCGCCGTCGTTCTCCATGTCGGCCGCGCCGACGTAGCTCTTCAGGCCGGCTTCGACCGAACCGCCACGCGTCACGTATTCCTTCAGGATCAGCGAACCGACCTTGATGTTGGCGACCGGATTGAGCGCCGCCTTGACGCCGCCCAGCTCCTGGAACTTGTCGTGATGGACCTTGGACATGACCTGCATCAGGCCTTGCGCACCCATCGGGCTTTCCGCGAACGGATTGAAGCGCGACTCGATCGCCATCACCGCGAGGATCAGCAGCGGATCGAGTTTGATTTCACGCGCCGTCAGGTAAGCCGCCGACACCAGCATGTCGGTGGCGTCGCCCGCCACGCGGTAACGCTTCGACAGCCAGGTGGTCACCAGTTTTTGCTGGCGCGGCGTGCCGATGATCTTGCGTTCCTCTTCGGTCATCGGTACGGCGGCGGCAGCCACCGGGCCTGCGGCAGTCAGCGCCGGCGCAGGCACGTCCATCAGATTCGCCAGCGATGGCGCTTCCGGGACGACTTCTTCCGGCTGGTTGTCCGAGAAGGGCGACAAAGCCATGAGCTTGTCGGCGAAATCGGGATTGAAAAACATCATGCCCAGCACGAACAAAGCAGCGATACCGACCAAAGTCAGCGTATAGTGCGCCGCAGTAAAAAAGCGACCGATCCTGCTTGGAATGGACTTCGCCCATTGTGCAGAATGGTCAACCATATCGGAGGCGGAGCTTAACTGCGCCTCGATGGGTTGGTTTAACATTGAACCTCCTGAATGTTGCAACTTACATAGGGCAAAGCCGGCCAAGAGTGAAAACCGGATTACTGACTACATGCATCACAATCAAAACACTGCCGTCGCAAAGCGTTACGGCAAGCTACGGGTTGTTTGCGGTTACTGCAGGGCCATCGGCTCCGGTGCAGTGCAATACAACCAAGTTCGGGGGAGAAGGCTGACGCCTTTTGACAACACTCCTTAAAAATGTCAGTGGGACCCCGTTCCCGTGAAACCTTGCGAGCTGATTCGGGTTCCTAACCCGGCTCCTTTGATCAAGGTGCGCGAATTGTAGAAGCCACTTTATATCAAGTCAATACTATTAAAACGATTTAATATAACTTTTAAGTCTTATTTTTGAGAGGGTATCCCGCCAAAAATCAATAGAATCAACCGTTTGCCCGGTCTATCTCATCTAAGGGCTGTACTCAAGAAAACCAGCGAAAAAAAATGAAATACACAGATTTACGCGATTTTATTTCGCAACTGCAACTTTCCGGAGAATTAAAACGTATTTCCGTACCGGTCTCTCCCTACCTGGAAATGACGGAGATTTGCGATCGCACTTTGCGCGCCTCCGGGCCGGCGCTGATTTTCGACAAGGTCGAAGGTAAAAATATCCCGGTGCTGGCCAATCTTTTCGGCACCCCGCGCCGCGTGGCGCTGGGCATGGGCGCGCAAGATGTCAGCGAACTGAGGCGCATCGGCCATCTGCTGGCGAAGTTGAAGGAACCCGAGCCGCCCAAGGGTTTCAAGGACGTCATGGGACTCGGCACGCTGGTCAAGTCGCTGTGGGACATGGCGCCCAAGGAGCAGCGCTCGGCACCGTGCCAGGACATCGTCTGGGAAGGCAACGACGTCGACCTCGACCGCCTGCCGATCCAGCACTGCTGGCCCGGCGATGTCGCCCCTCTTATTACATGGGGTCTGGTCATCACCAAAGGCCCTAACAAGAAGCGCCAGAATCTCGGCATCTATCGCCAGCAAGTCATCGGCCGCAACAAGGTCATCATGCGCTGGCTGGCGCATCGCGGCGGCGCACTCGACTTCCGCGAGCACTGCATCGCCAACCCCGGCAAGCCTTATCCGATCGCCGTCGCGCTCGGCGCCGATCCCGCTACTATATTAGGAGCCGTCACGCCGGTGCCGGACAGCCTGTCCGAATACCAGTTCGCCGGCCTGTTGCGCGGCAGCCGCACCGAGCTGGTCAAGGCCATCGGCAGCGAGTTGCGCGTGCCGGCTTCGGCCGAGATCGTGCTGGAGGGGCATATTTATCCTGATGAGTCGCATCCATCCGGCTACGAGCATGCGCTGGAAGGTCCGTATGGCGATCACACCGGTTACTACAATGAGCAGGACTGGTTCCCGGTCTTTACCATCGACCGCATCACCATGCGCCGCGATCCTATCTATCACTCCACGTACACCGGAAAACCGCCCGATGAACCGGCTGTTTTGGGCGTCGCGCTCAATGAAGTGTTCATCCCGCTGCTGCAAAAGCAGTTCAGCGAAATCACCGATTTCTACCTGCCGCCGGAAGGCTGCAGCTACCGCATGGCGGTGGTGCAGATGAAGAAGTCCTATGCCGGCCACGCCAAGCGCGTGATGTTCGGCGTGTGGAGTTTCCTGCGCCAGTTCATGTATACCAAGTTCATCGTGGTGGTCGACGAAGACGTCGACATTCGCGACTGGAAAGAAGTGATCTGGGCCATCACCACGCGCGTCGATCCGGTGCGCGACACCGTCATGGTCGACAACACGCCTATCGATTACCTCGACTTCGCTTCGCCCGTCAGCGGTCTCGGCAGCAAGATGGGCATCGACGCCACCAACAAATGGCCGGGTGAAACTAGCCGCGAGTGGGGCACCACGATCACCATGACGGACGCGGTCAAGAAGCGCGTCGACAGCATCTGGCAAGAGTTGGGCATATAGAACTCATTTCATAAATAGGCGTGAGTGCGAGCTTTTCCTGTTTGGGATGAAGTGCAAGGCGCGAATCGAGGTCAAGACTGGGCGTCTTGACCCCGATTCGTAACGC
>NZ_AKJW01000108.1 GCF_000282135.1 Herbaspirillum sp. CF444
TGCCGGCAACTTGATTGGATTGGCGCCGATGGCCAGATGTTCCTGGCGGCGCTGGCGGCCGCGGCGGTCAGCCTGTATGTGCCGGGGCCGGCTGTTGTGGTGCTGCCGCTGGTGTTTGTCGCCGCCTGCGCCACCGGGTTTGCCTGGGGAGCCTTGCCAGGCGTGCTCAAGACACGCTACCAGGCCAACGAAATCGTCACCACGCTGATGCTCAACCTGATTGCGATACAGTTTTATCGGCTGCTGGTGTCAGGCTGCCTGCGCGACCCCGGCGCCGGTTTCCTGGTGACGCCGCTGTTGCCTGATCGGTTGATCTTGCCGTTGTTGCTGGACAAGACCAACGTCACCGTCATGCTGCTGCTGGCGCCACTGGTGGTGGGGCTGGCCTGGCTGCTGCTGATGCGCACCACCTGGGGATACGAGATCCGCCTGGTCGGCCTGGCGCCGGCGTTTGCGCGCCAGGCGGGAGTGCCGGTCGAACGCGCGGTGTGGTTGTCGATGGCGTGCGGCGGTTTCTTTGCGGCGTTTGCCGGGGTGCACATCAGCAATGCCTTGCTCAAGCGCTTGCCGGTCGATCTGACGCCGGGATTGGGTTATGAGGGATTGGTGGTGGCGCTGCTGGCGCGCAACGAACCGCGGGCAATCCCATTTGCCGCCTTCATGTATGCCTACCTGCGCACCGGCGCGCAGGCGATGGAACGCACCACCGACGTCTCGCGTGAAGTGGTGTTGGTGATCCAGGCGCTGATGATCCTGCTGGTGGTGTCGGAGCGCTTGCTGCCGCGTCTAGCCGATGCCTGGCGCAGCCTGGTCCTTCTCCGGCGAGGTTCGCCATGACGCCGGAACTGCTGAGCTGGAGCCTGTTGCTGGCGGGTTTGCTGGCGGCCTTGCTGCGCGCGGCAACGCCGATCCTGCTGGCGGCGCTGGGCGGGTTGGTGTCGGACCTGGCGGGTAGCGTCAACGTGGCGCTGGAGGGACTGATGCTGGTGGCGGCATTTTTTGGCGTGATCGTGTCTGCGCATGCCGGGATGTGGTTTCCGCAACTGGCGCCGGCCTGGTATCCATGGCTCGGTTGCCTGGCCGGCGTGCTGGCGGCGCTGGCGCTGACCGGCGTGCTGGCGGTATGCCATCTGGAGTGGGGCGCGGACCTGATTGTCGCCGGCATTGCCGTCAATATCCTGGCGGCCGGGCTGACGGTGTTCCTGCTGGCGTCGCTGGTGGGCGACAAAGGTTCCACCGCTGCGCTCAACAGCCCGGTGCTGCCGTCGCTGCACTGGCCGGTGACGGCCGACCGGCCCTGGCTCAACGTGCTGCTCAATGGCGCGGACGGCCGCGGCCATCACGTGTTGCTCTATGTCGCGTTGCTGGCGGCGCCGCTGTTGGCGTTGTTCCTGAAGTACACACGTTACGGCACCTGGCTGCGCGCCGTTGGCGAGAACCGCGAAGCTGCATTCAACGCCGGCATTCCGGTCCGGCAGGTGCAGTACGCGGCATTGCTGCTGAGCGGCGTGCTGGCCGGATTGGGCGGGATCTACCTGAGCATGGGCTATCTCAGCCTGTTTCAGGCCGACATGACGGCCGGGCGCGGCTTTCTCGCGCTGGCGGCGATTTTCCTGGGGGCGCGCAGCGTCGCGGGGACGTTTTGCGCCGCCATGCTGTTTGGCGCATCGACGGTGCTGGCGACGCAGTTGGGGGCGCAGCAGATTCCGACGCAACTGGTCTACATGGTGCCGCCGCTGGTGACGCTGTTGGCGCTGGTGGCAGCGGGCGCGCGTCGACGTGCGCACAAGGTACGGTTATAACTTTATTGAACAGGAGATCCGAGTGGTCGAAAACAACATCCGGGACGGCATCCTTGCTTCCTTGTCATTGGCAGGAATGGGAGATGCACTGGGGGCGCAGACGGAACAGTGGAGCATCGAAGAAATCGCCCGCCGGCATGGCGGGCTGGTCAGCGCATTCGGCACGCCGCCGGCCGATACCTTCGCCGGCGCCAACGCCGGCAAGTGCGCCGAGGTCACCGACGACGCCAGCCAGATGTATTACCTGGCGCGCGCGCTGATTGCCGCGCGCGGCAAGCTGAACTACGACAGTTGGGTGGCGTGCCTGTTGGACTGGGCCGAACACAGTCCCAAGGCCGGCTTCATGGGGCCGAGCACGGCCTTGATGGTAAAGGCCCTGCAAGAAGGCAGCGACACCGGCGATGTCGGCATCATCGGCAGTTCGCGCCGCAAGATGACGACCATCGGCATCACCAACGGCGCCGCCATGCGCGTGGCGCCGGCCGGCCTGATCTTCCCCGGCCGGCTGGAGGAGGCTTGCCAGCAGGCGCTGGTGACATGCCTGCCGTCGCATGATACGGATGTGGCGATCTCTGCGGCGTGTTCGGTGGCGGCGGCGACCGCGCAGGCACTGGTGGCAAGGGATTGGCCGGAAGTACTGGCCGCCGCCGTGCGCGGCGGCCAGATCGGCGAACGCCTGGCGCGCGAGCATGCGCGCAGCGTCGCCGGCCCGAATTACCTGGCGCGTCTGGAGATGGCGTTTCGTATCGCCGAGGAGGCGCAGGACGACTACGCCTTCCTGACCCGGATGGAGCGCCTGGTCGGCAACTCGGTGCTGGCCGCTGAATCGGTGCCGGCGGCGCTGGGTGTGGTCATGTACGCCAAGGGCGATCCGCTGCGCACGATTACCCTCAGTTCATCGATCGGCAACGACACCGATTCCATCGCCACCATGGCCGGCGCCATCGTCGGCGCCTGGTGCGGCACGGCGGCCTTGCCGCAGGAAATGTGGCGTGAATTCCGCGCCGCCAACGCTGCCGACTTCGACCTTGAGGCTTTGGCTGATGGCCTGAACGACGTGGCCCTGTGCGGATTGGTCGCCTAGATGGACAACGATAGCGACCATTCCGCGCTGCTGGTGGCGCAATGGCTGGCGCAGACTGCCGGCCGGCGGTTTGATCTGCTGGCGTTCGGTGATCCGGTGCTCGATATCGTGACCGGCATCGACGCCATGCCGACGCCGGGCGGCAAGGTGGTGGGGCGTGCGCTTGGTTGCTGGGGCGGCGGCACTACGGCCAATGCCGCCTGCGCGGCTGCGCGACTGGGCTTGGCCAGCGGCATGTTCGGCCGGGTCGGCGACGATGCGCATGCGGCGCTGCTGCGTGAATCGCTGGCGCTGTTCGGGGTTGACCTGAGCTGCCTGGTATCGGTCGGCGCGACCGCGTCGGCATCGGCGATCACCATGATCATGCCCGACGGCGAGAAGGCGGTCATCTACATGCCGATGCCGGCCGCACCGGCGGCCGGCATTCGCCTCGACGCCGCGCTGTCGGCGGCGCGACTGGCGTATGCGATGCCCTATGACCTCGACGAGCTGGTGCAACTGAGCACCCTGGCGCGCAGCCACGGCGCGCTGGTTGCCATCGATCTGGAGGCCGCGGTGGCGCCGGACTCGCATGCCATGCGTGCGCGTGTCGCGCTGGCCGATATCGTGTTCTTCAACGAAGCCGGATTCACGGCCGGCGTTGGTGCGCCACCGAGCGAGGCCGCCATGCGCAGCGTGCTCGAACTCGGGCCTGCGCTGGTGGTGGTGACCTGCGCCGGCGCCGGCGCCATGGCGCTGGCCTTGGGGCAGGCGGATGTCCAATACGCCAACCAGCCGGCGTTTCCGGCCGAAGTGGTGGATACCACCGGCGCCGGCGATACCTTCAATGCAGCCTTCCTCAGCGCGTTGTTGCGCGGCCTCGACGTGCGCGCCGCGCTGCGCTTCGGCTGCGCCGCCGCCAGTTGCACGGTGGCGGCAATGGGTGCACGCGCAGGACTGCCGACACGCGCGCAAGTGGAGCAGATCATGCAACAAACAACAATCTGAAAGCGAATCCGACATGCGTTCCATCATCATTGACTGCGACCCCGGCATCGACGATGCGCTGGCCTTGCTGCTGGCAGCCGGCAGCGTCGAACTGGCGATCCTGGCGGTGACCACGGTGGCCGGCAACCGGCCGGCGCCGGTGACTGCCGCCAACGCGCGCAAGATCCTCGACCTGGCCGGCAAGTTCGCGGTGCCGGTCTATGCCGGCGCGTCGCGGCCGTTCGGCGGCAGCGACGCGCGCTGCAATCTGGTGCACGGCGAGGATGGCTTGGGCGGCGTGGTGCTGGCGGCCGCAGGTGCGGTGGCGCCAGGCCATGCAGCCCAGAAGCTGGTGCAGCTGCTGCAGGAGCATCCCGCCGATACGCTCGAACTGGTCGCGGTGGGGCCGCTGACCAACCTGGCGCTGGCGGAAATGCTGTCGCCCGGCGTGCTGCGCCGGGCCCGGCGTTTGCTGATCATGGGCGGCGCGGTGCACGTGCCGGGCAATATCACCCCGGCTGCCGAATTCAATTTCTATGCCGATCCGCAGGCTGCACACATCGTGCTGGGCGCGCAGGCCGAGATCGTCCTGTTTCCGCTCGACGTGACCGGCAAGGCGATCATGGATGACGCCTGGATCGGCTCGTTCAGTGCACTTGGTTCCCGCAGCGGCAGGGCGGCCGCGGCAATGCTGGCAGCCTATGCCGCGCAGGATCCGCTGTTGCACGATGCCTGCCCGGTGGCGTACTTGCTGGAGCCGGGCCTGTTCTCCGGTGCGCCCTGCGAGGTGGCGGTGGA
The DNA here is from genome assembly GCF_000282135.1 of Herbaspirillum sp. CF444. Classification (GTDB taxonomy): domain Bacteria; phylum Pseudomonadota; class Gammaproteobacteria; order Burkholderiales; family Burkholderiaceae_D; genus Herbaspirillum. The sequence goes on from NZ_AKJW01000108.1 coordinate 4,651, forward strand.
CTGGCGCAGCGGTCCGACCGAAGGACACGTGCTGGCGTATTTTGAAGAACGGCGCGGCGCGGCGTTTGCGCCAAACACGCTTGTCATCACCGGCGTGCACAATGCCGATCTGCTGGCGCTGGTGCATCGCCGGATTGCCGGTTTGCCGTGATATTGACCAAGGGAGAATGTACATGAAGCATCGTGCCGGGCAGTCCTGGCTGGCGTGCGCTGTCGTTGTGCTGGCATTGGCGTTGTTGGGTTGTACCGCAACGGTCCCGCGCGACGCTGGCCTGGCGCAAGCGCAGGGCGCTGCTGCGCTCCATCGAATCGGCAGCCTGCGCCTCATCGGTGAACAACGCATACCGCTCAACCACCGTTTCATGGACACGGTCGTCGGCGGCTTGTCCGGCATCGACTACGATGCTGCGACCGATACCTGGCTGGCCGAGAGCGACGACCGTTCCGAAGTCAGTCCGGCGCGTTTTTACACCTTGCGCCTGCGCTACGACCTCGACGGTTTCCACGGCGCCGAACTGACCGGCGTGACATTCTTCCGCCAGGCCGACGGCAGTACCTATCCCGATGTCGCCGGGTTTGCCAGGCGCGGCGGCGATGTGCCCGACATTGAAGCCATTCGCGTCGATCCCCGTGACGGCAGCATCTGGTACTCCAGCGAAGGCAACCGCCGCCTGGGACTGGCGCCGTTTGTCCGGCAGGCGCGGCGCGACGGCACGCTGTTGCAGCATTTCGCAGTCGGCAAGATGTTCGCCATCGACCAGCGCGGCGAACGCGGGCCGCGTGACAACCTCTCGTTCGAGGGGCTGAGCTTTTCGCCTGACGGACGTTACCTGTGGCTCGGCATGGAAGCGCCGCTGTATCAGGACGGGCCGGTGACGACGGTGCAGGCCGGCGCCATGTCGCGGATCACCAAATATGAACGCGACGGCACGATGCTGGCGCAGTACGCCTATCGGCTCGACCCGATTCCGGTGGCGCCCGGTGGCCGCTATGCCGATAACGGCCTGTCGGAGATACTGACGGTGGATGATCAGCGTCTGCTGGGCATCGAGCGCGCCGGGGTGCAGGACAAGCAGGGCGTGTTCCATTTTCATATCCGCCTCTACGAAATGGATGTCAGCGACGCCACCGATATCCGCAACGTTGATGCGCTGATCGGCAGCAGCTTCAAACCGGCCGCCAAGCGCTTGTTGCTGAACCTGGACCAGAGCGGGCTGGCGCAGGTCGACAACCTGGAGGGCATTGCCTGGGGGCCGAAGCTGGCCAACGGCCACGATAGCCTAGTGCTGGTCTCCGACAACAATTTCAGCGCCACGCAGGTGACGCAACTGCTGGTGTTCGAAGTCCTGCCGCCCTGAGGGAGAGGGGGCATCGGTCGGTCGCTGCAGCCTGCCGCATCGCCTGTCTTGTTCTTCTCGCTCGCATTTTGCTCCCGGCGGGTGGATGGGGTGCGATTGCCGTTGTCTTTCTTCCTTTTTTCCCAGGAATGGCACAATTCAAGGATGCCGAAAAGACAAGCCTGAGCATGCTGTTTCCCCCTGGAATCCCCTGCCAGACGGCCTTGATTGCGCTATGCGATTGAATTCGAGGTTGTTTCGTTTCATAAAGTGAAATAAAATTTCCCCCAATGAATCCGAACCCCGTTCGACGAAAAGAAGGTTATGACATATACAGTTGATGCCGTATTGAAAGCAATGGAACTCTTGTTCCTGGTGGCAGAGCAAGATGGCAAGGGCGTCACCGAGTTGGCGAAGGGATCGGGCAACACCAAGGCGCGCGCATTCCGCCTCCTGACCACGCTGGAAGAAAGCGGGCTGGTGCGACGCCAGATGCCGATGGCGACCTACAGCCTGGGTTATCGGGCGCTGATCATCGGTGCGGCGGCACAAAACCAACTGAGCCTGCTGCAGGTGGCCAACGAAATCCTGGCGTCGGTGGGCAGCGAGTGCAACGAAAGCGTGCTGGTGCGCATCCGCGACGGCCTGGAAACAATCTGCATCGCCTGGTGGGATGCGCCGCATGCGGTGCGCGTGCACACGCAATTGGGCACCCGCCGGCCGCTCGGCGTCGGTGCGTCCGGCAAACTGCTGCTGGCCTATGCGCCCGAGGACGTACAGGCGCAACTGCTGGCCGGGGATCTCAAGAAATACACGGACAAGACCCTGACCAAGCGCAGCGAAATCAAAAAAGAGCTGAAAAAGATTATCGAAGAGGGCGTCAGCATCTCCGAATCGGAGCGCACCGCCGAGATGGTGGCCATTTCAGCACCGGTGCGCGACGCCAGCGGTGCGGTTGTGGCATCGTTGTCGATGTCGGCACCGGCCAGCCGCACCACGAAGACCAGCATGAAAAAGCATACCGAAGCCATCATTCGCGGCGCCCGGCGTTTCTCTGCCGCCTTGGGTTACGTCGCCGAATAATACGGACAATACGGGTAACAGGATCGGGGCGGCGCAAGGTCGACTCGCCTGCGCTTCACTGGAATACCGAATGCGCGGTCAGCGCGGAGAAGTGTTCCAGCGCGGCGACACCGGCCACCGAATTGCCGTATTCATCCAGTGTCGGCGACCAGACGCAGATCGCCAGCTGCCCCGGAACGATCGCCACAATGCCTCCCCCTACGCCGCTTTTGGCCGGCAATCCCACCTTGAAGGCAAAATCTCCCGCCGCATTGTAGGTCCCGCATGTCAGCAGGATAGCGTTGAGCCGCCTTGTCGCCAGTGGCGTCAGGATGGCTTTGCCGCCGTGCGGCACGACGCCGTGATTGGCGACGAACAGCGCCGCGCGCGCCAGTTCGACGCAACTCATCTCGATCGAACAGTGCTGGAAGTAGGTCTGCAAGACCGCATCGACATCGGTGGCGAGGTTGCCGAAGCTCTTGATGAAATGGGCCATGGCGGCATTGCGATGACCATGGCCGGCTTCCGATTCGGCCACCGCTGAATTGAAGTTGACGTCGCCGGCGCCGCTGATCTCGCGCAGGAAGTCAAGGATGGCCAGCGAGGGGTGAGCATAGTGCGAACACAAGGTATCGGTGACCACCAGGGCGCCGGCGTTGACGAAGGGATTGCGCGGGATGCCGTGGTCGATTTCCAGTTGTACCAGCGAGTTGAATGGCGTGCCCGACGGCTCGCGGCCGACCCGACGCCACAAAGCATCGCCCTCCAGCCGATAGGCCAGGCTCAGGGTGAACAGCTTGGACACGCTCTGGATCGAAAAGCGTGTATCGGCGGCGCCGGCGCTGAAGGTGGTGCCATCGACCAGGCACAGCGCGACGCCGAACTGGCCGGACGCAACCCGGGCGAGCTCGGGAATGTAGTCGGCCACGGCACCCTGATGCGTCAACGGCGTCGCAACATGCAGCATTTCATCAAGCACGCGCTGGTAGTCGATTTCCCTCTTCATGCACTTGTCTGTCAACCGAATCGGCATGGCGGGGGCAATGACTGTCTTTATTGCCGGTGCCGCAGGACCCATTCTTGATTAAAATTGAAACAAAGTATTGTTGTGTGATACATGGTGGATTTGTCTCCGGTTTTTGTCAAGTGCGAAGGACGAATAAGATGCTTGTCGGCGTGGCAATGTTGTCGTCGCCGTTGCTACCTTCCTGTTTCTCCCAAGCCGCGTCAATAGGGCAACAACGACCAATTGGACGCTGGTGTTGATCTATACCGATGGTTTATTAGTCGATACAACGTATTTTTTAATGAAACAATATTGACTTGCCGGTTTGAGCGCATTTATGATGTTGACCAGTGTTACATTGTTTTGTATGGCAAAACAGATGTCGCCTCCAGCGCTGCGATGACGCGAAGCTCCGGAGATGATCAATGACCTTATCGGGTATGGATGGCTGACTACATTATCGATGCTGTCGAAGAAGCAATCGAAGTGCTTTCGTTGATCGCCCGCAACCCAGGTCTGGGAGTGACGGAGCTGTCGGTGCGTTCCGGCAATACCAAGGCGCGCACGTTTCGCATGCTGAGGACACTGGAAAAGAACGGCTTGGTATTCAGGTCGGGGCAGGCGCCGATTTATACATTGGGCCTCAAGGTCTTGTACCTGGGGCTGGCGGCCGAAGGACAGATTGCGCTGGCGCGGGCGGCTCGGTCCTGCATGCGCGAACTGGGCGCCGCGTGCGACGAGACCGTGCAGCTGCGGATCCGCGACGGCACCGAGTCGATTTGCGTGGCCCGTTGGGAAGCGTCGCACAGGTTGCAGATGCTGGCCAAAGGATGGGGCGCGCGCCGGCCGCTGTACGTGGGCGCATCAGGCAAGGTGCTGTTGTCGCATGCGCCGCAGGATATCAAGGATTCGGTATTTTCGATGGAGCGGATCAGTTATACCAAGGCCACGCTGGTGGGGCGCAGCAATCTGAAGCAGGCTATGCACAAGATTGCCCAGGCCGGCTATGGCGTCTCGCATGGCGAACTGGTGGCGGATGCGGTATCGATTGCCGCGCCGATACGCGACGCCAATGCCGAGGTGGTCGCCGCCATTAGCGTGGCAGGGCCGGCGAGCCGTCTTGCCAGGGAGGATATGCAAGGTACCATTGACCTGGTGGTCGGCGCTGCCAGGAAGCTATCGGATATTTTGGGGTACCGGGACGAATAAGGCATGCATGTCGCCATCGACGCATGATGCCTGTCGGGCCGGAGCCGTTTGTATTAATGTCGTATTTCAAGAGGGGGGTTGTATGTGGAATGTGGTGAAAAAAGTGCTGGCGGGCGCACTGGCGGCAAGTTGTCTTGCAACGGTGACTGCCGGTGCTGCCGAGCTCAAAATCGGCTACAAGTCCGAGGTGACCTCGGCGGATCCGCATGTGCTCAACGGCGCCAATCGCAATATCTGGAACCATGTCTATGAATCGCTGGTGGCCAAGGATGCACAGCTGCGGCCGAAGCCGGGCCTGGCGCTGTCGTGGCGGCTGGTCAATCCGACCTTGTGGGAGTTCAAGCTGCGTCCCAACGTCAAGTTCCAGAATGGTGCCGTCATGACCGCCGACGATGTCAAATATGCCATCGATCGCGCCATGCACCAGACCGGGCCGCGTACCTATCGCTCCTACCTGAAGGATGTCGATAGCGTCAGCGTGTCGGGACCGCTGACGATCCAGGTCAAGACCAAGGTCGTGAGCCCGACATTGCCGGAAAACATCGGCCTGGTGGCGATCATTCCGAAATCGCTGGGTGAAAACATCCCGGAAGACAGCTTCGCCACCGGCAAATCGGCCATCGGCACCGGCCCCTACAAATTCGTCAGCTGGGCGCACGGCCAGAAAATCGTGCTCGCCAAGAATCCCGATTACTGGGGCGACAAGGAGCCATGGGACACTGTGACCATCCAGTTCATTCCGCGCGAACCTGCACGTGCAGCGGCGCTGTTGTCCGGTTCGGTCGACATCATCAACGATGTGACCGCCAACATGGAATCGTCCTTCAAGGATTACAAGCTGACCTCGGTGACGTCATACATGCTGAACTACCTGGCATTGGATGAATACCGCGACAACTCGCCGTACATCAAGGGTGTCGATGGCGCGCCGCTGCAAAAAAATCCGTTTAAAAACCTGAAGGTGCGCCAGGCGCTGATGACGGCGATCAATCGCGACGGCATCATCAAGTTCCTGATGAAGGGCGACGCCACCGCCTCGGATCAGTTGGTGCCGAAGGGCTTTTTCGGTCATGATGCCGGCTTCAAGCTGCCGGCCTACGACCTGGCCAAGGCCAAGGCGTTGCTGGCGGAAGGCGGCTATCCGAACGGCTTCCAGCTGACCATGCATTGCACCAACAACCGGTATATCAATGACGCCAAACTGTGCGAGGCAATCGCCCAGGTGTTCAACCAGATCGGCATCAAGACGGACGTGGCGACCATGCCGTTCTCGGTTTACCAGACCCGCGTGTTTGGCGGCGGCGCCAACGGCGAGCCCGAGTTCAGCGCGTTCCTGCTGGGCACCGGCGCGGTGACCGGGGATTCCGGCACGTTGCTGACATCGATCATTCACTCCGGCAACAAGGCTTCCGGTATCGGCGCCAACAACTACGGCCGCTATGCCAACAAGGATGTCGACGCCCTGATTGACAAGGCGGTCTCCACCACCGACGAAAAAGCGCGCGAAGAATTGCAGAAGAAAGCTGCACAGATCGCGCTGCAAGATGGCGCAATCATTCCGCTCCTGCATTTGAACGTTGCCTGGGCCATGAAGAAAGACCTGTCGATCGTGCCGCGTGCGGACGGTTTCACCATGGCGACCGACATCCGCAAGAAGTGACCATTGATTGCCGTACCGATGCCGCCATGCCGCGGCTTCCGGTACGCGTGGCGGAGAGCAACTCTTCGTTGCAATAAGGCGCAAGGACTTGTCCTGCTGCGCCTTTTTTATTTGCCGGCCGGTTCGTTGATTGCCGCCGCTACACTTGCCGACCAGGCTGGTTGGGGCGTGTTCCGGCGCCGATCGGACCGTGCAGAGCACTTGCAATCGAGGCGGGTGTCGGAAAAAAACAAAATATTTAAAATTTTTTTTTGCTCACCAATTTAATGCGCAGTGCAGCGATATGCGTCGGATATGGTGAGATTATTTTTGGCGTCCAATGGAACCCCCTTGTTCTTAGCGGCTTTGCGGGGGTTTTGTGTTTGCGGAATTGCTGATTTTATTTGGTGCTTTGCGCAATAAATTGGTGCTTTCATGTATCGGCAAATAAAACACTGGATTGTTTGTCGAAACCTTGTTGACGATGGTAATTTCGGCAATTAATATTGTATTGACTGTTGATCATTCGTATCATTTGATGAGACGTATGGCATGTCATCAAGTAGCCTTTTCAGAATAAATTTTTACATGGGAGCGAGTATGAAAAAGGGCGTTATGGCGTTTGCGGCATTGTCCGCAATTGCAGGTGGGGCGCAGGCGCAGGACAGCAGCGTGCAGATTTACGGTATCGTCGACGCAGGCTTGATCTACACGAGCAAGGTGGCGACCGGTACTCTCCGCAACACCGGCAGTAAGTTCGCGCTGGACAACGGTTTGTTGCAATCGTCGCGTATCGGCTTTCGCGGCAAGGAAGACCTGGGTGGAGGTCTGTATGCCGAATTCGGCCTGGAGAACGGCTTCTCGGTGGATAACGGCGCGATACTGCAAAGCGGTGCGCTGTTCGGCCGTCGTTCGGTGGTCGGTCTGAGCGGCAACAGTTTCGGTGTATTGCATCTCGGCCGTCGCAAGGACTTTACCGATGAAATCGCGGCGCAATATTCCAGCATCACGCCCTTCAGCGGCCTGATCACTGCGGTCCACGCCAACAACCTGGACCGTATCGGCGGCAACCGCGCCAACAACATGATTTACTACAGCACGCCCACTTTCTCGGGCTTCCGCGCCAACATCAGCTATGGCTTCGGCGAAGCTGCAGGTTCGATAAACACCGGCCAGTCGCTGGGGCTGGGCGCCAACTATGATGTCGGCCCTTTCAGCATCGGTCTCGGCTACTGGCGTTCCAGGCTGGGCACGGCGACGGTTCCGTCGAGCGACCAGGGCGCTACAAGCGGCGCCGGTTGTGCGGTGACGGCAGGCAACGGCGGCGACACTTGCATGAAGATGTGGATCCTGGGTTCGGCCTACAAGCTGGGCAGTGTGACTTTCCGCGGCACCTTCTCCAAGGTTGACCAGCCATTGCTGAAGACATCGTCGGGTACGGCACCGAACTTCAACACCACGTTCACCGCGACCACCGGCACCAGTGCATTTACGGCAGGCGGCGTGAACAACGACCAGGCCAAGATCATCGACGTCGGCGTCGACTTCACCTTGACGCCGCAGATCCTGCTGACCGGCAGCGTACTGCAATCGCGCTACAACTTCGTCGGCGCGTCGCAAAAGGGCAAGCTGACCGAGTTCATCGCCGGCATCCAGTACTTCATGTCCAAGCGCACCACCTTGTACAGCACCATCGGTACGTTGAGCGCTTCGAACATGTACAACCCAGGCATCAGCGGTGCGCCGGGCGCCGACAGCCGCTCTTCCATCGTAGCCGCCGGCATTCGTCACACGTTCTGAGTTTCACCTGTTTCTTGGTCATCTCCTGACATCCTTTTGCCGATCCTGCGGGATCGGCTTTTTTATCTGTGCTGTGTCATCAAGGGCAACAACATGCACCATTCCTATCGTATTTTCAGCCGGGCCGCGCGCCTGGCGCTGGTCGGCCTGTTGGGTCTGTCGACCTGGTCTGCGGCAATGGCTGCCGATGGCGGCGAAACACACAAGAACCCGTTGTCGCCGTCCTGGACCCAGGCCAACGTGCCGAAGAATTTCACGTTGGCGGCGGTCGGCGACCTGATCATCACCGAGGCCATTTCGTCGCGCATGAAGCGCACCTCGCCCGAACTGCTGAAGCTGTTGCAGAGTGCGGACGTGAGTTTCGGCAATTTCGAGGGCACCGCCGCCGACCTGCGCAAGTTCGGCGGTTATCCGGAAGCCTTGTCCGGTGGCGGCTGGCTGCTGAGTTCGCCCTATGTCCCGGCCGACCTCAGGGCGATGGGCTTCAACATGGTGGGACGTGCCAACAACCACACTACCGACTGGGGCGTGGCCGGCATGCGTTCCACCGACAAGTTGCTGGATGAAGCAGGTATTGTCCACGCCGGCACCGGGCAGACGCTGGCGCAGGCGCGTGCGCCGCAGATCATGTCGATCCCGGCCGGGCGTGTTTCTCTGGTAGCGACGGCGTCGCGTTTCGAAGCCAATGCGCGCGCCATCGATCCGCTCGGGCAGATTCCCGGACGTCCCGGCGTGAGCGCCTTGCGCACTACCCGCTATGTTCTGGTGTCGCCGCAGCGGCTGGCGCAGTTGGCGGCGATCCGCGACGCCCAGCCGCCCGGCTCGGTACGCGACACCGTTTTTGCAGCGGATGCGCGCACCCATACCGTGACCTTGTTCGGCACCAAATATCGCGCCAGCACCCAGGTCGGCGACGGCATGGAGTTTTCGTTTACCATGGATGAGCGCGATCGCAAGGAGCTTATTCGCAATGTTCGCCAGGGCAAGCAAAGCGCCGACTTTGCAATTGCCACCATGCATACGCATGAGCCGGGCAATTACAGCGCGGTGCCGCCGGATTTCATGGTGCAGTTCGCGCACGAGACCATCGACAACGGCGCCGATGCCTTCATCGGGCATGGTCCGCACCAGTTGCGCGGCATCGAGATCTACAAGGGCAAGCCGATTTTTTATTCCTTGGGAAATTTCTTTTTCATGGACAACACCTGGCAGCCGATCACGCGCGACGAGTACGAAGCAGCGCACGTCGAGCCGGGCAGCATGACCGATGCCGAGTTCACCGAAACGTTGCGGATTGAAGGTGTGTTCAAGGATTCGTTGTGGTTTGAAAGTGTGATCGCTGTCAGCCGCTATGACGAACAGGGACGGTTGCAGGAAGTGCGCCTGCACCCGATTGAGTTGAACTGGAATGGTGCGCGTGATGCGGATCGCGGCATTCCGCGCACCGCACCGCCGGCGGTCGCGCAACGCATCCTGGAACGCTTGCAGAAACTGTCGCAACCGTTCGGCACCCGCATCGAGATCCAGGGTGGCGTTGGCATCATCCGGGGCGGCGCCTGAACATGACGCCGCCGGATGGCCGGCTTGCGGCGCGGATGCCGCAAGCCGGTGCGCTGCAGATCAGCTTTCTGCAGGGACGGTGGTGGTCGCCATCGCTGCCGTTGTTGCCGGCGCCGAGAATTGCGCGCCGCGGTCGGCCAGGTCGCGATAGGTGTCGCCGACCCATTTCTGGATGTCGGTGTAGTCGCTGGCGGCAAAGCGCTTCAGTTTGCCCAGCAGTTGCGTGATCGACCGGTTGACCTCGTCGGTGCCGAAGCTGCCCGGCATGCGCGAGTGTTGCGGCGCCGTGGCGCTCTTGACGGCGCCGTTCTTCAGCACGTAGCGTTCGCGATTCGGGTTCGGATAGCTGCTGGCCGCAATCGCGTGCAACAGGTTGCCGGCGCTCAGGCCGTTGCCGTTGATCTGCACCGGTGCGGCGACCAGTTCGCCTTCGTGATAGCCCATCATGTAGAAGCCCCCGGGTCCCACGCCGATCATTGACGGACCGGACGGCTCCCAGGTCATGTCGAAATGATCGTGCGTCTTCACAAAATGCGCCAGCTTGACCGGCTCATCCTTTTCCACCGTGTTGCCATGTGCATCGGTGCTGCGGATTTTTTCGGTCTGCACTTTGCCATCCGCGTCCACTTGCAGCATCAACAGCGGCTTCATCAGCGCCGTTGACGCCAGGCGCGCCAGCAGTTCGCCGGGGAAAGGCTGGCCCTTGGCGAGTGCGACGGCCGGGAACTCTTCCTGCATCGACAGCCGGTTGAGTTCCCTGATGGCCGGTTCAGCCGCAGTGCCGATGGCGGCCAGGCGGGCTTCGTCTTCGAGTCGATAGACGTTGTCCTCCGCGTAATAGCCGCCGTTGCGGCGATCCACTTCATGGTGGGTGTTGCGTATCGCATCGTTCAGGTAAGGCGTCATCGGATCGTCCATCAGGATCGCCGCGCGGATGCTGCGACGCACTTCGCCCGGGCTGGTGGGCGAAGTGTATGGATAGCGCCAGCGTGCCGGCTGGTTCTCGTCGGTTTCCAGCTCGGTGCCGAGGAAATAACTCTTGCTGGCGATCACGAATTGCATGCTCTGGCTGGCTGCATCGTATTTGAAGAAATGGCCGCTGACCGGATCGATGCCGAGGTCGCCTTCCTGCATCGTCGTGACCAGAGGCTTGCCGGTGCGCTCGCTGGATTCCTTGGCTTTCTGAAAATCGCGATATTTTGTTTCCAGATCGTAGGTATTGATGCGCGCCATGTAGACCACCTGGCCAAGATTGTCGGTGGAGGTGGCGGCACCCGTCGTTGCCGAGGCGGGCACCGGCGGATCTGCGTCGATGCGGGTGACGACAAATACGCCGCCGGGCAGGGAGATGGTCTCGGCCTGCATCAGTTCCGTGTACTTGGCGATGTTGACGGCGGAATTCTGATGAATCACGATGCGCAGGCTGCGGTCGTTGGCGGCGGCGCCGTAACCGAGTGCGGCAAGGAACGCCGCCGCCAGCTGTTCGGCGCTGGTGGTGGAGAGGATTTCGGTCAGCGACACCCGCTCGCCTTCGGTGATGACGCCGATGCGGCGCTGGTCTTCCGGCAAGGGGAGGTAGCGCGCGTCCGATACCACCGCGCGCTGCACGATGGCCGGGAAGGTCTTGGCGTGGAGTGCGCCGAGGTTGATCAGCAGCGGATCAAGCCCGGAAATCTGCATGTCGGGGTCGCCCTGGGTGTTGCCGCGCTTGTTCATCATGACCACGCGCATCGGCACGCCGGGAACAATGTCGACGTAATGATCCTGGCCGGTCGACGGCCAGCGCAGCAGATAGTGGAACGGCCCCGATTCTTCCGTGTATTTCACCACGGCGTTGCGGATGCCGCGCAGGATCGGGCGTGTCAGCGCCGTGTAGGCGGCGTTGCTGTCGCTCGGATCCTCGGGCATGCCCTTGACGGCGTCCATGGCGTGATGGATGCGCGCAATGTGTTCGGCTGGAATATCGCTGAAGGTGGTGATCATGCGGCGCAGGCGATCGGTCTTGATGCCCAGCGTGGCCGAGGCCTGGGCAAAGTGCGGCAGCGAGGTGCTGAGGAAGTCCGGCGGCACTTTGGTCGGATAGTTGTTGTCGCTGCCTGCAGCGTAAACGTCTTCGAAGCTGTCCATCAGCGACGCCATGACGCGTTCCATCTCGGGCGGCAACTGCGAGCGGTTGTTGGACACGGCCAGCGTGGTGTCGACCTGCGGGGTTGGCGGCGCTTCCACTTCAGGCGATGGCTCTACCGGCGCCACCGGATTTTCGCGCTGCTCCTGCAATGCCAGCGAGGCTTGCGTCATGCCTTCGAAGCGGGTGGTCAGTCCGTTCAAGTAAGCGACCTGCTCGTCTTCGGTCATCTGGTGGAAACTGGAGGCTTCTTGCACCGCCAGCAATTCCAGCGGGTTGGGATCGCGAATGTCCATACCCATGCGGTTGATCGACTTGTTGGTGTGTTCGACCATGACTGCCGCCAGGTGGACGGTGCGCGCCAGCGCCTCGATGTCTTCCTTGACCACGCTTTCCACTTTGTCGGCCACTTTGGTGCCGACTTTGCTGACGGTCGCGCTGAATGCGCGCAAATAGGAGACCAGGCCGTTGTAGCGATCCTCCTGGGTCACCTGGTCGTCGTAGGCGCGCGCGTTGGGGCCGAGCAGGCCGGCCGCGCTCAGGGCGGTTGCCAGGATCGGCGCCACCCATTTGTCGACGCCGCGCGTGGCCATGCGGGTAAGCAAGGCCTCGGCATAATCCAGACCGCTGTACTCGCCCTTGAGTTGCTTGCTGCCGGCAGTAGCGCCCAGCGCCCGGAACAGCAGGTCGCATACAAAGAAGTCGATGGTGTTGTAGACCACATCGGCGACAGGATGGCTGGCGCTTTCTCCCGAGCGGCCACGGGCAAAGCCGACGGCGGTATGCAGGGCGGCGACGCCGGCCAGCGTGGCGACGTCGATGGCGTTGCCGCGCGGCAGTTTGAGTCCGCTCTGGATACCGTAGTTGAGCACCAGGCGCAGGAATTCGCTGCCCAGCGGCAGCACCGCTTCATTGAATATCTGTCCGCCGATGGTTTCGCGGCTCTTGTAGGCGTCCTTCAGCAGGTTCTTGTGGGCGAAGTCGAATACCCGCGTCAGGACGTCCTGGGCCACCACCGTCAGCGCCACCACGCCGGCCAGGTGACTGCTGGTGACGGTGCCGTAGCCGGTCGAACTGAATGCGTGGGCGCCGCCCAGCAGCGTATGGGTGTCCTTGTTGCGGGCGGCGTTGACCATGGCGTTCATGCCGTACACCACGGCCGCCACCGACGCCGCGCGCAAGGTGGTATTGACGGCGCCGGTCAGGCGCGCCGAAGTCATGCCGAAGGTGGCGCTCAGGGTCACCAGGTTGCCGGCCAGGTTGCCCAGGGCGCGGGCCTTGCCCTCCAGGCCGGAACGATTGATCAGCAGCGGCCCGGCCAGCAGGTGTTCGCCGGTCGACAGGATCAGTTCGGGGTTGGCGTAGCCTGACAGGCTGCCATAGAGTCCGGTATTGCGACCTTGATAGCCGTACAGGGCGACGTCGGCGGTGGCGATCGGCCGCATGACGCCGACACCGGAGGCCTTCGGTTGCAGCAATTGCATGCGCAGGCCGCGCGCGCTGTATTCGAGTTCATGGATGGCGCCGTCTTCTGTAGCGATGTGCAGCTTCATGTTCGCGGCGGGATTTTGCAGCAGCGCGCGCAGTGCGGACAGTTTGACGCCGGGCGTGCCGACCGGTTCTATGACTTCTACCGTACTGATGCCCTGGATTTCGGCGAGCACGCCGCCTTCGATGTTCAATGCGGCCGGGATCTCCTTGCCATGGCGTGGCTGCATCGGACGTGCAGTGACGTGGTGGTCGGGATCGGTCAGGAAAATCATCAGGCGGTTTTCGATGGCGTTGTAGTCGGCATAGCCGAGGAAGAAGTCGCTGGGGGCCGCTTGTCCGGGGAGCGTCGGATGGCCGCCGAAGCCGGCGGCCATGTAATTCTCGCCATTGGCCCAGGTGCGTCGCAATGGCATCGGCATTGCATTGGGCGGCACCGGCATGACCGGATGCGACGATTCGTCGTGGCTGCGCCGTGCAAACAGCGACGACGCCGCCGAGCACTCCTTGAGATAGGCCAGGAAGCTGGTCTCCATGCCTTGTTTTTTGACCAGGACGTCGTATTGCGGTCGCTTTGCCTCGAACGCCTGGAGATCGTCGATGCCGATCAGGCGGTTACCGAAGCCCTTGATGAAATAGCGTTCCTGAGGGGCGGCTTCGCCCGGTCCCGGCGGCACCGTATCCTTGATCACCGCCAGATTCTCTGCAATCTGCGTGCCGCGCGTATTGAACGGGATGTTGACTACGCCGACGTGGTCGTTCAGCGATGCCAGATGCAGGCCGGCGGATTTTGACGGTTCGTATTTGCCGCCCAGCGCCTGTACCGCGGCGTGCAACTCTTGCAAGGTGCAACCGACGGCGCGCATGTCGCCGTGCAGTTTTTCCAGCGCTTTGGCGCCGGAGGTCTTGTCGGTCGTCGTCAGCGCCGAAGGGATCAGGCCGGATTGTGCCGTTTCGAACACTTCGGCGTCAGGGCGCGGGGCAACGCCGGCGACCGCCTGGGCGACCTCGAATCCGCCCGATTTGCTTTCCGGGAGTTCATTTTGCAGCGACGGCGGGCGTCGCTTGCCTTGTCCGAATGCTGATGGCAGCGCGTCGTCGGTGTTGTCGTTGCCGCGAGTGGTCAATTCAATATCCTGGCCTTGCTGCGGCGCCAAGCCTCGCGTGGCGGCCTCCAGGTCGTAGTTGTCGGCATGGCTGGTGCTGTCGCCGCGAATAGGGGTATGCATGATGGTCCTCTTGGGTGGGTTGCGCACCGCGCCGCAGGAATGCGGTCGATTGTTGCGATGCATGGTGAAATTCACCCGTGAGTAAGAACCGATTTTTTGTGGTTCCTATGTCATCAAAATGTCATTTTTGTCATAAAAAATGCGTATTGTCGATCTTTTGCGCACGATTGATGTGTCGATTGTCGTCGGCAAGATTTGGCTAAATTCGCTCTTCTGCGGATATCTATTGCGGATGTGTGCAGGTGCACATCAACAGCCGCGCAATTGTGACAAGGGCGATGCTGAGGCTATGGTCGCGCGGAAGAGGGGCATATCGTCGCATGCCGGCAACCGCCGGGACGAGGCCGCACAGGATGCGCGCCGCGCGCTGATTCAACAGTCGGGCGACATCAGGTCGAAGGAAATGTGCGGAAAGGTGTGCCGACGATGGTCAGCAAGGGAGGTCAGGAGGCAAGGGAAGGGCAAGGCAGGTTGACGGAGGCGGTGCGACGGCATCGTGGCCGCACCGCGCAGGCCCTGCGTTTCAGTGCAAGGTGCGTTGGCGCGGGCCTTGCAACGGCGTGAATTGCCATGCGCCGGCTTCGGGGACGAACACGGCGCATTCTTCGTTCGTGCCGGCCTCGGTCCAGGCGGCGTGGTATTGCGCCAGCGCCATGATCCGTGCCTTGTCGAGCGCTTCGGATGCGCATCTGGCAAGCGCCAGGTCGGACCAGTGCTCCAGCGAATGCACCTGATCGGAATAGTTGAGGCCGCCGATGCGTTCCCACCATTCGTGGATGAATTCCAGCACTTCGGCGTGGATGCGCAATTGCGAAACGCCATGCAGGGAGTGTTGCAAATCGAATGGCACCGGCAGCAAGGGCGTGATCAGCGCATGGTCGGCGTCCAGCAGCAGGTCGTTGGTATCGGAGGCGAAGAAGCCGAGCGCCAGCATGAGTCGTCGTTCCGGCTCCGGCACCTGCGCCATGACGCGGGCCAGGTCGATGCGCTCGAGACGTTGGCGGCACCAGCCGTGTATGCCTGCCGCGGCCAGGCGCTGGCTATAGATTTCGGCGTCGAGCGCCGAGGCAAAAGTGAGGATGCCGCTCTGGTCGCGCATCTTGATATAGAAGGTCTGGTCGCGCCGGCCGGTTTCAGGATCGAGTGCCGCTGCGTGCACCAGGCCCCAGAGCGGAAAGGCGGCATCGTTCGACTGCAGGAATTGATTGTCCATGGTCTTGTGTTTTTGTCAGGTTGAGCGAAACGATGTCCGGAAACCGGATGTCGCGGACCACACGGAAATGCGCGCCGGCAGAACGCGCGCGGCCCTGTCCCCCATGAGTGTCGGGGACCGGGGGCAGGTTCCCGGGAGAGGTGGAGAGGCGCCGGTCGTTATGACGGCCCTGGGCCGGCAATCAGGTGCGCGGCCCAGGGCGTAGCGCGGCGACGTTGTCGCGCAACCAGTCGAGTGCTTCCTGTTGTGATTCGGGACCGAGCAGGATGGCGCCGAGGGCGCCGTCGGCATGCACCAGCAGCATCTGCCCCTTGGTCGCCTGGCCGGAGCGGAAGCGTTCGCGCAGTCGCCGGTACGCTTCCGCGGCGGCGGGCGATGGGAACACGGATGGATCAACGCGCCATTTGTCGACGTTGCCGCCCCACCAGTAGTGGCGTTCCCCTTCGATCAGCGCCACCAGCGCGCGTCGGTTGCGGCGCGCATGTTCGGCGCGCAAGAACGCAACTTCCATGGAGTGATCGAGATACATGATTTGCCGCCGATTCGTTTTTCAGACATCTGAGTCGCATCCGGCAGGGAAAAGTTCAGTCGGCTCAGGCTGCCATGCGGGCGCGCAGCGGGCGATGTACCGGCAACGCTATCGTCTCGCAGGCGTGGAAATGCGGGGCGTCGATCAGGATCGGCAACGCCGATTTTTCTTCATGGGCGAGAAAGCGGGCTACCACGTGGATGATGGCTTCATGCGCGTAGTACAGGTTCAAGTGGCTCATCGCATAGCCGTGACGCCGGCCCAGGATGTCCAGCGCCTCGCGGCTGATCACAAAGGTACGTTCGCCGCTGGCGCAGGGAAGCTGAAACGCCAGGCCGATATCAGTCAGATGAGGATCGTGGGCCACATTGGTCTCGCTGAAGAAGAGTCAGGCACGGAAAGCTACAGTTGAGTAGGTTGTCCGTTTCTTTTGGTAAAACAATGTATCATTTGTCGACATTTAGTGTATTTTAATTGAAATGCAGGGTCAAGCAATCGAGCATGCGTTTTTTCAATGAGGACAAGGTGCCGGTCGCGTACTGACAGATGCCGCACCATCTGCGGGAATAACAATCCGGGATCGAGGTCGACGGTCGAAAGGCAAGCAGCGACAAGGCTTTTCGAGGAGGTGCGTGATTTGCAAAGGCAGTATTGTTCTCTATGAAAATGACGTCGTTCAACGATGACGAACAAGAATGACGAGTAAGAAAAGGAATGTTTTATGAGTTATACCGTTGATGCGGTAAGCAAGGCGATCGAGCTGATGTTTCTGGTGGCGGAGCATGATGGCAAAGGCGTGACCGAACTGGCGAAATTGTCCGGCAATACCAAGGCGCGGGCGTTCCGCCTGCTGACGACGCTGGAAGAGTGCGGCCTGGTGCGGCGGCAATTGCCGCTGGCGACATACAGCCTCGGCTATCGCGCCCTGATTGTCGGCACGGCTGCGCAGAATCAGTTGAGCCTGATCCAGGTCGCCAACGAGATTCTTGAGCCGATCGGGCGGGAGTGCAACGAAAGCGTGCTGGTGCGCATACGCGACGGCCTCGAAACGGTTTGCGTGGCGTGGTGGGATGCGCCGCATGCATTGCGCGTGCATAGTCAACTGGGCGAGCGCCGGCCATTGTTTGTCGGTGCTTCCGGCAAGCTGCTGCTGGCGCACGCGCCGGCGCAGATCCAGGAAGACATCCTGAGCGGCAAGCTGGAGGCGTTCACGCCCAACACCATCGTCAAGCGCACCGAGCTGAAGAAGGAGCTCAAGAAGATCCTGGCGGAGGGCTGCAGCAGTTCGTTTTCCGAGAAGGCCACGGACATGGTGGCGGTGGCCATGCCGGTGCGCGACGTGACCGGCACGGTGGTGGCGTCGTTGTCGATGACTGCGCCGGCCAGTCGGGTGCCCAAGGAAAACCTCAGGCAATACGTCGACATACTCAAGTTCGCGGCCGTGCGCTTCTCGG
Organism: Herbaspirillum sp. CF444; assembly: GCF_000282135.1. Taxonomy (GTDB): domain Bacteria; phylum Pseudomonadota; class Gammaproteobacteria; order Burkholderiales; family Burkholderiaceae_D; genus Herbaspirillum. The sequence goes on from NZ_AKJW01000108.1 coordinate 22,302, forward strand.
CGGCGCTGGGGTATGTGGAGCCATGACGGCGCCGCGCAGATTGTCGCAATCAATCGCAGGCTCGTCCTGCGATTTTTTATAGAAGCTTCAATGCCCTGGCGGTATCGTCGAGCGCCAGCGTCAGTTTGTCGACCAGTTCGTCGATGTCGTCAGGCGTGGCCACCAGCGCCGGCGCGATGATCACCCTGGCACCCGTGGTGCGTACGATCAGGCCATGTTCTTGCGCCTTGCGCATGCAATACAGGCCGACCGCGTTTTCGTTGCGAAAGCGTTCCTTGCCGGCCTTCGACAGCGCCAGTTGCAAGGCGGCGACCGCGCCTGCGCCCTGGATTTCCCCCACCAGCACATGTTGCGAGAACGCATCGCGCAGGCGATATTGGAGATAGGGTCCCAGGTCGCGGCCGACGTATTCGACCACGCCGCCCTCATCGAGCAGACGCAGCGTTGCCAGCGCCACTGCCGCCGCCACCGGATGTCCCTGGTAGGTCAGGCCGTGGGCGAACAGGCCGCCGCAGTCGGCCAGGGTGTCGGCGATGCGCTGCGACAGCACCAGGCCGCCCATCGGCACATAACCCGAGGTGAGGCCCTTGGCGATGGTCAGCATGTCGGGTTCAAAGCCGAAATAGTCGTGGGCAAACCAGCAGCCGGTGCGGCCAAAGCCGCCGACCACTTCATCGGCGCAGATCAGGACGTCGTATTTTTCGCAGATGCGCTGGATTTCCGGCCAATAGCTCGACGGCGGGAAGATCATTCCACCGGCGCCCTGGAAGGGCTCCGCCACAAACGCGCCAACCTTTTCCGGCCCCAGCTCCAGTATCTTGATTTCCAGTTCCATGGCCGCTTGCAGGCCAAACTCCTGTTCCGTCAGCGCGCCCTGGTAGCCGAACCAGTACGGCTCGGGAATGTGATGGACCTCGTCCAGCATCGTCTCGCCCAACTGGTGCATCAGTTTCATGCCGCCCAGCGAGGCGCTGCCGACGGTGGCGCCATGGTAGCCGTTGTGGCGTCCGATCAGGACCCGCTTCCCGGGACGCCCCGCCAGTTGCCAGTAACGGCGTACCAGCTTGATCAGTATGTCGTTGGCCTCCGAACCGGAATTGGTATAGAGAATGCGGCTGTAGTGCGGCGGCAGGATATCGAACAATTTGGCCGACAGTTGCGCCACGGCCGGATGCGTGGTGTTGAAAAATTGGCTGCAATAGGACAGCGACTCCATCTGCGCGGCGGCGGCGGCGACCAGTTCGGGACGGCCGTAGCCCAGCGTGGTGCACCATAGTCCCGACATGCCGTCGAGAAAGCGCTTGCCGCTGTCGTCCCAGACGTGCAGGCCCTCGCCGCGCACCATGACGCGCGCGTCTTCCGCTTTCAGGAACTTATGGTCCTCGAACGGCAACAGATGGCGCGCGACGTGTATCTCCCGATAATCTTGTTGTGCCAGTGCGTGGCCGACGATGTCGTTCATGGAAGTTCCTTGGGTGACGATGATGGAGGACGCGGTTGCTTGCATTTTTTGTTGAGTGACGCCGCCGCGGACGCGGTTCCATGGCGTCGTCGGAGCGATCTGGAGGAGGGTAACGATGAAAGCAATCGTCAGCGGTCACAGCCGTGGCCTGGGTGCCGCCATTGCAGCCGATTTGCTGGTGCGCGGCGTGGAAGTCATGGGCCTGGCGCGCCGGTCCAATGCCGTGCTGCAGGCGCGTTTTCCGCAGTTGCTGGTGCAGCAGGCGCTCGACCTTGCCGATACCGCGGCGTTGCTGGACTGGCTGCAAGGGCCGGTGCTGCGCGATTTTCTTGCGAGCGGCGACGACGTCGTCCTGATCAATAATGCCGGCGTCGTTCGCCCGGTCGGCGCGCTCGGTCAGCTGGAGCCGGCAGCCATCGCCGCTGCCGTGGCGATCAATGTCAGCGCACCGCTGATGCTGGCCTCGGCGCTTGCCGCGCATCCTTGTCGCGAGCGCCGCATCCTCCATGTCTCCAGCGGCGCCGGTCGCGACGCTTATGCCGGGTGGGGCGTGTACTGCGCCACCAAAGCCGCACTCGATCATCACGCCCGCGCCACGGCGCAGGAGCATCGTCCCGGATTGCGCATTTGCAGTGTGGCGCCGGGCGTCATCGACACCGACATGCAGGCCGAGCTGCGCGCGGCGGCGCCGGACCGGTTTGCGCTGCGCGAACGGTTCCATGCATTGCAACGCGAAGGTCATCTGGCGACACCGGAGGATTGTGCCGCGCGACTGGTCGCGTTCCTGCTGGCGGCGCAATTCGGCGCCACGCCGGTTGCCGTGCTGCCGTAAGCGTGCAACGACGTCAGGTCGAAGTCAGGACCTTGTCAGTGTGTCGCAAGCCCCGCCAACGAAGGCTTTGGCATGGCGTCGTGCACCATTGATAAGCAGCAAAAAAACTTGACTTGTATCATTTAACGACATATCGTATCTGACAGTGAAACAAAAAATGAGAAAAATATGCAAAGGAGTGCAGTAGCAACCCGGGGCATCGCACGCTCGGCCATCCCTTTTTTCGTCGTCATGACCACTGGTGGTCGCTGATGGATCCGAACCTGCCGAGGCCGCAATACCGGCAGCAACGGTACTTGCGACCCGGATCGCACATTACGTCAGCAATTGAACAAGACTGGCAATGACGGAGACTTATTCCCTGAAATACGACGGCGTTCGCAGCGCCGGCCATGCTGACGGCAGTCGGGCAGGGCGTTCCACATTCATTCAATTCGAACAATCATGAAATATTTCAAGCATTTCTCTCAACTGCGTACAGCCGAGGGGCTGGACGCATCGACCGGCGGCGTTGCCGCAGCGACGCCTGCCTACACGGTGTTGCGCGACGTGATGGTGGTCATGCGCGATGGCGTCAGGCTTGCGACCGACATCTATATTCCGCAGCCGGCGGTCGGCGCGACGCTGCAGAAGCCGCAGAAGCCGCAGAAGCTGCCGGTGGTGCTCGAGCGCACTCCCTACGGCAAGGAAATCGACAGTCGCAGCGAGCGCACCGCCGCCGATGCGCGGGTGAAGTCCCGTGTCGAGGTGGCGGAACATTTCCTGCGGCATGGCTACATCGTGATTTACCAGGATTGCCGCGGCCGCTATCGCTCCGAAGGCAGTTTCGTCAAGTACACCAGCGACGCCCAGGACGGCTTCGACACCTGCAGCTGGATCGTGGCGCAGCCCTGGAGCAACGGCCGCATCGGCACCATGGGTCTGTCCTACGCGGCGCATACGCAGGCGGCGCTGGCCAGCCTGAATGCGCCCGGCGTGGTGGCGATGTTCCTGGATTCGGGTGGTTTTTCGAATGCCTATCAGGGGGGGATCCGCCAGGGCGGCGCCTTCGAAATGAAGCAGGCCACCTGGGCCCTCAGGCAGGCCATGGAGAGTCCGGAGATCCGTAACGACGATGACCGTCATGCGCAATTGAAGGCGATCGATATCCGCGAATGGTTCACGCGCAGCCTCGAGTGGAAACCGGGGGATTCGCCGTTGACGCCTGCGCCGGAATATGAAGAATACCTGTTCGACCAGTGGCAGCGTGGCGCCTTCGATGCCTACTGGCGCCAGCCCGGCCTGTATGCGCAGGGCTACTACGACAGTTTCAGCGACGCCGCGATGGTGCACATGTCGTCCTGGTATGACCCCTATCCACGCACCGTGACGGAAAACTTCATCGGCCTGTCGTCGCGCAAGAAAGGGCCGGTATGCCTGATCCTCGGTCCCTGGATCCACGGCAACCGCTCTGTGACGTATTCCGGCGATGTCGACTTTGGCCCGGCGGCCACGCTTGACGGCCAACTGGCGACGGATTTCCTCGAATTGCGCCGACGCTGGTTCGACCGCTGGCTCAAGGATGACGCCGGCGTACCGTCGCCATTGCCGCCGGTGAGCCTGTTCGTCATGGGCGGCGGCAGCGGCCTGAAGAATGCCGAAGGGCGCATGCAGCACGGCGGCACCTGGCGCTCGGAAAACGACTGGCCGATTCCCGATACCAGTTTCACGGCGTATTACCTGCATGCCGATCGCAGCCTGTCGCAACAGGCGCCATCGGTGGCGCAAGCGTCGCTGACGTATCGATACGATCCGCGCAATCCGGTGCCGACCGTCGGTGGCGCCGTGACCTCGGGAGAGCCGCTGATGGTTGGCGGCGCCTTCGACCAGCGCGAGGCGCCCGGAGTGTTTGGCGCGGTTGCGCCATTCAGGGCGCTGGCCGAGCGCGACGACGTGCTGGTATTCCAGTCCGCGCCGTTGGAACAGGATGTCGAGCTGACCGGCGCGGTGACGGCGTCGCTGTGGATTTCGTCGGATTGTCCCGATACCGACTTTACCTTCAAGCTGATCGATGTCTATCCGCCCAATGCCGATTATCCGGAGGGCTATGCGATGAACCTTACCGACGGCATCCTGCGCGTGCGCTACCGCACTTCATGGGAGCAGCCCGAACTGATGGAGCCGGGCCGGCCTTACCAGATCAGGATCGAGGCTTTTCCCACCAGCAATGTGTTCATGCGCGGGCACCGCATCCGTATCGACATATCGAGCAGCAATTTCCCGCGCTTCGATTGCAATCCCAATACCGGCGAGCCGGAAGGAGAGGCCAGCCAGGTCCGGGTTGCCACCAACAGCATCCACCTGGACCGGGATCATCCCTCGTTCGTGACATTGCCGGTGATTCCTGCACGCTAGTGCCGGCGATCAGCCACCCGCAAAAAAAGAGGGGGCGATTGCTGCGCCATCATGTTGCAGTGCACGTTTTGCGTGCAGCGCCACTGGCGCTGTTCTTGCATGAAAAGAGTGCATCCGTTCTTCCGCGGTGCAAAACGGCGCCCACTCTCCGTGCCTCGCCGACGCCCGCCTGGCGGGGTTTTTGCCGTGCGGGAAGAGATAAGCGGACAGTGAAGTTTATTTGACATTGTATCGTTTAGTGATATATAGTGTTGTCTAGCGATACAAATATAGAGCGAAAAATAATCGCGGACGGCATCCGGAAGGGCGCGGCAGGTCGGGTGCGCAATGACAAATAACGGCCGGCGCCGCAGCGTGCCGGCCGGCGATTGCCGGGGAAGCGCAGTTCAACGCTGCGCGGTCGTTTGCAAGGGTGAGGAGAAATCGATGAGCGGAGCAATGCGATGTTTGAAATGCTGCTGAAGCGTGCACTGCAAAGTGTGCTGGTGATTTTTGTCATGTCCATCCTGGCATTCGTCGGGATCAACTTGGTCGGCAATCCTATTTACCTGCTGGTGGCGCCCGACGCGCCGCTCGAAGAAATCCGGCGCGCCTCCCATGCGCTGGGACTGGATCTGCCGATATATCAGCAGTATGGACGTTTCCTGTACAACGCCTTGCATGGCGACATGGGCAACTCCTTCATCTTCAACCGACCGGCGATCGGGCTGATTTTCGAACGCATGCCGGCCACCTTCGAGCTGGCCGTCATGGCTTTGTTGCTGTCGGCCCTGATCGGCATCCCGCTGGGCATGTGGTCCGGCTTGCGCCCCGGCAGCCGGTTGCACAAGTTCGCCATGGGCTTCTCCATCCTCGGCGTGACCATTCCGGTGTTCTGGCTGGGGCTGATCCTGATCCTGGTGTTTTCCGTCAATCTCGGCTGGCTGCCCTCCGGCGGTCGCGGCCCGACCACCTCCTTGCTGGGCATTGAGGTCAGTTTCCTGAGTTGGGCCGGCATCAAGTTCATGCTGCTGCCGGCGTTCACCCTGGCGTTGCACAACGTGGCGCTGGTCATGCGCATGACCGAGGCCGGCACGCGTGAAGTGGCGGTCCAGGAATACGTCAAGTTCGCCCGCGCCAAAGGCGTCGGGCCGGTACGCCTGATGTTTCGCCATATCGCCCCTAACGTGATGATTCCCATCGTCACCGTGATGGGAATCGAATTCGGCCACTTGATTGCGTTTTCATTGATCACCGAAACCATCTTTGCCTGGCCTGGCATGGGCAAGCTGATCATCGACTCGGTGCTGCAACTGGACCGTCCGGTGGTGGTGGCGTATCTGATGGTGGTGCTGATGTTGTACGTATTGATCAATTTCACCGTGGACGTGCTGTACCTGGTGCTCGATCCACGACTGCGCGCCCGTTCGGCGTGAAGTCAGGCATGACATCAGGCATAACCCCGGGCGATAAGTAAAACGGTTCCCGCCATGGCGGGCGATGACGATCAGCGGCCAGTTCCGCCACTACGAAAATGATGATGAACGAAATCAATCCTCAAGCGCTGCCGGCGTCGGCCGACGTACCGGTAGCACCGCCCGAGGCGCCGATGCGCCTGTTGTTGCGGCGTTACTTCAAGAGCCGCGTCGGCGCCATTGCGGCCGTGTTCCTGCTGTTGCTGGTGGCGATCGCGGTTGCGGCGCCTTTCATCGCGCCGCAGGATCCTTACGACCTGACCAAGGTTTCCATCATGGAAGCCGAGCGTGCTCCCGGCTCGCCCAGCACCGACCAGAAGATGACCTACCTGCTCGGTACCGATGGCGCCGGGCGCGACATGCTCAGCGCCATCCTGTACGGCTTGCGCATCAGTCTTGGCATCGGTGTCGCCAGCGCGCTGGTGGCGCTGGCCATCGGCACCAGCATCGGCCTGATCTCGGCGTACTTCGGCGGCAAGGTCGACGCGATTCTGATGCGCATCGTCGATGTCCAGTTGAGCGTGCCGACCATCCTGGTGGCGCTGGTGCTGCTGGCGGTGCTGGGGCAGGGCGTGGACAAGACGCTGATGGCGCTGGTGCTGGTGCAATGGGCCATCTTCGCCCGCAATGTGCGCGGTTCCGCGCTGGTCGAGCGCAACAAGGAATATATCGAGGCAGCGGTCGGGCAGGGCCTGCCGGCGCGCCGCATCATGTTCCGGCACGTGTTGCCGAACTGCCTGGCGCCGTTGATCGTGACGACCACCAATCAAATGGCCAATGCCATCACGCTGGAAGCGACCATGAGCTTTCTCGGGATCGGCTTGCCGCAAACCAAGCCGTCGCTGGGCCTGCTCATTTCCAACGGATTTGACTACATGCTTTCCAATCAATACTGGATCAGCGTGTTCCCCGGCATTGCGCTGGTGCTGCTGGTGGTCGCGGTGAGCCTGGTCGGCGACCAATTGCGCATTGTGCTCAATCCCAAGCTGGACGCATAGAAAGACAACATCATGGCACTTCTGGAAGTCAACAACCTGGTGACCGAATTTCGTACCGAAGCCGGTGTGGCCAAGGCCCTCGACAATGTCTCCTTCACGCTGGAGCGCGGCAAGGTGCTGGGCATCGTCGGCGAGTCCGGTTCGGGCAAGTCGGTCACCGCCTTTTCCCTGATGAACCTGGTGGAAAAGCCGGGTCGCATCGCCGGCGGCGAAATCCTGTTCAATGGCGAAAACCTGCGCGATGCATCGGTCAAGCGCTGGAGCCAACTGCGCGGCGACCGTATCGCCATGGTGTTCCAGGACCCCATGATGTCGCTCAATCCCGTCATGCGCATCGGGGCGCAGCTGGGTGAAACCATTGCCATTCACCGCAAGGCTTCGCGCGCGCAGATCGACGAGCAGGTCTGCGCCGCGCTCAAGCGCGTCGGCATCCCGGCGCCGGTCGAGCGCATGCGCGCCTATCCGCATGAGCTGTCGGGCGGCATGCGCCAGCGCGTGGCCATCGCCAACGCCATCGTCAACAGCCCGGATCTGATCATCGCCGATGAACCGACCACGGCGCTGGACGTCACCATCCAGGCGCAGATCCTGTATGAGATGAAAAGCCTGGCGCGCGCCAGCGGCACCGCGCTGATCTGGATCACGCACGACATCAGCGTGGTCAAGGACCTCGCCGACGAGTTGTGCGTCATGTATGCCGGCCGCATCATCGAGCGCGGACCGGTGGCCGAGATCATCGGCAATCCCCTGCATCCCTACACCCGGGGCCTGATCGATTCGTTGCCGCAGGCGGAGAACCATGGCAAGCGGCTGTATTCGATTCCAGGCGCCACGCCGCCGCTGCTGTCGTTGCCGCCCGGCTGCACCTTTGCGCCGCGTTGCTCGCGGGCCACCGGCGAGTGCCACAAGATTCCACCGGTATTCAAGCTGGAAAACCGTGAATACCGCTGTTTCCATCCGTTAGCTTAATCATGACTACCATGCTTGAAACCAGAGACCTCAGCAAGAGCTTCAGCATCAAACGCAGCAGTCTGGCGCGCGCCGCCAGCGCGGTCGGTTTGTCGCGCCAGGCCGATGCCCGCGTGTACGCCGTCAATGAAGTATCTCTCAGCGTGGCCAGCGGCGAGGTGCTCGGACTGGTCGGCGAGTCGGGTTGCGGCAAGTCCACCGTCGGTCGCATGATCGCGGGCCTGCTGCCGGCCACCAGCGGCGCACTGGCGTTCGAGGGCAAGGACATCACGGCGCCCAGCGTCGATACCCACCTCAATATCCAGATGGTGTTCCAGAATCCCTATGCGTCGCTGAACCCGCGCCAGCGCGTCGACCAGGTCGTCAGCGAGGCAGCTATCTACCACGGGCTGGTGGACAAGAAGGACGCCGGCAGCTTTGTCGGCAGCCTGCTCAAGCAGGTCGGACTCGATCCGACCTATGCCAGCCGCTACCCGCACCAGTTCTCCGGCGGCCAGCGCCAGCGCATTGCCATCGCGCGCGCACTGGCGCTCAATCCCAGGTTCATCGTCTGCGACGAAGCGGTGTCGGCGCTGGACGTGTCGGTGCAGGCGCAGATCCTCAACCTGTTCATGGACCTGCGCGAGTCCAAGGGGCTGACCTACCTGTTCATCAGTCACAACCTGGCGGTGGTGGAATACATCGCCGACCGCGTCGCCATCATGTATCTCGGTCGCATCGTCGAACTGGCCGATACCCGCTCGGTGTTTGCGCGTCCCAACCATCCCTATACGCGCGCGCTGATCGCCGATGCGCCGCGCCTGGACAGCAAGGTGGTGGAGCACCGTCCGATCCAGGGCGAACTGCCCAGCCCGCTCAAGCCGCCGTCAGGATGCACCTTCCATCCGCGTTGTCCGCATGCGATGCCGCGTTGCTCGGAACAGCGGCCGCTATTGCGACAAGTCGCGCCCGGCCACTGGTCGGCGTGCCACCTGAACGACAGCGATGTCCCCGCCACCCCTGAAGTCGCCGCAGCTTATGATCAAGTCAATTAATCAGGTCTATTCCGTCATCCGTCCGAGCATCGCCGAGACGATCCTGCCGATCGTGGTCGATTCGCCGCACAGCGGCACCCTGTATCCATTCAACAGCGGTATTGCGGCGCCGGTGGCGGCACTCAATTCGACCTGGGACGCCTTCGTCGACGAGTTGTGGGCGGCCGCGCCCGGCCTTGGCGCACCGCTGCTGGCGGCACGTTTCCCGCGTGCTTACATCGATCCCAATCGTGCGCCGGACGATATCGACCAGTCCATGCTCGAACAACCGTGGCCGGAGCCGCTGGCGCCCTCGGAGGCTTGTCTGCGCGGGATGGGGCTGATTCGTCGCGATGCCCTGCCGGATGTGCCGATGTATCGCAACAAGCTGAGCCTGGCGGAATTGCGCTACCGCCTCAACCAATACTACCTGCCGTATCACAGCGTGCTGCAATCCTTGCTCGACGACAGCGTCGACAAGTTCGGCGCGGTCTGGCACATCAACTGCCATTCGATGAAATCGATCGGCAACGCCATGAATGTCGACAGCGGCGCTGCGCGTCCGGACATCGTGGTCAGCGATTGCAATGGCGCCTCGGCCAATCCGGTTTTCACAGAATGGGTCGCGGCGCAGTTCGACCGGCTCGGCTACAAGGTGCTGATCAACACGCCCTACCAGGGCGGCTATATCGTCGAGCACTATGGCATGCCGCAACGGCGCCGCCACAGCGTGCAGGTGGAAATCAAGCGCGGCATCTACATGGATGAGCGGCGCTGCGAGAAGAACGAAGGGTTCGACAAGCTGCAAGGCGACATTGACGACGTGCTGCGGGCGCTGGCCGGCTATGTGCGCGCGCAGATCGACCGGCAATAAATGGAGTCATGCCGACCAGGAGCGGCGACCCGATGTCAGGAGAAGGCTGCAACCGGGGAACCCGAGGGTTTCCCTTCACCGTTTTTCCTTGAAGGGGAGAAGGGCAATGAAAATTCGTGGCATATCCATCGGCGCCAGGCTGATCGTCGGCTTTGGCCTGGTGCTGGCGATCCTGATCGTGGTCGTGGCCGGTACCGCGGCGTTGACGGCATATAACAAAACTCGCCTGATCTCGGCACTGGAGCGTACCAACGGCAAGAACGTCCAGGCCGTACGCATGAAGAGCGCCTTGCTGGAGGCCGGCGTGGCCATGCGCAATATCGGCCTGCAATCGGACGTCGGCGACATGCAGCGCGAGGCGGCACTGGTGGTCGAGAACAACAAGCAATATGTGCAAGCATTGACTCGCCTGAAAGCACTCGGCCTGACTGCCGACGAGCAGAAAATGGTGGACGAGACGGCGCGCTTGCAAGCCGCCATCGAAGCGGCGCTCAAGGGCGCAATGAACGATGCCTTGTCGTTCAACATGGAAAACGCCACCCGCACCCTGGCCACCAGCATCGATCCGCTCTACAAGCGCGCCGCCGCCGAGGTCGACAAGCTGGTGGTGCTGCAACAGGACGAGGCGCGCATGGTGCTGGCGCAATCGGTGCAGGACGATCGTCGCCTGACGCTGATGCTGTTTGCCATCGGCACGCTGGCCTTGCTGGTGGGCAGCAGTTTCGCCTGGGCCATCCGGCGCAGCATCGTCCGGCCGTTGCATGCGGCGGTCGAGCTGGCGTCGCGGGTGGCGCGCGGCGATCTGTCGTCGGCCATCAGCGGCAACAGCAGCGACGAGATCGGCAGGTTGTTGGCGGCGCTGGGACAGATGAACCGGCAGCTGGCGTCGATCGTCGGCAATGTCCGCAGCGGCACCGACACCATTTCCACGGCCTCCACCGAAATCGCCAGTGGCAACGCCGACCTGTCGGCGCGCACCGAAGCGCAGGCGATGTCGCTGCAGGAGACCGCGCACTCCATGGGCAAGCTGACCGAAGCAGTGCGTTTCAACGCCAACAACGCCCAGCAGGCCAACCGCCTGGTGATGTCGGCCTCGGACGTTGCCACGCGCGGCGGCGACGTGGTGGGCCGCATGGTCGATACCATGAACCAGATCAAGACCAGCTCCAGCCGCATCCGCGAGATTACCGGCGTGATCGACAGCATCGCGTTCCAGACCAATATCCTGGCGCTCAATGCGGCAGTGGAAGCGGCCCGGGCCGGCTCGCAGGGACGCGGTTTCGCCGTGGTGGCGTCGGAAGTGCGCAGCCTGGCGCAGCGCTCGGCGGAGGCGGCCAAGGAAATATCTTCGCTGATTTCGGATTCGTCCAGCAAGGTCGAGGCCGGCAGCCTGATGGTCAATGACGCCGGCAGCACCATGAATGAGGTGGTGGTGGCGGTCAGGCATATCGCCGATATCGTCGGCGAGATTGCCGCGGCAAGTGAAGACCAGACCGGCGGCATTGAAAAGATCAATGAAAAAATCACCCAGATGGACGAGATGACCCAGCGCAATGCCGCGCTGGTGGAGCAAGCCGCGGCTGCCGCGGCAAGCATGCGCGAACAGGCCGCGACGCTGGCGGCCACGGTGTCGGTCTTCAAGCTGGCGGCGGGCGCGCCCGGCGTTGCCGCGATGCCGGCGCCAATGCAGGACAAACAGCGTCGGCGAGCGCGGGCAATATCGCTGCCGGCGGCGGACGATCCCGTTCGCTGAGCGGCCGGCATTTTTTATCCTGGAAGGACGGACATGGACACTCTCGTAGCAGCATTGAACGCCATTTGCGATGCACAACCCTTTGTCACCAGCTGGTACCTGAAAGACCTGGTCGGCGGCCGGGATGCCGATCGCGGCGGCCATGTCCCGTTTCCGTCCGCCAGCACGCGCAAGACCTCGATCATGATGGCGGTGCTGCGCGCGGTGAACCAGGGACGGCTCGACCTGGAGACACCCATTGTCTATGAAGAGCGTCTGCGCGAAGGCGTGGTGTCGGGCACGTTCAAGTTCCTCACGCCGGGCTTCACGATCACCTTGCGCGACGCCCTGGTGCAGATGATCGTCATCAGCGACAACGTTTGCACGCGCATGCTGCTCGAACGCATCAGCCTGGTTGAGATCAACGATTTCTGCCGGAGCGTCGGCATGCGCGACACCATGCACCGGATCGCGGTGCCGCGTCCGGACATGCCGCCCGACCACAAGCTGGAGGAAGTCACCACCATCAGCGCCTGCGACCAGGGTTTGCTGTACGACCTGATCCTGCGCGGTTGCACCGATCCGGCCGCCGCTGCAATACTGGGCTGCACCGCAGGGCAATGCGCCTTCGCCATCGAGGTGCTGAGCTGGCAGAAGCTGCGCACCAAGATTGCCTCGCAGTTGCCGGCCGATGCCAAGGTGGCGCACAAGGGCGGCACCGGCAAGCGCGGTCGCATGGATGGCGGTATCGTGTTCCGCCACGGTGCTCCGCTGTATATCCTGACCTGCTATACCGACCAGGTGCCGCTGCAGATGCCTGATGGCCTGCCGGGTTATGCGGCCGTCTTCGATGCCATGGGACGCATGTCGCGCCTGTGCTGGGAGCAGCTTGGCGGGAGCCCGCCGGCGCGGCTGGCGGCCTGAATATGGAGGGGCCGGTACGCCGGCCGGCAGGTTGCCGCAAAAGAAGTGCCAACAGAAGGGACGTGCGGGAAGTGCGATGCCGTCCGGTGCAAACCGGACGGCATTTGCATTTGGAGGGGAGATTGGAACTGTTTCGGTGCAGGGCCAGACATATCGATGCTTACTTCAAGCACAACCCTTCTACAAGGAGCAACGATGGCACTGATCCCCAATCCTTTGAACGCCCTGACCAATCCGCTGGGCATGTTGACCGACCCCATTGGCACGCTGATGGGCGGCAGCAAGCCGCCTCCGCCACAAAACGAAGATATCGAGTAAGCCGGCAACGGCAAGCAGGCAGCGCCGGTGCGGTCAGCCAACGCAGCGGCGCTGTTGTCGTTGGTGTCGCGCGTGGGCGAGCGCGCCATCTTTCAACAAGAACATAAGAATAAACTGGGGCAGCATGTCGATAGAACGCTACCGCATCCTGATAGAACAACTTTGTACCGAATTTCGCATTCCGCAGCCGCGCGCATCCTACCAGGCGGCCGTCATTCCCGCCTACGATACCCAATTCCAGCTGTTCCACGGCGGCGTGCTGGCGCCTGACAGCGTGCTGTTGTACTGCGATGTCGGCCGCTTGCCGCAACAGGCGCGGGAAGCCGTGCTGCTGCGCCTGCTGGAGTTGAACGGCGACCTGTTCAGCATTCACGACGCAGTATTCACCTGCGATGCGCCAAGCGGCACGGTCGCGCTGGTATGCAAATTGTCGTTGCGGCAGGCGACCTTGTCGTCGACATTGGTATTGCTGGGGCATTTCGGGGAGCTGGTGCAGCAGTGGCGCCGCTGTTATTTCCTGGCGCCGGGCGCAGGCGAGGGGACGTAATGTGACACGTGAGGCATGATGCAGCGGCAGTGCGCCGGCGTGGCTGCAAGGCGTCCCTGCCCCGTGGCCGCCGGCGTCACGAGGCAGGCAGGACCGGCCGCAAGGCCGGCCCCGTGCCGCCGTATCAACCGCCCTGGATGTCGGTATCGCCGCTGCCGGTGCCCGTGCCTTTGCCCTTGATCGCTTCCAGCGCATTTGGATCGACGCCCAGCATGCCGGCCAGTTTTTGCAGTTCTTCCGCCGTGATGGTGCCGTCTTGCAGCTTCTTCAGCAGTTTTTGGATGTCGTCTTGGCTGTCGCCTGCGCCGCCGTTGTCACCATTGGCCTTGGAGCCTTCCGAGGCGCGATTCTGCAGCTCTTTCAAGATCGCGTCTTTTTGCCACGGCTCCGCGCCGGACTTGCTCAACGCGCCCAACAGATCTTGGGTCGACGCGTTTTTCAAGCCGTCGGAGAAGGAAGTCATTTCGGAAGAACTGGGGATGGAGGAAAAACTGCCGGTGGAAGAAATGCTCAGACTCATGGTATTTCCTTAAATGTGGAGTTGAAAAGATTGTTCCTTACTGCGCAAATAGGTCACGCCGGCGCGAGCAAGAGTTCCACTTCATGCAACGCAACGAACCGTCGGCGGTGGCGGGACATTCAATCAACGGGAGCCGGCAGGGGCGTGGCGCCGGAAAGTTTTTGCCGGGGATGTGGAACCGAGCGATTTTCAGGTCCCACTTATGGGCGACCGTCTCGTTTTAGGAATGCAGCATGGGCGGTGTGTTTTCAATCAACCATGAACCATGGAGGTAATTATGGCCGCAGTAGCAGCAGGGTCCGCAGTTGGCGCAGGTCAGGCAATCGTTGACCAAGAGGGTACCAGTGCAGCAAAGACGCTCGTCAATGCTGACAATGCAAAGTTGAAAATGAAAAAAGCAGGTGAGGATAACTCGTTGCAATTGATCTAAAGAGTTTCGCAAACCATGCAGGATGCGGTTTTCCTGCGGATAAGAAATGAGGCTGTCGCGCATTTCTTATCCTCCCCGGTTTCGCGGTGCGGGACGGCCTGAGGCAGGACGTCCCGGCCAGATGCATGCCTCATGAAAGGTAGATGATGTCGACATATCAAAGTCAGCTCGGCGGTGCGCAAACCGGCCAGAATCCCTCCATGCGCCAGGGTCCCGGCAACGCCATGGTGGCCTCGGCCCAGGCCGGCTCGGCCGAGGCGGTAGAGTTCCAGATGTGGGTGTCGCAACAGGCGACTTCGCTGGCCAAGCTGAAGATTTTCAGCAGCATGGCCAAGAATGTCAACGACCAGCAGTAGTCCAGTCCGCCGCGCCGCCTGCGCTCCCCGGTTGCGGGCGCAGGCGGCCGGACGCGAAGCCTTACCTCGTATTTTGCCGGAGTCGCCATGACCACTCAAAACACACTCGATACTTCCGGCGCCAGCGCCGCGGCAGCCCGTAGCGGCGCCAGCCAGGCCATTGCCGAACAGGAAGCCATCGCCGCCGCCAAGACAGACCTTAACAACGTCGCGGTCTTCACCAAATTCATCAAGAAGGCGGAAGAAGCCGCCCAGTCCGCCATCTGATCCTTGCTGTTGCCTGTGCCGATGCCAATGCACCGGCACAGGCAACAGCGTCTTGTTCGTCAACGATTGCAGGATTCCGAGCACGAATGCCGGCGTCCGCCCGTTTTTGCCCGCTCTCGTCCGCCTGGTTGTGCTCCTGTCGCCTGTCCCCGCAGCGGCGGAAGCACGGCTGCGACCGTCCACTTGTCATGCAGCGTGGGCGCGCAGTGCGTTTGCCACGGCCGTTTTCGCTGGAACTATCCAATTGGCGATGCCACTCAACCAGGAGTCCGCGAAGACCTGCTCCGAATGGGTGCGCATACGCCCGTGCGGGTCCGTTCCGCCGCCGGAAAGCGAGACGCATTCGAGACGTTTGAGTACCCACCCCATTTCGGAGAAAAGCATGACGGCTACAGTAACTACGACCACCACGACCACCACCTATTTCGATGGCGGACCGCCACCGTCTTATCTTGGCAACCTGCACCTGAACGGCGGCGATTCCCCGGAGCTACAGGACATCATCAACCATAGTGGTTGCCACAATATGCAGCCGGACCAGGTGTCGCAGTGGCTCAATAGTTTGCCTGTACCGGACAGCGTCAAGAACATGATCCGCAACATGATGGGGCTCGGCTCGGAAAACAACCTGCCATCCGATTCCAGCGCAGCAAAGACCATCAACCAATTCCAGAAGGACCACGACATCGGCCTGATGTCGTCGCAACAGATGCAGCAAGTCGCCGAGACCGGCTACTTCACGGACAAGAACGGCAAGACCATCCAGGTGCCGCCGGAAGTGCAGGC
>NZ_AKJW01000109.1 GCF_000282135.1 Herbaspirillum sp. CF444
ACGGCAGCCGAGCCGATGATCATGTCGACCTTGTCTTCGGCGATCAGGCGGCGCGCGTTCTTGCTGGCCTGGGTCGGATCGGTGGCGTCGTCGAGGATGATCAGTTTGACTTTTTCGCCGGCGATGGTGTCGGGCCACAGCGCAAAGCCGTTCTTGGCCGGAATGCCGAGGCCGGAGCCCGGTCCGGTCAGCGACATGATCACGCCGATGGTCAGTTCCGCATGCGCCTGCTGCGCGATCAAACCTGAGAATGCCAGCGCCGAGGCGAGCACCGTTGCTTTCAATATTTTCTTCATCTCCGTCTCCTTTTTTATAAATGCCTGGATAGTTTTTTGTTACTTGTAAAACAGCTAACTGCAAAGTTCCCTGATGTCTTCCGGTATCGGTATCGCCTTGATGCGCGCCGGATCTTCCGGATGGCGGATGGCGAACACGCGCGTGTCGCGGCCTTCCGACAGCAGCACGCCGTCACGCTTCAGCTGGTGCAGCATGACGAAGGTCTTGGCGTTCCATTCGACCACCGAGGTATGCACCTCGACCTTGTCACCGTAGGTCGCCGGCTGGATGAAGCGCGAGCCGATATCGACCACCGGCGTGCCGATGATGCCGCGGCTCTTTTCGGTATCGCGCCAGGCCGGCACGCCGCAGCTGCGGAAAAAATTGCGCGACGAGGCGTCATACCAGCGGAAGAAATTGGGAAAGAAAACAATCCCCGCCGGATCGCAATCGCCGAATTCGACATTAATGGGATACACCACAACTCTGGACATGCTGACTCCCTGAATTTGTTAACGAGGTGGCAGGCGCAATGCGCCGTCGAGGCGAATCACTTCGCCGTTGAGCGACAGGTTGCCGACGATGTGCAGTGCCAGCTGCGCGAACTCCTCGGCCTTGCCGAGACGTTTGGGAAAAGGGATCGAGGCCGCCAGCGATTGCTGAACTTCTTCCGGCAGCTTGTACAGCAACGGCGTCAGGAACAGGCCGGGTGCAATCGTCATCACGCGCACGCCGAACTGCGCGAGGTCGCGCGCCAGCGGCAAGGTCAGCGAGGTGATGCCGCCTTTCGATGCGGCGTAGGCGGCTTGCCCGACCTGGCCGTCATAGGCCGCCACCGAGGCGGTCGAAATGATGACGCCGCGCTCGCTGTCTTCCAGCGGCTCCTGCGTGATCATTTCTGTTGCGGCAAGTCGGATCATGTTGAAGGTGCCGATCAGGTTGACGTTGACGATGCGGCTGAAATCTTCCAGCGGCATGGCTGCACCATCCTTGCCGACCAGCCGTTTGGCGCCGCCGATGCCGGCGCAGTTGACCAGGATGCGCGCCGGTCCATGGGCGGCGCGTGCCGAAGCCAGCGCGGCCTCGACACTGGCGGTGTCGGTGATGTCACAGGCTGCGGCGTGGCCGCCGACTTCTTTCGCCAGCGTTTGCGCGCCGTCGAGATTGACGTCGAGGATGCTCACGCGTGCACCGCCCTTCGCCAATTGGCGCACAACTTCGGCGCCGAGTCCGGAAGCGCCGCCGGTGACCAGTGCTGCTTGTCCTTGTAGTTGCATGATGCGTCTCGTGATTGGGTATTAATTAGTGGGAAGCGGCCGGGTTTTCCAGCAGCAGCGCAATGCCTTGTCCGCCGCCGATGCAGGCCGAAGCGACGCTGTAGCGCGCACCGCGCTTGCGCATTTCGCGTGCCGCCGTGATCGACAGCCGCACGCCGGTGGCCGCCAGCGGATGGCCCAACGCAATCGCACCGCCGTTGACGTTGAGCTTGCTGCGGTCGAGGCCGAGTTCGCGTTCGACGGCGATGGTTTGTGCGCCTTGCGCTTCATTGATTTCGAAGCAGCCGATGTCGTCCAGCGTCAGGCCGTTGCGTTCCAGCAGCAGGCGGATCGCCGGGGCCGGGCCGATACCCATGATCTCCGGCGGCACGCCGACCACGGCAGCGGCGACCACGCGCGCGAGCGGCATGCAGTCGTGATCGCGCATGTAGCTGCCGGAGGCGATGATGGTTGCAGCCGCCGCATCGACCAGCGCCGAGCTGTTGCCGCCGGTCTGCACGCCATCGGGATAGAGCGTGCGCAGCTTGCCCAATATTTCCACCGGCGACGGACGCGGATGGGTATCGGTCGCCGCTTCAGCGGCCTTGCCTTGCAGTTTCAGATGGCGGTCGTTGTAGCCATCGAGCGTGAAGGTTTCGTTGGTCACGGGCACGATCTCGTCGACATGGAAACCTTCCTGCTGCGCGCGCACGGCGCGCTCAAACGAGAGCGCCGCATACTCATCCACTTCGCGCCGCGTGATGCCGTATTTCCTGGCCAGATTTTCCGCGGTCTGCGGCATGGTGATGCCGGGCGCCGGATCGATCAGCGCTTCCCACATGTAATCCTGGAACTCCACCGGCGCACCCAGGCGGAAACCGCCGCGATGCGAGAAGGCGGCAATCGGATTGCGCGTCATCGATTCCGAACCGACCACCAGCGCGGTGTCGGTGTAACCGCGCTCAATCTGGTCGCCGGCCTGGCGGATCAGTTCGAAACCGGTGCCGCAGATGCGCTGGACCATGATGGCCGGCACATCGATCGGCACGCCCGCGTACAGGCCGATGTGACGCGGCAGCATGTATTGAAAGCAATCGCCGGGCGCCATGTTGCCGGCGATGACGGAGCCGATGTCGGTCGCCGGCACGCCGGTGCGTTTGAGGATTTCACGCGCGACCTTGATGCCCATGTCGGTCGGCGACAGCTGCGAGAAGGTGCTGCAATAATCGACCATCGGCGTGCGCACGCCGCCGAGCATCCAGACGTCGTCGAAGTTGGAATAGAAGGCTTTCTTTGCCATGGTGCTTATGCTCCTTTTGTGCCCTGCGTTCCCTGAGTGCCGGATGCGGAGGTCTTGTTGCCGCCAGCCAGCGGACGCGGTTTGAGGATGGCCGGATTGATGTCGGCGTACAGCGCCTCGACCAGGTCGGCGCGGTGCGTCAGCACGGCGCGCTGGTTGATGGAGCCCTTGTCGGTGATTTCGCCTTTGTCGAAAGAGGGCGGCTCGACCAGCACCAGTGCGCGCGCCACGCGCGAGGCGCTGCCGGTGGCGTGCTGTTGCAGGCGCTGCAGGAGATTGCTGAAAAAATCGCGCACTGGTTGCGCCGCGACGACCTCGTCGCGCGAGGCGCTTGCAGGCAAGCCGGCCAGTTGGCGGCAGCGTTCGAGATTGGGCACGATCAGCATGCCGACTTCGTTGCGGTCCTGGCCGGTGATGACGGCGTCCTGCAGGTAAGGCGCTCCTTCATGGGCGATGACGGCGCGCAGCGGGCCGACGCTGACCCAGGTGCCGGTATAGAGCTTGAAGTCTTCGGCCACGCGGCCGTCGAACATGAAGCCGAGATCGCGGTTGGATGGATCCAGCCATTTGACGGCATCGCCCGAGCAGAAGAAACCTTCTTCATCGAAGGCTTCCCTGGTCTGCTCCGGAGCGCGCCAATAACCCGGCGTGACGTTGGGGCCGCGATAGCGGATTTCCATCTTGTCGCCGTTGGGCACCAGCTTGATTTCCATGCCGGGCGTCGGGATGCCGATCTGGCCGGAGCGTACTTGCTCCTCTACCACGAACAGCGCCGACGGCGCCGTCTCGGTCATGCCGAGGCCGCAGGACATCACGATGCGCTCGCCGCAGGCGGCTTCGGCGGTGGCGTGCAGCTTGTCCCACACCGGTTGCGCCAGCGCGGCGCCGGCGTAGAACTGCATCTTCAGACGGCTGTAGAACTTGTCGCACAGGGCTGCGTCTTTTTCCAGCGCATGGGCGATGCCTTCCCAGCCGATGGGCACGTTGAAGTAAATCGTCGGCGCGATTTCGCGCAGGTTTTGCAGCGTGACGGCCAGACCCTGCGGCGTCGGCTTGCCGTCGTCGATGTACATGGTGCCGCCGTTGTAGAGCACGATGCCGACGTTGTGGTTGCTGCCGAAGGTATGGTTCCACGGCAGCCAGTCGATCAGCACCGGCGGCTCTTCGCTGAGGAAGGGAAAGGTCTGCACGATCATCTGCAGGTTGCTGCAGATCATGCGCTGGGTATTGATCACCGCTTTCGGCAGCTTGGTCGAGCCCGAGGTGAACAGGAACTTGGCGATGGTGTCGGGCGTGGTGGCGTCATGCGCGCGCTCGACGGCGTCGGTGATCGGTGTCGCGGCCAGCTCGCTGTAGAGCGTGGTGGCGCGTGCGGACGAGGGCGCTTCGGTGGCGACGAACTCGATGTCGCCGGTCGCCACCGCATTGACGGCGGCGGCGAATTTCTCGCCATGTGCGGCGAAGATCATGCCGGGCGTCAGCAGCTTGACGGCATGGCG
Source organism: Herbaspirillum sp. CF444 (assembly GCF_000282135.1). Taxonomy (GTDB): domain Bacteria; phylum Pseudomonadota; class Gammaproteobacteria; order Burkholderiales; family Burkholderiaceae_D; genus Herbaspirillum. Next base: position 4,332 of record NZ_AKJW01000109.1, read on the forward strand.
CAGCTTGGCGTAATCCTTCGACAGCAGCGAGTAGGCCGACGACACCGGCGCATACGGCACGCCGACATAGTGGCAGGCCAGTGCCAGCATGGCGTGTTCCAGATCGTTTTCCGACAGGATCAGCAAGGGACGTTCCGCCGACAGGCCGCGATTGAGCAGGCCCTGGCCGATGTGGCGCGCGGTCTGCAATGCCTGCGCATAGGTGATGTGCCGCCAGGCGCCGTCGGCGTCGCGCTTGGCCATGAAGCTGGCGTCGGGCGTTTTTGCGGCCCAGTATTTCAGTTTGTCGCTCAGGCGCGCGGGATAGTCTTGCAGCGCCTGTTTGGTCCTGACGATGCTTTGGCCGTCAGCGGCTTCGGCGACGTCAACGCCGCTGATGCCGAATCGTACGCTGCGATAGCGTGGTGTTGTGCTCATACATGTCTCTTAATAGTTATCGGTACTGCTTTGTATGGGGCCGCAAATTGTCGAGAAAGCTTAGCTGTTGCGCTCCACTTTGTTCATCTTCAGATCGAGGAAGGCGGCAAGCCGGCCCTTGGTCTCCGGATCGCTGCCGGCCACGGCGGCCATGAGCGACTCCGTCACCAGGCCATCCTGGATCGACTGGTCGGCGATGCGTGGCAACACATGCGTTACGCCGTAGTTGGTCATCGGCGCGTTCTTGGCGATGCGCGCCGCCAGCTCCATCGCCTTTTCCATGCCCTTGCCGCCGGCGGTGAGATATTGCGAGATGCCGGCCTGATGGCCTTCCTGCGACGACAGTACGCGGCCGGTCAGCATCATGTCGCTCATGCAGGCGACGCCGACCAGGCGCGAGATGCGCACCGATCCGCCGCCGCCGACGAACAGACCGCGCTGTCCTTCCGGCAAGCCGTAGAAGGCGCTGTCTTCGGCCACGCGGATGTGGGCGGCCGAGGCCAGTTCCAGGCCGCCGCCGATGACGGCGCCGTGCAGCACGGCGATCACCGGCACGCCGCCGAATTGCACGCGCTCGAAGGCGGCATGCCACATGCGCGAGTGATACATGCTTTCGCTGGTGTCGCGTTCGCGCAGTTCGGACAGATCGAGGCCGGCGCAGAAATGGTCGCCGTTGCCGCGGATGACCGCGACCTTGATTTCCGGCGGGAAGGATTCGAAGCAGCGCTGGATGGCGCGCACCAGCGGATCGCTCAGCGCATTGCGCTTGGCGACGCGGTTGATGGCGACGACCGCAATCGCGCCGTCGTAATGGATATCGAGAAGATCGTCAGAATGAGTCGTCATGGCCAGCCTGTTGTTGGTGCTTGCGCATTGAGGATGTTGCTCGCCTCAAGGCGCTTGTCTCGGACTGCTCGACAGAGGGTGTCGGCAATTACTTATAATTTATAACTGTTATTTAGTATAAATATGTAAACGGCAAATGCAAGCAATAACAGGCGTGGCAAGCATATCGGAAACGTAAAACAGGGCGGCTACCGAACGACGCAATGCTGCTTGCCGTCTGGCTTGCGGCGACAAGGCGATGTTGCGCTGCGTCGAAGTAAGGGCAGAAATGCGGGTGCCGTTTCTTTGCGCAATGGCGCTTGCCTGCATCAAGAACAAAAAAACGCCGGTGTGCATCGCATCACCGGCGTTCTGGTCCTGCTCGGATGTCAACGGCGGTTTACTTGCCGCTGTCCTTCACGTTGAGGAATTTGTCGAACTCGACGTTGTAGACCTCGTTGCCGACTTTTTCCACCTTGCGCACGTATACCGTCTGCACGATGTCGCGTGTCGCAGGGTCAATCGAGATCGGGCCGCGCGGGCTGTTGAGCTTGATGTTCTTCAGGATCGCCATGGCCTTGTCGCCGTCGATGTTGCCGTTGAGCTTCTTCGCCACTTCATAGATCGCCGCCATGCCGTCGTAGGCTGCAACGGCCATGAAGTTCGGACGACCGCCGTTCGGATTTGCCGCCGCATAGCTCTTCAGGAAGGCTTTGTTTTCCGGGGAGTTGTGTGCAGCCGAATAGTGGAACGTCGTGATCACGCCCAGCGTCGCGTCGCCCATCGCCGGCAGCACGTGGTCGTCGGTCAGGTCGCCGGTGGCGATGACCTTGATGCCGGCTTCGGCCAGGCCGCGCTCGCGATAACCTTTCATGAAAGCAATGCCTTGCTCGCCGGCCGGCACGAAAATGAACACGGCTTCCGGCTTGGCGTCCTTGATGCGCTGGATATAGGGCGCGAATTCAGGATTGCGCAGCGGCACGCGGATAGACTCGATCACTTGTCCGCCGCCACCCAGCAGGTTGGTCTTGAAGGCGGTTTCGGCGTCGATGCCCGGACCGTAGTCGGCCACCAGCGTCACGACTTTCTTGATGTTGTTCTTCAGCGCCCAGGTCGCCATCGGGCCGGACACTTGCGGCAGCGTCATCGAGAAGCGCGCAATGTAGTTCGACTTGGTGGTGATGATCGAGGTCGCCGCGTTCATGATGATCATCGGCTTCTTGGCCTGCTCGGCGATCGGCGCCACGGCCAGCGCTTCCGGCGTCAGGCCGAAGCCGGCGAGGAAGTCGACCTTGTCGCGCACGACCAGCTCCTGCGCCAGGCGCTTGGCGATTTCAGGCGAAGGGCCGGTGGTGTCCTTGACGATGATCTGGATTTTCTTGCCGGCGACGGTATCGCCGTTCTGCGCCATGTAAGCCTTGATACCGCCTTCCATCTGCTTGCCGTAGTCGGCGAAGGGGCCGGAAAACGCGGCGATCAGGCCGATCTTGATGGTGTCTTGCGCCTGCGCTTGCGCTGCCGCAAAAAAATTGACCCCCGCAAGCATTGCCAGCAATGCCGATTTTTTAAACCTCATGTTTGTCTCCTTCGATACGTTGTCGTTGCGTAATGCATACGCGCATACGCGATTCATCAATCCCGAGCTGTCATTTCTTTTCATCCAATGCTGCGCCGGATGCCTTTTCGGACAGTCCATGCAGACGTGTCGTACAGCGTGTTTTACATAGCGCGGATCGATGGGAAATTTTTCTTGTCGCCGGATTTTAGCTGTTGCTCGCAGACGACGCTGCGGGAAATTTTCTGCTTTGCGCATTCTTGACAAGCTTCAGCGAGAACAATAGTATCGCAACAAGCGTTCGGTAAACAACATATTGTTCGTTTATCGAACATTAAATAAAAATTGAAATAACAGAGACGAAACTCTTCCGGGTTCTCCATGCAGAAGCCGATCTAATAGACATTGCAGTATTTCGCCGATGTATATCGGCAACACGTAGGCGGCACTCAGCAGTATCGACAGCAACACCAAAAGCCCCTTCGGCGATCAACCGGAAGGCAGACTGAACGCACCCTGCGAAACCCGCGGAAGCCCGCGTCCGGTCACACAGAATCCACGTATCGACACCGGGGAGGAAGCACGACGCACGTCTGCGATCTGCGGACATGTCAAGTCGTCAGGCATCAGCATCAAGGTCGGAAATCGCTTCAAGACGAACTTAAAAAACTTTACGTTTCAGGAGGAGACACACAATGAAGAAAACAGTATGCAGTGCGATCGCGCTGATGGGTGCAATGGGTGCACTGTGCGCAGGCAACGCCATGGCCCAGAATTCGGTCACCATCTACGGTATCGTCGACACCGGCGTGGTCTACACCACCAACGCCAATGCCGCCGGCAATTCGGCATTCAAGATGCCGGGGCTGACCGGTTCGTTCCCATCGCGCATCGGCTTCAAGGGATCGGAAGACCTGGGCGGCGGCCTGGAAGCGTTCTTCGTGCTGGAAGCCGGTTTTGCACCGGACACCGGCTCGATGGGACAAGGCAACCGCTTGTTCGGCCGTCAATCCCTGGTCGGCCTCAAGAGCAATACCTGGGGTCAGGTCATGCTGGGTCGTCAGGTCAACATGACCTACATCGCCACGCTCAAGACCGACGTCATGGGCCCGAACATTTTCGCCATCGGCAGCATCGACGGCTACCTGCCGAATGCGCGCAGCGACAACTCCATCGGTTACCTGGGCAACTTCTCCAACTTCACCGTCGGCGCGACATATAGCTTCGGACGCGATACTTCCACCGCGGGCGGTCCTGCGGCAACCGGCTGTGCCGGCGAAGTGGCAGGCAACTCCAAGGCCTGCCGCCAGGTTACTGCATTGGTCGGTTACGACAACAAGTCGTTCGGCGTCACGTCGTCCTACGACATCCTGTACGGCAACACCGGCGCAGCCGGCGGCCTGACCAGCAGCGACAATACCGATCAGCGCGTGACCTTGAACGGCTTCGTCATGCTCGGCAATACCAAGATCGGCGCCGGCGTGATCGACCGTCGCACCCGCGCTGCCGGCGCGGTCAACACCAACTCCGACCTGTACTACCTCGGTGCAAGCTATCCGATTTCGACAGCGCTGGTGCTGGATGCGCAGGTTGCAAAGCTGAACGTCAAGGGCAGCCCCAACGACGTGACCCTGATGGTGGGTCGCCTGACCTACAACCTGTCCAAGCGCACCGCGCTGTACACCTCGCTGGGTTATCAGAAGAACGGCGGCACGTCCGCAGTGGCGATCGATGCGGGCGGCACCGTTGGCGCCGGCAAGAACCAGCTGGGCGTGATGTCGGGTATCCGTCACACCTTCTGATCCGAGCCTGAAGAAGTCTTGAGGAGGATGGCGTGCCGCTGAGCAAGGCGCGCCGGCATCCGTAGTCGGCAACGAGAGTTGTCTTCAGTCCGGCGCATCGCGAGGTCCGCCGGACTGATTTTTTATGCGTGGTTTACGGCAGCAGCACGGACAATTCCTGCGAGCCGCGCAGCAGCACCGGCAGGAATTCTTCTTCCATCTGGCGGCGGCTGACACGCGCCGCCTGGGCGCCGACGTTCAGCGCTGCAAGCACGGTGCCGGAAGCGCCGCGCACCGGCACGGCGATCGAGCGCAGGCCGACTTCCAGTTCTTCATCGATCACGGCGTAACCGGACTCGCGCACTTCGGCGAGGATTTCGCGCAGGCGCTTTTGCGACACCACCGTCTTGTCGGTGAAGGCGCGCAGTTTGACCTTGTCGAAGTAAGCCTTCAGCGCTTCCTCTGACATGTGCGCCAGCATGACGCGGCCGAGCGAGGTGCAATACGCGGGCAGGCGGCTGCCGGTATTGAGTGCCACCGACATCACCCGCGCGGTGGCCGAACGCGACACATACAGCACTTCATTGTCGTCCAGCACCGCCAGCGAGCAGGACTCGTTGAGCGTGCGCGTGATGTTGTTCAGGCAGGGCTGGGCCGATACCGTCAGCGGCGTCGACGACAGATAGGAATAACCGAGCGTCAGGATCTTCGGCCGCAGCGAAAAATTGTTCACCTCGGAATCGGCATAACCGAGCTGCTTCAGCGTATGCAGGCAACGGCGCACCGCGGCGCGCGGGATGCCGGTCTTCTGGCTGATCTGTGCAATGGTCAGCGTGCGGCGCGTGTCGCTGAAGGCGCGCACCACCGCCAGGCCGCGCGCCAGCGAGGTCATGAAGCTGGGATCGGTGAGGGCGTCGATTTCTTCGGCGATGGTGAGTTCTTTTTCTTCGGCCTGATCGCCGGCAGAAGCGGCGACAGGAGTGACGACGTCAGTTTTCGCCTTGCCGGATCTGGCTGCGGGCTTGCGGGTTTTTGCTGGAGCAGGTGTCTTGGACATGGGCATTCAAAAATGACGATGGGCAACGATAAGCAATAAGCCGGATGATCTGCATCAGCGAAGGCGCCGGGCTTGTCCGCGATTCTAATATGTTGTGCGGACATCGCACAGACCTGCCTGTTTGTTCTTGACGCAGGAAGCCGGGTATCGCTACACTAATGTGTGCGAAAAACAAACATTAGTTCGTTTATCGCACAAATGATTGTACCTAAAAGAATTCAGGCGCGCACGCATTTTGACTCTCCGGCAGAGCGAAAACAGCGGTTGGAAAAGCGCAGGAGCATAGAAAAATAAAGGCGGAGACAAGCCATTCCGGGAAGTACGGCAATAGCGACATATGCCGGATCATCGCGGAACCATTTTCATGCATTTGCTGTTCAACGAACGGATTCACGAAAGAGACGCAACGTGATCGACAAAATTACTGAGTCACTGGAACAAGCCGTGGCCGACATCCATGACGGCGCGACCGTCATGATCGGCGGCTTCGGCAATGCCGGCATGCCGGCGGCGCTGATCGATGCGCTGATCGCACAAGGCGCGCGCGACCTCACCATCGTCAACAACAATGCCGGCAACGGCGACACCGGTCTGGCGGCGCTGCTCAAGGCCAGGCGCGTGAAGAAGATCATCTGCTCCTTCCCGCGCCAGACCGATTCCTACGTCTTCGACGCGCTCTACCGCGCCGGCGAAATCGAGCTGGAACTGACGCCGCAAGGCAACCTGGCCGAGCGCATCCGCGCCGCCGGCGCCGGCATCGGCGGCTTCTTCTCGCCGACCGGCTACGGCACCATGCTGGCCGACGGCAAGGAGACACGCCTGATCGATGGCCGCCACTATGTGCTGGAGTCGCCGATCCACGCCGACTTCGCGCTGATCAAGGCTCTGCGCGGCGACCGCTGGGGCAACCTGGTGTATCGCAAGACCGCGCGCAACTTCGGTCCCATCATGGCCATGGCCGCCAAATGCGCCATCGCCCAGGTGAGCGAAGTCGTCGAGCTGGGCCAGCTCGATCCGGAAGCCATCGTCACGCCGGGCATCTTCGTGCAACGTGTCGTGCTGCAGAACGCACAGGAGACCAAATAATGAATCGCTTCTCTCGTGATCAGATCGCCGCGCGTGTGGCGCAGGATATCCCCGAAGGCGCTTACGTCAACCTCGGCATCGGCTTGCCGACCAAGGTCGCCAACTACCTGCCGGCCGACAAGGAAGTTTTCCTGCACAGCGAAAACGGCCTGCTCGGCATGGGCCCCGCGCCCGCACCCGGCGAAGAAGACGAAGACCTCATCAACGCCGGCAAGCAGCCGGTGACCTTACTGACCGGCGGCGCCTACTTCCACCACGGCGACTCGTTCGCCATGATGCGCGGCGGCCATCTCGACATCTGCGTGCTCGGCGCCTTCCAGGTGTCGGCCACCGGCGACCTGGCCAACTGGCACACCGGCGCGCCGGACGCGATTCCCGCCGTCGGCGGCGCCATGGACCTGGCCATCGGCGCCAAGCAGGTGTTCGTCATGATGGAACACCAGACCAAGACCGGCGAGAGCAAGATCGTCTCGCACTGCGACTATCCGCTGACCGGCATCGCTTGCGTCAATCGCATCTATACCGACCTGGCGGTGCTCGACGTGACCGAACACGGTTTGCAAGTGCGCGAAATCGTCGACGGCCTGTCCTTTGAAGAACTGCAAAAGATGACCGGCGCGCCGTTGTTGCCACCGCTGTAACCCTGTAATCGACACGAAGCATACGAAGAGAACACCATGACAGAAGCCTTTATCTGCGACGCCATCCGCACTCCCATCGGCCGTTACGGCGGCGCGCTGAAAGACGTGCGCGCCGACGACCTCGGCGCCATTCCGCTGCGCGCCCTGATCGCACGCAACCCGCAAGTCGACTGGAACGCCGTCGACGACGTCATCTTCGGCTGCGCCAACCAGGCCGGCGAAGACAACCGCAACGTTGCGCGCATGTCCGCGCTGCTGGCCGGCTTGCCGCAATCGGTGCCGGGCACCACGATGAATCGCCTGTGCGGTTCCGGCATGGATGCGGTCGGCACGGCGGCGCGCGCGATCAAGTCGGGCGAAGCGCAACTGATGCTGGCCGGCGGCGTCGAGTCGATGACGCGCGCACCGTTCGTCATGGGCAAGGCCGACAGTGCGTTCTCGCGCAACGCCAACATCTACGACACCACCATCGGCTGGCGTTTTCCGAATGCGCAGATGAAGGCGCTCTACGGCACCGACTCGATGCCGGAGACCGGCGAGAACGTCGCCGACGATTTCAGGATCAGCCGCATCGACCAGGACAAGTTCGCCGTCGCCAGCCAGGCAAAAGCCGCAGCCGCACAAGCCAACGGCACGCTGGCGCAGGAAATCACGCCGGTGGTGATTCCGCAAAAGAAGGGCGAGCCTGTCACCGTCAGCAACGACGAACATCCGCGCGCCACCAGCATGGAAGCACTGGCAAAACTCAAGGGCGTGGTGCGCGCCGACGGTACCGTCACGGCGGGCAATGCTTCGGGCGTCAATGACGGCGCCTGCGCCCTGCTGCTGGCCAGTGCAGAAGCGGTCAAGCAATACGGCCTGACGCCGCGCGCGCGCATCGTCGGCATGGCGACCGCCGGCGTGGCGCCGCGCGTCATGGGCATCGGCCCGGCGCCGGCCGCCAAAAAACTGTTGCAGCAAGTCGGCCTGACGATAGAACAAATGGATGTGATCGAACTGAACGAAGCATTCGCCTCGCAAGGTCTGGCCGTGCTGCGCGAATTGGGCGTCGCCGACGATGACCCGCGCGTCAATCCGAACGGCGGCGCGATCGCGCTGGGCCATCCGCTCGGCATGAGCGGCGCGCGCCTGATCACCACCGCGATGTACCAGCTGCAACGCACCGGCGGCCGTTATGCCCTGTGCACCATGTGCATCGGTGTCGGCCAGGGTATTGCGACTATCATTGAGCGTGTCTGAAACGGACGGCGCCGTAAAAGAAGAGAAGTAAAGACAAAGCTGCCGGCCGCCAAGAGCCACGACAATACAGAGCAGCGCCTGCACCAGAGATTGAAGAGGAGACACCCATGCTTTACCCCATCCCTGTCCACACCCGACGCGGCGGCGCAGCAGCTTGCCGCCATGGAGATTGCGCATGATCGGCAACTTCATCGGTGTGATGTTCGACGGCATTGCCTACGGCGCGCTGTTATTCCTGATCAGCGTCGGCCTGTCGGTCACCATGGGCATGATGAATTTCATCAACCTGGCGCACGGCGCGTTCGCGATGCTGGGCGGCTATGTCTGCGTCACCATCCTCAACCAGCTCGGCCTGCCTTTCCTGGCGTCGCTGCCGGTAGCCTTCCTGGCGTCGGCGGCGGTCGGCCTGGTGCTGGAGCGGTCGCTCTATCGCCGCCTGTATAAAGCCAGCCATCTGGATCAGGTGCTGTTTTCCATCGGCCTGACCTTCATGGCCGTGGCCGGTGCGACTTACGTCTGGGGGCCGACGCAACAGCCGGTGCATTTGCCGGACTGGCTGCGCGGACAGATCTCGCTGCTCGGTCTCGACGTCGGCGCCTATCGCGTGTTCCTGATCGGCGTGGTGGTGCTGGTCACTGCGGCGCTGGGCCTGCTGATCGAACGCACGCGCTTCGGCGCGCAGATCCGCGCATCGGTCGATAACCAGGTCGCCGCCGCCGGTCTGGGCATCAACGTCAGCCGCGTGTTCAGCCTGACCTTCGCGCTCGGCTCCGGCCTGGCCGGCCTGGGCGGCGGTCTCGGCATCGACGTGCTGGGTCTCGACCCGACTTTCCCGATCAAGTACATGGTGTACTTCCTGCTGGTGGTGGCCGTCGGCGGCGCCGGCACGATCAAGGGACCGTTGCTGGCCGCCGTGATCCTCGGCATTTTCGACGTGGCCGGCAAATACTACGTGCCTGAAATCGGCGCCTTCGTCATCTACGGCCTGATGGTGCTGCTGCTGATCCTGTTCCCTGCCGGCCTGATGCGGAGGCGCGGATGAGCGCGAACACACCGACGTCTGCGCCCGCCGCGGCTGCACCTACCACTAGCGCAAAGACCACCGCCATGTCTCCCTTGCCCTTGCTTCATTTGCCCAACGACCGCTGGAAGCCGCTGGAGATCATCTTCTGGCTGCTGCCGGTGGCGGCTTATTTCGTCTTTCCCGATTACCTGATCCTGATCAGCCAGATCATGATCGTCGGCCTGTTCGCGATCTCGCTCGACCTGATCCTCGGCTACGGCGGCATCGTCTCGCTCGGTCATGCGGCCTTCTTCGGCCTTGGCGCCTACACCGCCGGCCTGCTGTCGGCGCACGGCTGGGGCGAACCGATCAGCGGCATGCTGCTGGGCGCGATCGTCGCTGCAGCGTTCGGCTACATCATCAGTTTCCTGGTGGTGCGCGGCAACGACCTGGCGCGCCTGATGGTGACCCTGGGCATCGGCCTCATGCTGTTCGAAGCGGCCAACAAGGCAGCCTTCATCACCGGCGGCGTCGACGGTCTGTCCGGCATGATGGTGGACAAGATCTTCGGCGTGTTCGAGTTCGACCTCAACGGCAAGGTCGCCTACATCTATAGTTTCGTCGTGCTGTTCATCCTGTTCGCCGTATTGCGCCGTCTGGTCAATTCGCCGTTCGGCCTGAGCCTGGTCGGCATCCGCGAAGGCGGTCGCCGCATGCCCGCCATCGGCGTCAACGTCAACCAGCGCCTGACGGTCATCTTCACCATCAGCGCGGCGATTGCCGGCGTGGCCGGCGCCTTGCTGGCGCAGACCACGCAGTTCGTCGGTCTCGACGTGCTGGGTTTTCCGCGTTCGGCGGAATTGCTGATCATCCTGGTGCTGGGCGGCACCGGCCGACTGTACGGCGGCCTGGTCGGCGCGGCGATCTTCATGCTCGCGCAAGATTATCTTTCCGGCTTGAATCCTGCTTACTGGCAATTCTGGATCGGCTTGCTGCTGATCGTCATCGTGCTGTTCGCACGCGGCGGCATCCTCGGCGGCCTGACCCTGATCTGGAACAGCCTGCGTAAATCCTCCGGCACGAAAGGAGAGCGCTCGTGAGCACGGCAACAAATACAAACGCAAACACCACGCTGCGCACCGAAGGCCTGTCCAAACAATGGGGCGCCTTCAAGGCCAACAGCGACGTCTCGCTGACCTTCGTACCCGGTGCGCGCCACGCGCTGATCGGACCGAACGGCGCCGGCAAGACCACCTTCATCAACCTGCTGACCGGCGGCTTTGCGCCTTCGAGCGGCAAGGTGTTCTTCGGCGACGACGACATCACTTCGCTGCCGCAGCATGAGCGCGTCAAGCGCGGCATGACGCGCACCTTCCAGATCAACACGCTGTTCGCCGGCCTGACCGTGCTGGAGTCGGTCGTGCTGGCCATCTCCGAACGGCGCGGCCTGCAGTACGTCTGGCACAAGACTGTGGCGCAGCAGAGCGACGTCATCGAAGAGGCCATGGCCTTGCTGGCCTCGCTCAAGCTCGACGGCGAAGCCAACAGCATCACGCGCAGCCTGGCTTACGGCAAGCAGCGCCTGGTGGAAATCGCACTGGCGCTGGCCACCAGGCCGAAAGTGCTGCTGCTGGACGAACCGGCGGCCGGCATTCCCTCGGCGGAAAGCAAGGAACTGTTCGAAGTCATCGCGCAATTGCCGCGCGACGTCACCATCGTTTTCATCGAACACGACATGGGCCTGGTGTTCCGCTTTGCCGAACGCATCACGGTGCTGGTCGGCGGCAAGGTGCTGACCGAAGGCACGCCGGCGGAAATCGCCGCCGACAAACGCGTCAAGGAAGTTTATCTGGGGGAGTCGGAACATGAGTGAGCTGCTCGCACTCGACAAGGTCACCGCCGGCTACGGCGATTCGATCGTATTGGAAGACGTGTCGTTTTCCATGCAGGAAGGCGACAGCCTGGCGCTGCTCGGCCGCAACGGCGTCGGCAAGACCAGCCTGCTGGTCACGCTGATGGGCCTGACCCGCCTGCATGGCGGCGGCATCCGCTGGCGCGGCGGCGACATCGTGCGCGTGCCGACCTACAGGCGCGCGCACGCCGGCCTCGGCTGGGTGCCGCAGGAACGTTACATGTTTCCGTCGCTGACGGTCGAAGAACATTTGACCGTGGTCGCGCGCGGCGGCGAATGGGATTTGCCGAAGATCTACAACATCTTCCCGCGCCTGGAAGAGCGTCGCAACAACATGGGCAACCAGCTGTCAGGCGGCGAGCAGCAAATGCTGGCCATTGCGCGCGCGCTGATGGTGAGTCCGCGCATTCTGTTGCTGGATGAACCGATGGAAGGTCTGGCGCCGATCATCGTGCAGGAATTGCTGCGCGTGATCCGGGGGCTGGTCAAGGACATGGGCATGTCGGTGATCGTGGTGGAACAGCATGCGCGCATGGCCTTGTCGTTGACGCAGCGGGCGATCGTGCTGGATCGCGGGCGGATTGTGCACGACTCCGATAGCGCCGAGTTGCTGGCGGATGGAGAGAAGTTGGATCGCCTGGTGGCGGTGGCCTAGGCCGCCGCCGCGAGTGAAATTTTCTCTGCCAGCATTCTGCTAAGCCATTGAATTCCCATGTCGCTGGCGAAATGCAAATGGGTATGCACCTTGACTTCGATCGACGGCGTTTCAAAAGGTAGTTCCAGCAACACGAATTCCTGCAGGCGATTGACGCGTTCTGCAATGCTGCGCGGGTAAATCACCGCGAGATCGGTCTGCCGCACGATTTCCGGCGCCATGGTGAAGTGGCCCAGTCTGAGGGCGGTCTTGCGGAGGATGCCGCTTTCATCGAGCCAGTGTTCCACCATCTGGTGGCCGGTCGCTTCGGTGCCCACGTAGATGTAGCGCAGGTCGGTGAAATTGGCGCGGGTCAGCGCCCGATCGGCCAAAGGATGACCCGCGCGCACCAGGCACACGAAGGTGTCGGTGAGCAGTGGCTTGTTGACGCATTCGCTTTTCAAGCCGGGCAAATATCCCACCGCCAGATCGACGTCGCCGGTGTACAACGAGGCGCCGACCGAATGGATATCCAGCCGCACCACCTCCAGCTGCACCAGCGGTGCGGTTCGTTCAAGCTCCGCCAGCAATTGCGGCAGATAGTAATACTCCGACACATCCGACATCGCAATCCGAAACACCCGGTTGGTCCTCATCGGATCGAAGGCGGTGTATTCCATCACCGCGTTATTGATGATCCCGATGGCCTGGCGCAGCGGCGCCTGCAACTGCGTGGCCGACGACGTGGGGACCATGGAGTTGCCATCGCGCACAAACAAAGGATCGTCGAATTCGGCACGCAGCCGCTTCAGCGCGTGGCTGACCGCCGATTGCGTAAGGCAAAGGCGTTCGCCGGCATCGGTCAGGCTCTTGGTATCCCAGATCGCCAGGAAGACCCGAATCAAATTCAGGTCCATGGTCTCCGTATTAATTTTATTCATTTGGCAAATTATAACTATGAATTTGACTAATTAATAGGGAATGGCGAAACTGGTTCATCGACATCACCCAGGCACGCTCTCTTATGAATCAATCGGTCCCCGACGCATCGCTGCAACCTGCCGGCGTCAACCCAAGCCCGGATGAACACGTGCATGAAACTGCGATGGATGCACTCATTCGCGAAGTGTCGGCTCGCCGCGATGAATTCAATCAACTTTCGCATGTCCCGAAAGATGCTATCGCAACCATGAAGCGCGCGGGCATCTTTCGTGCCAGTACACCCAAACGCTTCGGCGGCGATGCCCTGCCTCCTGCCGAATTTTTGCAAATGATCGAGCGCATCGGCACCGCAGACGGTTCGGCTGCCTGGGTCGCGGCTTTCGGTTCCGCCAACACGTATCTGGCGCCGCTGCCGCTGGCGACTCAGGAAAAGATTTACGCCAACGGACCCGACCAGGCCTATGCCGGCGGCCTGTATCCGCTGCAAGCCGCCGAAGCGGTGCCGGGCGGCCTGAAGGTTTCCGGGCGTTGGCATTTCGCCAGCGGTTGCAAGGGCGCCGACTGGATCGGCGTCGGCGTCAAGAACGATGCGCCGTCTGTGAATGGCGAGCCGGCGCCGGCGCTGATGGCCGTCTGCCCGGCCGACGAGGTCGAGATTGTCGACAACTGGAACGTGGTCGGCATGCAAGGCACCGGTAGTCACGACACCCGTCTCAACGGCAAATTCTTTGCGCATGAATGGACCTGCGTGCGCGGCGCTCCGGGCCTGATCGACGAGCCGTTGTTCCGCTATCCGTCCCTGGCCTATCAGGCTGAAGTCCACGCCGCCGTCAACATCGGTCTTGCACGCGCGGCGCTGGACATCGTCACCGACATGGCGGGCGGCGCCAAGATCATGCCGGGCGCCGCCCGACTTGGTGATCGCGCCTATTACCGCATCAAACTGGGACTGTGTGAAGCAAAGTGGCGCAGCGCCCGGGGTTTCTTTTACGACACCTGCATCAAGGCCTGGGACTGCGTGCTGGCCGGCGATCCGGTGTCGGAGCAGCTAGACACGCTGCTGCGGCTGAGTGCGACCTACGCCGCGCGCACTTCCGCCGAGGTGGTGCAAGAGGCTTATCAGATTGCCGGCATGGCGGCGATCCAGAGTACGCACCGGCTGCAGCGCATCGTGCGCGACGCCATGGTGGTGACGCAGCACGCCGCACTCAGCGAAAGCACCTATGACACGGCCGGCGCGGTATTTGCGCGCATGACGCCGATGCTCGCCGTTGCGAAATAAGATTTGCAGTTTGTATCGATCGGCGTCGCGCGTACCTGGTGCGCTCAGGACGCGCATGCCGAATCAGTCGTCACTCGCCAGGCATGAAAAATGCAGCATGCGCTCAGGCATTTAGCTTTTCGGCTTAGGAGCGAAGAAGTTTGCGGTACCCGATGATTCCAGTCTTAATCCAAATATGAGGACCAAGCTCGTGACCAATTTCACTGTCTTTCGTCGCCGTCGTACTCTCCTCCTCAGTGGGGCATCCATGCTTGTCGTCGGAAATCTGCCCGGCGCGTCGGCGCTGGCGCAGAATGCGCCGGTGACCATCGGGGTCGGCGCCGACCCCGTGTTTACCGCCTTCTTCGTGGCTGCCAACGAGAAACTGTTCGCCAAGTACGGCGCCAACGTAACGGTACAGTCCTATACCGACGGCGGCGAGGCGCTCAATGCGCTGGTGGCGAATCAGGTCAACATGGCCTGTGCCGGCGAGCCGACTCACATCGTGCGCCTCTCCCGCGCCGAGCTGCGTCCGCTGGCGGTGACTTATCAGTCCAGGACTTATCTCAAGCTGGTGGCGCGCAAGGGTATTCCCAGCGCCGACAAGATCAAGAAGTTCGGCATCGTCGCCGGCTCCGTGAGCGAATACGTCACCGGCCTCACGATGACAAAGCTGGGCATCGATCCGGCCAAGGTCGAGATGGTGCGCTCCGGGCCGCCTGAGTTGCCGGCGCTGCTGGCGCGCGGCGACATCGACGGTTACTTCGTGTGGGAACCATGGCCGACGCTGGGCGTGCAGCAAGGCGGCCACATCCTGATGACTTGCGGCGACGTCGGCTATACCAGCACCCTGTGGCTGTCGGCAACCAGCGGCTGGCTGGCATCGAACAAGGACGTGGCGGGCAACATCCTCAAGGCGCTGGCCGAAGCTGCCGAGATCACCCGCAAGGACCCGCCGCGCGCCGCCCAGTCGGTACAGGCGATTACCAGGATCCCGGTGCCGCAGACGCTCAATTCGCTGAAGGACATGGAGCCTGTCATCCGCGACTTTAGCAATGAGGACCTCAAGACCGCCAACGCCATCAGCCAGTTCCTGCTTTCCAAGCAGGCGATCAAGGCGCCGGTCGACATGGGCAAGGTCCTGCAGCGCGGTTTCTACAAGGGGTAACACATGGCAAACTCGGCACGGGGTTCCTCTGTTTCCCTCAAACGGGTGGGACTGACGATTGGCACCAATGAGATCATGGCCGGCATCGACCTGAACATCCACGCCGGCGAGTTCGTCTGCCTGCTGGGTCCGAGCGGTTGCGGCAAGTCGACGCTGTTGAACGCCATCGCCGGTTTCCAGGATGTGGCCGGCGAGATCCTGGTCGATGGCAAGCCCGTGAGCGGACCCGGGCTGGACCGGGGCGTCGTGTTCCAGTCTTCGGAGGCGTTGTTTCCCTGGCTGAGCGTGCGCGAGAACGTCGAATACGGTCTCAAGTTGCGCCGCGTGGCTGCGGCGGAACGGCGCAGCGCGGCCGAGCGCTACGTCTCGCTGGTCGGCCTCAAGCACGCCATCGACAAGTTTCCCGGTGAATTGTCCGGCGGCATGCGTCAGCGTGCGCAGATTGCGCGCGTGCTGGTGAATGAACCGTCGGTGGTGCTCATGGATGAGCCCTTCGGCGCGCTCGATGCCCAGACCCGCGAAGTGCTGCAAGGCGAACTCGATCGAATCTGGAAGAGCACCGGCTGCACCATCGTCTTCGTCACCCACGACATCTGGGAAGCGATCCTGTTGGCCGACCGCGTGGTGACCATGACCGCCGGTCCGCGCGCCGGCATCAAAGTGATCGAGAAAGTCGAGTTGCCGCATCCGCGCGACCCCGCCGATCCGGCATGCATGGCGCTCTATGCGCGCATTCGCGACGACATCGGTGCAGAAGTCACGCGCGTGCTGCGCGCACAAGGTTTGATGGAAGAGGAGTTGATGAAATGACAGAGCTTAGCCAGACGACTCCGACGGCAAGCCAGCCTGCCGTGTTCGTCAAATCATCCGGTCAGGGAAAGCGCATGAAAGCGATGCGGCCGTTTTTCATTTCGGTGGTGGCCATCGTCGGCGGCCTGTTGCTCTGGCAGCTCGCATCGATGTATACCTCGTCGCTGTTCCTGCCCTCGGTTTCGATAACCTGGGCTGCGGCGCTGGAACTGATCGGCGACGGCACCTTGCAGCAATCGATCCTGGCATCCTCCGGCCGCATCCTGGCCGGTTGGGGCGCCGGCGTGCTGATCGGCGTGCCGCTGGGCATTTTCATGGGCCGCTTTGAACTGATACGCCAGTTGCTCGACCCCTATATCGAATTTTTCCGTTTCATTCCGCCGATCGCTTTCGTCACCCTCGCAGTGATCTGGCTTGGCCCCGGCGAGTTGTCGAAGATCGCGCTGATCTTCTACACAACCGTGTTCATCGTCACGCTGAACACCATCGCCGGCGTGCAAGCGGTCAACCCGCTGCGCATACGGGCAGCCTCCTCGCTGGGCGCCGGACAGTGGCAGATCCTGACCACCGTGATCCTGCCTTCGACGGTGCCTTTCATGGTCACCGGCGCGCGCATCGCGATGGGCAACTCGTTCCTGACGGTGGTTTCGGCCGAGATCGTGTCGGCCCGTGAAGGCCTGGGCGCCCTGATCTGGACCGCCCGCAACTTCAGCCGTACCGAATGGGTTTTCGTCGGCATCATCACATTGGGCCTGCTCGGCTATCTGTTCGACCGCGTGTTGCGCATCGCGACCAGGAAACTGCTCAAGCGCTATCTGTGAATCCGGAGCCTGACATGAACACCGACATGGTACAGAAGCAATCGTCGCGGGAGACATTTCGCGATGCGATGAGCCGGCTGGGTGCGGCGGTCAATATCGTCACCACCGACGGCGTCTCCGGCCGCCATGGCCTGACCGTTTCGGCGGTCTGCAGCGTGACCGACGAACCGCCGACGCTGCTGGTCTGCGTCAACCGGAACGCCGGCGCGCATGACGTCATCAGGGAAAACGGCGTGCTGTGCGTCAATGTGCTGGGGTCGCAACACGAACAGTTGTCGACGATCTTCGGCCGCCGCGGCACGGATGTGTCCGAGCGTTATGCCGCCGGCAACTGGAGCACCCTGAGCAGCGGCGCCCCGGTATTGCTCGATGCGGCCGTGAATCTGGATTGCAGGGTGAGGAGGGTGGAACAGGTCGGCACGCATAGCGTGTTTTTCTGCTCTGTGCTCGATATCGCCATCGCATCGGAACCGCGCTGCCTGATCTATTTCAACCGGGGCTACCATTCGCTGGGCTCGATGCTGGAGGCGGGCTGAATATCGGGGCAGCGGCCGAACCGCAACAAGCACAGCATTTCTGAGTAGTATTCGATCATCCCAAAGAATAGGAAAGCATGAGCGATTCACCAAACTACGGCAACGATATCGTCGACATCAAGCGCCGACTGAACGTACTGGAAGCCGAAGCAGATATCCGCCGCATTCAGGCGCGCTACATGTTCCTGTGCGATACGCCGTGCCCGGAACCGATAAGGTCCGTCGACGAACGCATCGAGAAAATCCTGGAACTGTATTCGGAAGACGCCATCTGGGAAGGCGTCGGCGCCTACTATGAAGGCCAATTCGGCCGGGCCGACGGCAAGGAAGCGATCCGCAAGCACTTCCAGGCATTCTGGGGGCAGAAGAGCGATCCTGCGCTGCTGCTCAACGTGCACTACCTCACTTCCGAACAGATCCACGTCAACGGCGACGAAGCCGATGGCCAGTGGGTGCATTGCCAGCCCTGGATTTTCAGCGATGGTTCTTCGCTATTGCGATCAAGCCGCCTGAACAATCTGTTCAAGAAGGTCGACGGCATCTGGAAGATCTCGCGCACACGCACCGAAAACGTGTTTGTTGCGCCATTGACGGCAGGCTGGGCCACCAATGTGCCGAACTACTCGGCGCTGATGCGCTGAGCAATTCCTTTCCGGATAAATGCATGCGCGCCATTCAGTTCAAGGAGTATGGCCCCCCGGACGTACTCGCGATGGTCGATCTGGAGCCGGCTGGATTGGGCGAGAAAGACTTGCGCATCCGCATGCTTGCCGCAGGCGTTGCACCGGTGGACACCAAGATTCGCGCCGGTCTGCTGAAGGCGCATTTGCCCGTCGCGCTGCCGAAGATACCGGGACGCGACGGCGTCGGCATCGTGGAAGCCATCGGCAGCGCCGTGACGCGTTTTGCGGTTGGCGATGCCGTGTGCGTGATGGTCGACATGCTGACCGGCGGCTCCTGCGCCGAGGTCATCGCGGTGGCGGAAGAGCGCGCCGTACGCAAGCCCGGCTCCCTGTCGCGATATGAAGCGGCGGCGCTCATGCAACCGGGCATCAGCGCCTGGATACCCGTGGTGCAGGTCGCCAATGTCCGGCCGGGCATGAAGGTGCTGGTCCATGGCGGATCGGGAGCGGTCGGCAGTCTGATGGTGCAACTGGCCAGCCATCTCGGCGCGGAAGTGACGACAACCTGCCGTGCCGCCAATATCGACTACGTGCTCGGACTGGGCGCCAGGCAAGCCATCGCTTACGACCGCGATGATTTTGGCAAGCTGCGCGATCAGGACGTCGTGTTCGACCTGGTCGGCGGCGCGACCCATTTGCGTTCCTATCCGGTGTTGAAAAAAGGCGGCCATCTGGTCTGGCTGATGGCTGAGCCCATCATCGACCGCGCCGATGAATACGGCGTGCGCGTGACGCGTGCGCTCATCACCGATCAGCATAACGTGCTGCATGCGGTCGCCGGATTGGCGCAGCAGGGCGTATTGCGACCGTGCGTGAGCGAAGTCCGCCCGTTGGCCGATGCCGCCGCCGCGCATGCGGCGCTGGAGAGCGGATGCATCACCCGCGGACGACTGGTGCTCGAGATCTGAATGCAGGCGGCCAGGCCTGTGCTTCCCGCTTGCCTTGAGTCACCAACCCTGAACGTATCAGAAGGCCCCGACATGACGACCTTTGCACCTGCCCGCAGCTTCGTTGAAACCGCCTCCGGAGCTATCCACATTGCCACCGCCGGCGACGGATTTCCCGTATTGCTGCTGCATCAGACGCCGCGCTCCTGGGATGAATTTCGCGATGTCATTCCATTGCTGGCACGGAATTTCAAGGTCATCGCGATGGATACCATCGGCTTCGGCGATTCTTGCCGGCTGCCCGTGGAAGAACATTCCATCGAGCGCTGGGCGCGAGTTTCCTTCGAGTTGCTGGATGCGTTGGGGATCTCGACAGCGGCCGTCGTCGGCCATCACACCGGTGCGGTGACGGCACTGGAAATGGCGGCCAGCCATCCGGAACGGATTGCGGCGCTGGTCTTGTCGTCATGCCCGTTCAACGATGCCGCGCGGCGCGCTGCGCATGCCGGCCGCCGCACCATTGACGACGTCGAGCGCAGCACGGAAGGAACACATCTGACGGAACTGTGGAGCCGCCGCCAGCCGTATTACCCGGCCGGCAACATCGATCTGATGGAGCGCTACATCGTTGACGCCATCAAGGCCGGCGACATGGCTTCGCATGGTCATCGCGTAGTGTCCGACTACGTCATGGAAGATCGGATCTCGCTGTTGTCAGCGCCGACGCTGCTCATAGAAGCCCGCGACGATCCGCACGCATCGCCTTATGCATCGAAGCTGGCGGCGCTGATCGCGGGCAGCAGACTGGTCTCGATCAAGGGCGGCATGGTGCCTTTGCCGGATCAGTTGCCGCAGGAATTTTCCGCCGCGGTGTCGGATTTTCTCCTCGCGGAGCAGCTGTAAACCGCCATCATCCATTCAGATATCCAACACCAGCGTCCCCGTCTTCGCCCGGGAAACGCAGGGCATGAACCACAAATTGGAAGCCTTCTCCTCCGTACTCAGAAATGCATCCCGATGATCGGGAACGCCTTCAATCACCTTCGTCCGGCAGGTGCCGCACACCCCGACCTCGCAAGAACAATCCACGTCAATTCCCGCCGCCTGCACACAAGCCAGGGCAGTCTCGTCGGCAGCAATACCGATTTCCCTGCGATCTCTCAAACGAATCACAAAAGCCTGGTCGCCGGCATCGGCAACAGGCGCCGAGAACGACTCCTTGTGCACCTGAGATGCCCCAAGTTTTGCAGACGCCAGCTCAATCACAGTCGCCATGAATGGTCCCGGACCGCAAGTGTAGGCATGCGTATCGACAGCGGCATGCTCCAGCGCCGAAGAAATGGCGGCAGCCGTCTGCTGCGGCGACAAACCTGCATGGAGGGAAACATGACGAGCCAACGATGTCCCCGTCAGTTCATCGCGAAACACAACACAGTCTTCATCTCGTACAAAATAATGCAGATGAAATGCCGCACCGCGATTCAACAACGCATACGCCATCGACAACACCGGCGTGATGCCGATTCCACCCGCAAACAGCAGATGTGAATCAGCCGCATCAGCCAATGCAAAGGCATTGCGCGGAACGCCGATCTGCAGCGTGTCGCCTTCCCTGGCCTGTTCATGCAACCAGGCGGAACCGCCGCGCGATTGCGGCTCTCGTTTGACGGCGATGCGATAGCGTTCAGGCGACGGCCGGTTGCAGCACAACGAGTATTGACGCACGAGAGCATTGCCCAGCGTGACGTCGATATGCGCGCCGGGCTGATAGGACGGGAGCGTCTCGCCGCGAGAAGCACGCAGTTCAAAGATGCGGATGCCGGCGCCGCTGTCGCGGATAGTGGAAATGGTGACGTTCATGATGTCGGAGCGTAGGCGATCGCTCCGCAGTCAGGCACGGTAGCGATCATTGAACAAGGAAGACGAGCGCGCCACGCAGCGCGTCCGGAACAGGCGCCGGTTCAGGCCGCCTGCTCGGCCTGTCGGCTGAGCATGGCGACGATGCGGCGCGCGCGGTTGGCGCCGGCGTCGACGTGGATGTCGATCATCGCTGCGTTTTCGAACCGACGCATGTTGCGGTACTGTGCTTCGATGATGACGCGGTCTTCTTCGAAGGTGGCGGCGGTCTGTTGGTAGACCAGCTCCAGGTTGTCCGGGGCGTCGGGATGCGACGAGCTGGCCATGGTCCAGAAGTAGTGCGAGGTGGTCTCCGTCTCCGGCGTGATGCCGTGGAAGCCGCGCATGTGGAAGCCGCCGCGATTCGGGTCTTCCAGCGACTCGGTGTCGGCGTCGACCGCGCCGGTGAAGATGTTGAGATGCGTGACGTGGAAGTCGATTTCCTGCCAGCGGTCGATCTTGCCCTTGAACGGCCAGGCCGCGCTATAAGTTGCCGGCGGCTGCGATGCTTTCATCCAGCGCACCACGCGCACCTTGTCGCCGTCGCTGGTGACGTTGGTCGGCGCTTCCATGTGCGTCTTGGCGTTGCCGCCTATGGTCCTGGCGTGGACGTAGCCGACATGGCTGAGGTCGAGCAGGTTGTCGTGGATCAGCTGATACGGTGCGTCGTAGTGGAACACGCCGCCCTTGTACTTGTAACGCGGATTGTCGTGCGCGGCGATTTCGGGCGGCTGGCCGTCGGGACGGCTGTCGGCGCTGTCGATACCCTCACCCAGCCAGAGCCAGATGATGTCATTGCGCACGGCAACCGTGTACGCCTTGACGCAGGCCTTGCCGGGAATCTTGACCTGGCCCGGGATTTCGATGCACTGGCCGCTCGGCGCATACAACAGGCCGTGATAGCCGCAGCGAATGCCGCCGTC
Source organism: Herbaspirillum sp. CF444 (assembly GCF_000282135.1). Classification (GTDB taxonomy): domain Bacteria; phylum Pseudomonadota; class Gammaproteobacteria; order Burkholderiales; family Burkholderiaceae_D; genus Herbaspirillum. Next base: position 26,409 of record NZ_AKJW01000109.1, read on the forward strand.
TTCCAGCGAGCCGCACGACAGCGGCACGCTGCGGTGGCAGCAGCGATCTTCCAGCGCGGCGACCTGACCCGACTCGGTGCGGAACAGGACGACCGGGCGGTTGAGCAGGGTGCGGGCCAGGGGCTTGTCCTGAAGCTCCCGGACAAAGCCGGCGACGTACCATTGATTCAGTGGAAACATGATGTACTCCTTTCAATATTGCTGATTACTTGGCCGGATCCCTGACGTTGTCGTAACGGTCGATCTCGGTGGCGACGTATTTGCCGTTCTGTTTGTCGATGCGGCGGATATAGATGGTCTGCACGATGTCGTTGGTCTTGTCGTCGATGGCGACGGTGCCGCGCGGGCTGGGCGCGCCGTAGCCCTTGACGGCGTTCATGAAGATCGTGCCGTCGGTGTTGCCGTTGGTCTTGGTCAGCGTCTTGGCGATCAGCGCCATGGCGTCATAGGCCGACACCGACAGGAAGTTCGGCTTGAAGCGGCCGCTCACGGTCTGCGAAAACGCTTCCAGGAACTTGGCGTTGTCGGCGCCGGGGCGTGAGAACGAGTAGAAGCCGGCGGTGTAAATCCCCAGCATCGCATCGCCGCCCATGCTCAGCACGTCCTCATCGGCCCAGCCCTCGCCGCCGAGAAAACGGATGCCGGCCTTGTCCAGTCCTTTTTCCTTGTAAGCCTTGATGAACGACACCATGGGCTGGCCGTTGGGCAGGAACACATGGATCGCGTCCGGCTTCTCGTCCTTGATGCGTTGCAGGTAGGCGCTGTAGTCCACGGTCGTCAGCGGCACGCGCACCGAGCTGGTGACGGTGCCGCCCAGTGCGGTGAAGGCCTTCGTGAACCAGGTGTCGGCGTCCAGTCCCGGCGCATAGTCGGAGACGATCGAGAACACGCGGCGCGAGCCGGTCTTGTAGGCCCACTCGGCCAGCGGCTTGACCGACTGTGCGATGGTGTAGGAAGTACGGGTGATGTAAGGCGACTTGGTGGTGACCGCCGACGATGCGGCGTTCATCACGACCATCGGCTTCTTCGCCTTGTCGACCACGGCGGCGACCGCCATCGCGTTGGGAGTGAAGACGAAGCCGGTGATGATGTCGACGTTGTCGCGGCTGATCAGTTCGGTAGCCAGGCGTTTGGCGACGTCGGCTTGCGGGCCGGTGTCGTCCTTGTAGATGATCTGCAGTTTCTTGCCGGCCACGGTGTCGCCGTGCAGGCGCAGGTAAGTGTCGATGCCGGCTTTCATCTGCTCGCCGCTTTGTGCGGCGACGCCGGTCAGCGAGGTGATGACGCCGATGCGGATGGCCTGGTCGGCGGCAGCGGCAGTATTGGACGTGGCGCAGAATGCGGCGCAAAGCGCGACGCTGGAAGCAAAGCCGTACAGTGCACGCTTGAATTGTTGCATGTTGAAGTCTCCTGTTGTTGTTTATAGTTGTCATCCGGCATGTCGTTGCATGCGGTGCCCGGCTTTTTTTGCACTTGCGTTTTGAATTTGAGTTTTGAGCTTGCGTTTTTAACTTGTGCCTGCGCCGGTTGAAGAGGATCATACCGAAGCGAAATTATTTGAAAATAGAATTTTCTGCATAACATTTATTCGACTTTCGAATAGAGAATGCGAGCAGGAATCGCCGGCAAGGAGACCGCATGGCCAACTTCGATATGAACCTCTTGCCGATCGCCCTGGCGATCTTCGAGGAGCGCAGCGTCAGCGCCGCCGCGCGCAAGCTCGACATGAGCCAGCCCGCCGTCAGCGTGGCGCTCAACAAGCTGCGGACCGCGCTCGGCGATCCCTTGTTCGTGCGCACCTCGCACGGCATGGAGCCGACGCCGCGCGCGCTGACGCTGATCAGTCCGACGCGCGACATCCTGCAGCGCATCCATACCGACGTGCTGGCGAGCGAGGTGTTCAATCCGGCCACCACCGGTCGCAAGTTCACGATTGCCCTGTCGGATATCGGCGAGATGACTTTTTTGCCGAAGGTGCTGGATCGTTTCCGGCGCGATGCGCCGGGCGCTTCGGTGGCGTCGGTGTCGATGACGCCGCTTGAGCTGAACGTGGCGCTGGAAAATGGCGAGGTGGATCTGGCGGTGGGATATTTCCCTGATCTGAAGAATCGCAACCTGTTTCAGCAGCGGCTGTTTTCACATGACTTCATCTGCCTGCTGCGTGCCGATCATCCGATCCGCTCGCGCAAGATTTCGATGGAGCAGTTTCTGAAACTGGGACATGCCGTGATCAGGGCGGAAGGGCGCAGTCAGGAGTTGTTCGAGCAATTGCTGATCAAGAAAAAGATCCAGCGTCGCATCGTGCTGTCGACGCCGCACTTCATGTCGATTCCCTTTTTGATCGCGTCGTCGGATCTGGTGGTGACGGTGCCGCGCGCCGTGGGAGCTTCGTTCGCGCAGTTTTCCAACATCCGGCTGGTGGAGCCGCCGCTGGACATTCCGACCTTCGATTTGCGCCAGCACTGGCATCGCAAGTATCACAAGGATGGCGCCAATGTCTGGCTGCGGTCGATCTTGGCCGAGATGTTTTCAGGCGATTGATGTCGCCGTCTTCGATGCCTACTCGCTGTCGCCGGCTGCCGGCTTGATGCTGGCCAGCGGCGCGCGGCTTTCGGTATTGTTGCCGCGCACCAGCTTGTCGAGCAGGTGCATGAACTGCTCCTGCTCGTCGGCTTCCAGCGGCGACAGCAATCGTTTGCGCAGACGCTGCGCCGCCGGGATCAGGTCGCTCAGCATCTGCTCGCCGGTCGGCGTGATGTTGAGCGCGCGCTGGCGCCGGTTGTGCGGGATCACCTTGCGCACCAGCAAGCCTTTTTCTTCCAGCCGCACGCAGACGGTGGCGCCGGTCGAGGTGTCGATGCCGACCAGTCCCGCCAGCGTCACCTGGTCGATGCCGGGATGGTTCGACAGCGTGCGCAAAATCGCATATTGCACCGGCGTAATGTCGCCGCCCAGTTCGTCGAGGAAGATCGACACCGAGATCTGTTGCGCACGCCGCAACAAATGGCCGGGGTGCTCATAGAGATCGATCAGCTGGCTCTCTTGCGCTGGCTTCTGTGCTTGTTGTGTTGTGCTTGGACGAGGCATGGTTGTCGGTTTGCAAAAAGATGCGTTGTGAAGGTTTGTAGTGTAGCCGCTGCGCTGTTGCGCCACGCATTTTTGATGCAGCGCGCAACAGAAAATACAAAAATAAATGCGAAATCCGGTTTACATCGCCGCGCAGTTGGAGGATACTTTTCTCAAACATTCAGTGTACTGAATATTAAATCGAAAAACAAAGCAGCAGAGACCCGACGGCCCACACAGACAGGCCGCGGAACAAGAACACAGCAATTGGCGCATTGGTTTTTTGCGCCGGACGAGAAGTAAAAATCATCGATGCTTTGCAGGCCGATGCCGCGTCAAAGATGTGCTGCGTGGCTCATGCATCGTTAGGGCCTGTTAACAATCAGTTTGCGAGTGCGAACGCGCGGCAGGCGTTGACTGCCTAGGCGCAGCGACGCGACGTAGCGGTGCTACGGCAAGGCGCTGCAACAACGGCAGGCGACGCCTGCAGC
>NZ_AKJW01000110.1 GCF_000282135.1 Herbaspirillum sp. CF444
GGCGCCTGCCGCTGGTGCTGGGATCGACCTGGCAGGTGTGTTCGTTGAATATCGCGCTGCTGTCGCTGCCGACTTTCTTTTCGATGTTCTGGGCCATGCGCGGGCTGGCGCCGACGCGGCTGGCGCTGACCGGCGCCAGTATCGGGCTGGTGGCCGGCGCGCAGGGCGTGGTGGTCTACACCTTGTATTGCACGGAAATGGCATTGCCGTTCTGGGGCGTCTGGTATGTCATCGGCATGCTGGCGCCGGCCGCGGTCGGCGCCCTGCTCGGCCCGCGCTTATTGCACTGGTGAGGCAACGTGAAGCGCCGTGCACCGCCGATCTCGACGATCTCGCCGACCGCGCGCCGGAGGAGAATTGATGAAGCAAGTTCTGGTATATCATCCCGACACGATCAATCCAATAATCCAATCTGCAGCATTCCTGATGCCTGCGACCGACCATTGCCCTGGCCGCCTGATGAAGCGACTGACCGAGAACGTAGAAAAAACAGAGACCGATGCGGGGACGTCCGTCGAGGAGCGCCTGAAAGCGCTGATCCTGGCCGGGCTGGACGGCAATGAAACAGCCTATCGCGCCTTCCTCGACGAACTCAGCAGTCGCCTGCGCGCTTATGTCAGGAAGCGCCTGTTCCATCTGCACGACGAAGTCGAGGATATCGTCCAGGAAACCCTGCTGGCCGTGCACAACGCGCGCCACACCTACCGCGCGGACGAACCGTTGACCGCCTGGGTATATGCGATTGCGCGTTACAAGCTGATGGACTTTTTGCGCATGCGCTCGCGTCACGATGCCTTCAACGAGCCGCTGGACGACTACGTCGACATCTTTTCCAGCGCCGATGAAGAGCCGGCCAACGATGCCAAGCGCGACATCAACGTACTGCTGGAACAATTGCCGGACAAGCAACGCCTGCCCATCGTTCACGTTAAACTGCAAGGCATGTCGGTGGCCGAAACCGCGCAACTGACGGGCTTGTCCGAATCCGCCGTTAAAATAGGCATACACCGCGGGCTCAAATCCCTCGCGGCCAAAATACGATTGTTTTCATGAAGACCGACGATTTCATTTCCATGCTCGCCACCGGCGTCAAACCGGTGGATCGTCACGTGCAGTTCAAACGCTTCTCGCAAGCCCTTGCCGTCGGCGGCGCCGGCGCCTTCATCCTGATGGTGCTGCTGTTCGGCATCCGTCCGGATATCCGCACCATGCTGGTCACGCCGCTGTTCTGGTTCAAGATGGCCTTCCCGCTGTCGCTGGCGGTCGCTTCGCTGTGGCTGCTGGCGCGCCTGAGCCGCCCCGGCGCGGAGATCGGCCAACGCTGGATCGCGCCGGCCGCGCCGGTGCTGGTGATCTGGATCGCGGCGCTCGCGGTGCTGGCCATTGCGCCGGACGGCGAACGCCTGAATCTGATCATGGGCTTCACCTGGCGCCGCTGTCCGTTCAATATCGCCATGCTGTCGATACCGGCCTGCGTCACGATCACCTGGGCCGTGCGCCAACTGGCGCCGACGCGCCTGCGCCTGGCCGGCGCCATGGCCGGCCTGCTGGCCGGCTCGGTGGCGACCGTCGCCTATTGCCTGCATTGCCCGGAAATGGGCGTGCCCTTCTGGGGGATCTGGTATCTCGGCGGCATGCTGATTCCTGCCGTGCTGGGCTGGCTCTTCGGGCCGGCGCTGTTGCGCTGGTAAGCCGGCGCTCCCGCTCGCCTTGCCGTCTACTCCACAGCGTGGTGCCTGAGATATTCCACGTCCTGTAACGGCGACGCGCCGAACAGGCGGCGGTATTCGCGGCTGAACTGCGACGGGCTTTCATAACCGACTTTATAAGCGACCGTGGCCGCTTCCATGCCGCCGGCCATGAGCATGCGGCGCGCTTCCAGCAAACGCGTCTGCTTCTGGTATTGCAGCGGACTCATCACCGTGGTCGCCTTGAAGCGATGATGCAGGGTCGACACGCTCATGCGGACCTGCTTCGCCAGCTTCTCGATCGACATCGGTTCGGCATAATTCTGCTTGATCCACTGGATGGCGTCGTTGACGCCGCGTTCCTGATAATGCGACAGCACGGTGTGATACAGCACGTCGCCGTTCTGCGCCGAGATCAGGCGGTACATGATTTCCTGCTTGAGGATGCGCGACATCGCGGGGATGTCCTGCGGCTTTTTCAGCAGACGGATCAGGCGCAAGAAAGTCTCCTGCAGCTCGGCATCCGATTCTTCGACATAGGCGCCGACGCGCGTGCTGCGTTTTGGCGGCGCGGGAATGTTGAGTTCGATGATGAAGGCTGCGATCTCTTTCGGATCGAGGTCGATGCGCACGCCGTAATACGGCGCGTCTTCATCCGCTTCCACGATCTGCCCGGACACCGGCAGATCGATCGCCGACAACACATAGCTGCCGCTGCCGTAATGATTGACGGTCTTGCCGATCAGCACCTTCTTGCGGCCTTGCACCACCATGCACATGGACGGTTCCAGCATGCCGCGGCTCAAGTCCGTCGGCTGGCAGATGCGGATGAAGGACAGATAGGGGATCGCCGTCAGCACATCGCGCTGCGAGGCCGGTACGCCGGCGAAATGCGCAGCCACCTCCGCCCGCAACTGCGCGAGCAGGTCGGTGGTAACCGCAGAAGAGTTAGCGTTGGGCGTTTTCATGGACCGGGACATCGTAACCAATGATGGCTTTCGGTTCAACATAAGCTTCCAGGCCGTAAGGCCCGAACTCGCGGCCGATGCCGGATTGCTTGAAGCCGCCGAACGGCGCGCGCGGTTCGTCGTACAGGCCGTTGATGAAGACGCGCCCCGCCACGATCTGCGACGCCACGCGGTTGGCGCGCTCCAGGTCGGCGCCGCTGACGTAGCCGTGCAAGCCGTAGACGGTGTCGTTGGCGATGTCGATGGCTTCTTCCTCCGTGCGATACGTCAGGATGGACAAGACCGGGCCGAAGATTTCCTCGCGGGCGATGCGCATGTCGTTGGTGACGTTGACGAACACCGTCGGCTTGACGAAATAGCCATGCTCCAGCCCCTGGGGATGACCTTCGCCGCCGACCAGCAATTCAGCGCCCTCTTCCACGCCGAGGCGGATGTAGCTCTGCACGCGCTCATATTGCTTTTGCGTGACCAAGGGACCGATCATCGTATCTTCGTCGCCGGGATTGCCGACCTTCATTGCCGCCACGGCTTGCCTGACCAGCGCCTTGACCTCTTCCAGGCGCTGCTCGGGCACGATCAGGCGCGTGCCTGCGAGGCAGGCCTGGCCGTTGTTGAACGCCGCCGCCATCACCGCCTGCGGGATCGCCGTCGCCAGGTCGGCATCGTCGAGCAGGATGTTGGGCGACTTGCCGCCGAGCTCCAGCGTGACGCGCTTCATGGTGTCGACGGCGCCGCGGGCGATCTGCTTGCCGACGGCGGTCGAACCGGTGAAAGATATCTTGGCGATGTCGGGATGGCGCGTGATTTCGGCGCCGACGGTGTCGCCGCGGCCGGTGACGATGTTGAATACGCCCGGCGGCAGGCCGGCCTCATGCAGGCATTGCGTCAGCAGCTGCGTCTGCATGGCGCTCAGCTCGCTGGGCTTGATGACGGCCGTGCTGCCGGCAACCAGCGCGGTCGACAGCTTGCTGCAGATGAAGCCGTAGTTGGCATTCCACGGGGTAATCAGGCCGACTACGCCGAGCGGCTCCATCGTCACGCGCGCCGTGCCGGCCTGGCGCACGAAATCGAAGCTCTTCAGCAACTCGATGGCCAGCAGAAAACTGTTGGCCGAGCGCGCCACGGTGGCGGTGCACACGCGACGCGTGCCGCCGTATTCCGCGATCATGACGTCGATCAGTTCTTGCGAACGACGCTGGATGGCGTCGTGCATGGCTTGCAGATAGCCGATGCGCTCTTCCTTGCTGGTGCGCGAAAATGTTTTGTACGCGGCTTTCGCTGCGGCAATGGCGCGGCGCGCATCTTCTTCGTCGGCCAGGCGGACGGCGGCAATCGTAGTCTTGTTGGCCGGGTTGACCAGTTCCATGATTTCCGTGCCGTGGGGTTGGACGAACTGGCCGTTGATGTAGATTTCGTTGATGTGTCGCATGTCGGTTTCCTTGTGAAGGCGATGAGTGGGCATGCGAAACATGGTAGGTCCCGGGTGCGCGGATGCGGTAGACCGATGCTGCAGCAGGATTGCCTGATCCTGCCGCCGGGCGGATTTTCTTGCCGGCGAGACATGTCGGCTTTCCGGCATGCATCAGGGGCCGCCGTTCGGCCATCTACCCAAAATCGCCCGGTGCAGCGCACCATTTGCGAGCAGCCTTGCACCGCAACACCTCATAACGTGACATATATTTTTGTCGCCACCTCTCCCCCATCATCCCCACTTCCCCTGAAACCCTTCTGCGACAAGGGATTCCGCCTCTCTGGCACAGGCTTTGCATATAGCCGGGTACGGATCAACGACGATCCCCCTCATTCTTAATGCCGATCTAAAGACGGATCTGCAGGACAACGGCGTCCGCTTAGCTTGGCATTCTTGCCTTGTTGAGCGGACGCCTTTTTGTTTTTAACGGGATAAAAATGGCCGTGACTTCAAATATCAGCAACAGCAAGGCAAGCAAGATCCAACTGTTTTCGCTGGCCTCGCCGCAAATGCGCGCCTTCCACCTGACGTGGATGGCGTTCTTCGTCTGCTTCTTCGCCTGGTTCGCCTGCGCGCCCCTGATGCCGGTCATCAAGGGCCAGCTCGGCCTGAGCATCGAGCAGATCGCCAATATCAATATCGCGGCCGTGGCCGTGACGATCCTGGTGCGCCTGATCATCGGTCCGCTGTGCGATCGCTACGGTCCGCGCAAGACCTATACCGGCCTGCTGCTGGCCGGCGCGATCCCCGTGATCGGCGTGAGTTTTTCGCAAAGCTATGAGAGCTTCCTGTTCTTCCGCCTGTGCATCGGCGCGGTCGGCGCCAGTTTCGTGATCACGCAGTACCACACCTCGGTGATGTTCGCGCCCAACGTGGTCGGCACCGCCAATGCGGCGACCGCCGGCTGGGGCAATGCCGGCGGCGGCGTGGCGCAGGGCCTGATGCCGCTGTTGCTGGCCGCCATGCTGATGCTGGGCGTGGGCGAAAGCCTGGGCTGGCGCGTCGCGTTACTGGTGCCGGGCTTGCTGATGCTGGTGATGGCGGCGATGTACTGGCACTTCACCCAGGATTGCCCGCAAGGCAATTTCGATGAATTGCGCGCTGCCGGCATCGCCATCGAAAGCGGTAAAAAAGGCGGCTGGGCCAGCTTCCGCGCCGCCAGCGCCAACTACCGCGTGTGGATGCTGTTCGTCACCTACGGCGCCTGCTTCGGCGTGGAAATCTTCATCCACAACATCGCCGCCATCTATTACGTCGATCACTTCGGCCTGTCCCTGAAAAGCGCCGGTATCGCGGCGGCGAGCTTCGGTCTGCTGGCGCTGTTTGCACGGGCGCTGGGCGGCATCGTCTCCGACAAGGTAGCGCAACGTGGCGGCCTCAATCGCCGCGCCACCCTGCTGTTCGTGATGATGCTGGGCGAAGGCCTCGGCCTGTTGTGGTTTGCCCATGCCGGCAGCGTCGCGCTGGCGGTCGTCGCGATGCTGTGCTTCGGCCTGTTCACCCACATGGCTTGCGGCGCGACCTATGCGCTGGTGCCCTTCATCGATCGCAAGGCGCTGGGCGGCGTGGCCGGCATCATCGGCGCGGGCGGCAACGTCGGCGCGGTGCTGGCGGGCTTCCTGATGAAGAGCCTCGGCAACACGCAACAGACATTGAGCATGCTGGGCGTGCTGGTGACGGTATCGGCGCTGTGCGCCGTCGCCGTGCGCTTCACCAGCGGCGACAAGAGCGACGAGCCTGCCCTTGCCGTTGCCGGCAACAACATTCCAGCCTGAGGAGAACCGGATCATGAACATCATCGTCATTGGCCACGGCATGGTCGGTCACAAGTTCCTGGAATCGCTTGCCGAAAGCGGCGCCTCCAATATCCATGTCACCGTATTGTGCGAAGAACCGCGTCCGGCCTACGACCGCGTGCATCTGTCCGAATTCTTCGCCGGCAAGACCGCCGACGATCTGTCGCTGGTGGCGCCCGGCTTTTTCGACGCCGGCAAGAGCAGCATCCACTTCGACCTCAAGCTCAACGCCAAGGCGCAGGACATCGACATCGCCGCCAGGACCGTGACCGTCAACGTCGGCGGCGTGGTCGAGACCATGTCTTACGACAAGCTCGTGATGGCGACCGGCTCCTACCCTTTCGTCCCGACCGTCGCGGGCAACCAGCGCAAGGATTGCTTCGTCTATCGCACCATCGAAGACCTCGAAGCGATGCTCGAATGCGGCAAGCGCTCCAGGACCGGCGTGGTCATCGGCGGCGGCCTGCTCGGCCTGGAATGCGCCAAGGCCTTGCGCGACATGAACCTGGAAACCCATGTGGTCGAATTCGCCCCGCGCCTGATGGCGGTGCAGGTCGACGAGAGCGGCGGTCGCATCCTGCGCCAGAAGATCCAGGACCTCGGCGTCACCGCCCACACGCAAAAGAACACGCTGGAAATCGTCGACGGCAAGACCGGCACGCATCGCATGAACTTCGAGGACGGCACCCACCTCGACACCGACATGATCGTGTTCTCGGCCGGCATCCGTCCGCGCGACGAACTGGCGCGCGAAGCCGGCCTGAAGGTCGGCGACCGCGGCGGCATCGTCATCGACAACAGCTGCATCACTTCCGATCCCCACGTCTACGCCATCGGCGAATGCGCACTGTGGAACGGCAAGATCTTCGGCCTGGTCGCGCCCGGCTACGACATGGCGCGCATCGCCGCCAAGCACGTGCTGGCGCATCTGAACGACGACGCCGGCAATGCCCCGCAATTCAACGGCGCCGACATGAGCACCAAGTTGAAGCTCATGGGCGTGGACGTCGCCAGCATCGGCGACCCGCACGGCAAGGAAGCCGGCAGCCGCTCGTTCCAGTTCACCGATGAACGCAAGCAGATCTACAAGAAGATCGTCGTCTCCGAATCCGGCAAGCACCTGCTCGGCGCGGTGATGGTCGGCGACGCCGCCGAATACGGCACGTTGTTGCAGATGATGCTCAACCGCATCGAATTGCCGGAGTCGCCCGAGTTCCTGATCCTGCCGCAAGCCGACGGCAAGGCCAGGGTCGGCCTCGGCGTCGATGCCCTGCCCGACTCCGCGCAAATCTGCTCCTGCAACAATGTCTCCAAGGCGGACCTGTGCGCGGCGGTGGCCTCGGGCGTGACCAACATCGGCGACCTCAAGACCTGCACCAAGGCCGGCACTTCGTGCGGCGGCTGCGTGCCGCTGGTCACCCAGGTGATGAAGGCCGAGATGAAGAAGCAAGGCCTGGCCGTCAACAACCATGTCTGCGAACACTTCGCCTATTCGCGCCAGGAGCTGCACCACCTGGTGCGCGTGAACAAGATCAGGAGCTTCGGCGAGCTGCTGGCGCAACACGGCAAGGGCCTCGGCTGCGATATCTGCAAGCCGGTCGCCGCCAACATCCTGGCCTCGTGCTGGAATGACTTCGTGCTCAAGAAGGAACACGCCAGCCTGCAGGATTCGAACGATTACTTCCTCGGCAACATCCAGAAGGACGGCACCTATTCGGTGGTGCCGCGCATGGCCGGAGGCGAAGTCACGCCGGACGGCCTGATCGCGGTCGGCCAGATCGCCAAGAAGTACGGCCTCTACACCAAGATCACCGGCGGCCAGCGCGTCGACCTGTTCGGCGCCCGCGTCGAGCAATTGCCGGACATCTGGGAAGAACTGATCGCCGCCGGTTTCGAAACCGGCCACGCCTACGGCAAGTCGCTGCGCACGGTCAAATCCTGCGTCGGCTCGACCTGGTGCCGCTACGGCGTGGATGACAGCGTCGGCCTCGCCATCGAACTGGAGAATCGCTACAAGGGCCTGCGCTCGCCGCACAAGATCAAGTTCGGCGTCTCCGGCTGCACCCGCGAATGCGCGGAAGCGCAAGGCAAGGACGTCGGCATCATCGCCACCGAAAAAGGCTGGAACCTGTACGTCTGCGGCAACGGCGGCATGAAGCCGCGCCACGCCGAGCTGATCGCCTCCGATCTCGACAAGGCGTCGCTGGTGCGCTACATCGACCGCTTCCTGATGTTTTACGTGCGCACCGCGGATCGCCTGCAACGCACCAGCACCTGGCGCGACAACCTTGAAGGCGGCCTCGATTATCTGAAGAGCGTGGTGATCGACGACAAGCTCGGCATCGCCGCCGAACTGGAAGCCGACATGCAGCACGTGGTCGACACCTATGAATGCGAATGGAAGAAAGCCGTCAACGATCCGGAGACGCGCAAGCGCTTCCGCCACTTCGTCAACAGCAAGGAAGCCGACAACAACGTCAAGTTCGTCGACGAGCGCGGTCAGATCCGTCCGGCCACGGTGGCCGAGCGCAAGCTGATCGATATTCCGGTGGTGGCGGAGGCGGTATAAAAGTAACTTGTCGTTCTGACGAAAGTCAGAACCCAGCGGCGTTGAATACACGCAATGCAGGTTGATCGAAGACACGGCACTGGGTCCTGACTTTCGTCAGGACGACGGGGATGATGAGTAAATGAAGGAGAAACACATGCACAGCGACCGACAAATTGAACACTGGATCGAAGTCTGCGACATCAACGACATCGTGCCCAATACCGGCGTCTGCGCGCTGATCAACGGCGAACAGGTGGCGGTGTTCCACGTGATCGACGGCAACCGGGAGGAGACCCGCGTCTTCGCCATCGGCAACTACGATCCCAATGCCGACGCTTCGGTGCTGTCGCGCGGCCTGGTCGGCAGCATCGGCGAACGCATCGTGGTGGCCTCGCCGATCTACAAGCAGCACTTTGACCTGCAGACCGGCGAATGCCTGGAAGCGCCGGAACATTCGGTCAGCGCTTATCCCGCACGCATCGATCACGGCAAGGTGTGGGTGGGCGCATGACAGTCGTTCCGGCATCCGCTGAGTCTTCAAACGCTTCTTCGCAGAAACCGTCGCTGGTGGTGATCGGCAACGGCATGGCCGGCATGCGCACGGTCGAAGAATTGCTCAAGCTGGCGCCGGACCTGTACGACATCACCGTGTTCGGCGCCGAGCCGCACGGCAATTACAATCGCATCCTGTTGTCGCCGGTGCTGGCGGGCGACAAGAGCATGGAAGACATCATGCTCAACACGCGCGAGTGGTACGAACAAAACAACATCACGCTGCACGCCGGCGACCCGGTCGAAAAAATCGACCGCCGTCGCCGCACCGTGCGCTCGCAAGCCGGCGTGGAGATCCAATACGACCGCCTGCTGCTGGCGACCGGCTCCAAGCCTTTCATCATCCCGGTGCCGGGCCACGAGCTGCCGGGCGTGATCGCGTTCCGCGACATCCAGGACGTCAACACCATGCTCGACGCCGCGCGCAGCCATCGCCATGCGGTGGTGATCGGCGGCGGCCTGCTCGGTCTGGAAGCCGCCAACGGCTTGCTGCGGCAAGGCATGGACGTGACCGTGGTGCACGTCACCGACAGCCTGATGAACCAGCAACTGGACAAACCTGCGGCGGCGCTGCTGAAGAAGGCCTTGGAGATGAAAGGCCTGCGCTTCCTGCTGAACGCGCAGACGGAATCCATCGTCGGCGCCGATCGCGTCACGGCGGTGCGCTTCAAGGATGGTTCCGAAATCCCGGCCGACCTGGTCGTCATGACCGCCGGCGTGCGCCCCAACATCGCGCTGGCGAAAGACGCCGGCCTGCACTGCGACCGCGCCATCGTGGTCGACGACACGCTGCAAACCTACGATCCGCGCATCTACGCCGTCGGCGAATGCGTGCAGCACCGCAAGGCCACCTTCGGACTGGTCGCGCCGATCTGGGATCAGGCGCGCGTGTGCGGCGCCCACCTGGCCGGCGCCGGTCATCGCCGCTACGTGCAACAAGCCACCGCCACCAAGCTCAAAGTCACCGGCGTCGATCTGTATTCGGCGGGCGACTTCATCGCGGCGGAAGACACCGAAGACCTGGTCCTGCGCGACCCGCGCCGCGGCATCTACAAACGGCTGGTGCTCAAGGGCAGCAAACTGATCGGCGCCGTACTCTACGGCGACGTCAAGGACGGCCCGTGGTACTTCGATCTGATCCAGAAAGGCGGCGACATCTCCGCCATCCGTCATCAACTGCTGTTCGGTCAGGCCATCTGCGGCCAGACTCAAGGCAACAAGGCAGCCTGATCAGGAAACCATCGTGAATCTCACCAACATCCCGCTTTCGACCGTCGGCACCAAGACCACCTGCCCGTATTGCGGCGTCGGGTGCGGCGTGCGCGCGTCCATGCAGAACGACGGCGCGATCGCGATTGCCGGCGACGAACTGCATCCGGCCAACAAGGGCCGCCTGTGCGTCAAAGGCTCGGCGCTCGGCGAAACGGTCGACCTCGACGGACGCCTGTTGCATCCGAAGATGCGCGACGACAATGGCGACATGCAACGCGTGAGCTGGGATGCGGCGCTCGACAAGGTCGCGGGCGGCCTGCGCGGCATCATCGACCGGCATGGTCCTGATTCGGTTGCGCTGTACGTCTCCGGCCAGTTGCTGACGGAAGACTATTACATCGCCAACAAGCTCATGAAGGGCTATATCGGCAGCGCCAACATCGACACCAATTCACGCCTGTGCATGTCGTCGGCCGTGGCCGGCCACAAGCGCGCGTTCGGCGAAGACCTGGTGCCGGTCTGCTATGAAGATCTTGAGTTGGCCGACATGGTCGTGCTGGTCGGCTCGAACACGGCGTGGTGCCACCCTATCCTCTTTCAACGTATTGCCAAGGCCAAGGAAAACCGTCCCGACATGAAACTGGTCGTCATCGACCCGCGCCGCACCGCGACCTGCGAACTGTCCGACATGCATCTGCCGGTCAAGGCCGGCACCGACGTCTGGCTGTTCAACGGCCTGATGAGTTACCTGGCGCATCGCGGCGCGCGCGACAACGCCTTTGTCGACGCCCACACCACCGGTCTCGGCGAAGCACTGGCGATTGCCGACGCCGATTGCGCCGATCCGCATGAAGTCGCGCGCATCTGCAAGGTCGACGTCAACGACTTGCTGGCGTTCTATGAATCCTTCGCCAATACCGAGAAAGTCATCACGGCGTTTTCGATGGGCGTCAACCAATCCTCCGCCGGCACCGACAAGGTCAACAGCATCATCAACTGCCACCTGATCAGCGGCCGCATCGGCAAGCCGGGCATGGGACCGTTTTCGATCACCGGCCAGCCCAACGCCATGGGCGGACGCGAAGTCGGCGGCCTGGCCAACATGCTGGCCGCGCACATGGACCTGGACAACGCGCTGCATCGCGACACCGTGCAAACCTTCTGGGGTTCGCCGCGCATGGCCGACAAGCCGGGACTCAAAGCGGTCGATCTGTTCAACGCCATCGAAGCCGGCCGTATCAAGGCCGTGTGGATCATGGCGACCAACCCCATGGTGAGCATGCCGGACGCCAACGTGGTCGAGCGCGCGCTGTCGAAGTGCGAACTGGTAGTCTCCTCCGACATCATGGAAAAAACCGACACCAATGCCTTCGCCCATATTCTGCTGCCGGCGCTGGGCTGGGGCGAAAAGGACGGCACGGTCACCAATTCGGAACGCCGCATCTCGCGCCAGCGCAGCTTTCTGTCCGCGCCCGGCGAAGCACGTCCGGACTGGCAGGTGATCTGCGACGTCGCCAGACGCATGGGTTACCGCGGCTTCGACTTTGCCGGTGCGCATGCCATCTTCGACGAACACGCGCGCCTGAGCAGCTATCGCAACGGTTCGCCGCAGATCGCCGGGCACAGCCACCGACTGTTCAACCTGGACGGGCTGACCGGCATGGACAAAAAACAGTTCGACGAACTGCAACCGGTACAGTGGCCGGTGGTGCAAGCCGACAAAACCGGTACAGCGCGACTGTTCGGCGATCACCGTTATTCCCACCCCGACGGCAAGGCGCGCTTCGTCGCCACGCCGCCGCGCGGCCCGGCGCATTTGCCGGACGAAGAGTTTCCGCTCACGCTCAACACCGGCCGCGTGCGCGATCAGTGGCACACCATGACGCGCACCGGCAAGTCGGCGCGGCTGGCCGATCACGTGCCGGAATCCTTCGTCGACATGCATCCGCAGGACGCCTTGCGCTACGGCGTGCGCGAAGGCGGCTTGGCGCGCATCAGCTCGCGCTGGGGCGCCATGGTGGCGCGCGTGCAGCACAGCGGCGGCATCGCGCGCGGCAGCATCTTCATCCCCATCCACTGGAACAGCCAGACCGCCTCCGACGCACGCGTCGGCGCGCTGGTCAATCCGGTGGTCGATCCGGTCTCGGGCGAACCGGAGTTCAAACACACGCCGGTGAACATCGAAGAATTCGGCGTGTCCTGGCATGGCTTCATCCTCAGCCGCAAGGCGCTGGCGCTGGACGAAATCACGCACTGGACACGCATCCAGGGCCGCGATTTTGCGCGCTACGAACTGGCCGGACGCAAGCTCATTGCCGACCACAGCGCATGGGCGCGCACGCTGCTCGGCGTGCATGACGTCGAGGCCGACTGGCTTGAATACGAAGACAGCACCGCCGGCGTCTATCGCGCCGTGCACGTCGACAACGATCGCATCGATATGTGCATCTTCCTGTCGAAGCGCCCCGACCTGCCCTCACGCGCGTGGCTGGCGAGCCTGTTCGACAAGGCGCAACTGGAAGAAGCCGACCGCGTCGGCCTGCTGATCGGCCAGCCCATCGAAAAAGGCGCCGACACCGGCCCGACGGTCTGCTCCTGCTTCGGCGTGGGCCGCAACACCATCTGCAATGCGGTGCGTGAAAAAGGCCTGAAGACCGTCGCCGAAGTCACCTCCTGCCTCAAGGCCGGCGGCAACTGCGGCTCCTGCGTGCCGGAGATCAAGAAGCTCCTGGTGGAGACGCATGCGGCGGAGACTGCCTGAATCCATGTGGGTTGCACTGGCTTCGTCCTGTAAGACCGTAGTAGTTCTTGCGCCGTCTCGATCTATCACCTTCATGCCGGCGCTGGATCAGGCGCCCCTGGCCACGGTCGCCCGCGCAATCATGCAGCACGCTGCGCGAAACCCCTGCGACGCCCTTGCCTGGCTTCTTTCCGGGAACCACGCATCGCTCGTCTATTGATGAAATGAATTCCGGCAGTTCCTCTGGCCGCATCATTGATGCGGCTTTTTTTTCGCTGAACAACACTTCCGCGGTTGCCCCCCCTATTGGGCAAGCTTATGCTCTTGCCCGCTTTTGCAACGTTAATGCAACAGCAGTCTGACGCGCATCCGGCGCAAGCAGCCTGACTGCTGTAGCGACACCCGCAATCCAATGCCGAACACCAGCATCAGCAACGGTAAACCGGCGCAGATCAAACTGTCCCCCTCCAGCTTCAAACCACTCCCATCAATTACATCAGCCAATGCTGCCGGCACCAATCCGGAAAACCTACTAACGTCCGGGCTCTGATGCCCTCCTCAAAAAACTACTGCGCATCCGGATAATTTTCAGCCGTCACGGTGCATTCGCACATATTGGGGACACCAATACAAAGATACCCGATAGCACGGCGGTGCATGCCGCCTGCCCTCTGTGAAACACAGCGACGTCTGAGAACATGCAAGCCGAATTTTGTCTTTGCATCTGCACCGTCACGCATGACAAACCGCGCTTATGGCTCTTCTTCACTTCACACATGTCCCGCCTATTTCGTCTTCTCACTGCAAGCAGAAGCAGCGTTGGTTGAAACAAGAGACATTTGCGAACTACTCAGAAGGTGACTCAGTTCTATCAAATTGATCTTCATCGTCATCATCGACGCATCTTTCGACCCGGGATTCAAAACGACCACACGTTGGCCGCGCCATTCCTTGGATCACAACTCAAAGAACATATCGAAGGAAGAACCGTGGAGATAAAGGATCGTACTGCCTTGAATTATCTTGAGGCGACAAAAGACGATATCGGATACGCAGCGAATCAATCGGATCAGGAATTGTTGGAAGCCTTTGCCCAGGGAAGCAGCGCCGCTCTGTGCCATCTGATAGCAAACTATCAGGCCTTTCTGCTTTCGCACTGCCGCAGGATAACAAGAGGCAATCTTCACGATGCGAAAGACCTGCACGGGCTCGTGATCCTGAAATTCTGCTCGGAGCAGCCTGAACAAATCAGAAAAATTCGTAATCTTGGCGGTTGGCTGTGCAAGGTCGCCCGCAATCTATATATCGATCAACATCGGTCTCATCAGGCAGAAGAGCGACGCAATGACAACCTGACGCATATCTATGAAATCACCAATATGCGGCATACGTCGCCGGAGGACCATGTCCTGAACGGAGAATTGCTGGCAAAAATCGAAACCGCCTTCGAAGAATTGCCTCCCCGCCTGCGCACCATCGCTGAACTCCGGTTCGTGGAAGAAGCGTCTTACGACATCATTTCGGATCGTTTGGGAATTTCGCTGTTGAATGCGCGCAAACGCGTCCAGGAAGCACGCCACATCATGACGTCCTCTCTGCTCAAGTATGTCGCCGGCACCGGGTTGAGTCGCAAAGCCGGCTCACGCCGCACGCACTGAGCAAGCTCATCCATCTCTTCTGCACTTTTCATTTCACATCTTCGGCCCCGCCTTCGTCCTACCAGTGTGGCGCGTGACGCTCGCCGATGCAGGCGGATTGTTCGACTGCAAGCCGATGGATGTTTGTGCATTTTTCTCACTGCACAAACGGAATCACCGGTATCGGCTGGAATCACGAACGCCACAAAACATTGAAACAGGTTTGTTCATTCATCCACTCACAGGAGTAATCATGGCTATCACCACAACGTTCTCCGTTACCAACAACCTCACCATCCCAACCACCAACCATATTCTGGTATTCCTGAAACCCGTCAGGGCATTGCCCAATTACCAGTATCTGGCATGGCAAGACCTCAATCCGCCCCAAGGCGGCAACCAGCCGTTCGACTTCGTCATCGACCTCGGCGTGCAGGTGACCGATGCGGCGAGCGGCAATCCTCCCGGCCCGAGCTCGAAAATCTATTCCATCAATCCCGGGGATCTGTTTGCGGTGACCAACCCGAACAGCCAGGGACCGATCGTGACACCCGTGAACATCAACCAAGGCGATGTCTCGTCTGCCCAGGCCGGCGTCGTGAACAACTGCAACTCGCCGGTCACCAGCCTCGCGATTTCATGGACCAATGCAGGCACACCGATCGTCAATGTCGGCGTTGCGCCTAACGACATCATCAACCAAGGAAAGACAGTGACCCTGGAACTAGAGCCGACCCTGTATTTCATGGCTGCGGATCCGACCCTGCATGGCCCCAACTTCACGTTGCAAGACTATTCCGCCATGACGCCATACAAGCTGGTGGCGGGGACCACGAGCGTTGCAGTGTCGTGGACACGTGATTTGAATGGCCTGGGTCCGGACGTATTTTCGTTCACTTGATGTCCTGCGCGATGTCCGTAGCACATCCGCATGCCGGACATCGCCGCACGCCAACCGCAGTTCCCTGATGCGCCCCGTGCAAACCAATCTCACCCGTTCCAAAGGATAGTGAAATGAAACCAAACATTACGCTTTCGCAGCTCAGTCATCTTGGCATCACCCCAAGCGAACTGGACGACGTACTGAGTGACCACGAAATATTGGTCACTACCCACATGACAAACGCTGCCAGAAAAACCACCGGCAATGTACTGGGCGTCGGCATCACAGCGCTGACCAATCCCGGCAACAACACCGACAAGCTGGCATTCCTGTTGCTAGTCGACAGGCTTGACTATGCCAACCAGACCCTGCCTACCTTCAGTAAATCCGGTTATCAAGTCTTGCTGGAAGAAGTCGGCAGTATCCGTGCGCAAAGCCGTCAGGATGGCGACGCCGCATTCGCGGAAGACGAGCTGGAATCGACTCAGGGATTTCAAGCCAAATATCGCCCGGTCACCTGCGGCGTGTCGATCGCACCGGGCACAAAAGCCTATTCAGGCACGCTGGGCTGCCAGGTGATGGTGAACAATGTCAAATACATGCTAAGCAACAATCATGTACTCGCCGATTGCAATTCGGTAGCTCCCGGCACGGTGATCACGCAGCCGTCCATCGAAGATCATGGCAATGATCCTGCTGACGTGATTGGCGCGCTATCGTATTTTGTGCCACTGGCGGCACCGGGCGGGACTTCTCCCGTGGATGCCGCCATTGCCGCATTTGACGACACCAAAAACGACCCACGCATGGAGCGCGGCGAAAACAAGGTGGAAAAAATGGTCGCTCCCGTCACTGCGCCATACGTGGGCATGGAGGTTCAGAAAAGCGGCCGTACGACCGGCGTCACGAAAGGAAAAGTGACGGCCATCGCTCTCACGATTGCGACGGATTATGCCGGCTATGGCGTCGTCACCATTCAAAACACATTTTCGGTCAAACATGTATCCGGATATTTTTCTCTTCCAGGAGACAGTGGTTCCGTGATCACCACTGCATCCCAAAATAATCCGGTAGGACTGTTGTTTGCTGGTGATCAAGGCACAAAAACCACTTATGCCAATACCATGCAGGCAGTCCTCAAGCAATTGACGGATCTGACCGGGCACGAGGCCAGCATCGTCTACTGAAAAACGATGCCTCATCGTGCCGGCGCGCTGAATGTTGAACGTCTCGTCTGGCGGGGCAATATTCAACGCGCCACGATTGACTAAATAGGAGCCTTTTTTGGATCACACGTCAGACTTCGCGGGAAAATCGCCATCCTATTTGCAAAATGCATAGAGCTTGCAAGGGAAGAGTTCAACAGGAACCACGTTTTCTGGATCGGTTGTATTGAGAAACTGCGTCTTACATTGGGACGCACTCCAAAATTCCGTCGACTTGATGGCTGAGACGACAAGCAAATAGGTATTGTCGGGCTTGGGTTTAAAGATAGCCTCAAAATGACAAGCCTCTCTCTTGGTCACCATCCAGTCAGCATTGAGCAACATTGCACGCCCTGGCGTGGGCGCAGGCATTTTTCTGCCAGAATTTTGCTTGCCACTCCCCTTAGTGAATCCCTTTGAGCGATCACAATCATTGATGAACGATATCCCGCAATCGGTAAAACCCAACGTCGTGTAGACGCCGTACGAATCAGGATCCGATATCTGCAAGGTGGCTGCCGGGCCGACAACCGGTTTTTGGCCCCCCGAGGCGCAGGCAGTACAGATAACAACGCAGATAGTGATCAGTAAGTATTTCAGAATTTTCATGTGGATTTAATTTGGATGATCAACGCAGTCACTGATCTATTGAAAAAATTTATCGATCCGTTTTTCGCCGACCGCGCGCTTCAAATACTAGAAAATCGTAGCCTATAGAAGCCAAATTACCTTGGCGCATGCCAGAAGAATTCAAAACCTTGTTTGTTACGAATAGCGTAGACCTCTTCAGATTGAAACGATAAAACAAACTGCATGGGTGAGATGGTTGCCAATTTTTCTAGAAATGCATACACATCTTCTACAAACTCAGTGTAGTGCGCATTATTGATGCGGAAAACAATTACATATTGCACTTTAAAATTACACCCATGTCGTCCTTCCGCATAGAGTTCCCCCAACTCAACGCGTTTATACAAATAAAAATGAGATCGAGATTTTGAAAAGAATCCATCAAATTTTTCTTCTTTAGCAACGTATTTAGCTAAAAAATCATTCTCGTTCCTTTTTTTCATCGTGTTTTCAAAGTCCTCTACTCCGACCGCTCTTACCGCGTCCTCAAGCGCTACCCAATCAGGAGAATTTCCCTCAAGTTCCAAACTCATATCCAAAGACATTTTTACCTCCCAATTACGACTACTTTACTGTCTTTGATTAAGATCAGTTGTCTTAATCCTGGTACAGGATTCCGTTGAAAATATTGCGCAACTTCACTGGTGCTCAGAGGTGAGCGCCGCAAAGTTACCGTATTACTTTGGCATATTCCAAAAGAATTCAAATCCTACTTTGTTGCGAATAGCTCTTACTTCTTCATATTGAAACGACAGTACGAATTGCATGGATGATAGTCCTGCCAATGTTCGCAAAAAATTATGAATGTCTTTTACGAATTCATCGTAGTAGGCATTGTTCACACGAAAGACAATGGTGTACTGCACTTTGAAATCGCAGTTGTGGTTTCCTTCGGAAATAATATCGTGTGAATTTTCAGATTTGCAAACGTAAAAAAGACTATGTGATTTTGCAAAATCACCTCGAAATTTCACTTCTTTAATTAGGTGCTTAGATAAAAATTTATTTTCTTCCTTTATCGCCATCGTGTTTTCGAAATTTTCTACTCCTGTCGAGATCATTGCATTTTCCAATGCATTCCAATCTGGATTGCATCCCTCAATTTCTAGAAACATATCTAAAGCCATTCTTATCTCCCCAGAACAGTGACCTTACCGTCTTTGATTAATACTAACTGCTTCAGGCCTGGCACTGGATTTCGCTGAAAATACTGAGCTACTTCGCTGGCATTTAACGATGAGTCTGTCAAATTCACCACAACATTCGATGCCTGTTGATTTAGCGGATCTGTCTTCTTTTCAACAGCTTGCCACACCGACTGCACATTTTTACTAATTGGAGCGTACACATCCGCTACTTCTCCGTTGATTTTTAAATCAGGTTGCTTTTGATTCGTACGTCCCTGATTGTTTGGTAATTGCTCAACATTTAGCCCATGCTCTGACAAAATTACAGCCGTTTCATTTTGCCGATTAATGCCACGAATATCTTCTTTTGATGCGTTCGTTCTCGGCGCTTCCGCCTCACCAATCAACGTTCCTTTAGCCAGAGCCAAAGTGCGTTCACCATTATTAAATGTCGAACTATCTGGACTAACTTCGCCCCCGTCATAGGAACCTGTCCGAACAGGTGGCTTTCCTTCAGTTGCCACCTCACCATTCAATGGCTTAACACTATTTTTTAACGCTGTTCCCGCAGCCCCCGCCATGACCGCCGGAATTGCCCCTGTCGCCAACTGCTTGGCCGCATTGGCCAACCGAATTTTCTCACGTTCGTTATAGGTAGCCAGCTCTTGCGCCGTTGGATTATCCGGTTTCAGATTATCCCCCATCGTGTTCCAATAGAAGTCACGATAGGCCTGATCGTTGCGATACTGACTGTAGACGCTGCTGTTGTTGAAGTCATTACCTGTGGCTTTGAACAGCGTCTGCTGTTGTCCACGATCATCAGTGAAAGTATCTTTCGCGTTCTGCGCAATGTATTGCTTTGCAGCGTTGTAGAGCAAGCGCTCTTCACTTGTCTGTAAGCCAAGCTGATTACCATTGGTCGTTTGATTGGTGCGATCTACGTCGCCTTCACCGGCCATGGTCAGATAACGTAACGCTTCCTGATCGCTGACAGGACGTCCTAGTTTGTCACTCAGGACTTGTGCAGCAGTTTTCTTATTTTTCTCAAGCCAAGAAATTTCTCTTGGATGCAACTGTCTGTTATACCGCTCCGCATCCAATGCCGTCGCACCACCAGCAAGCGCCGCATTGCCATCCCCGCCAACAACACCGCCAATGACAGCTCCCGTAATCAATGAAGCCCACTGCTGAATCACCTTGCGCTGGTTCGCGCGCTTGGTATCTTCAATCTCGTCGCCTGTCGGTTGCAAGCCGGGTTGAGTTGCGAGGTAATTTGCAATCTGCGTACCTATCCATTCCGTCCCTGCTGCTGCCGCAGCGCCGGCAAGGGGGCTGCCGCCGGCGAGTCCGGCCTGCAAGGCGCCCAACGCACCATGCAACGCCATCTTTTCCGGACTGCCGTCTTTCAGGTTCAACGCCTGGCTCAGGTCGCCGATGGCGCGGTTGCCGACTTCTCCTAACACGCGCCCCATCTCTTGCTGTTCTGCGACCTTCTTCGCATCGAAGATGCGGTCCAGCGATTGATTGGCGTTGGCGGTATCCCGGCTGAGTCCTTGCGTACTATCTTGCCCAGTGACCTGATCGTTCTTGACGGTGATGGTACCGGCGGCAACGGCGCTCTTCGTCGTGCTGTCCTTGCTCTCGCTGGTAGGGACACCGACACCCGGCAATATGCTCGTCGGCAGTGTCGGCCCCATGCCGCTGACCCCGCTGCTGCCTCCGCCACCAAAACTCACGCTGGCGGAAATGGCGTTGTAGCTCGCTTCGTTCTTGAGGTCGGTGTGACCCAGGGTATTGGTGGTGAGTTGGTTCTTGTCCACACTGGCCTGGCTGTCGATCTTGGCGCCGTTCAATTGCGTGTGGTTGCCGACGCTGATGTCGAAGCCGCCTTGTCCGGCATTGAGTCCGGTTTGCTCTTGCACGCTCTTGTAGTCGCTGCTGGTCCGGCTGTAGTTCAGGCTGCCGGAAACGCCGCTGTCGTTGCCGAAGGCATAGCGGCCTTCGATCTGACCGCCGATTTGTTTTTGGCGGTAGCTATCCGTGTCCTGCTCGCTGGTCAGCGTGAGGTTGCGGCCTATCGCGGCCTTGATCTGGTCGGCGGTGGCGATGGTGCCTGTCAGCGTGGCATCGCGACCGGTCTTGATGGTGAGCGCCTTGTTGGCGTCGATGGTCGTTTCTACGTGCGTGACATTGGCCAGCTCGGTCGAGCTTTGCCGATAGTCGAGGGAACCATAGATGCCCAGGCCGCCTTTGGCGCCGCCGTTGCCTCCCATCGAACCGCCTGCATACAAACCGACTTCGGCATCCAGTCGCCGATAGCTATCTTCGGTATGGCTGACGGCCTGCTGGCTTTCAGAGACAAGGTCACGCTTGGCATCGAGGGTGATGTTGTCGCCGGCGAGCGAGCTGCCTTTGAGATGGATGTCTCCCTGATCCGGCGTTGCGTCACCGCGGGCGGTGATGGTCAGATCGCCGCCGGCGGCGACCTGGCTCTTTTGCACCGTGTCGACGTGCGTCACGCTGAGGCTTTCTTCACGCGTGGTGCCGATGCCGATTGAAACGCGTCCGGACAAGCCGCCGCTTCCGGATTGAGATTTCTGCGCTGTTTCGATGATTTGCGCGAGGTCTCTGGCTGCATAAGCCGCCTTTGCCGCATACAGGGCTTTCAGGCGCGGGTCGTTGACTTGCTGCCCTCTGCTGGTGGCCGCACGCAAGGCCATCGCAGCATCCGTGACATTGCTCTTGGCGCCAAGGCGAATGCCGGTCGACTCGGTGTACGTCAGCGTGCGGGTGTCCAGCGTATCGACCACCGCTTTGACGTCGACATTGCGACCGGAAATGCTGACGTTTTTATCTGCTTGCAATTGTGTGCCGACCAGGCCGACGTCTCTTCCGGCCTGGATGGTGACGCTGCCTGTTTGGCTGCCAATTGTGGACAGATTATGGACCACGGACGTTTCAGTCTGCTCCAGGCCTTTGGTCTGCTTGCCGACGCTGATGCTGTTGTTGCCGCTCATCAGGCCGGACTTGGTTTCGATGCTCTTGAAATAGCGCTGGTCGACGTCTTGTGACGCAGTGATGTTGATGTCATTGGCTGCTGTCAGCGTAACGTCTTTGGCGCCGACAATATTGCTGCCCACGACGTTGAGATTATTGCCGACCTGTACTTTGACGCTATCGCCGGACAAGGTGCTGCCGACATTGCTCGTGCTGTCGTTATTTCTTTGCGAACGACTGGTGTACGACGCCATGAATCCCTTGGAGGTGGTGTAAATCGCCTGGTCGATGCTGCGTTCTTCTTGCGCAGTCCCAAGATTGAGATCTCGACCCGCTACCACTTGCAATGCGCCACCGGCATTGGCATAGGCCGCCTGGGCATTCACATCCTGCATCGCTGCAAGCGTCAATGCCCCGCCTGTGCCGATGGCGGTCCCGGACACCTGCGTGGAGGTTGTATTCAAATGATTGTCCGCGTTGAAAGTAACGTTGTAGCTGTCTTGCGTCTTGACCGTAGTCAGATTCAGGTCGCGCCCGGCGACAATGCCGGCGTCGCCGGTGGTGTTGAGGGCTGCCGCGATCAGGTTTGCGTCACGCCCTGCCTGTACTGTCAGTTGTCCGGCATTGATGTTGCTGACCCGATCAATCTTGGTGTTGAGCCCATCGGTCGCCATATTCGACGCCGTCGTGGTTTCCAGTGTTACGTCGCGCCCTGCAAGGATGCCGACGCGATTGCCATTGATGCTGCCGCTGCTGACGACATCATTGGTGGCACTCAACGATACCGTTCCCGCTGCATCCGAACTCTGGATACTGCCGGTATTCCTGATATCGGTGGCCTGCACGATCATGCTGTTCGATGCCAGCAACGTACCACCGTTATTCAGCGTGCCGTTGACGGTCAGGTTGATGTCCTTGGCAGAGACCAGGCCACCGGTGGGAGCGATGTCTTCCGTATTCACCCGGCTCAGATAGACCACGGGCACCAATGCCGAAGTTTGCGTTCCGTCCGGCAGCGTTACTTGCTGCGCCACCAGCCAGACGATGTCGGAGGTCAACGCCGCCATCTGCGTGTCCGTCAGCGCGATACCGGGGGTAAGCTGGAAGCGCGCCGCACTGGCCACGCCGGCATCCATCAAGGCTTTGTATTGATCTTCGGCCGTGGCGTAGGCCGCCAACGTGCGCTTGCCGGTCAGCTCGGTGATCTGGTCGCCGATCACTTTCTGCTCATAGAAGCCGTCGCCGAGACGTTTTTGTATGGTCTGCGGGTCAAGCGCCAGGCGACTTAGCATGTAGTCGCTGGAGATGAAGGTTTTATAGTCGGTGAACCTGGGATCGGTCTCGATTACGTAGGTTTGCCCCGGGCGGAACAAGCCGTTGCTGGGGATCACCAGATGCGGCAAGGGCGCGGCGGTCATGCCGCTGCCGGCATTTGGCGTGCCAGCGATGACGGCGGCATTAGCGATGCCTGCCGGCGCAGTGTTCTGCTGCACGCTCGCCACCGATAGGTCCATCGTTGTCGATGCCTGCACATTATCGTAAGCAGCGCCGCCTTGATTGTAAGTGTAGTAGTTGGTATGCGGATGGCCGCTGACCCAGTGATAGTAGTTTTCCCCGGCGGTCATGTGCCAGACGGTGGTCTCGGTGCCCGTGGCGCCGATATTATTAATTGCGCCCACCGACCCGCTCAGGGTGCCGCCTGCGACCATCATGCTCTTGTCGTTCGTCACGTTACCCGACAACAGCATGTTGCCGCCGGAGCTGATGCGTCCGGGATCGCTGCTCAGCACGACTGTTTTCTGAACAACCTCTGTGTAATCACGTTTGTAGAATTGCTCAAACCGATTGCCGTCCGGTATGACCAGAACAATACCGCCGCCACCGCTATCGCTCCAGCTGACTTGATCCGCGTTATACCAGGTATCGGGCGCCGCCCAATTCGCGTACTGCGTGACATGCCTGGTCAGCGCCGGATCATCCTGCACCGTCGTGCTGAAATGATTGTTTCGGTTGATCAACGAAACCGTTTGCAGGCTCAAGCTGCCGCCGGCATCGATGGTTGCCGACTCATTGATGATGCTTGATGCACTGCCTGTAGCCTGATTGTTGCTATCCAATGCACCGGCAATGGTCATGTCGCCCAGGCTTTGCAGCAATGCGTGTTCGCTATTGGTTACCTGTGCTGCGCCGATCTGCATGCTGTTGCGAGACGCCACCACGCCGGCAATATTGGTCGCGGGGTCGACATTGTTGGTAAACGTCTGCGCGCCCAGTACCACGTCTTCGCCGTAGATCCGCCCGGTATTGTTGAGCGTCGCAGTGGCGCGCACCATCGTCGTCGCGCCACTGTTGATCAGGCCCTGATTGTTGACACTGTCGGCTGTCAGACTCAGATTGCGCACGGCATTGAGCGTGCCGGTACCGGCGTTGGCGAAGCCGTTGGTCACCGCAATGTTCAGGTCGCGGGTGGCGCTGATGTCGCCGGTGTTGCTCAGCGTCGCAAACTGCAAGGAAAGATCGGTGCCGACGTTGATCTGCCCGCCGAGGTTGTTGTTCATCGCCAGCGCGCGCAACTGCACGTTGCCGTTGCCGCCGATCACGCCGCCGTTCGTCACCCGGGCTGCATTGGCATTGACGATCTGCGCACCGCCGTCAATCTGCGTCAGGCCGGTTCCGCTATTGGCGATGCGGCCGCTGGTGTTGTCGAGGCTTGCCGCCGCCAGCATCAATACCGCAGTGCTGCCGCCGGCTTCGATGCGTCCGCCGACATTCGTCAGCGCGCCAGTGGCGGCAACGTCAACACTGTTGCCGCTGCTGATCACGCCATTGGCGTTGGTCAGGTCGGCGCCTGCACGCACCGTCAGCGTGTCTTGGGCGTAGAGATTGCCGCCGGTGTTGTCTATGCCTGCCGTCGCCGTCAGGCTCAGGTTGCCGTTGGCGGCAGCGTTGCCGGACGCATCCACGCCGGCTGCGATCGAATTGGAAGAAGCTATGTCGTGCGCCTGCACCGTGACATCCGTCTGCGCAGCCAGTACCCCTGTGTTGCTGACGCTGCCCGCCGCATTAAGCTGCACCGCCTGCTGTGCATACAGGTTGCCGCCGTTGCTGACATCACCCTGGCTGTTGATCGCAATGTTGCCGCTTGCGGTGGTGCTGCCGTTAAGCGTGACTTTGCCGCTGTTGTCGATGCTGATGTCGCCGGCTTGCGCGGCGATCGTGCCGAGGCTGCGCACGCCGACGCCGGCTTCCGTGCCGACCAGGCGGATCTTGTTGGCGTACATCCCGCCCAGTTGCGCCAGGTCGATGCTGACCGTCGGCGCACTGCCTTGTCCCTGGATCACTTGCACGCCGAGGTTGGCGTAGTTCACCAGATTGGCGCCTGTCACGACGTTGAGTTGATCGCCCCACAACTGGCCGTTGACTTGCACGCTGCGTGCAATCAGGTCGACACGATCAATTCCCGCGCCATTTAAACCGCTGCCGTCGATCGTGATATCGCCGCGTGTCACGCGCAGATTCGACAGGCTGCCGTCTGCGGCGAATTCCGGCGTACCGGTGGTCAGCACCCCGCGACTGGTATTGATAAAGCCGCAACCGCTGCAGGAGATCCCGTTGGGGTTGGCAACAATGACTTCGGCTCTTTGACCGGCTACTTCAATATAGCCATTGAGCTGGCTTCGGGACGCGCCGGTCACTTCGTTGAGGATCATCCGCGCGCTACCATTGACTAGCGCTGGGTTACCGGCGATGTAACCGGCCTGCTGCGTCTGCGTCAAGGTACTTGCATTATTAAGAATCGCGCCGCCCTGGCCGACGTTGAACTGGTCGTAGCGATTGTGCGAAACACCTGCCGCGTTGGGCGTCACAATTTGGACCACTGGCTTGCCGTTGGCCGATTGATCAACGACGGGACGGCTGGCGGCGTTGCGATCGGCAACGATCTGCCCATGCACCACTGTCACGCCGCCGAACAAGACGGCAATCATCACGCCCAGTTGCGCAAACCGCATCCAGCCGCTTTTTACTGAAGACGCCAAAGGACCCGCACCGGTGCTTTCCGATGTGCTCTTGCCTTGGCTGGAGACGTTCTCTGCGACTGCCATGAGTACGCCGCGACGGACGTTGAAGATGATGCGGTAGGCTTGCTTGTTCATGTTGTTTTTCGTCTTGCTTGATAATCAATACTGGTAACTCACGCTGAAACCGGCTGCGGGCGTGGCGGTCTTGAGTCCGTCCGGTTTCACCAACGCCCAGCTGAGAAATGCGTCGTAACGCAGGCCGGCGACGCCGCCGCGCACACCTGCCGCGGCGCCGACCATCTTGTTGCCCAGCAGGTATTGGGCGCTGGGTCCGAATACGCGTCCGGCGTCGAGTCCGACATACACGGCCTGCTTGCTTTGCGCCAACGGCATTTCAAGCTCGTTTCTCATGTAAAAACCGCGCTCGGCCGCCAACGTCTGCTCGCCGTCGAAACCGCGCACGGTGTAGCGATTGCCGATGGAAAATTGTTCCGATTGAAACAACGCCGAGCGTGTCGCTTGCGCCCGCAAAGCGCCGATGTAGTTGAACGCTTGGCCGAACAGCTTGAACGGTGCATAGAGGCTGGCGTCGATCGTCTGCAAGGTGTAGCGGTAGGTCGGCGCATCGGGAGTGCGCGGTTCCAGATCCGGCTGGCCGTTGAACCACGACACGCCCCAGCGATTGGCCAGCGTCAGATTGAGCTGCGCGTCGCCGATATAGCGCGTGTGCACCCAGGCCAGTTCCGCAAAGGTCGTATTGCGTCGCTGCACTTCAAGTTCGGTGTCGTCGACGTAGGAATGGCTCCAGCGCTTCCCTACTTTGAATTGCCAGCTGTGCTTTTGGTATTGGTCGCGATAGAACAACTGCTGCGTCGTGAATTCGAGGTTGCGCGACTTGCCGCTCGAAACGAAAGTCTGAAAGAGACCGGCGATTTGCTGGTGGTAGTCGTAGCTGCTGGCGTAGACCGAGAAAGTCCAGTAGCCGTAGGGAATGGCGTAATAGAGATTGCCGCCGGTGGTGCCGCGTTGTCCGCCCTTGCGGTCCGCATCGGTGTTGACGCCGACATTGAAGAGGTCGTTGGCGCCGAGCGCGTTGTCCAGCGCGGCATTCACGCCCGTCTGCAATTTTCCTGTTCCTTTGGCGCCGCTGTCATCCAGGGAAACCGTCACCTTCCACGGCTTGACGCGCTTGACGGTGATCACAACGTCGCTCTCGCCGGGCAAGGCGCCGGGGATGATCTGCATGTCGACGTCCTGGCTCGGCACCCGCTTCATCTGCTCAAGGCCTTGCTCGATGTCGTGCAGGTTGAGCAACTGACCGGGGCCGGTCGGGAAGGCGTTTTTCCACGTACCGGACAACGACGGATCGGCAAAACGAATGGCGTGGATGACGCCCGGCACAAGGGTCAATATCAGCGTGCCGCTGGACAAGTCCTGCGCCGGAATCCCCAGGCGGGTCGTGCTATAGCCCTTGGAGAGAATCAGCGCGGTCAGGCGCTTGACGATGAGATTGAGGCCTTCTTTTCCGACGCAGGCGCCTGTGTACTTCTCCAGATATTCCTGAGCGAAGCGGAAAGAATCCTGCGGCAGTGCGCTGGCTCCCAATGCGCGCATGGCGGCAGGCAGTTGCTCAGGAACATGCAAAGAGAAATTGCTGATGGCAAAACAAGGAGATTCGGTCGGAAGGAACAAGGAATCCGGAGCAGCGCCGGCTGTTTGCAACTCAACTTTGGGTGCATGCGCCAGCCGCTCACGCTCGGCGGCCTCTGCGCGGGCGCGCCGACGTTGCTCTTCGCTCTCGGATGTCTGAACAGTCTGGGCGACAGCACCGAAGTGCATTGTGCCCATAAGTAAAAAGCTCGCGAAACACTTGCCACACCACAATTTTCTATTCTGGTAATACAAAACCACACCCCGGAAATTCTTATTTGTTCTTGGAATTTGTTGCCGGGCGGGATTTTATCCGCAGATCACATTCTTGATTTGCGGGAATGTTAGTTTTTGTGAAGAAGCATTAAAAATACAACAGCTCGCATTATTTTTACGGCTATTTAATTACTCCAATTCGGCAGAAAATTGAAAAAATATGCGATAGATGTATTTATACCAACAAAAACAATATACTAATCAGTATGCATCTTGGTTAAAAACAGGAATAAAAATGATGGCGGAAGCGGCATCAACGGCGAAACTTCAATCACTTACTCGCATTCAGGAAGTAAAGAAGCTGCTGGTGGAGACGCATGCGGCGGAGACTGCCTGATCCGAAGCGGTCACAGCAAGGCAGCTCCTGATCGGCCATAATTCATGTTCGTGAATGAACTGCGGAAACATCAGATGAACGAACAAATGGACGAACATATCTCCCCGGTTGCGTTGGAAAAGGCGTATCGACTGCTCAATCACGGCCCGACGGTATTGGTCTCGGCCGAGCATGACGGCGTCGACAACGTGATGGCGGCGGCATGGGCCTGCGCCCTGGATTTTTCACCGCCGAAGATTACGGTGGTGCTGGACAAGCAAACCAGGACGCGCGAGCTTGTCGAAAAAAGCCATCGTTTCGTGATTCAGATTCCCAATGCCGCCCAATTGGAATTGACCCAGGCGGTAGGATCGGCCAGCTTGTCGGACGAGCCTGAGAAGCTGCTGAACAGCGGCGTTGAACTGTTTCGCTTTGACGGGCACGAGATGCCGTTCGTCGCCGGCTGCTCTGCCTGGCTCGCCTGCAAGCTCATTGCGGAACCGCACAATCAAAACACCTACGACCTGTTCATCGGCGAAGTCGTGGCTGCATGGGCGGATGACCGCGTCTTTCAAAACGGCCACTGGAATTTCGAAAACGCAGATCCAAAATGGCGCAGCCTTCACTACATCGCAGGCGGTCACTATTACGCCATCGGCGAAGCGCTGGTTGCTGCGAACGGCGACGAACACTGACGCACCGGATTCTTCATCGCGCCGGATGCTCCCGGCGCGGCGAAGAGTTGTTTTTCTCGTCCTTCCCCCCCTTCCCCCCTTGTTTCGTACTGCCGTACACAGCCGAATGATGCGCTGAGGCCGGACGTCGTCCGACCAGTCGTCATTCCTCATGCAAATCACAAAAATCTGCATTCAATGTTCGCCGTTAATTTGGTTGCATTTTAAAACCAGTATTGATATAAATCATCTGGTTTTAAAATAAAACTAGAAAAGACACGCACTCAATCTCACATTCCCATAAGGAGCACACGTCTCATGATTCCCGCCAATGCCACGTTCAACAACAGCTTCCCGTTCACGCCGCATTTCAGCGACGCCTCCGGTTTCGCGATGCATTACGTCGATGAGGGCCCCCGTACGGCTGAAGTGGTGCTCTGCCTGCATGGCGAGCCGACCTGGGGATATCTGTTCCGCCATCTGATCTCTGCGCTGCGCGGCACGCATCGCGTGATCGTCCCGGACCACATGGGCTTCGGCAAAAGCGCCACGCCGCCCGACCGCAGCTATTGGCTGCAGGATCACATCGACAATCTGGAACGTTTCGTCCTGGCGCTGGATCTGCGCGACATCACGCTGGTGCTGCACGACTTCGGCGGCCCGCTCGGCATGGGGCTGGCGGCGCGGCATCCGGATCGCATTGCGCGCATCGTGTCAGCCAACGGGCCGACGCCTTTCGGCGTGCCTGGCGAGGTTGACCGCTTGCTTGCCAACGCCGCCGACGCGCCATGGTTCCAATGGATTGTCAAAGCTGCCGGAGATGGCAGCCTGGAAACGGTGCTGGGTCAACTCGGTTTCAATATCCTGAGCACGCTGAAGTTGAACGGCTTCGAAAACAATGCCGTCATCAATGACGCCTGGCTGTCGGCCTATGGCAGTCATTTCGCCAGCCCTGCCGATTGTCTCGGCGCCATCGGATGGCCCAAGGGCTTTACCTTGCAAGCACATCAATTCGAAGCGCCAGGTGCAGCCGCCCAAGAGGCGATACGCGCGAAACCGGCACTGGCGATCTGGGGAGATGCAGACCGGACATTGCAGGCAAAGCATTTCCTGCCGATCTTCAGCGCGTTGTTCCCGGCTGCGCCCATCCATCGCTTGCCGGGCGTCGGTCATTACTGCTTTGAGGATGCGCCGGAACGGATTTCGCAGTTGATTGCAGCGTTCCTGCAGCAGACACGCACTGCCGCAGCCTGACGCTGCAAGACGAAGTCAGCGCAGAGAGTCGGCCGAAAAAAATCGCCGCGCGCAAAGTTTTACGCGCGGCGATTTTGCGGGGACAGGGACGAGGACTGGGATGGCGAAGCGCCGAACCTGAGAGCGCCCTCCGGGACTATTCCGCCGGACGCACCGTCACGATGATCGGCGCCGTATTGTCGCCATTGCCTTGCTCCAGCGACTGGCGATAACGTTCGGATCGTTCCATGTTGATCTGATACTGTTCTTCCGCATGACGGTAAGCCAATTGTTCTGCGGGAGACCGGCTGCAGCCGCAGACTGCAAGAACGCAAACGACGAGAACCATGGACCGCCACATACCGCCTCCTGATTAATTATTTCTTTTCGGCAATCATATACCCAATATATCCGCGAGGCAATTTCTACGATAATCTCTTTCGGCCTGAAGCCGCGCCGGCGTTGACTTTCCATCAACACTGGCGAGATTCCCCGTTCTTCGGCATGCTCCAGTCTGTTCATCCCTCCCGAAAGGAAACGCCTTGTCCGCCCTGTCCTTCTTATTGAAAAAATTTGCCTGCGCGCTGCTGACCGGCGGCATGTTGCTGGCCGTAACCGGCGCCGCGCATGCGGAGCAGAAACGCTGCCTCAGCGAATGCAGGCCGCGCATCGGCATCGTCTCGGCTTTCGGCGCCGAGGCCGACATCCTGCTCGAACAGACGCAAAAGAAGCGCGACTGGCGCATCAACGGCAATCGCTTCACCACCGGCATCTTGCGCGGCAACCCCGTGGTGATCGTGCTCAGCGGCGTGAGCATGGTCAACGCCACGATGGTCACGCAACTGATGCTGGATCATTTCCATGTGGAGCGCCTGCTCATGAGCGGCATCGCCGGCGGCGTCAACCCGGCCAATCACGTCGGCGACGTGGTCGTGCCGGAAAGCTGGGCCATGCCGATGGAGGTGTATTGGAACGGCGACGGCAGCCTGCCCGCAGCTTGCGGCAATGCGGGCGACATCAGTTGCCTGGGATTGAAGCTGGCGACGGAAAACGGCAAGGCGCGTCCCGACTTCCGGTTCGATACACCTGGCGGCAAGCTCAGCAGCGGCCTGTTCATGCGCGACAGTTTTGTGATGAATGCGGCCAACGCACCGCAGGGCGAGTTCCGGTTCGAGTTCCAGGCCGATGCGCAGATGCTGGCCGTGGCGCGCGCTTTGCAGCCGGCGCTGGCGACGTGCGGGCCGAAGAATCCGTCGCTGTGCGTTGCCGTACAGCCGATGCTGAAAGTGGGCGGACGCGGCATTTCCGGTTCGGCGTTTCTGGCCAATGCCGGCTATCGCGCTTATCTGTACGATACGCTGCAGGCGCAACTGGTGGACATGGAGACCGCCGCTTTTGCGCAGGTCGCGTATGCCAACGGCGTCCCCTTCATCGCGTTTCGCAGCGTATCGGATCTGGCCGGCGGCAACGACTTCAAGGATGTCGGCGCCTTCTTCGGCAGCGGTCTGGCGGAGACCAACGAGGCGAACGTGACGCTGGCTTTCCTGGAGGCGTGGAAGCGGCGTACCGGCAAACCATGAGATTGGATTCACGGAAAACTTCGATGTAAAAAAGCGAAAGATGACTTCCAATGTCATTCAGTCAAGCTTAAAAATCCCAACTCACCATGACTGTCGTCCTGACGAAAGTCAGGACCCAGCGGCGTATCGACCGTCTTCACGACACTGGATCCCAGCGTTCGCCGGGACGACTGCTTGAGGAAAATAAGCTTAAATGAACGGCATTAGAAGATGACTTCCACTTTTTAAACACCATGATTCGAGGCTGTGTTCAGAACCTCGGCTTGACCGTCTTCCAGTCCGGCTTGTACTTGCGCATCTGGCGTACGTCGTCGCGTGAACGAATGCCGCAGCCGAGATACAAGTCGTGCAGTTTGGCCAGTTGATCGCGGTCCAGTTCCACCCCCAAACCCGGCGCGCGCGTGATGCTGACGCAGCCGTTGCGAATCGGCAGCTTGCCGCCCTTGATGACTTCTTCGTCGGCTTCCTGCCACGGATAATGCGTGTCGCAGGCGTAGGAAA
This sequence comes from Herbaspirillum sp. CF444, assembly GCF_000282135.1. Taxonomy (GTDB): domain Bacteria; phylum Pseudomonadota; class Gammaproteobacteria; order Burkholderiales; family Burkholderiaceae_D; genus Herbaspirillum. Next base: position 31,707 of record NZ_AKJW01000110.1, read on the forward strand.
GATTCGGCACCGCCGCTGCCACATGCGACATCGCCATCAGGCTGATGCCCAGATGCGAATTGGAGTGCATCGACACGCCCAGGCCGAAGGTATCGCACATCAGCGACAGCGTCTGCGTGTCGCGCAAGCCGCCCCAATAGTGATGATCGGCCAGCACGATCTGCACGCTGTTCAAGGCGACGCTGCGGCGGAATTCATCGAAATCGGTGACGACCATGTTGGTCGCCAGCGGCAGGCCGGTACGGCGATGCAGTTCGGCCATGCCTTCCAGTCCCGGCGTCGGGTCTTCGTAATATTGCAGATCGTCGCCCAGCAATTCCGCCATGCGCACGGCGGTGTCCAGCGACCAGTTGGCGTTGGGGTCGATGCGTAGCGGCGCGTTGGGGAAGGCTTTTTTCAGCGCCTTGATGCAGGCGACCTCATGCTCCGGATCGAGGGCGCCGGCCTTGAGCTTGATGCTCTGGAAACCGTTCTCGTTGATCATGCGGCGCGCCTGCGCGACGATCTGTTCTTCGCTCAGCGCTTCACCCCAGGCATCGGGCCGGTACGGGCTGTCGACGTGTTCCGCGTATTTGAAAAACAGATAGGCGCTGAACGGGATCTCGGTACGCACGGCGCCGCCGAGCAAGTCGACCAGCGGCACGTTCAGGTAGCGCGCCTGCACGTCGAGCAAGGCGACTTCGAACGCCGAATAGGCATTGCTGACGGCTTTGCCGGCGTGCGAACCGGGGGCCAGCTCGGCGCCCGCGTTACTTGCCGGCGACATGCCCGCCACGGTGGCTTTGACGATGGCGCGCAAGCCGTTGAGGTTGAACGGATCGAGGCCGATCATCTGCGTCTTGACCTTGTCCAGCACGGCCAGCGCGGGTGCGTCGCCATAGCTTTCGCCGAGGCCGACATGGCCGTTGTCGGTTTCGACTTCGATGATGGAACGCAAGGCGTACGGCTCATGGATGCCGCTGGCATTGAGCAAAGGGGCATCCTTGAATGCGATCGGGGTGACGGTGACGCGTGTGATCTTCATGTGTTGGTTCCGTGTTTGTGTGTCTGTCGGTGCCTGTCAATAACAAATCATTTCTTGCCGGCCTGCGCCGTGGTGCGCGCGAAAAACACCACGATCGCCGCGACCACCGAAGTCGCCGCCAGCGCGTACAAGCCGCCTTCGATGGAGCCGGTCTTTTGTTCAAGAAAGCCGAAGGTGGTCGGCGCGACGAAGCCGCCCAGATTGCCCAGCGAGTTGATCAGCGCGATCACGGCGGCGGCGATGCGCGCATCGAGGTAAGACTGTGGAATCGGCCAGAACAGCGAGGATGCAGCCTTGAACCCGACCGCGGCAAAGCAGATCGAGACGAAGGCGAACACCGGTCCGCCGAAGGTCGACACATACATGCCGATCGCCGCAATGATCAGTGCCGCCGCGGCCCAGGCCTGCTGGAACTTGAAGCGCGCGGCCAGGCTGGCGAACAGATACATGGCGACGATGGAAATGATCCAGGGAATCGAATTGAACAGTCCGACCTGGAAGTCCGAATACGTGCCCATCTTGCGGATGATGCTGGGCAGCCAGAAGGTCGCGCCGTAAATCGTCAGCGAGATCGAGAAGTAGATGAAGCAGAAGATGACGATCTGGCTGTCGCGCAGCAGCGTCCATGCCGAGATGTGCGCCGGCTTGGTCTTCTCGCGTTCGGCCTGCTCGGCGGCGATCGTGCCGGTGATCAGGTCGCGCTCGCCCGGCGTCAACCATTTGGCGTCGGCCGGTCGCGAATCGAGCCAGAACCAGACGAAGCCGCACAGCACGACGGAAGCCAGGCCTTCGATGATGAACATCCATTGCCAGCCGTGCAGGCCGCCGCCTTCGATCTGCAGCAAGCCTCCGGAGATCGGCCCCGACAGGATAGACGCCAGCGCCGAGCCGCTGAGGAAGATCGCCATGGCCTTGCCGCGCTCGCCGTTGGGCAGCCATTGCGTGAAGTAATAGATCACGCCGGGAAAGAAACCCGCCTCCGCCACGCCGAGCAAGAAACGCAGCGCATAGAACGACATCTCGCCCTGCACGAAGGCCATCGCGGTGGCGGCGATGCCCCAGGTGAACATGATGCGGGTCAGCCAGGCCTTGGCGCCGAATTTCTGCAGCAGCATGTTGGACGGCACTTCGAAAATGGCATAGCCGACGAAGAACAAGCCGGCGCCCAGACCGTAGGCCGCCGTGCCGATGCCGATGTCGGCAGCCAGATGCGTGCGCACGAAACCGATGTTGACGCGGTCGATGTAATTGACGATGAACATGATGACAAACAGCGGCAAGACGCGCTGCTTGATCCTGGATACCGCCTGGTCGAGCGGCGACGCCGCCTGCCCTGCAATGCTTGCTGCCTGCGCTGTATTCACTGCCTGTCTCCTGCGTTTTTTGTATGAGAAAAGGCTGCTGCCTTTTGATTTAAAACATTAAAACACTAATATATTAGTGTGTCAATGCAAGTGAATTGCTTTATCATGCCGATAACAAAGAGGATCAGGTCGGCATCGTGCGGCATTTCACGAAATGGATACGATATCTCCCCTGTATCTCGACCGCATCGCCGTCTTTTTGCTTTAATGTCTGTATTGTCGTTGCCGGACCGGATTCACCATTTACGCTCATCCATGAATAGCCCTCTGCCCCAACCTCAGCTTCAGCGCCAGCATCAACTGGATCGCTCGCGCCACGCGGCGCCGCAGGTGTTCGAGCGCCTGCGCGAAGCCATCATCACGATGCAACTGACGCCCGGCACCGTCCTGTCGCGCGCCGAACTGGCCTTGCAATTCGGCCTCAGCCAGACGCCGATACGAGACGCCCTGATGAAGCTGGGGGAAGAAGGCCTGGTGGATATTTTTCCGCAGCACGCGACCGTGGTGTGCGCGGTGGATATTGCGATGGCGCGGCAGGCGCATTTCCTGCGCCGTTCGATCGAACTGGAAATCGTGCATACGCTGGCCTCGTCGCCCAATGGAGCGCTGGTGACGCGCCTGAAGAGCAGTATCGCCAACCAGGCGGCACTGGCCGAGAGCGGCGATTACAGCGAGTTTGTCGAGGCCGACCAAACCTTCCACCGGCAGATGTACGAGGCGGCGAACATTCCCGACCTGTGGACGATGGTGCGCCGACACAGCGGCCACCTGGATCGCCTGCGCGCACTGCACGTGCCTATCCCCGGCAAGGCGCATGCGGTGCTGCGCGACCATGCCGCCATCGTCGAGGCGATTGCCGCGGGCGATCCGGCGGCGGCGCAGGAAGCCCTGCGCGCGCACCTGTCCGGGACGCTGTCGCATCTGGACGATATCCGCGCGCGCTTTCCGCACTACTTGAAAGATTGAAGAAAGATCAGGGCCTGTGCACATTAAATCTGCGAGATGCGTTGCTGCGCCTAGGCAGTCAACGCCTGCCGCGCGTTCGCACTCGCAGATTTAATGTGAACAAGCCCTCGGGCCGATCAGACCGCCGCCGAAAACTTGCGGCCTTCGGTCAGCATGAGGTGGAAGTCGGCGGCAGGCACCGGACGCGAGAACAGATAGCCTTGCAATTCGTCGCAACCGGCTTCGCGCAGGAAGTCGAATTGCGCCATGCTTTCCACGCCTTCGGCGATGACCTTGTGGCGCAGCTGCTTGGCGATGCTGATGATGGCGCTGGCGATCGCGCAATCGTTGGTGTCTTCGGGAATGCCGGTGGTGAAGGAACGATCGATCTTGAGCGTGTTGATCGGGAAGCGCTTCAGGTAGGACAGGCTGGAATAGCCGGTGCCGAAGTCGTCCAGCGAGATCGCCACCCCCAGCAGGCAGACTTTTTCCATGATGGAGATCACGCGGTCGGTGCTGTGCATCAGCATGCTCTCGGTGATTTCCAGCTCCAGCCATTCGCCGGTCAGCTGATGACGGCTTAGCGCCGCCCTCACCCGATCCGGCAAGGAGCGCGTGAATTCGCGCGCGGTCACGTTGATGGCGATGCGGATCGGTTCCATGCCGGCATCTTTCCACTGGCGCGCCTGTGCGCAGGCCGCTTCCAGCACCCAGTCGCTGAGCTGGACGATGAGCCCGGTCTCTTCCGCGATAGGGATGAAGTCGCCCGGCAACAGCAAGCCGCGTTCCGGATGCTGCCAGCGCACCAGCGCTTCGGCGCCGGTGATCTGGCCGCCGACCAGATTGATCTTCGGCTGGTAGTACAGCAGCAGCTCGTCGTATTCAAAAGCGTGCAGCAGGCCGGTTTCAATACGCAGCAGGTCGAGCGTATTGCGGTTCATCTCTTCGCTGTAATACGCGTAGCCGCCTTCATTGTTCTCGCCGCCCTGCTTGGCCCGGTACATGGCGATGTCGGCCAGGCGCAGCAAGGTTTCGGTATCGGAGGCGTCTTGCGGGTACATGCTGATGCCGATGCTGGCGCCGACGCGCAGTTCGTGGCCGTCGATGAAGAACGGCTCGTCGAACAGCGCGATCAGTTTTTGCGCCACGAAACCGGCGTGGTAATCCTTGTCGATATCGAACAGCGCGATCGCAAATTCATCGGCGCCCAGGCGCGCCACCACGTCTTCGTCGCGCAAAGCCTTGCGCAGGCGGATCGCCACTTCCACCAGCAGCATGTCGCCGGCAACGTGGCCGAGCGTGTCGTTGATCGGCTTGAAGCGGTTCAGGTCGATGAACATGATGCAGCCGTAGACATTGTCCTGTTGCGCCGCCACCAGCGCCTGGTCGACCGTGCGCGTGAGCAGCGTGCGGTTGGGCAAACCGGTCAGTGAATCGTAATAGGCCAGGTGGTGGATCAGCTTTTCGGCGTTCTTGCGTTCGGTGATGTCGTTGATGTAACCGATCATGCCGATCGGCTGGCCGTGCTGGTCGCGCATGACCGACAGCGACAGGCTGGCCCAGAAGGCCTCGCCCGACTTCTTGCGGCGACGCACTTCCATCTCGCGGCCGCCTTGCGACAGGAACATGTCGTTGAGCGAGGTATCGTCTTCGTCCTCGTTCTCGTAGAGGAACAGGACATTGCGTCCGATGGCTTCGATCGCGGTGTAGCCGAACAGTTGTTCCGCGCCGCGGTTCCAGCTGGTGATGAAGCCGGCCTGGTCCATCGTGATGACGGATTCGTGCATCTGGTTGAGGATCTGCGCCTGCTGCTCCAGCTTGGATTCGATCTGGTCCAGCACGCGGCTGCGCTTTTCGGTGTCGGCGCGGTTTTGCAGCAGACGGCCGGTCAAGGCGGCGAAGGACGCCAGGCGGGCGATCTCCGTATCGCCGAACGCCATATCGGCCGCCGGGAAAGCATAGTGGCCATACAGCAAGCCGTCATGCGCGACGATTTGCGCCAACTGCGCATTCTCCAGCGGCGCTTCGGAAAAATAGCGACCGCCTGCCCGGCCGAGAAAAACCGAGACAATTTCGCTCAACGCATCATGCAATGCCAGGCCTTCCAGGCCCAGCACTGCATCAAGCAGGGCCGAGCAGCAGGCGAGATCATTGCTGCTGAGCATGGCGATCATCGTATCAGGCCTCGTGACTGACTTTGGATGCCCAACGATAGGCTTGTATCAAACTGCGGCAGTATCCTTCCGGCGTCACGCCGGCCGCAACCAGGTCGGCGTGGCGCAACGGGATGCGGCCGTACTCGGCGCGCTCCACCACGTCCAGCAAGCGTCCCAGCCGTCCACGCCGTTGCATCAGGGCGTCGAGGGTGTCCTGCGGCAGTTTGAGCGGCTCGATGATCAGTCGCAGCGGCATCGCCAGCAACACATCCAGCAGCGAGAACATGCCGACGATGAAGGCGCGGTCCTGTTCGTCGCGATCGCCGCCCATTTGCTGGCACATGGCTTCCATCATGGCGGCCCGTGCCGCGGCGCGCGGCAGCAGCGGATTGGCCGACTCGTCGCCGGGGAAACGCGCATACAGCAACAATTGCAGCCAACGCTGCAACTGGCGACGGCCCAGCAAATTGATGGCTTGCGTGAAATTGGTGATGTGCGCGGAAAAACCGAAAGCGGCCGAACTCACCAGTTTGAACAACTGGTAGGACAAGGCCGGGTCCTGCTTGAGCAAGGCTTCCAGCTCGGGCGCGTCGGCGTCGTGCGAGACCAGTTCGAGCAACTTCAGCAGGCGGCCGCGCGAAATCGCGTCCTTTTGCGTGACGGCGGAAGACGGCAACAAGGGATATTCGCCGCTGAACCAGCGGAAACCTTCGGCGCGGCAGGCGTCGAACAGCACCGGATCGGGTACGTTTTCGGCAATATGCGGACCGCGCAGGCTGGTGAGCCAAGTGCCGGCTTCCGGCTGAATGCCGGCGCTGCAATCCAGCGAGATCGACTCCACGTATTCGGAAAACAGCGCCATGCGCGACGGCAGGCCGTCGGCGATCAGGCCGTAGCCCAACTTGTTCAGGCGTTCCAGCAAAGGATGACGCGCCGCATCGACGCAGTACTCCACTGGAATGCGCAGGATCAGGTTGGTGTCTTTGGGCGGTGCGCCGAACTCGCCGGCAAACCGCTCGGGATTGGGGACGGTAAGAATGCAGGCAAGCCCATTAAGGGCCTCGCCGAGGCCAAATTCGTTGAAAAGCCGGGAAAAGAGATCACATCCGTTCTCATCGAACGGGGAAACATGAAGCGACAGAGCCGTCCATAGATAATGAACGTCTGCGACAGGCTGTAAAAATACGAGAGGAAAAGGAATGCTTTTATCCTGGACAGCCATTTTTGTATAGATGTCGCGGTGAGCAGCCGCAACATTTTTAATTAATTATTAACGATAAATAAGATTGTTTCCAAAAAGAATTCTTATCTAAATTCAAATATTTTCCTAATATACCCGATAAATCCCGACTTGCCTAAGCGATCATCCAACTAAAAACATCTCTTGCAAATCGTTCAGAAACCGGCGCCCCAGCTCGGTTGGCCGGATGTTCATGTGGTCGCGATACAGCAGGCCTTTTTTCTCGGCTTCGTTAAGTGCGGCGTCGATATTGTTGATGCCCATGCCGGTGCGTTCAGCGAACAGATTCGCAGGAAAACCGTCTTGCAGGCGCAACGCATTCAGCATGAACTCAAAGCCCAGCGCGTCGCGACCGATCTCCCCCTCCTCCTGAATGGCATTGCCGCTTCGCATCTTCTCCAGATAGGTTTGCGGATGCTTGTGACGCATTTGCCGCACGATGCGATGCGGAAACGACAATTTGGAATGGGCGCCGGCGCCGATGCCGAGGTAGTCGCCGAACTGCCAGTAATTCAGATTGTGACGCGCCTGGTGTTTGGGCCTGGCGTAGGCCGAGACTTCGTAATGCTGGTAACCGGCTGCGGTGGTCAGTGCAGTGATCATGTCCTGCATGTCGGCGCTGGCGTCTTCGTCGGGCACCGCCGGCGGATATTTGGCGAACAGCGTGTTCGGCTCCAGCGTCAGGTGGTACAGCGACAGATGCGGCGGCGCGCAATCGATGGCGGTGCGGATATCGCGGCGCGCCTCTTCGACGCTTTGCGACGGCAAGGCGTACATCAGGTCGAGATTGAAGTTGTCGAAGTTGGCATGGGCGATCTCGACCGCCTTGCGCGCCTGGTCGCCGTCATGGATACGACCGAGTGCCGCCAGGTGCGTGGAGTTGAAACTCTGGATGCCGATCGACAGGCGGTTGATGCCGCTGGCGCGGTAAGACTTGAATTTCTCCGCCTCGAAGGTGCCGGGATTGGCCTCCATCGTGATCTCGATGTCGACGTCCATGGGCAGCAAGGTACGGATGTCCGACAGCAGGCGATCGAGACCGGCCGCCGACAACAGGCTGGGCGTGCCGCCACCGATGAAGACGGAGTAAATCTTGCGGCCCCAGATCAGCGGCAGCGCCGATTCGAGGTCGGCGCGCAAGGCGTCGAGATAGGCGTCTTCCGGGAAGCTGCCCTTCACTTCATGCGAATTGAAATCGCAATACGGGCACTTCTTCACGCACCACGGGAAATGCACATACAGCGACAGCGGCGGCAAGGCCGTCAGTTGCAGGCTGCCGGGCTTCAAAAACGCCAGCGCGGCTTGCGCCGGACCGGGTTGATTGGACTGGCCGGCGGTCGACGACAAATCGACGCCGACTGGCTTGATCGGAATAATCATCGCAGCTTCTCTACCAGCGCGCGCAACGCCTGGCCTCGGTGCGAATGGGCGTTCTTCTCCGCAGCAGTCAGTTGCGCGGCGGTTTTGCCCAGCGCCGGCAGCAGGAAATACGGATCGTAGCCGAACCCGCCCTCGCCGCGCGCATCCGCCACGATTTCGCCGTGCCAGGAACCGTCGGCGATCACCGGCTGCGGATCGTCGGCGTGGCGCACGTAGACCAGCACGCAATAATAGTAGGCGGACTTGTCGGCATGCGCCGCCAGATCGGCGATCAGCCTGGCGCTGTTGGCGGCGTCCGACTTCGGTTCGCCGGCATAGCGCGCCGACCAGACACCTGGCGCACCGCCCAGGGCATTGACGCACACGCCGGAATCGTCGGCCAGCGCCGGCAAACCGGTCAGGCGCGAGGCATGGCGCGCCTTGGTCAGCGCGTTTTCGACGAAGGTGGCGAACGGCTCTTCTGCCTCGGGAACGTTGAACTCGCCTTGTGGACGCACGTCCAGGCCGATTTCGCCGAGCAAGGCGCCGAATTCTTTGAGTTTTCCCTGATTATTGGAGGCGAGAACGATTTTTTGTGTCATGACGGATAAAGCGCAAATTGCTGCGGATGGATGGCAAACGTAAAAACGCCATGTCCGCGGATAACGGACATGGCATGTCGGGATTGTAAAAGGATTCCGGCCAAGCTGCTGAGACTCTGCTTATACCGGACATTTCACTTCAGGCCTGTTTTTGTACCAGGGCCTGTTAACAATCAATTTGCGAATGCGAACGCGCGGCAGGCGTTGACTGCCTAGGCGCAGCGACGCGTCGTAGCGGTGCTACCGAAGTTGCAACCCCTGGAGCTGCAACAACGGCAGGCG
>NZ_AKJW01000111.1 GCF_000282135.1 Herbaspirillum sp. CF444
GGCGGCCGCCGATGATGACGGTGTTGCCGCGCGCGTGCAGCGCTTCGGCCAGCCCGCGGCCGATGCCGGAGGCGCCGCCGGTGATGAAGATGGTGTTGTCGGTGAGTTTCATGATGCGTTTTCCTGATGTGAATATGTCAATGGATCAATTTGCGGCGGTATAGCGTGGCGCCACGACCTTGTTGGAGAGATGCGCGGACATGGCCTGACGCGCCGCTTCATAGGCTTCCCACTGGCTCGCATCGTGCAGCGATGGAATCGTGATCAGCTCGCCGCGGTCGAAGCCCACCAGTGCGGCGTCGACCATGTTTTCCGCGGTCATGACCAGATTCGGATCGAGGTTTTCCACCGGCAATCCGCCGATGTCCCAGAATTCGGTCGCAGTGGCGCCGGGCAACACGGCCTGTACTTGCACGCCTTGCGTTGCCAGCTCGTGATGCAGCGATTGGCTGAAGGCGTAGACGAAGGCCTTGCTGCCGCCGTAGACGCCATTGAGGACTTCCGGCGCGATGCCGACGATGGAGGCGATGTTGATGATCCGGCCTGCGCCGCGCGCCACGAAGCCCGGCACGGCGGCATAAGTCAGGCGGGTCAGCGCAGTGACGTTGAGGTCGATCAGTTGCGTCATCTTGTCGACGTCGCTCGACAGCAGCGGCGTATGGGTGCCGATGCCGGCGTTGTTGACCAGCAAGGTAATGCTGGCGTCGCCGCGCAGCTTGGCTTCCACCTGCGCCAGCGCGGACTTGTCGTTGAGATCGGCCACCAGCACTTCGACGGTGCGACGGGTTTCGGTGGTGATGCGGTCGGCCAGTGCATTGAGGCGGTCGCGGTTGCGGGCGACCAGAACGAGGTCGTAGCCGCGCCTGGCCAGGCGGTCGGCGTAAACGGCGCCGATGCCGGAAGAGGCGCCGGTGATGAGGGCAGTACCCTGGTGTGCTTGCGTCATGATGTTGCTCCTGTGTCGGATAGGTTGGCTTAAGCGTCGGCTTAAGGACGAATGCTTGAATGCATGGACACATCATAATGACGCTTGACCTTGTCTCAAATGACGTTTATGGTCATGTTTTAGGACATACGTAATCAATTCGGACAAGGAACGGACATGCATCGCATCGGCTACTTGCTGCAGGACGAATTTCAGATCATGGCGGTGGCGACACAGGCGGTATTCGAATACGCCAACATGGTCACCGGAGAGCCCTTCTATCAGGTCGAAAACTTTTCTCTCGCCGGGAATGAGGTGCGCTCATCCCTGGGCTTGCGCGTCGAAACCCGGGTGCCGACTGCGCGCACCCAGGTGGATACCTGGATCATCAGCGGCGTCGGTGACCCGTTGCGCTTTCCGGCGTCGGCTGAAGAACAAGCCTTCCTGAAAAAAGCCGCCACGCGCGCACGGCGTGTCGCGGCCATCTGCACCGGCGGGTTCGTATTGGCGGAGTCGGGTTTGCTGGCAGGACGGCGCGCCACGACGCACTGGTATTTTGCGCGCGAGATGCAAAAGCGCTTTCCGGATATCCAGGTGGAAGACGACAGGATCTATATCGTCGACGGCCCGATATGGACGTCGGCCGGCATGACCGCAGGTCTGGATCTGGCGCTGGCGATGGTGGAGAAGGATCTTGGCAGCGATGCGATGCGCTCGGTCGCGCACAAGCTGGTGATGCATCAGCGCCGCTCGGGCGGGCAGTCGCAGCATTCCGAAATACTCGACCTGTCGCCGAAGTCGGACCGCATCCAGAATGCCCTGAACTACGCGCGCAAAAATCTGAGCAAGGAGTTGACCGTCGATGAACTGGCGGAATCCGTCAACCTGAGTCCGCGCCAGTTCAGCCGCGTGTTCACGGAAGAAACCGGCCAGTCGCCGGCCAAGGCGATCGAGGGATTGCGCCTGGAAGCGGCGCGCCTGATGATCGAGCAAAGCCGCCATCCGCTGGAAGTGATCGCCAGGGAAACGGGCTTCCGCGACCGCCGTCACATGCGGGAAGTGTTCATGCGCGGATTCGGCGTGCCGCCGCAAGCCATCAGGCGTGAGGTGCGTGAGGTGCGCGAGGCCAGGTAACGCGCACCGGCCTTACGCCGCCGCCGTTGCCTCCGGCAGGAAAGGCGCGACGTTCTTCATCATGCGCGCTACGTGCTCCTCCTTCTCGCCCACCGGCGCCACGTAGTGGATCGCGCTTTGCGCGGCGGCGACTCCTTCCAGACGCGCGATCACCCACGCCGCCAGATAGCTCGACGCCAGGCAGCCGCCCGCGGTGGCGATGTTGCCGTCGGCAAAGAACGGCTGGTTCAATACCTCCACGCCCGCTTCCTGCACCCACGGCCTGGTCGTGAGGTCGGTACAGGCGGGCACGGTGTCAAGCAGGCCGAGTTTGGCCAGCACCAGCGTGCCGGAACATTGCGCTCCCAGCAACTGCCGCGACGGATCCAGCCGCAAGCGCGCCATGATCGCGTCATCGGCCACCACTTCCCGCGTCTTGACGCCGCTGCCGACGAGGACGGCGTCGGCATGTCCGGCTTCTTCCAGCGTGACATGGGCGGCGATCTCCAGACCGTTCCAGGAACGCAGTTGCTTGGCCGGCCCGGCGATCGACACGCGCCAGTCCGGTTTCTTGATGCGGTTGAGGATGCCGAAGGCGATGAGCGAGTCGAGTTCGTTGAAACCGTCGAAAGTCAGAATGCTGATGTGCATGGCGTGGTTTTCCTGTTCAAGTCCGATGGCGATGAGGCATCATAGGACCAGCAATCAGTACAATCAAATTATTGTCATGGATACATAAGGCAGGGGGACGAAAGACATGGCGCACGCCCGATACAAGCAGCTGGTCGACCGGTTTGCCGCAGACATCCGCGCCGGCGTGCTCACGCCCGGCATGCGCCTGCCCACGCACAGGCAGCTCGCCGCGAAAGAAGGACTGGCGCTGGCGACGGCGACGCGGGTCTATGCCGAACTGGAAGCGATGGGCCTGGTCAGCGGCGAGACCGGTCGCGGCACCTTCGTCAGGGAGACCGCCCTGCCGCCCGACCAGGGCGTCGACCTGCATGCGGTGGCCGCCGGCGTGATCGACCTCAATTTCAACTATCCCTCGCTGCCGGAACAAACCCGGCTGTTGAGCACTGCGTTGCGCCGGCTGGCCTCTTCAGGCGACCTGGAAGCCTTGCTGCGTTACCAGCCGCATGCCGGACGTCCGCATGAGCGCGCCGCTGTGGCGCGCCATCTGCTGTCGCGTGGATTATCCGTCGCCGCGGAGCAGATGCTGATCGTCAGCGGCGCGCAGCACGGACTGGCGGCGACGGCCATGGCCTTGCTGCACCCGGGCGACGTGGTGGCGACGGATGCGCTGACTTATTCGGGATTCAAGGTGCTGGCCGAAACGCAACGGCTGGAACTGGCGGCCATCCCCTTGTCGGAACACGGCCCCAATCTGGATGCGCTGGACAAGCTGTGCAAGAAGCGGCGCGTGCGCGCGGTGTACGCCATGCCGACGCTGCACAATCCGCTGGGCTGGGTGATGAGCCTGGAGCAGCGCAAGAAGCTGGTGGCGATTGCGCGCCAGTACGGGCTGTTGATCATCGAGGATGCGGCCTACGCCTTCCTCGCGGAAAATCCGCCGCCGCCGATTGCCGCGCTGGCGCCGGAAACCACGATCTACGTCTCCGGACTCTCCAAGAGCGTCGCGACCGGACTGCGTATCGGCTTTGTCGCGGCACCGCCCCAGTGGGCGCCGAAAATCGAACGCGCCATCCGCGCTACCACCTGGAACACACCCGGCGTCATGACGGCGCTCGCCTGCGCCTGGCTGGAAGACGGCACGGTGGCAAGACTGGAAGCGGAAAAGCGCGCGGACGCGATGCGCCGGCAAGCGATGGCGCGCAAGATCCTCAAAGGCCTGCGCTACGTGTCGCACCCGGCGTCCTACTTCCTGTGGCTGCCGCTGCCCGAAGAGGCGCGCGCCGATCAGGTCGCCATGGCGCTGCTGCAAGAAAACGTCTCGGTCTCGACGGCCGCGCCGTTTGCGAGCTCCGACCATGTACCGCACGCGATCCGGCTGGCGCTCGGCTCGGTCGAACCGGAGGCGCTGCAGGCGGCGCTGAAAACGGTGCGCAAGGTCGTCGGCGATTATTCGTATTGAACTCCCGGCCTGTCGGCTGGCCGCTGCGGATGACGCGCAAGGCCTGAGCGAGGTTGCTGCGGTTGCTGCGATTGTTGTGATGGACCCGGAGCCTGCCTCAATCTGCACTACGCGAGTCGGCGCGGCGTTGCACCTCAAAGTGCGCACATTTGTTGACTTCGTATTCGGCGCGCAGCTGTTTCAGCCGGCGCCTCGCCAATAGCCGGTGCAGCACTGCGCCCAGTCCTACCAGCAGCAGGCAAAGCGCGGCTAATGCTACCCCCAGCAATGGCATTCCCATTTGATTCATCTTTCCCCCGTGGCCCGGTAGCCGGTCCAGCGTTATCACTTTCTTTGGATACATTATACCCATCAGTATGCAAAATGCAGGAGCGCGTTGTCGCTCACAAGCCACAAGCCGGCTCCAACCAACTTCCGATCCCCGCGTCGCCAAATCGGCAGGACCGGTCTCGGCCTTGCAAGGTCCGTTTGTTATGATGGGGCAGCCGTAAATCAACCCAGGCAACACACAACACCGGTCCGCACCTTCCATCTTTCAGAGTCCGCCATGATTTTCCGTCAACTGTTCGACCCCACTTCGTGCACCTACACCTACCTGCTGGGCGACAACGGCGAAGCCTTGCTGATCGATCCGGTCTACGAACAGGTGCCGCGCGACCTGGCCTTGCTGGAAGAACTCGGCCTGCGCCTGACGGTCACCCTCGACACGCACGTGCACGCCGACCATGTGACCGGCGCCTGGCGCCTGCATGAACGCTGCGGCAGCCGCATCGCGCTGGCCGAAGCGGCCGCGGCCGATACCACGCTGGTGGAACAAGCGCTGTGCCACGGCGACCGCGTCGGCTTCGGCAACCGCTACCTGGGCGTGCGCGCCACGCCCGGCCACACCGGCGGCTGCCTGACCTACGTGCTGGACGACCAGCGCATGGCATTCACCGGCGACAGCCTGCTCATTCGCGGCTGCGGCCGCACCGACTTCCAGCAAGGCAGCCCGCAACAATTATTCTCTTCCGTGCGCGAGCAGATCCTGACGCTGCCCGCCGACTGCCTGCTCTATCCCGCGCACGACTATCGCGGCATCACCGTCAGCAGCGTGGCCGAAGAACGCCGCTTCAATCCTCGCCTGGGCGGCGATGCGGACGTCGGCGACTTCATGGGCCACATGAACAACCTGAACCTGCCGCACCCCAAACTGATGGACGTGGCCGTGCCCGCCAACCTGCGCTGCGGCAAACCCGAGGGAGACCAACCGACGCCCGATACGCCCACATGGGCGCCGCTGACCTTGCGCTTCAGCGGCATCTGGGAAATCGAGCCGATGACGCTGCTGGAACATGCCGCCGAAGTGCAAATCGTCGATGTGCGCGAAGCCCCCGAGTTCGCCGACAGCATCGGCCACCTCGCCGGCGCGCGGCTGGTGCCGCTATCCGAGCTGAAGAACCGCCTCCACGAACTGGACCCGCAGCGCCCCGTCGTGGCGGTGTGCCGCTCGGGCGTGCGCTCGGCGCAAGCCAGCGCGCTGCTGGCCAGATCGGGTTTCGGCCGGGTGGCCAACCTCGCCGGCGGCATGTTGCGGTGGCGCAGCGAGGCGCTGCCGGTGGCGTCCGATGGCGAGAGCGGAGGACCACATGGAGATTCGTAACGTCGATCCCGGCGACTTGGATCTGATCTGCCGGCATCGGGAATTCATGTTTCGAGAAGCCGGCCGTGACGAGAGCGCTCTCGCCGCCATGGGACCGAATTTCCGCCGCTGGCTGGAACCCAGGCTGCTGGATGGCAGTTATTTCGGATTCCTTGCCATCGACAATGACGCTGTCGTAGCCGGCATAGGCTTGATGGAAATCGATTGGCCGCCCCACCCCTCTCATCCGCATCAGGACAAGCGGGGATATGTTCTCAACGTGTTTGTGGAACCCGGCCATCGTCGGCGAGGCATCGCGGATTTGTTAATGAAAGCGGCTGACGCTGAATTCAAAAAGCGAGAACTGACTTATGCAATTCTTCATTCAACAACAATGGCGCGCCCTCTATATGAAAACATCGGTTGGACCTCGACCACGGAGATGGCCAAGTCGCTGGCATAGGCGAGCAGGAGAAACCACTGGGTTCGCAATCGGCCAGGAGCAGCCATTCGCGCTTACGCTCCCGCGAACTTGATCGAGAAGGCGCGCTGCCTGAAGCGGGGATTGACGTTTTCATCGGATTGGCTATTCGTGCAGACATATACAATGAGCGCACTACCTTCGGACTCCATGGTTGATATTTTTTGATTTTCTTGCATGCAACAAGTTAGGCGTCCACCTACTTCAGGATGAATCGAGAATGAAATCTCAAACCAGGTCCTCTACAGCTCTGCCTGCTCATCACTTCGAGCAGCAACAAGACTGGACTGCGTGGCTAATGGAAAACCACGGCACATCGCTTGGCGTGTGGTTGAAACTTGCAAAAAAGGGAGCCAATGCACAGTCAGTTTCATACGACGAAGCCGTTGAAATTGCCCTTTGTTTTGGATGGATAGATGGACAAAAGCAAGCCCACAGTGAGCAATTCTGGCTCCAGAAATTCACTCGACGTTCAGACAAAAGCATTTGGTCCAAGATCAATAAAGAGAAGGCGCTTGCCCTGATCGAAGCAGGGATCATGCAACCAGCCGGACTCAAAGAAATTGAGCGCGCAAAGATCGACGGACGCTGGGACGCTGCGTATGACTCGGCCAGCAAGGCAACTGTACCAAGTGATTTTCAGTGCGCGCTGGATAACAATGCGCGAGCGAAGGATTTCTTTGGAACGCTCGACAGTCGTAATCGATACGCCATTCTGTTCAGGATACAAACTGCCAAGAAGGCCGAAACGCGCGCCAAGCGAATTTCACAGTTCATGCAAATGCTGGAACGACACGAAAAGTTGCACACCCCGACAAAGCAGCGGTGACTTCGAAAAAGCCGCCAAATGCAGGTCGCGATAACCAGGCATTGGTTTCTTGATCCTGGAAAAATTCATATACTATAGTTTCTGACGCCAGAGTGAGAACGTCGTTTCAGAGGTACTTTTTCATCACGCAACCATGAAGAGGGAATATGTTCGCATTGAAAAAAACTTTCCGCATAGTTAGCGCCGCCCTGGCGCTGTCAGCAGCAGGCACATTACCGACAATGGCAGCACCAGCCGTCGACAAGACTGTGCTGGTCATCGCTGTCGACGTGGGCCATCCCAACCAGCCTTTTGATTGGGGAACTATTGGCGGCGGCCCTGCGTGAAACCGGATTAAAACAAAAAGCCCCGCAATTTTGCGGGGCTTTTTATTGGCGTCTTCTGTGTTGATATTTTTTCGCTCGTCGTCTCATTTCTCGCACGATCGAAGCATGATTACGAATCAGTAGGTCGTTATAATCAACGTCCGCAAACGGCCAGGAGCGGACTTTCAAAAAGTGTTGGCTGGATCGGACTGAATGAAGTTGATGAACGCGCGGAACGGGGCTGGCAAATGGCGCCGGCCGGCATAGTACAGAAACGGTCCGGGGAAACGTAGCCACCATTCCTGCAGCACCGGCGGTAACTGGCCAGACTTCATGTCCGGCGCGAGCCATTCCTCAAAAAGATAGATGAATCCATGCCCCGCTAGCGCAGCGTGAACCGCAAGGAAAAAACAGCATGTCAAATATTGCAACCAAAATCCGCCGACTTCTGGATGAGGCTGCAATATTAGCCATCTTGGCGCCGTAGAGATTCTTTAGAAACGGGAGAATGAATCGCATGCTTCCGTTTCGTGCGCGATCAAGTTTCATTTAAAGCTACTGGGGACATTGGGTCTGCGATTGATGTGACACATAGCGCGGCGGCTAAGCTCGCTGCCGCGCCAGGGACGAAAATCTCAAGGGATGAAGGAGAGACCTACGAGTGGTAAGTACGCAACCGGACAGAAGAGGACTTTCACTTTTGAGAGCACCTCGAATAGAACGGTCTTTCGTGTGACTACTTGATTACAGTCGTAGCTTTTTCTGGCACGAGTTTCGAGCACTGGTTGTCGTTGGTGAGACGATAGCCACGAATTTTGACGGGTGTTTCATTGCCGTCCCCATCGATTTTCACCAACTTGATATCGCATAAAACTTGCATGGCAGGCTTCCAGCCAGAAATGGTGAAGTTTCTTTTTCCAGTGGGAACACTCACCTCTTCGGAGGTTGCTTTATATTTTGCATTTTTTTCTGGGACAAATGAATAATCGGTAGTGCAAATATTCTCCCTATCTGTGTTTTTCCAGAAATGCATGAAAGCCTCTTTATTTGCATGGAGCCTAATGCTATTGGTGACATAGGTGTAGCCGCTAAAGCAACCATCTTTATCAAACGTTCTTATTGATGTTCGAGGGTCATAATAGGATCCGATGATCGGCTCCACAAAAAAATCTGCCGCATCTTGCTTCACCTCGGGCGGCTGATAACGAACATAGTGGATTGAACTGCACGAACATAGAACCAATAAAGCGCACGCTGCAAACAGACTTTTAAACACAAATATCCCCGATATAAAATGAATGATTTTTGAACATCACCGAAAGTTGATTCCCAGTCGACTTCGAAGACGAGGGGAAGCCATGACCTCCCGAGAGCTCCCCCCCATTTACCGTTTTCAATTCGATGGAAACACTCCCGGCATGGAAGAAAGGTCACATGTCGAGACAAACACAAAATTACACAAAAACGCTAGTTGCCACTGCGAAATACTATCCCAGACAATGGCAAAATGGACGCGAATCGAGCTAAAGCCACTAAAAAATACATTACACGAAAATCCGCATCGGCCAGAAGCTGACCTTCACATCGCTTGATTAAAAAAAGAACATGCAAAAAATACAGAATGGCTCCTTGTTTTGCCCTAACGGTTTTTCTTCTCCTTTTGGTTTGCATGCCTTCGGTAGGCGCAACGATATACAAAGGAAAGTTGCTTTCCCAGGCACGGCAGGTACTTTTGGCCGAGGGGTGGAAGCCTCAAGAAACGCTCGGTGTCGATTCGAATGACAAGCGTTTTAGTCAGTCTACTGATGCCAGAGACTTATACCAAGCCGGTTTCATTGAGGTTGAGGCTTGTTCGGGCACCCCTCTCCAACTCTCGTACTCTGCAGGAGCGGTGATAGCGACAGAGGCTGCGTCATCCTCCGAATGTAAGCGATTCCCCCAATAGTCCATTACTAATCCGAAGCAAAAAACCTCGATAACATTTACTTCTTAGGAGACCTTGATTGAGTATTCGAAAGCTCGCAAGCGGACTAATAGCCGCAACCCTTTCTTTATGCGGCGCGACAGCACAAGCAGAAACAGATTCGATGGACAAGCTCTGGCAGGCCACCTACGACGCGCGTCAGAAGTATTTTGAGAAAACTGTTGGTCCGTTTCCTAAAGATATTTTAAAGATGCTTAACATGACAGGAGTGTGGCCCGGCGGCGGTTTATTTGTCCTGCCGGCTCACAAGATAGGGAACCAACTGTCGGTCTACACGACGTTCGGACTCTCCAATGCTGACATGCCAACCACGGTTCAGATGCGAGGTTACAACGTAGAAGTGGACGGGAAAAGAGCCACCAAAGCGGAAGGTACATTATCGAAGAAGCAGCCGGTACCAAAAAGGCCTGGCGCCGCAGGATACGGCTACGAATTTATAGTCATTTCCCAATCCGATGCTCAGTGGCCACTGAATCTTCTTCAATGGGCAATAAATGCAGAGATTGGAAATGATGTTGGCTTCTTGGCACGCGTTGAAAAATATGACGGTCTGACCGTGGAACAAATCCAGGTAGGCAGTGGGCAAGTGGTGAATGTTCTCATTTCAAAGGCCCTGGCGCCTCTCCCAACCGGTACGCAACTCCCTGATGGCCGTATGGAAGTGCTTGTTGCAACGACCATAACGGACCAGGAGATGCGTTGGTCCCAAACCAACGGACGTGGCGCCTTATTGCGAAAATTAATGGAGTCCGGTGTCGGACAGGTGAGTGTCATCGGTCGTCGAAGCGTCGTGGAGTGAGCATCGATTTACCTCCAGGCAGATACTCTTACTGTCGGTCGAGCGCAGAATCAGAAGGTCTGGGAAGTCCACAACCGGCCAGTTACGGACATTGGCAAAGATCATGATGATGTTTTAGAAGTAAGACGCAATTGAAAATACTTAGCTCAAGAACAGAAGCAACCATTCAATGAAAAAATAGCCTGCGATAGCAGGCTATTTTTTGATCATCTACGAGGAAGCAACACGGAGTCAATGAAACGCCAGCGCTGATTGTCCCCTTTGTTCCATTTGTTCGGGAATACCATGGCACCGACGACGGGATCTTTGCCTGTGGCATCCATAACAAGCGAATTATCGTGATTGTTTATTGCAGTCCAGCCATCGCCAGTATGTTCCAGACGCACGAAAAATTCATGATCTACCGGTGAAAAATTCTTCAAGGTAATTGCACGGGAGTCGCCAAAACGGGCCAGCAAGTTAGTTTGCGCATGTTGCAAATAGTAGCCCAGAGAATCCGCTGAACCTGGTACTGAAACGAGGCGCCAAGTCTCAGCTGGTGAGCTGTGGCTGTACTTAGCCACAGAACAAACGTGCGTCCCATCGGCTTGTATCGTTGTACCAAGGCATAGCCAATCTGTACCGCCCGACATGGTGCCTAAAATGATAGTGTAAGTGTTATCGCTCATTGTAATTTCCTTGACCAGGTAAAAAAGTTTGGCGCAGCGGGGTGACAAGCGCCACTCTGAATAGCGATTTACTCGCACCCATCATTTCTTTCTTTGGGTAGCGGAGCAAGCGCTACGTCGCCGAATGTACATGATCAAACCAGATCGGAAACGACGGCGAGAGAAGATATCTGCAATAGTGAGACGGGCGGTAAAGTCGCCCGAGTAGGTGTGGGATTTTATGTACAGATTGGTAGGTAAAAAACTAAAAAACTGGGGTTTCTAGTTTTGAGAGGCGATTCTTATAAGTAGCTTAGCGCTTGGCATGGACATATTCCCTTTGCAAATATTCAGCTATCGAAGAGACACAATTCGATGCGATTGCCAGATGACTTGATGAACGACTTGGAAAAAATTTCTAGCTCAACAGTTCTATCAATCTGTTGTATCCGCGGGTTGAACCTGCCGCCAGAAGCGGCCGTTGCCAACATAGCTGTTCATGGCAGCATGCTTTGATCATCTTGACATTGACCTTGAGTATAGAAGTCCGCAACCAGCCAGAAGCAGGCATCGAATAGGAAACGTTATTAACCATAAGCGTTGCCTTATCCCCTCCAATCTCCCTAAATAGAATCTGATCAGGAAGGTGCTTACGATGACTAGATTCCTGCAGCGCCGACATGCACCGATCAATCTCTTGATGACGGTAATACACGGCAAGCGTTCTAAACTTAAAGCAATTCTCAGCACAAGTTTATGGCAGCGATAACAACATGGCTGACCTTGTATTTAGCTTGCTATCCATAGTGATTTTGAAGGTATCCACAACACGTCTAAGCGCAGCAGCCTGTTTCTCCATACTGTCAGCTGCAGCAGCAGCCTGTTCGACCAATGCCGAATTTTTTTGTGTCATGTCATCCATGTGAACGATCGCCAGATTGATCTGTTCGATGCCTTCACTTTGCTCGCGGCTGGCATAACTGATCTCCGTCATGATATCGGCCACGTGTTGAACACCGACCACAATACGCGCCATGGATGCACCGGCCTCTTCCGCCAGCTTGCTGCCCTGGTCTATCTTTCCTGTCGTGTTGCCGATCAGATCTTTGATTTCTTTGGCGGAATTGGCGGAGCGATGCGCCAGGTTGCGCACTTCTGCCGCCACCACGGCAAAGCCACGTCCTTGCTCACCGGCACGCGCGGCTTCTACTGCCGCATTGAGTGCAAGAATGTTGGTCTGAAATGCAATGCCGTCGATCATGCCCACGATGTCGGATATTTTATGGGAATGTTGCTTGATTAAACTCATCGTCTCCACTACCCGGCTCACCACCGCGCCACCCTGAGCGGCAGCATCGCTGGCAGACAGGACCAGCTGATTCGCTGCTTGCGCACTGTCCGCGTTTTGCCGGACTGCGCTGGTCAGCTCATGCATTGAAGTGGCCGTCTCTTCGAGCGAGCTGGCTTGCGACTCGGTACGATGCGAAAGATCGAGGTTGCCTGCAGCGATTTCCTGAGAGGCGACAACCATGTTGGTTGTACTCGATTTGATGTTGGACACCATCATCAGCAAATTGGCCTGCATTGCCTGCAGGGAGCGCAGCAAATCGGTGATTTCATCGGCCCCTTCGAGCTTGATCTGATGCGACAAATCGCCACCTGCAATATGATCGGCAATGACGCCGGCGCGCTTGATCGGCCCCGAAATGGTTCTTGTGATGATCCATGCCGCCAGACCTCCGAGCAACACAATGCTCATCCCGATGCCGGCCATGCCGATCATCGCGCTGTGATAGTTGCGCAGCGATTCATCGTAGGCAACTTGCATCGCACGGTGCTGCTCTTGCGCCAGCGTCCCTAGTGCCAGCATCCATTTTCCGTGCGGTGCATCGAAGTCATTTTGCAAGAGCGTGGCGGCGTCGAAGGTATTTCCTTGCGAGACGATGTTGCGGATCTTGTCAACGACCCGAAGCACGGAAATCTTGTTGGCGACAGTTTTTTCCAATGCGCTGCGCCCTGCGGCATCAGCAATGAATTGTTTCGCCAGCGCCTCGGCCCGGGCGTAGGCGGCCAGCGTGAGCGCCAGGTTAGCGGCTTCGCGGTCGGCCTCAGCCTGATTGACAGGTGTGGTGATCCTGCGCAGCACCAGTACCAAGGCGCGACCCTGCTCGCGCATTTCGGTTGCCGCATCAAGGCCGGCGACCTTGGTGTTGACGATGAAGTCAGTCGAGCGCTGCAGCTGACTCATCCTCAGCATGCCCAGCGCCAGCAAGCCGATGGCGAACAGCAGCACCAGTCCAAATCCACAAGCCAGGCGCATGCCGATCTTGATGTCAGATATCAGTTTCATAGCATCCCGTTTCCAAAAAGTGCGCAATGGCGCAGATTCCCACATAAGCATGCAGCCACAGCGCACTGCAAATCACGGACGTAGCAGTCCCCCTTCATCGCTGCGGCGATGAACCCTGATTCCGGTGCTGCGTGATGACTAGATTTTTTTATCCCCGCCCAGCAAACCCATCTTGTCGAAGGCCTCGTTGGCACGAATCAACTCGGTCGCCACCTGCACGACCGGTATGCGCTGCGAAGTTGCCTGTTTGCGGATGGCTTCGTAGGCTTCACTGGCAGTAATGCTCTTGCGTGCTACCAGGATGCCGATGGCCTTTTCGATTTCACGGCGTGAGCGCAAGGTATCTTCCAGCCGTTTCACTTTATTGTTCAGGCGCTTCTTGTAGTCGTTGGACGAGCGCGCGAGTACCAGTGAACTCAGAATGCCGAACGAGCGGAAGGGCTTGGTGATGACGGCGCTGGCATTGGTTTCCAGCAAGGCGCTGAGAACCGTTGGATTCTCATAGTCGATCAGTGCGATCAATGCGGCGTCCGTCTCGGTGCAACACCATTCGGCAGTGACGGTCTGTTCCTTGTCGACTAGAAAAAATATGACGTCGGTATCGGCCGGGCGTGTCGCACAAAACGGCCATATCCAACGCACTTGGCACCCAATGCGCTTGAGCTGACCTTGCAGAATATCGCGATCCTCCCCGGGGGGATGAATCACTGCCACTCGTAAATGGCGCAAGTCTTCAAACAGTCTGCTCATGTCGCGTTCCTACTCCAGCCAGAATTCAGAAAACTCATAGGTCGTCAGGTAAGGATCCGGCTTGACCGCCTCTTTTGCCTGCCAGACCACGTCAAAATTGCCATCCTCGCGCGCCACGCCTATCTTTGGCTGCAACCAGAGATGATGATTTTCAGGCTCGACGGAGATGGCGCCTTCCGGTGCATCGTAGCGTTCCTCAAGAACGGCCTCGACCAATTTCTGCGTGTCCATCGATCCCGCTCGTTCCAATGCTTTTGCAAACAAACAGACCTGGCCGTAAGCGGCCTGCCCCCATGCGCTGACGGTGGCATCCTTGCCGAAACGCTGGCGATAGGAGGCAACGAAGCGCTGATTTTCCTCCGAAGACAAGGAACTGAAATAGGTAGCCGACACGATATGGCCCTTGCAAAATTGCGGCCCGATCAGCTTGAGTTCCGTTTCACCCAGAGTCAGACTGGCGACGGGAAGCGGTTTCTGATCGATGCGCAGATCGTGCAGCACGCGATAGAACTCGCGCGAGGGACTGCCGATGACGGTGGAAAACAAGGCCTCGGGTTGCGCCTTGTTGATTTCCCGCACGGCCAGTTCTATTTCCGCGCTGCTGACGTTGAACGGCAAATAGATTTCATCGACGATTTCGCCGCCATGCTGTTCGACGATATCACGCATGATCCGATTCGATTCCCTGGGATAAATATAATCCGAGCCGATCAGGTAGATGCGTTTTCCGCAATTCTTGAGCAGATAGGCGGCCAGCTGCAAGCTGTTCTGATTGGGCACCGCGCCGGTGTAAATGATGTTGGGCGAATATTCAAACCCCTCATACAGCGAGCAATACCAGAGCAAGCCGTTCTTGCGTTCAATTTCTGGCAGAACTGCCTTGCGGCTGGATGAAGTCGAGCAGCCGAAAATGACGTTGACATCTTCACGCGACAGCATCTGATGCGCCATCCGGCGATACTCCGCCAGGTCGCCCTTGGGGTCGAGTGCGACCGGGACCAGCGGACGCCCCAGCACGCCGCCGCGCGCATTGATTTCCTCGATGGCCAGCACGGTACCAAAGAAATGCTCCGACTCCGTGACCGAGGTAATGCCGGCGCGTGAAAACAGGATGCCGACACGCCACGGCTCGGTGGACGATTCCGACAATGGTATTTCTCTTGCTGCGTTCTCTGCTGTTCTCTGCATGGCCGTCATATTGGTTGCTCGTTTCAAATCAAATCGTGCCCGCTGCAGGCGATTGCCGGCGCACGCGTCAGAATCCAGGTGCCCTGATCGCTGCCTCCACCAGGCCGGCGGCAGCCAGGCATCGCTGGTCTTGCCACGGCGGCGCAATCAATTGCACGCCCATCGGACATCCTTCCACGCCTGACAGACCGGGAACGCTGACGCACGGCGTACCAAGCAATGTCCATACCTTGTTGAAGGCGGGGTCGCCAGTCGAAGCCCATCCCATCGGTGCTTCTCCTGGTGCGCTGGGCGTGAGCAAGACATCGATGTCCTCGAATAAACTATCCATCTGCGTTTTGGCGGCATCGATCAGCTTGCGTGCGGCATCGTATTGCACCACCGAGATGCGCTGCGCACGTTGCAGGAAATCACCGAGCATAGGTGACAGGCTGCCGCGATGCCGGTCAAATTCAAACGCCAGCGTTTGCGTTGCCTCGTATTCTTGCAAGGGCGCGTGAGCGCGGTAGAGCTCGCCGATCCAGGCCGGCAGTGCAATCTGCTTTACCTTGCCGCCGGCGACCTCAATCGCTCTTGAAGCTTGCTGCACGGCCTGTGCAGCGGAGGCCGACGGCGCTTCCCAGGGATAGGCTTGAGGGATGCCGACCACCAGTTGGCGCATGTCCAGCGGGAAGTGCGCCAATGGCCGCCCAATCAGCGCCTCGGAAAACCACGCCACATCCTTGACCGTGGCGGCAAACAAGCCCACCGTGTCGAGCGACCACGAAAAACACTTCATGCCCGGCGTGGGAAACAGGTCATAGCTCGGCTTGTAACCGGCGATGCCGCAAAACGAAGCCGGTCGGATGGTAGAGCCACCGGTCTGGGTGCCGATGGCGAACGGCACCATGCCAGCGGCAACAGCGGCGGCGGAACCGGACGAGGAGCCTCCTGCCGTACGCCGCAGATCCGCCGGGTTGCGGGTCAGCGTGGGCGCCATGTAGGCGAATTCGCTGGTCACCGTCTTGCCGATCACGGTTCCCCCCGCGCGGCGGATCAGGGACACGATGGCGGCATCGCTACCCGGTTGATAGCCGGCATAAATGGTCGAGCCATAGGCGGTGGGCAAATCGGCAGTGTCGAAAATATCTTTGACCGCCACCGCCAAGCCGGCCAGAGGCCCGCGTGCCTGTGCCGCATGGGACAGTGCCTGCGCGCGGTCAAGAATCGCCGCAAAGGCCTGGATTTCCGACTCCGATGCTGCAATCCGTTCGAAGGCCCCGGCCACCGCGTCTTGCGCCGACAACTCGCCGGCAGCAATGCGTCGCGCGAGCTGCACTCCTGGAATTTTTTCCATCGTCCTTATTCCTTTCGATGTGCCTGGATAAGAAGCCGCTTCATACGCTCAGATGACGCATGATATCGCGCTGGCAGTCGGCACCGGCGGTGTCGCCGGTTTCAACGATTTCGCCGAGCTTGAGCACCGTGTAACGATCGGCGACGGCAACCGCAAACGGCACATTTTGTTCCACGAAAAGTATCGAGGTGCCATGCGTCTTGCGTTGATGCAGCAAGGCAGTGGCGACCCGATCAATCACCGATGGCTGCATGCCCTCGGTCACTTCGTCGATCAGGATCAGCGCCGGACGCACCATCAGAGCACGGGCAATGAGCAACATCTTTTGTTCGCCGCCGGACAAGGTGCCGGCCCGTTGCGCCATGCGGCCCTTAAGGAAAGGAAACAAGTCCTCCACTTCGGCGAAGCGTTCGTCGAAGAGTTTGTCTTGCGATAGCCCCAAGCGCAGGTTGTCGCGGATGTTCAGATCATGGAACAGCGATCTCGACTGCGGCGCGTAGGCAATGTTGCTGCGCGCCACCCGATGCGCGGCCTGTTTGGTGACGTCTTTGCCGAACAGGCGCACCGACCCGCTGTGCTTGGGCAAATATCCCATGATGGACTTGAGCAGCGTGGTTTTCCCCATGCCGTTCTTGCCTACCAGCGCGACGATTTCGCCGGGACGAACCGACAAGGACACGTTTCTGACGACGATAGAGTCCTGGTAGCCGCTCGAGATGTCGGTCAGGGTCAATGCTGCTTCGCTCATGCCGTAGCTCCTTTCGATACTGTTGCCGGCTGCAAGGGATGGGATACCGGCGTCGCGTTGCCTGCGTACACCGATTGCACCAGCTCGGATTCCACCACTTCTTCCACGGTGCCCTGCATGACGATCTTGCCTTGATGAAGAACCACCACGCGCGACGATATCTCGCACACAAAATCTAGATCGTGTTCCACCAGCAGACAGCACAGACCGTAGTCGCGCGACAGCTCGATAAGAATATGGCCGATCTTCGTACGTTCGGCCTTGGTCAGGCCCGCCGTTGGCTCGTCGAGCAAGATCACGCGCGGTTCTAGCGCCAGCACCATGGCCAGTTCCAGCGCCTGCTGTTCTCCGTGCGACAAATTGCGACAGACCTGATCAAGCTTGCGATCCAGTTCGGTGGCGCGCAACACCGCCAGTGCATACGACGGCAGCGACAGCGTGTTTTTTTGCCGCAGCAACGACGGCCGCTCGACTTTGGCCCTGGCGATACGCAGGCATTCGGCCACCGTCAGCGATTCAAACACGTTGGCGGTCTGGAATTTCCTGCCGATACCGAATCCCACGCAGCGGTAGGCAGGCAATCGGCGGATATCATGTTCATTGATCCTGATGATGCCGGAAGTTCTCTCTGCGCCATCGCTCATGCAACGCATCAGGGTGGTTTTGCCGGCGCCGTTGGGGCCCACCAGACTGACCAGCTCACCGGGATAGGCCACGATGTCGATGCCCTCCAGCACCTTCAGGCTGCCGAAATTCTTGGCGACATGCTCGAGCCGCATGGCCGGGGTGGAGCGATCGATGCCGTGGGGTTTCTGCCCGGGCGCTTCCAGCAATGTCGGCGCCATCGCATTGACGCCACCGGCCAGGCGGCGCGGCAAGAACCGGCGCAGTCGAAGCGCCAGCGGCATGAGCCCTTGCGGCAACAGGATGATGACCAGCACGAAACCGACGCCGACCAGCAACTTCCACAAAAATGGCAGGCTGCCACTCAGGTAGGCGCTGGTAGTTTCGATGAAGATGGCGCCGAGCACCGGCCCGATCAGCGTGCCGCGTCCACCGAGCGCAACCCAGATGATGATTTCGGTGCCGAACACAAAGCCCGAGAGTTCCGGAGCGACCACGCCGCTGAACGAGGCGTAGCCGAAACCGGCCACGCTGGCGACCACGGCCGTAACCGCCAACAAACCGATCTTCACCAGTGATGGATTGATGCCTAGGTATTCGCAACGTGATTCATTGTCGCGAATGCCGATGAGGATCTTGCCGGCGTCGCTATGCACGAACACCCAGGCCGCGGCGGTGACCAGCACCAGCGTCACGCCGGCGATCCAGAACCAGGCTTCCAGCGACAGGTCGATCATGGTGTAGCCGGTCAGCCCCGAACTCGATCCGGTGAAGGTGCCACCCGAAAACAGCAACTGCGTCATCACGATTGGCAACACCAGCGAGATCACCGAGGCATACAGCGGCGTGGCTCCCTGGTAAAACGACAGCCAGCCGACCAGCACCGCAACGGCGGCGGCGCCAGCCACAGCGATGCCCAGTGCCAGCCAGGCGTGGGTAGGGCTGAAGCCCATGTGAGTAAACACGAGGCCGGCGGCATAAGCGCCGATGCCGAAGAACGCCGATTGGCCGAAGGTCAGCACGCCGGTATAGCCCCACAGAATGTCGACCGTCAGAGCCACCATGGCAAAGCAAAAGGCGCGTATCAGAATGTTGAGCAGATAGGTGTCCAGCAAGGACGGCATCACTGCCACCAGCACCAGCGCAGCAATGGCGACGCCGGCCACCGGCAGCAACGACTTGCTGGCCTCGGTCTGGCGCATGGAAGAAGCGTTAATCATGAGAAAACCCCTTGGGACGAATACGCAACGTGATCGCCGACAACAGCACGATGGCGATCCCGCCCAGTACCGGACTGACGAAAGTACTCAACAAAATCTGGATGCCGCCGAACAACAACGCCGCCGCCGCCAGACCGAACATGGAAGAACCCGCCACCATCACGAGCATGAAGGCATTGATGAGCCAAGGGATGCCCATATTCGGATCAACGCCCGAGAGCGGCGTAATCAGCGTGCCTGCCAGGCAGCCCAGTGCCGCCCCCAGGCTGAACGTGAAGAAACGCACGCGGCCCGAATGGATGCCGAGTCCACGCGCCAGTTCTTCATTCATGATCACGGCGCGGGTGACCAGGCCGAAGCGCGTTTTGGTCAACAGCAGACTCATGGCCAGCGCCAGAATCGCCGCCAACGCGATCAGCAGCAACCGGTAGGCGGAATAATCGGTACCGAAAACATCAAGCGGCCCGGACAGCGGACTGTTGACGAACTGCCCTTCGCGGCCGAACACCAATGTGATGACTTGGGCAATGACGATCCCCAGTCCCCAGGTCGCCAGAATTGCATCCAGCGGTCGCGCATACAAGGGCCGCACGATGCAATATTCGATCGCCATGCCGAACACCCAGCCGGTAGCCATCGCCGCCGGTAGCGCCAGCCATGGGTTCAATCCCAATTGGGTGACCACCAGGCTGGCATAGGCGCCGATCGTCAAAAAGGCACCATGCGCAAAATTGATGATCTTCATCACGCCGAAGATCATCAGCAGTCCCGCCGCCACCAGATACAAGATCGCGGCCGAACTCACAATATCCAAAAACAACGACATCTCTCCTCCTTATACTTGCTTGCCGCCGCACAACCGGCCAGGCCGGTGTGCGAAGGTAGTTCACCACCATGCTGTCTGCACCGTTTTAATTACCGGGGCATTGCTCGCCAGGGCTGACATTCTTGAAGTTCTGGATCACCTTGACGCCGCCGTCTGCCTGAACTTGGCCGAGATACATATTCAACGGAGCGTGATGCTGTTTGGACATTTGTACGTGGCCGCGCGGACCGTCATAAGACACTTCGCTAAGCGCTTGGCGCACCTTGTCGGCTTGGGTGCCGCCGGCCTTTTCGACCGCAGCCTTGTATAGGTAGATGGCTTCGTATTGCGGCACGGACAAGTCATTGGGCACCTTCAGGTCATTGCCGAACTTCTTGGCGATATCGCCCAGGTATTTCTTGTTTTGCGGGCTGTCGATGCCAGTGACGTAGGACGCCGAGATATACAAGCCCTGGCCGTCCGCCCCCATGCTCTTGGCAGTGCCTTCATCCACTGCGAGATTGCCATACAGCATGTTCAGGCCGGTGGCGCGCAATTGTTTGGTCAGGGACACGTTCGGTGCGCCGCCCGCAGTCGAGGTGATCAGCGCATCGGCCTTGCTGGCGCGCAGCTTGCTGAGGATCGCGGTCCAGTCGGTGCCGTCCATCGGCAGGTATTCTTCGCCAACCACTTTGCCGCCCTGGCTTTCAATGAACTTGCGGGTGAACGCCAGCATGCCGCGACCGAAGGAATAATCGCTACCGACCAGGAAGAAATTTTGCGCCTTCTTGTAGTGCATGAAGTAGTCGACCACCGGCGGCACCTGCTGCTCCGGCACCCAGGCATTGACGAACAACCAGGGGCTACACGAATGCCCTTCATAGAACGAGGTGTAGATGTAGGGCACCTTGCCGCGGTTGACGATAGGCAGGCCGGCGTTGCGGGCAGCGCTGGTTTCCATCGAGATCACCACATCGACCTTCTTTTGAAACACCAGGGAATCGAAGGCCTTTTGTGCACCGACGGCACCGGAGCCGTCATCGGCGATTTCCAGTTGCAATTTGCGACCGAGCACGCCGCCGGCAGCATTGATTTCATCGACCGCCAATTGCGCTGACTGCACCACGCCCGGTGCCACCACGCTGTTGGCGCCGGACAAGCCGATCGGCACGCCGATCTTGATGGGGTCCGCCGCCAGCGCCGGGGCGCCTGCCGCCAGACAGGCGATAGCCAGGGCAAGGGTATGCAGTTGGGTGTGAAGCTGAATGTGCTTGAACATGATGTAACTCCCTAAGATGATTTCATTGAACGCCCTCTTGCGCATGTGACGCAAGCAGCGTTGAACATTGATTGCCGTACCGATCGTTTTTTGCCGGCCTTAAAACGAATGACTGATGCCAACTACGTAGCCATTGACGCCGGTGGTGATGTGTTCATTCCACACGTCGGCATACACGCTGGTGCGCTTCGAGAAAGCATGTACGTAACCCAGACTGGTCTTGTGGCTGCGCAGTCCGCTGTTACGACCATGGCCAGCGCGCAGCGAATCGCTGGCATTGAGGGCATAGGTCGCGGCCAACAGATATAGGCTTTCCGGCTTTACGTTCAAGACTTTGGTATGCGCATAGCTGCCGAACACCTTGAGTCCTCCCAGCACATACGTGGCTCCCGCATAGGTAATTTCATCGTACTGATGATTTTTTTCGTACGACACCATCGCCGTCAACGCTCCGCCGTCATAATTCAATGACAGGCCCTTGTTGCGCGCACGCGCGCCCTGCGCCAGTTCCGCCTCGCCCGCGGCAGAAAAGTGGATGCCGGACCAACTCGGCGAATCGTAAAAGACGCCGTTATTGATGCGCGCAAACGTCGCGAAATTCTGCGCCGTGTCGGTCACCCCATCGCTGCTGTAGCTACCCGTCTGGTATCCCGACAACGTAGCAAAAGTCGCGCCATTGGCCCACGGCTCGAACAACCAGAGCGAATTCCACATCGGCGTCATCGCCCGACCGAGACGCACCGTCCCGAACGTGGCGCTTTGCAGGCCGACGGTAGACTCACCTTGCCAGAAGGTACCTGGATTGGACAAGCCACCCGTGTCGGGATTGAAACGCATCTGCAGATTGAACACGGCTTTCAGGTCGCCATCGAGTTGTTCCGTGCCTTTGAAGCCAAGCCAGTTGAAATAACCCGGCCCCATGGTCACGGCGCCGTTGCTGGTCTTGCCGATGGCGGTGTCGAGATTGCCATAGATCGTCACGTTGCTTTGTGCGTTCGCCGGTGATGCAAATCCAGCTACCATTGCGGCCATAATTGTTGCCGGCACCATCCCTGCCGATTTTTTCTTCATGAAACTTTTCATTGTTTTCCCCATGATTGAAAATGAAAGAACTCCCTGTTCGCTACCGCTTCAAACCACTTCCGTCCCCACCATCCCGCCTCGCCCCGACATTCATTTTCCGAATGTCTTTTTCAACACTTCGGCGGCGGCTACTGTCGCGTCAGCAATGTCATAACTGCCATAGACATCGTTGCGCCGATCTTGTAAAAGTTGATTGAATTTGTTCAGACGGCGCTGCTCGTGCGCATCGGCCAGCCGGATTTCTGCGTAGATGATTTCTTCCTGCGTAGCGCTGGCGGGCCCGGCCACCGGCCAGCCGCTGCAATCGGTGATGAGACTTCGGCCAACGAATTCCTGACCGCGTTCGATGCCGACACGATCGGCACAGGCAATGAAGAGGGAATTGGCGTGCGCCGCCGCCATGGTCAGTGTGACCGCCATGGGATCGCGCGTGGCGGGCTGGCTCGGCATCGGCACCCAGTTGGTGGGCACGCAAACAAGCTGCGCCCCTTGCAGCGCAGCAAGCCGATAAACCTCGGGAAACCAGCCGTCATAACAGATCGCCATAGCGATGCGCCCATACGGCGTATTGAACACCGGCACGCCGAGATTCCCGGGCGAAAAATGAACGTTTTCCTGGTTCCAGAGATGCAGCTTGCGATATTTCCCGATGTAGCCATCCGGCCCGATCATCACTGCGCTGTTGTAGAGCACCCCTCCTTCACGCTCAGCGATGCCTGCCACGATATGCAAGCCGAGACGCTGCGCCACGGCAATCCACTCTTGGCAAGATGCCCCGTCCGGCACCTCTTCAGCCAGACCGAACGCTTCTTCAGTGCTGTTGAAGACGTAGCCGGAATTGGATAGCTCCGGCAGCACGATCACCTTGGCGCCTTGGTGCGCCGCCGCTTCAATCAGCCGGATGCCCGCCGCCCGGTTGCCGGAGACGTCGCCGATATGCGGCTCCATTTGTATGCAAGCGATTTTTACTGTCTCAATTTTTTTTCCATGCCCTGCCATAGCCCGCCTTTAACGCAAAAAAAAGCCCCCGAATGCGCGCATGCGCAAAGCGGGGGCTTTATAGCCCGGTATATGTAAAGCAGCAGTACTGCTGCTACAACCGTGAATTTGAAAAAAAAAAGCCTTCGATGCGCTAACGCGCAGATCGAAGGCTGTATAGCCACTATTTATGCAGCAATATTGCTGCCGAAAAACAGAGTGAAAATTTCGTAACTTCTATAGTCACAAAATTAATATGGGTTTTAGTATCGTTCCAACAAAATATCGTGTCAAGTAAATTGTATAAACTAAACGCGCTGGCTCTTTTTATAAAAACAGCGAGTGACGCAATTGACTTGCGTCACGATTCGTTAGCCCATTTCGCTCTTCTGGGCTTAAGTGAAAACATGAGTGATATCCGCATAACTCTTCCTGAAGAACGGCGGATATATTAGATAAGAGCCCTGCCTTTACCTAGGAGACTTTGTCGTCTCTGAAAGTAGCCTGCCTAAGAATAATCACATTTGCGAATTTACGTATTTCAAAACCGATGAAACTTGATGCAGGATCCAGTGCACCAGAGTCTCAATTTCCGCAACCGGCCAGGAGCGGTCGTCGGTTATCAATCCCAATTGGATTGGGTTTGGCAACATGAATACGTTCATGTCTCTTGCTCTTGGTGATTGGACTCAGCAGATCTCGGCACAGCCATCGCGCCCTAAACACACATGCAACCGCAACACGAGGACAATAACGAATGCCGCATAACGATCGCACCAGGATAATTCACAGGAGAACGCCGGAATCAGCGGCCATGGTGGAAAACGTCAAACGCGCGATGGCGATCACCGCAGCGCTTAATCGCTTGACGTTCAACGATGCGGACGAAATTCGAGTCTTGTTCAGCCAGCTTATCGGTAGAAAGGTTGATGAGAGCTTTTTACTGATTCCTCCGTTTTATACCGCCGGAGGGGACGAAATCCGCGTGGGGCGGAATGTCTTCGTCAATCAGAATTGTACTTTCTATGACCTCGGCGGCCTCGACATCGCAGACGATGTGATGATTGGTCCGAACGTGAGCATCATCACGGCCGGCCATCCCCTTGAGCCCTCGCAGCGACGCGCCGTCACCATCGGAAAACCCATCGTGATTGAGAAGAACGTGTGGATCGCAGCAGGCGCAACTATCATCGGCGGAGTAACAGTGGGTGAGAATTCTGTCGTCGCGGCGGGCTCGGTCGTTACCAGGGATGTTCCCCCGAATACGTTGGTCGGAGGAAATCCGGCCAGGGTTATTCGTTCAATTGAGGAATGAGAGACCGGCTGCAAGTGAGCGCTGGCAGATGACCGCTACGGCCGGGAACGGACGTCAAATCAAATGCCATCGCAATCCCTCCCCCGATGAGGAATGAATAAACGCACACAGGGGAACACCGTGACCGGTGCGATCGCACAGGCAGGCCCTAGTTGCGCGGCTGAGTCGAACAATCGACCGACTCGATATGCACACCCGCGATTTCCGCAAACGTATGCAAGCCGGCGTGCCCGGCCAGAGCATTGGTGATGAGCGTCCATGGCTTCTCGACAGGCGTCCAATGCTGCTGGCTATCCCGGTTCAACTTGTCTGACGTTACCAGCACAAATACATTGGCCGCCTGGCGAATGATGCATTCTTTCAGAAAAGCCTGGTCGACGGTCGCTTCGCAAAGTCCGCGGCCGGCCACCACGCCGTCCGCGCCTAAAAACGCCTTGTCGAAGGTGACCCGGCTCAGCGCCAGCTGTGCGATGGGACCGAAGGTGCTCATGCTGGATTCGCGGACATCGCCGCCGATCAGCGTCACGCCGACATGGCTTCCCGCCAGGGCCTGCACCACCAGCAGGTTGTTGGTGATGACCCTGATATCCTGCCTGCCGGCCAGCACCTTGGCCAGCGCCGCGGTGGTGGTGCCGGCATCGAGAAAGACCGTGTCGCCCGCGGCGACATGCGCCGCGGCCGCCCGGCCGATGGCATCCTTCTCCGCCTGGAAACTGTGGCTGCGTTGTTCGAGCGATTCTTCCGGAGCGTGCACGCTGACCGAGGCGGCGCCGCCGTAGGTGCGCAAAATGAGCCCTTCGTCGGCCAAGGCGCGCAGGTCCCGGCGCACCGTGACTTCCGACATGCCGAAGTGCTCGCACAAGGCGCCCACTTCCGTCATGCCGGACAGAACAGCCTGTACCATGGCCTCGCGACGACGGGAAACTTTCATAGTTTGAAGGGGAAATGGTTATCAACGCCGCCCGCATCGCGGTCGGCGCACGCGGGAATTCCGGTGGTCATCGAGTATACCCATTTTCCACCCCCGATACCTGCCCTTGCGCGGCATCGCCAGGGCGAATGCACGTTCAGGCGGAAGCGGTCGTACCGCTGCGCGCCAGCAACTGCCAGGCGTTGTCCGGCCTGGTCCAGCACATCAAGACCTTGATGTGGCTGGCGCTCTTCTTGTCGTCGTTGTTCACGACATCGTAGGTATGCCGCACGATGCCGGTCTGGCCGAGCACATCGACGGTCTGTTCGGAGGTGGCGATCGACAGGTAGCGCTTCTTGCCGGCGATGTTGCCCAGCAAGACTTCCTTGCTCCACACGCGTCCGTCGGAGTGCGAGTACGTCAGATGGTCATGCAGGATGTTCTTGAGGACCGCGCCGTCGCCGTCCTCCAGTGCGCGCCGCAGCGCCTCGACCGCCGCTTCCAGCGAGCCGGTTTCGGCGGCGGCGGCTTGCGTTGCCAATCCGGCGCTAGCGATGCCCGTACCCAGCGCCACAATGGCTTCCCTGCGCGTGATGTTGATTTTTTCCATGTTGTCTCCCGGTATAGTTGTCTTGATTCAGGCGGCCGCTTCCCTGCCTTGCGTCACCCAGTCCTCTTCCACGCACACGTACTTGATGTTCTGCCGGAAGTAGGTGTAAGCGATGTGCAGCTTGCCGTCATCCGATTGCACGATCGATGGATAAGAAAACTCGCGGTTGCGCTTGTCGGCCGAATTGTTGGTCATGCAGTAGCCGTCGCCGACTTCCAGGTTGCGCATCGCCGGCCAGGTGTGGCCGCCGTCGCAGGAAATGGCCAGGGTCATCGGCGCACGCGGAGCGCCCCAGAAAGCGGTGCCGCGATGCGATGCCGACTGCGATGCCAGTTCGCCGCTGTCTTCCGAATCCTCGATGTCGTCATACAGGGACGCGCGGCGCCCGGTGCTCTGGGCCGCGCTGCTGTTATTGAACACCAGGCCCAGGTGGCCGTTGGCCAACGCCAGAAACTGGATCGAGGAATTATTGTTCGGCAACGCCAGCGGATGCGGCTCGCTCCAGGTCACGCCGTCATCGGAACGGCTGGAATAGATGTGATCGGCCCAGCGGCTGCGGTACAACGCGAGGAAGCCGCCACTCTTCAGCGCTTGAATGTTCATGTGCACGCAACCCACGCTGCCGGGAACTTCATGGGCAGACCAACTGCTTCCCCGGTCGGTCGAACGCATGACGACGCTGATGTCGTCATTGCCCGACCAGCGCTCGCCGGCGGCCACGCGACACATGAATACCGGACATAACCAGGCGCCGTCGCCAGTGACCACGATGGGCTGGCGGACGAAGGTACCGGGTTTGTCGAACAGCGTTTCCACCGGTCCCCAGGTCTGGCCCTGGTCCTGCGAAATGCGGCGACGGACGATGGACGTATTCTGGTGACCGGACAATTGCGCGGTATAGATCAGCCAGAGCGCGCCTTCCGGCGTTTCAAACAGCACCGGGTTTTGTTCCGAGCGCGTGGCGTCGTCCGACAGGCGTACCGGCGCCGACCAGGTATCGCTGCCAACACGCAGCCGCGACAGATAGATGGAAATGTCGGGAATACCCTCCTGGGTGCCGCCGAACCACGCGCACAGCAGATCGCCGTTGGATAGCGAGGCCAGATTCGCGGCGTGATTCTGCACGGTGAGCGCAGGCAGATGGGCATCGAGCCGGGCGGCGTCTCCTGCCGCACGACGGAGCTGTCCCGACACACCGGCCTCTGGCACGGACGGCGTGAGAGATTGAATAGCGGAATGCGTCATTTTGTCATCCTGAGGTGTTGTAACTTGCGTCAGTGTTGCTGCCGCGGCTGTCCCTGCAAGTCAGCGGGAGCGATCTGCGCGTTGTCGGCGCCCGCCGTCGGCTTGCCGGGAAAAATCAATTTCTCGACAACCATGACGATGGCCGGCGTGATGAGCGCGATGTACATATTGTCGATGCCCCAGGGGTTGTCCAGCAGATACCAGGCGGTGGTGGCGACGGTCGCCAGCACCAGCCCCGAGATCGCACCGCGGTTGCTGTTGAAGAACGGCAGATAGATCCCCATCAGCGCGACCACGGTAACGGTCAGGCGCAGCGCGCGCGTGAAGAAGGAGAGCGCGAGGATCTGCGGCACGAACAGCACGAAGATCAACGGCACGAAACCGACCGCCACGGAGATGAGCCGCGTGGTGCGCAGTTCGCGCTCCGGAGTTGGATGGTAGCGCGGCACATAGAAGTCCTTGACGATCAGGGAGGCGATCGCCAGCGCGACGGTGCTCACGCTCACAAAGATCGATGCCACCAGCGACACCGTCACGATGCCCGACAACAGCGGATGCATGTGCTGCAGGAAGATGGGCAAGGCGTACAGCCCCTTGATGTCGGGGAACAGGAATTTAGCCGCCACGCCCAGCAGGCCGAGAGCCAGTGCGATGGGCACGCACAAGGCAGCGGCAATCAGGGTGGATTTGCGCGCATCGTCGGCCGAGCGGGCTCCCGAGATGGCCTGGATGATGAACTGGGTCGAAAAGATGGCGCCGGCGGTGCCGATGATCCAGGCGCCGATGGTGCCGCCGCTGAGCGCCCCGTTCCAGGTGAAGTAATGCTGGGGCATGGCGTCCATCATCGGGGAGATGCCGCCGGTCATCGAGAGCGCCACCCATACCAGAATGCAGATGCCGAGAATTTTGATCCCGCTGTGAAGAATGGTGACGTAGAGCACGCTCTTGAGTCCGCCGTAGGCGAAGTAGATGGTGCTGACGATGGCGGTGATCACGGCCGCGGTCGGCAAGTTGATCTTGAGCACCGTTGAAATCGCCGCCGCGCCGCTGACGTAGTTGCCGACGTTGACGATGAACAGCGCGTAGATCATGACGCCGGACACGACCAGCTTGGCCGTCTTCCCGTATTTCTGGGCGACGAAGCCGGAGATGGTGAACTCGCCGGATTTGTAGAGGCGCTTGGCCAGGAACAGACCGAACAGCAGGAAGCCGATCGATGCTGCAATCACCGACCACGATGCCGCGATGCCGACCTTGAATGCTTCCTGGGAAGTGCCGATGGTGGATTTGGCGCCGATGAATTCAGACATCAGCAAGATGGCGATCACGACGGCGGGCGCCGAACGGCCGGCGACCATGAATTGCTCCGTGGTCTTGCCGCGCAGTCGTATGCTCAGCCATGATGTCGCAACGATATAGATCACGACCATTGCAACGATAATGGCCGTATCCAGCGTACCGAACTGGTTCATTGTGTTCTCCTCCCGATCCTCGAAGATCGGATAATGTTTTAAGTTATATTGCGCATCCCTGCCGCCCGCCCGGATCGACTCCGGAGCGGCAGCCGGGATACCGTCAGGCTGCCAGGGCAGCGTGGCGCGTGGCGAGGTCTTGTGCCTGCTTCAGCGCTTCCAACATGCTTCCTTCGTCTGCGATTCCTTTTCCTGCAATATCGAATGCGGTGCCGTGGTCGACCGAGGTCCGGATCACCGGCAAGCCGACCGTGACATTCACCCCGGCTTCCAGTCCCATCACCTTCACCGGGCCGTGTCCCTGGTCGTGATACATGGCCACCACCACGTCGAAATCGCCGCGACCGGCCCGGTAGAACAAGGTGTCCGCCGGCAACGGCCCTTCCACGTCCCAGCCGCGCTCCTGCAAGAGCTTGATGGCCGGAATGATTTTTTGCTCCTCCTCGCCGTAGCCGAACAAGCCGTTCTCGCCTGCATGCGGATTGATGCCGCACACGCCGATGCGCGGCGCAGCGATGCCCGAGCGCACCAGGGTTTCATGTGCGCGCTCTATCGTGCGCTGCACCAACCCGGGTTCGATGCGGTTGATGGCGTCGATCAGGCCGATGTGGGTGGTGACGTGGATCACGCGCAGCTTGGGCGCCACCAGCATCATCGAGACTTCGGGAATGCCGGTCAGATGCGCCAGGATTTCGGTGTGTCCGGGGAAAATGTGGCCGCCGGCATGCAGCGCTTCCTTGTTCAGGGGCGCCGTGCAGATCGCATCCAGTTCGCCCGCCGAGGTCAGTTCGACGGTGCGGGCGATGTATTGGTAGGCGGCATTGCCGGCCAGTGCCGACAGCTTGCCGTAGGGCAGATCCGCGGGAATCAGGCCGAGGTCGATGCAGTCGATCTCGCCGTAGGTGAACCGCGCTTCGGCCGGGTTGGAGATGGCCCGCACCGTCAACGCTACCCCGGTGATGCGGCCGGCATCGACAAGGCGATTGGCATCGCCGATGACGAGAGGCCTGCATCCCTGGTAGACCGAGCGTTGCGCCAGGCTCTTCATGATGATTTCCGGCCCCACGCCGGCGGCATCACCCATCGTGATGCCGATAACCGGACGATATGTCATATTTTCCTCTCTGCTGGATAGATGCGGCGCTTGCGCGTCCGCCTGGTGCATGGCCCTGAGTTTTTGCCATGCGCGATAAAGTGTGTCCGGCTGGCCGAAGCCGCCTGCTTTTGTCACGACCGGCAAGACGCGGCCCAGATGATCGGCAACCATCAAGGGAACGCCGGTATCGATCTCGTCCACCATGTTCAAGGTGTCCACGCCCATGTTCGACAGCATGGCGCGCGCCGTCTCTCCGCCCGTGGCGATCAGCCCGGCGGCGTGCCGGGCGACGGGGCCGAGATGGCTGGCCAGCGTGCGCGCCAGGCGGGCGCCCTCGCCCACACTCACGCCGGTCCGCTCCGACTGGCTGAGCACCACCAGCGCGCTGCGGCCGCGCTGCAGGACATCCGACACGCGCGCAGCAAGCGCGCGCGCCTTGCTCGACTGCGGGTCCAGCAGGGCCGGCGCATCGCACTGAAACATGTCGATGGCATCGGCGCCGCGCTCCTTGAGGATGAGGGCCTGGCCGTGGGAAATGCTGGACATGCTGCCGACGATGGCCAGGATGCCTATGCCTTGCGAAGACGCTACCGCCGGCACCGGCATGGCATGTCGCTTTTTACCGTCGACCAGCCGTAGCGGCGCAGCGCCATCTAGCATCCGGATGAGCGGTGTCGCCAGGCCCGCGGAGCCAACCCAGAACACGCCCTGCAACGCAGCCGAGGCCGCGGCGATGCAGTCGAGGTCGGCATCCGTTTCGCTGTCGCAGACCACGGCCTCAAATTGACCGGCGAGACACGCGATCAGCTTTTCGCGCAAAGCTTCGCTGCCCTCGCGCACGGCATCCAGGCGGATCAGTGCGGCCTTCAATCCGGCGCCTGCGAGCATGGCGACGATGTCGGCCTTGCCTGCGATATGTTCATTGCGCCAGACTTCGGACGCTTCGACCGGTACGCCGAAAACAAACTGCCGCCCCTCCTTCGTGGTGCGGCCGGCCCGTGGAAAAGCCGGTGCGACGATGGCCATGCCGGCGTCCGCCAGGGCGGCAATCTCGGCGGCGACATGGCCGCGCAGGGTCGAGTCGATTTTCTTGTAAAGCTTGCGGTCGCCTGCGTACGTACGCCACGCGTGTCGGTTCAGATGCGCCGCCTCCGTGCCGGTGCGCTGGCGAGAGTCGGTATCCAGCGCCAGCACGTCGATAGCAGCGGCCGATTCACCTGCGCTCGCGCCCAGCACCACCATGCTGTCGAGGCCGAAATTGACGCAGGTCGCCGCGCAGTCGGCCGTGCCGGACAAATCGTCGCCAATGATCAGCAGGCGCGCGCGCGGAGCCATGCGGGCATTCATGGCAGCAGTCTCCGGTAGATCGACCTGATGTCGTCCAGGCTCAGCGGCTTCGGGTTGTTGCCGAGCAGGCGCTTGACTTTCGACGCAGCAAGCGCCAATGCATCGAGGTTCTCTTCCGCCACGCCGAAGGCCCGCAGATCCTGCGGGATATCAAGTGCGGCGGTCCATTCGCGCAGCCGCTCCAGCAGCTTGTCGGCGGCGGCCTGGTCGCTGTCGTCATGGCGGGCAATGCCGAGCGCATGCGCCACGTTGGACAGACGACCGACGATGGCATTCAGATTGAAAGCCATGACATGCGGCAACAGCATCGAATTGGCCACGCCATGGGTGATGTTGAACATGCCGCCCAACGGATAAGCCAGCGCATGCACGGCAGCCGTCCCGGCGGCGGTCAGCGCCAGTCCGCCGTACATCGAACCGATCAGCATGGCTTCGCGTGCAGGCAAGGAGCGGCCATTTTCGTAAGCCTCGATGAGGTTGGCGCCGATCAGGCGCATGGACTCCATCGCGAACATGTCGCTGACCGGATTGGCCTTGGTTGAGATATACGATTCCAGGGCATGAATGAAGGCGTCCATGCCGGTCGCCGCCGTAATCGGCTTGGGCAGATCGAGCGTCAGAGCGGCGTCGAGTATCACCAGTTGCGGCAGCAGGTGGCGGCTGACGATGCCGACCTTCAACTCTTCATCGGGCAAGGTCACGATGGCGTTGGGCGTGACTTCGGAGCCCGTGCCGGAGGTGGTCGGCACCAGAATCAGCGGCACGCCGGGCGATGCAATCAGGTCCACGCCCAACCATTCACGCAGAGGCTGGTGGTTGGTCATGCGCACGGCAAAGAGTTTGGCGGCATCCAGCACGCTGCCGCCGCCGATGGATAGCACCGCATCGGGCGCAAACGGCGCGATCTGTTCCCGGAAAACGGTCTCGACGTTCTCGATGGTCGGTTCAGGCCGCACGTCGCGCACCACCAGGGTTTGCACATCTTTTTCCCGCAGCGCGGCGACAACCCGCGCCACTACTCCGGTTCTTTCCATGACCGGCTGGGTGATCAGGGCAATGCGACGCACCGGCCGGTCGAGCAGCGCCAACTTGT
Source organism: Herbaspirillum sp. CF444 (assembly GCF_000282135.1). GTDB lineage: Bacteria > Pseudomonadota > Gammaproteobacteria > Burkholderiales > Burkholderiaceae_D > Herbaspirillum. The sequence goes on from NZ_AKJW01000111.1 coordinate 32,246, forward strand.
CCGCCAGCTGGTCGAGACTATGGGGGCCGTGGACGATATGCTTGACGGTTTGAAAGTGATAAATGGAACAAGTGGAACTCATGACTGGATCTGGTTCGGTGAGAGGAAAAAAGCGGCGGCCGAATCGATGCCGGTCAGGACACGCGCGGATACGCCGCGAGCACCTTGAGCAGGCGTTCACGCGCCGCATCGTCAAGCGCCTGGACCGGTGAGCGCGCCGGGCCGGCCGGCATGCCCAACATGCCGGCGGCCGTCTTGAGCACGACCGGCAAGGTGCCCAGCGCAAAGGCGTCGCGCAGCGGGCGCAATGCTTCCTGCGCCTCGCGGGCGGCGGCGATGTCGCCCTTCCGGAAGTTGTTCCAGATCGACATCACCACGCTGGGCACCGCGTTGGTGGTCGCGGCGACCGCACCATCGCCGCCGGCCATCAGCGTCCACAAGATCATGGAGTCGGTGCCGGTAAATACGGCGAAGTCATCGCGGCGCAAATTGATCAGTTGCAGCAGGCGATCGAAATCTCCGCCGCTGTCCTTGATGCCGCGGATGTTCGGGATCTCGGACAGACGACGCACCGTATCGATATTGAGCGTGATGCCGGTCTTGGCCGGAATGGTGTACAACATCACCGGCAGCGAAGTCGATTGGGCGATGCGCTCATAGTGCTTGTACAGTTCCGGCTGCGTAGCGCCGTTGAAATACGGCGTGATCACGGAAACGGCGTCGACACCCTGGTCCAGCATCTTGTGGTTAAGTTCGATGACCTCGCGCGTGGCATAAGCACCGGTGCCGGCAATGACCGGCACCCGCCCGCGCGATTGCTCCACAGCGATGCGGGCAACGCGCAGCTTCTCCGTTTCGGAAAGCGAGATAAATTCGCCGTTCGTGCCAAGCACGAACAAACCATGGACACCGGCATCGATCAGGCGATCGACAAGAACGCGAAGACCGGCCTCGTCGACTTCCTCGTCCTGGGTCATCGGGGTAATAAGCGCAGGGACTATGCCCTTGAATGCGATAGACATGGGTGTCTTGTCTCCAATATTTTTTTAAGACCGGATTCAGGTCGGCCTGCCGGCATAAGCGCTGGGACGGGTGAGCGCCCGTCTCGAGATCGGCCTGTATCCAACAACGATCAGTTCAATCAATTAAACAGGAAATGTGATTTCCATTTCTCAATTTATTGATTATTTCGATCACAATATACTTCGAAATAAAGAAAATCAAGGAAATTATCAAAATTAATTCGATCATTTCGATCGTTTAATAGGGAGAGTTGATCAATTCACCGCGCGCTCACGTCCGCAGCAACCAAGACGCAAGTTGATGCCGGAAAAGGACCGACACGGCACTCACGTTCCGATCATGCATAGCGGCTACCAAGTCATTGGGTCTTGGCTGATCAGCAATGTCCCCAATCGGGAAATGACGGGTTTCACAGACTTGAAAACAAAATTCCGGCAGCTTGCCGATCTGCCGACACAGGACGATACTGAGAAGTGCCCGTCTCTGTTAAGCGAGGACCTATGGACCGATCACATGATGCGCTGACCTTGCAGATGCTCGATTGGATTGAACAAGGAAAACCTTCTTATGCCGAAGTCCTTGATGTCTGGAAAAGCACATGCCCCAGGCTGACGATATGGGAAGATGCTTGCGCCAGCGGCTTCGTCGATTCCACCGCCGGGATGACCGGCAAGATTTCGCTCACGGAAAAAGGAAGGCGCTTCCTTTCTCAAACGTCCGCGCCCGATTGAGCTTCATCAAGATGCCAGCAGGCGATACCAATAGCGATTGCGGTTCGGATGTCCGCAACCGGCCAGGTTTTTCTTGGTATTGGCAATGCTCGCTTCAGCTCTCCGGTATCGCCGTCGCCTTGGAAGCCATTGCGCCTTCCAGGAAACACACCAACTGTTCGTGAAATTGTCGGCTTTCGGCGAGAAAATCAAGAAAATAGAAGTTGTGTGGAACGTCATGCCATATCGATAAATGAGCCTCCGTCCCGCTTTCTCTTGCCCGATCCACAGCTCTTCGGCTGTCATCGAGGAGTACTTCGGAATCCGACACATGGAAATGGATGGGGGCAAGCCCGGCCCAATCTCCAAACAATGGGGACACATCAGGATGATCCAAGGGCGTGGTTGCGAGGTATGTTTTTTGCACCCATCGCCAGATGTTAGGACCTTGCATGACGTCTCGCTTCGCATTTGCGACTACGGATGGGCTCTGGGCGGTCATGTCAGTCGGAGCAGAAAGAACGATGGCGGCGACCGGCTGCGGGAGTCCTTGATTCCGTGCTCTCATCAGCAGCGCCAGCGCATAGTTGGCGCCGGCAGAGTGGCCGATTACAATGACATTCCCAGGAGGGGTAGCTGCGTCAATGAGGGTCTCATATACACGACAGCAATCATTCAAACCATGTGGGTAAGGATATTCGGGCGCAAGGCGATACGGCACGAGAACAACCGATAAGCCGGAGCGGCAGGATATTTCATGACAGAATCGCCTGTCGGTAAATTTTGCACGAACAGCGAAGCCCCCTCCGTGCAAATAAATAATAATTCCTTTTGCGACATCCGCATTTTCGCCAAGCCATTCAACGTCAACGCCACCAATATTCCGATACTGCGGGATTACGTTTTTTCTTCCTAACGAAGACAGCTTATCGGCCAACAAGAATTTCCTGCGGACCTGCGAGACAGATGGCATGCCACGCCAAAGCCGCTTGAACCAAATCCTGAAAAGCAAGTTGACGAATGCATTGGCGATCATGCTCGATAAGAGGAGGGGTAATTGGCCATAATATATACCAACGCCTGCAATCGGCCAGATGAAGCATCAGCGGGATACTCAGCGAGCATCCCGCTTCCGGCTGATTACGCACATGCAACGCAAGTCAAACAGCATCATCAAGAAAAACATAGAGCGTGGCGATTTTTCCATCACGGACGATAATGACGTCGAGGCCAGTGTAGTCGGGCGCTTGGTCCCGTGGTCCGGAACCCCATGTCAAGCGACCGGCATCATGCAGCGCCTGTGGTTTTCCATGTGGCGTATAGACAAAGTGCGGGTGAGTTGCACGCAAGTCGCCGGCAAACTTGTCGAGGGCCTCGCGCCCCTCAAATCTTCCTGGCGGGACGTATAAGACACAATCTTCCGTATAGAGCTCGGCGATTGCTGCACGGCGTTTTTGTGCATCTCCCTCTCCAAATACTTCCTGCAGATTGCGTCTAAGCAGTTCATCGATACGTTCGTTCATTTTGATCTTTCCTGGTGAGGAATTTGAGAATGTGGCGGCAAGGCCGCCGCATTGGAGTGTTCAATATCAGTCAAACAGCTTGCCGGCCGTCCGTGCGATGAGTTCACCTTGATGACGAGCTCCCTCCAGTTCGATAGCGCTAGGTTGGCGCTGGCCCTGCCCGCCGGCGATGGTAGTGGCGCCGTATGGCGCACCGCCGACGATTTCGTCCAGGCTCATCTGACCTTGATGGCTGTAGGGCAGACCAACGATGATCATGCCAAAGTGCAGCAGATTGGTGATGGCGGACATTAGCGTGGTTTCTTGTCCGCCATGCTGGGTAGCGGTGGAGGTAAAAGCACCGCCGACCTTGCCATTGAGCGCGCCACGCATCCACAGGCCGCCGGCTTGATCAAGGAACGCTGCCATCTGTGAAGCGATGCGACCGAACCGGGTAGGCGTGCCGACAATGATGGCGTCGTAATTGGCCAGCTCGTCGACTGTCGCCACCGGGGCCTGCTGGTCGAGCTTGAAAAAGGAGTTCTTGGCGACACTCTCCGGCACTGTTTCAGGTACCCGCTTGATATCCACTGTGGCGCCTGTGGCACGTGCGCCTTCGGCCACTGCATTGGCCAGGGTTTCGATATGACCGTAAGAAGAGTAATACAGCACGAGGACTTTCGACATTGCTTGGCTCCTGGTTGGTGAGAGTTGAGTTGCCGGGTAAAACTCGGTGAATTTAATCAGCTGTTACGTTTTGAGCGGAAGGCTTTGCGCAATTCCTCCGTGAACAGCCGTGGCTGCTCGAATGCAGCGAAGTGACCGCCTTTGTCGAGCTCGTTCCAGTAGAACAAATTAGGCCAGGCAGCTTCGGCCCAGGCTCTGGGTGGAGCGTAGATTTCGTGAGGGAAAACCGATCCGGCCATTGGCAGATCAATGCGTCCGCCAGAGAAATTGGCCAGCCCGGCGCGCGTGTTTTCCCAATAAATGCGGGCCGAAGACGCAGCGGTGTTGGTGAACCAATACAGACTGATGTTATTCAGCATGGCCGATATACTCAGTGCGTCTTCCGGGTTGCCGTGATTGTCGGTCCAGGCCTGGAATTTTTCATAGATCCACAGTGCTTGGCCGGTGGGTGAATCGGCCAGGCCGTAACCCACCGTTTGCGGCCGTGTGCCTTGCTCACGGAAGTAACCGCTTTGTTCGCTTAGAAACCAGGCCGCACGATCCATGGCGTGGCGCTCGGCCGGAGTCGGCTGTTCCGGCAGCTTGCTCGGGAACACGAATTGCCAGTTGACGTGGGCAGCGATCAGCCCTTCGGGGCGCATGCGCGCCAGCGCGTGGGTCACGCCAGCGCCCCAGTCGCCGCCTTGCGCCACCCAACGGTCGTAACCCAAGCGTTTCATCAAGGCGACCCAGGCATTGGCGATGCGGATCAGGTTCCAGCCATCGGCGGCAGGCTTGTCAGAGAAACCAAAACCAGGCAAAGACGGTACTACGACATGGAAGGCATCCTCGGCGCGACCGCCATGGCGCGTCGGGTCGCTCAAAGGGCCGATGATGTCCATGAATTCGACAAAGGATCCTGGCCAACCATGGGTCAACAGGATGGGCAGCGCATCAGGATGCGGTGAGCGCACGTGGATGAAGTGAATACCCAGACCATCGATAGCGGTACGGTATTGCGGCAAGGCATTGATGCGGCTCTCGAATTGGCGCCAGTCGTATTGTTCGCGCCAGTAAGATACCAGCGTCTTGGCTTTTGCCAGCGGCACCCCTTGTGACCAGTCGGCCACTGTCTCTTGCTCGGGCCAACGTGTATGCGCCAGGCGCTGCTTCAAGTCGTCAATGGCGGTCTGCGGGACGGTTACGCGAAACGGCCGGATGCTGTCGTCTGCCTTAGGCAAGACCAAGCCATCTGTCACGGAGACGGCTTGCGCACTGCCTATGCCGGAACCCAGCACCCCGGCAACGGCGGCAGCCAGCAATTGGCGACGGGACAAGGTGGAATTCATGTTGTTGAGTTCCATGATGCGGTTCTCCTCATTTCGCCAGTTCGATGGTCTTGGCGATGGCGGCTACCACTGCCGGCCGTGCCGCCACGTGCGCATACCAACGCGCGACGGCTGGAAACTTGTCCAGCGAGACTTTCATGGCTTGATGGCGCCAGATCCAGCCGAAATGCGCAATGTCGGCGATGCTGTAGTCCGTGCCCGCCACGAAGGCATGTTGGTCCAAGTGCTGGTCGAGCACACCCAGTACGCGCTCCAATTCCTGAGTAGCCTTGGCTTTTGCCTCCGGCGTGGCGCCGGACTGGATGGAAACCAGGAAGGCCTCCAGGAAGGCCGGGCTTACGCCTGAAGCGTGAAAGAACAGTTGCTCGAAGACCTTGGCGCGCGCACTTGCGTCCTGAGGGAGCAGCTTGCCGGCCTGCTCTGCGAGATGTACCAGGATCGCGGCAGATTCAGCCATCACCAGTTCGCCTGCTGCACTGCGGTCGACCAGTACCGGCACCTTGGCGTTAGGATTCAAGGCTTTGAAGGCCTCGGTCTTTTGAGCGCCTTGCCGCAAATTGACGGCGACGAGTTCATAATCCAGCCCAAGCTCTTCAAGGGCGATCACCGCCTTGAGGCTGTTGGGAGTGGCAAAGGCATGGACTTCCAGCATGGCATGTTCCTGTGAAAAAATATGTTCTCGGGGTGGCAGTGCAGCTGTAGGACATACTATGGTTGCCCTGAGAGCGTGCATATCTCCTGTCCGGCAAAGCATCGTTGTCAAAAATAGAAAGATCCAAAGGAACCACGTGGACCAGATTTCCGATTTAAATGACCTGCGCCTGTTCGCTGAAGTGGTCGATCGAGGCAGCTTCACTGCTGCGGGCAAGGCTCTGGGCCTGCAGACTTCCAAGTTAAGCCGTCGCATCAGCGCGCTGGAAGAAGAGCTGGGAGTGCGCTTGCTCAATCGAACCAGCCGCAGCTTGTCGCTGACCGATACCGGACGTCAGTTTTATCAGCATTGCCTGGCGCTGGTGAGCGAGTCCAAGGCAGCCAAACAGATCGTGGAAGAGATGCGCACCCTACCGCAAGGCACGGTGCGCTTCAGCTGTCCTCTCAACCTGATGCAATCGGGAGTAGCGGATGACGTGGCGCTCTATATCCGCGATAACCCCAGGGTTCAGGTGTTGGTAGACGCCACGAACCGCCGTGTGGATGTGGTCAAGGAAGGACTGGACTTTGCCATTCGTGTGCGACAGCTGCCGCTGGATGACACCGATTTGGCAGCACGCAAGTTCGGCTCGTCGATCTTTGTCCTCATCGCCAGCCCTGCATTGGTCAAAGCACATCCACCGCTGGTGGAACTGGCCACGTTGTCGCAATGGCCTACGCTGGACACTGCCAGCGACGACGAGCGCTACACTTGGGACCTGGTTAATCGGGAAGGAAAAAAGGTGGTATTTCATCATCACCCGCGCATGGCCACCGACGACTTTGCCAGCCTCCGACTGGCTGCCTTGCAAGGCGTCGGCGCTTGCATGCTGCCACGTGAATTCGTTGATGCCGACATCCAGGCCGGAAGGCTGTTGCATCTGTTGCCCGAACTAGCAGCCAGGCCCGGCCACGTACATGCCGTGTTTCCTCGCCAACGCGGCATGGTACCGGCGGTACGCCGCCTGTTGGACGTGCTGGTGGCGGGCTACCAGGAACGCCATTCGGGACGAGACCTTTATATCGGTCCCCAACTTTGGTAAAACCCGGAGCGTTCAGCCTAGCCGACCTGGCAACTCCGCACCAGCCAGTCGGTGAATACGCGTAGGCGATGGGTAACGTAGCGGTTGTGAGGATATGCCACGTGGAAGGGGCAGAAAGCTGTCGTGGTTTCACCTGATCATATTTCCTGACGACGAGGCACCGGGACGCCGCGCAGCGAAAGCGCCAGTCCTCCGACTATTGCGATTGCGCCGATGAACACGGATGAACGCAGCGGTTCCCCCAGGGCAAGCGTTGAGGCAGCCACGCCGAATAGCGGCGAGAGCGCGCCCAGCATCAACGCCTTCACACCCAGCTGCGCGACTACCCAGTTAAACAGCGCAACGCCCACGATGCTGACCAGTCCGCCGTGATACATCGCTTGCAGCAACAGCGTGCCCGCCGGATGGTTGAAGGGCGCCGTGCTGCATAGGGCCAGATAAGACAAGACATAGACCAGCGACAGTACCTGTACAAATGCCACCACGTTCAACGGCTGCGTATTCCAGGATTTGTTGAGCACCAGATACCAGGCCCACATGAAGGCCGACAGGACGAACAACAGATCTCCTCGCCACGCGCCGGCCGGCATTTCCGCACCGACATGAAGCAGGCTATCGGCGCCGATCAGGCCCAGGCCAAGCAATAGCAGCAACATGCCGAATGGCGAAAAACGCTCGGGGCGCTTTAACGCAAAACGACTGATCAGCGCGCCGAACACCGGCGTCAGCGCCGGATGAATCAGGGCGCCGTGCGATGCCGGCGCAAAGCTGACGCCACCGATCAGGATCAGGCTGAACAACGGTCCCGATAACAGGAACAATAAAAATCCGCGACGCCAGCCGATGCCGCAGGCGTCGCCCAAGCCGCATTTGCACGCATACGGCAACATGAGCAATCCGCTGGCCAGGTAGCGCACCAGGGTGGCGTCCTGCGCCGACAGACCGAGCTGGAAACCGTAACGCGAGATCACCGGTTGAAGTCCCCAGATCAACGCCACCAATACGCCATAGAAGACCGGTGCGCCCATGGTCTTACAGCACGGCGTAGTCGATGTTCAGCCGATCGGTGATCAGCATATATCCCGGCGCATGGGTGATGCAAAAAGACGGTTTGGCATGCAGCAACGCCACCTGCGGCGTAACGCCACAGGCCCAGAACACCGGCAGTTCATCCGCGGCCACCGTGACGGCGTCGCCAAAATCCGGCCGGGCCAGGTCGGAGATGCCGATCAAGGCCGGATCACCGATGTGCACGGGGGCGCCATGCACTCCCGGGAAACGCGAAGTAATCTGAATGGCGCGGATGGCATCTGCTGCCTTGAGCGGCCGCATCGTGACGATCATGTCGCCTTCGAACTTGCCCGCAGGATGGGTCTGGATGTTGGTTCGGTACATCGGCACGTTGCAGCCCTCGTCAATATGGCGGATGGCGATGCCGGCCTCGAGCAGCGTGTGCTCGAAAGTGAAGGAACAGCCGATGGCGAAAGTCACCAGGTCGTCGCGCCAAAGTTCAACGATGTCGCGCACCTCGCCCGTGCATCGGCCGTCTTCGAAGATGCGGTAGCGCGGCACGTCGCGCCGCAGGTCGATGTCGGCCCCCATTGCGGCCAGGGAAGCCTCGCCAGGTTCATTCACCGCCAGTACCGGGCAAGGTTTGGGATTGCGTTGCGCGAAGCGCAGGAAGCCATCTGCTTCGGCCGCCGGCAGCATCACCAGATTCACTTGGACATATCGGGACGCCAAGCCGGCGGTAGGGGCATCCCAAGCCCCGCTGCGGATCAGACGCCGGCAATCGGCTGCGCTGGATTGGGCATTCAGGGCGGAATTCAGGGACGACATGGACTGCATACAATTTCTCCAGAAAAAAGTTGGTGTGCTTCTGGAAAAAATTGTAGGCCGGGAACATAATCAAAGATAATTCCGATCAACATACCCATTGATAAAAAATATTAATCATGCGCCCGAGCCTGCAGCAACTGGAAAGCTTCTATTGGGTGGCCCGTTTGGGTAGCGTGCATGCCGCTGCGCGTCACCAAAATCTGACCCAGCCCGCGGTAACCGCACGCCTGCGCGAGCTGGAGGAAGTCGTCGGCGATCAGTTATTCGACCGGGGTGGCTATAAGCTGGAACTGAAAACGCAAGCACGCGAGTTGTTCGATCTTGCCGAACGCATCCTGGCGCTGGCCGATCGCTTTTCAGGCGCCATCGACAACGGCGCACCCGGCTTGGGTCTGCTGCGACTGGGAGCGAACGAATCGTCTGCCATGATCGGCCTGCCTTTGTTCCTGTCGCGCATGCGCCAGCAATTCGGCAGCCTGAATGTGCAGTTGCACGTTGATATCGGCAGCGCGTTGAGCCACAAGCTCAACGCGCGCGAACTGGACATGGCCATTCTCAGCAGTCCCATCTCGGCGGCACACATCGTCGATGATCCCTTGGGTAGCGTCGACCTGCAATGGGTCGCGCCATTGTCGTTCAGCACGCCGGCCGATCCGGCAACGCCGCGAGACCTCGCAGCATGCAGCGTCTTAAGCCTGCCCGCCCCCTCGTCGCTGCATTCCGCCGCCGTCAACTGGTTCGGCATGCATGCCATGCGATTGCCCGCCGGCGGGACCTGCAACTCGATTTCCCTGATTATCAAGCTGGTCGCGGCCGGCCATGGCATTGCCCTGTTGCCTGGGCCGGTAGCGCGCGAAGCCCGCGACAGTGGCGCATTGCAGTTATTGAGGGTAGGTCCCGCGGTGCCATCGATAGGCTACTATGTCTGCTATCTTCAGGAACTGGCTTCGGTCGCCCGCGAACAGCTGGTGCCCTTGGCCAGAACGGTATTTGCCGAATGCGGACTGATTCGCTCCCGACGTCAGAGGTCTTCCCACGGCACGGCGAAGCCATCTGCTTGAATGTTTTTTTGGTGTGCACAACAAGCGTGGAAGTTGTCCCGGCAAACTGATCTTCGATAAACAATGACAATCCCTCCTCTCCCGCTGGAGCAGATCATGGCCTCGGCGCTGCAAAGCTACAACGCCGGCCGTTTCGCCGAAGCCGAGCAGGCATGCCGCCAATTGCTCGTGCACGCGCCACGGCACCCGGCAGTGCATCAATTGCTGGCCGTGCTGGCGCTGAACGGCCAGCACATCGCAGCGGCGCGCCGGCATATCGTCCAGAGCCTGGACGAACGGCCACGGCATGGTCCCTCCCTGCTTATCGCCGGGAAAATCGCGCGCGCCGAAGGCAATCTTGCGACCGCCGCACAGTATTTCGAAGCTGCCTCGTCGGCCATGCCCGATGCCGGCGAAGCCGACTATTTGCTCGCCGAGACGCTGCTTGAGCCGGCCCCGCCCAAGGCCATTCCGGTGCTGCGCCGCCTGCTCGGCCGCCAACCGCGGCATGCCCAGGCATGGTGCCTGCTGGGGCTGGCGCTGCGCAAGAACGATGACCTGCCGGGTGCGCTGGAAGCGTTCCGCACGGCAGCGCTGTGCGAGCCTGGCATGGGCAAGGCGCATTTCCACATCGCCAATACCTTATCCGCACAAGGGCGCACCGAAGAAGCGATCGGCGTGTTAAGGCATGCCGCCGTCCTGGCTCCCGATGCCATGGAAATAGCACTCAATCTGGGCACGGCCTTGCGTGAAAACGGCGAGCTGCCGGCGGCGCGAGACGCGTTCGAGAAAGCCGTGTCGCTCCGCCCCTCCTTTGCGGAAGGCTGGTTCAATCTGGGGCTGGCGCGACAAGATTTGCATGACTGCCGGGGTGCCGCCGATGCGTTTGGCGAAGCGCTGCGGCTGCGCCCCGACTATGCAGACGCCGCCCTCAATCTCGGCGTTGCGCTGCAGGAGGACCGCCGCATGGAAGAAGCACTGGCCGCTTACCGGGTAGCGGTACGTTTGCAACCAACATTTTTTGGTCGCATCGCCCACGCCATGACCGCGGGAAGTACCGGCCAGCTATGGTTGAGCAGTGCGCATCTGAAGCGCGCGCTGCAGCTTTGATCTGCGGCTATTTCCTCTGCCGGTAATTCTTTCGGTACACATGCGGGCTTGCCAGTACGTTTGCAACGGTATCGCTGTAGCGGGTTGCCGACTCGCCGCCGAGGGTATCGAAGACCAGCTCGGGGCGTTCGCGCGGCACCACAAGGCATTGCGCGACCGGCGTTCCCCTGGGCAGCACGCCTGAAAACCCGGCATCGCTCCAGACCGCCGGGAAATTGATGCCGGCGTCATTGAATTTGTCCGCATCCACCATGCCGGACAAAAGACGGAACGGCAGATCGTGCCGGTTGACCGGGTGGGTGGCAAACAACGACCAGCCGGCGTCGAGTTCGATCGTCCAGAAGCTGTTGAATTTCAGCACCAGCGCGTCGTCCGCCAGGAACGGCGTGCCCGTCACTTGCGCAGGCGGATGAAAACTCAGCGGCGAACGCGGATGCCCCGCCACCGTCAGCGCCGGCAACTCCCAATCCCAGCGGAATACGCCCGCCTCGACTTGTATATCGCAAGGCAGCAAAATCATGAAACCGTGGGTCATGGCATCGATGAACGGCGGGCATTGCTTGACGGTGCGGATCTCGCGATCATGCAGCTCGGAAAAAGCCTTGGCCGGCATGCTGCGCACCCAGTCCGGAATGATTTCGCGCGCCAGCCTGGGTCGCGGCAGAATATCGGCCAGTGCCGGGTCACATCGAAATTTGATTTGCGTAGTTGGCGGCATGCTCGGATTGATCGGATCGGCGACCTGGCGCAGGTTCGCAATGGATCAGGATACCTTATTTTCCTCCCCGCGGCGCTTCGCCAGGACGCGGCAGCGGATTCAATCGGACAACAAATCGTCTTCCCCATGGGTTGCGCGGCGCGTAAGAAAACGTCAGTGTTTGCTTACAAAGAAATTGCCACTACACCGATTGTCGTCCTTGATGAAAAAGAGGAACATGAATCTTTCAGAAAAGGTTTCAGTCACTCGGAAAGAAAAGCCGACATCATGAAAACAGAACTGAGACAAATACGACGAGGTGGAAATGCAGCGCAATTCAGTCATCGCGAGCAAGCCGCCGGTCCTTGGGAAACATCGGCGTCGCACATGCCCCCAAACCCCAAGGCAGTGAAAGCTGCACCCACGAAAATATCCAGAAAACTCACGATCGGGCAGACTTTCCAGGAAATTGCCATGAACTGCGTTGCGCAAATTCAGGCAAACCGATCGGGAATTGCGCAACGCCGAGATCCTGAAAGTTTGCATCAAATGCGCATCGGTCTGCGTCGGCTGGATTCAGCCCTCGATCTGTTTGCCGATTTCTTCCCCCTGCCTGAATATCTGCAAACGGAATTGCATTGGCTATCCGGACACCTGGGTGCAGCGCGGGACTGGGACGTATTGAAAAACGCGACCTTGCCGGAACTTGCGACTGTGATCGACGAAGAAAAACCCGGCCTGTCTGAAATCGAAGCGGCCATCGCGGATCGCTCGGAAGAAAAATATGACGCAGCCATCGAAGCCGTCGATTCGGTCCGTTATCAGCAATTAATGCAAAAACTTGAAGACTGGCTGCAAACAGGCAACGAAGGAATTTTCCACTCGGCAAAGGAACGCAAGCAAGCGCTTGCCCGAATTCCCGGCTTTGCCCATGAATGCCTGTCCCATGCGCAACGCCAACTGTTCAAGCGGGGCGAGAAATTGCGCGATGCGGCGCCGAAAGCCCGCCACAAGGTCAGAATCGCAGCCAAGAAAGCCCGTTATGCAGCGGAATTCTTCGATGCCTTGTTGGCGAAGAAGACGGCAAGGCGATATGTCAAATCGCTTGCTTCGCTGCAGGATGAACTTGGCCATTTGAATGATATGTCCATGGCGGGCAAGCTCCTGAAGGAATTGGCCGATCGCCATCCGAATCTGGGGCAAAGCATATATTTCGTCCGGGGCTATCTTGCCGCTTACATGGAAAGCGAAGCCGGAAAAATACAACCCGCATGGAAGGCGTTCAAGAAATCCGATCTTCCCCGTCAATGACGATGTGGCATAAGCATGGATGCGCGAGACTGGCGCCGACCGTGCGTAGGGCCTGTTCACATTAAATCTGCGAGTGCGAACGCGCGGCAGGCGTTGACTGCCTAGGCGCAGCAACGCGTCGTAGCGGTGCTACCGAAGTTGCAACCCCT
>NZ_AKJW01000112.1 GCF_000282135.1 Herbaspirillum sp. CF444
TGCCTGGAGAGAGCGCGGGGCAGTTGCGGCGGAGAGTGGAGATAGCGGAGAACGGAGAGCGCATAGCAAAAAGCCCCACACCGATCTGGCATGGGGCTTAAGCTTAATTAATAGCCTGACGATGACCTACTTTCACACTGGTTGCAGCACTATCATCGGCGCGAAGTCGTTTCACGGTCCTGTTCGGGATGGGAAGGGGTGGTACCAACTTGCTATAGTCATCAGGCATAACTTGTAGTGTTGCTTGGGTCCCGTTAAAGCTGGGTTGCCAAACAACGCAATCTGGGAAGAAGTAAATATTATCTTTGGGTGTGATGCACCTAGGCAAACACATAATTAACTCTAAAGCTATAACAGCTAATGTTATAGGGACAAGCCACACGGGCAATTAGTATCAGTTAGCTTAACGCATTACTGCGCTTCCACACCTGACCTATCAACGTCCTGGTCTCGAACGACCCTTTAGGGGAGTTAAACTCCCGGGAAGTCTCATCTCAAGGCGAGTTTCCCGCTTAGATGCTTTCAGCGGTTATCTCTTCCGAACTTAGCTACTCGGCAATGCCACTGGCGTGACAACCGATACACCAGAGGTTCGTCCACTCCGGTCCTCTCGTACTAGGAGCAGCCCCCTTCAAACTTCCAACGCCCACGGCAGATAGGGACCAAACTGTCTCACGACGTTTTAAACCCAGCTCACGTACCACTTTAAATGGCGAACAGCCATACCCTTGGGACCGGCTACAGCCCCAGGATGTGATGAGCCGACATCGAGGTGCCAAACTCCCCCGTCGATATGAACTCTTGGGAGGAATCAGCCTGTTATCCCCAGAGTACCTTTTATCCGTTGAGCGATGGCCCTTCCATACAGAACCACCGGATCACTATGTCCTACTTTCGTACCTGCTCGACTTGTCAGTCTCGCAGTTAAGCACGCTTATGCCATTGCACTATTAGCACGATGTCCGACCGTACCTAGCGTACCTTCGAACTCCTCCGTTACACTTTGGGAGGAGACCGCCCCAGTCAAACTGCCTACCATGCACTGTCCCCGATCCGGATAACGGACCAAGGTTAGAACCTCAAACAAACCAGGGTGGTATTTCAAGGATGGCTCCACGCAGACTGGCGTCCACGCTTCAAAGCCTCCCACCTATCCTACACAGATTGGTTCAAAGTCCAATGCAAAGCTACAGTAAAGGTTCATGGGGTCTTTCCGTCTAGCCGCGGGTAGATTGCATCATCACAAACATTTCAACTTCGCTGAGTCTCGGGAGGAGACAGTGTGGCCATCGTTACGCCATTCGTGCAGGTCGGAACTTACCCGACAAGGAATTTCGCTACCTTAGGACCGTTATAGTTACGGCCGCCGTTTACTGGGACTTCAATCAAGAGCTTGCACCCCATCATTTAATCTTCCAGCACCGGGCAGGCGTCACACCCTATACGTCCACTTTCGTGTTTGCAGAGTGCTGTGTTTTTATTAAACAGTCGCAGCCACCTTTTTATTGCAACCCGTTTGTCCTCCTGGCGCAGGCCAGTCAAACTACTAGGGCGTACCTTATCCCGAAGTTACGGTACAAATTTGCCGAGTTCCTTCTCCCGAGTTCTCTCAAGCGCCTTAGAATACTCATCTCGCCCACCTGTGTCGGTTTGCGGTACGGTCTCGTTAGACTGAAGCTTAGAGGCTTTTCTTGGAACCACTTCCGATTGCTTCGCGAACAAGTTCGCTCGTCCCATACCCTTGAATTACGCTGCCGGATTTGCCTAACAGCCTTCTCTGATACAGGAACCGGGACATCCAACACCCGGACAACCTTCCGCGATCCGTCCCCCCATCGCATCTAACGACGGTGCAGGAATATTAACCTGCTTCCCATCAGCTACGCATCTCTGCCTCGCCTTAGGGGCCGACTCACCCTGCTCCGATGAACGTTGAACAGGAAACCTTGGGCTTACGGCGTGGAGGCTTTTCACCCCCATTATCGCTACTCATGTCAGCATTCGCACTTCTGATACCTCCAGCATCCTTTACAAGACACCTTCGCAGGCTTACAGAACGCTCTCCTACCATATGCTTACGCATATCCGCAGCTTCGGTGACTGGCTTAGCCCCGTTACATCTTCCGCGCAGGACGACTCGATCAGTGAGCTATTACGCTTTCTTTAAAGGATGGCTGCTTCTAAGCCAACCTCCTGACTGTTTTAGCCTTCCCACTTCGTTTTCCACTTAGCCAATCTTTGGGACCTTAGCTGGCGGTCTGGGTTGTTTCCCTCTTGACGCCGGACGTTAGCACCCGACGTCTGTCTCCCAAGCTCGCACTCATCGGTATTCGGAGTTTGCAATGGGTTGGTAAGTCGCGATGACCCCCTAGCCATAACAGTGCTCTACCCCCGATGGTGATACTTGAGGCACTACCTAAATAGTTTTCGGAGAGAACCAGCTATTTCCAAGTTTGTTTAGCCTTTCACCCCTACCCACAGCTCATCCCCTAATTTTTCAACATTAGTGGGTTCGGTCCTCCAGTGCGTGTTACCGCACCTTCAACCTGGCCATGAGTAGATCACTTGGTTTCGGGTCTACACCCAGCGACTGAACGCCCTATTCGGACTCGATTTCTCTACGGCTTCCCTATTCGGTTAACCTTGCCACTGAATGTAAGTCGCTGACCCATTATACAAAAGGTACGCAGTCACCCCTTGCGAGGCTCCTACTGTTTGTATGCACACGGTTTCAGGATCTATTTCACTCCCCTTCCGGGGTTCTTTTCGCCTTTCCCTCACGGTACTGGTTCACTATCGGTCGATTACGAGTATTTAGCCTTGGAGGATGGTCCCCCCATGTTCAGACAGGATTTCACGTGTCCCGCCCTACTTGTCGCAAGCCTAGTTCCACACTAATGATTTCGTGTAAGGGGCTATCACCCTCTATGGCCGGACTTTCCATTCCGTTCCACTATCAAAAATGCTAAATCTTGCAGGCTGGTCCCATTTCGCTCGCCACTACTTTGGGAATCTCGGTTGATTTCTTTTCCTGCAGCTACTTAGATGTTTCAGTTCGCCGCGTTCGCCTCACTGACCTATGTATTCAGTCAGTGATACCCTTGCGGGTGGGTTTCCCCATTCGGAAATCTGCGGATCAAAGCGTGTTTGCTCGCTCCCCGCAGCTTATCGCAAGCTACTACGTCCTTCATCGCCTGTAATCGCCAAGGCATCCACCATGTGCACTTATTCACTTGTCCCTATAACGTTAGCCTCTCTTCCGAGAGATCGTCATAGAGCTTTTTGAGTTTAGCGTTTGCCGTATTGCCAAAGTAAGTCTTCTAATTGCTAAGATCACTTCGTAATACTTTGATTGATACAATCACACCCATCAACTTCGCATGCAAGGATCGAAATCCTGGCATTCGTCGTTGACGAATTCTTTACTTCTTCCAGATTGTTAAAGAACAAAAACAGCCATTGATCGCTAAAAGACCAAACCTAAATCCACACGCGCTTGTTCAGCTTGCGTGCGACTTAGGTTTGACGTTTCTGGTGGAGGTTGACGGGATCGAACCGACGACCCCCTGCTTGCAAAGCAGGTGCTCTCCCAGCTGAGCTAAACCCCCGAAACTCTTGGTGGGTCTGGTTGGGCTCGAACCAACGACCCCCGCGTTATCAACACGGTGCTCTAACCAGCTGAGCTACAGACCCGCTTGGATCAGTAATCAGAGCCAGCATGCAGGCATTGCCTGCGCCGCAACCGAATAACTGTTCTTCTTTACTAACAGACGATAAGTGTGGACGCTTAACTTCATGCGCACTCTAGAAAGGAGGTGATCCAGCCGCACCTTCCGATACGGCTACCTTGTTACGACTTCACCCCAGTCACGAACCCTGCCGTGGTAATCGCCCTCCTTGCGGTTAGGCTAACTACTTCTGGCAGAACCCGCTCCCATGGTGTGACGGGCGGTGTGTACAAGACCCGGGAACGTATTCACCGCGACATGCTGATCCGCGATTACTAGCGATTCCAACTTCATGTAGTCGAGTTGCAGACTACAATCCGGACTACGATACACTTTCTGGGATTAGCTCCCCCTCGCGGGTTGGCGGCCCTCTGTATGTACCATTGTATGACGTGTGAAGCCCTACCCATAAGGGCCATGAGGACTTGACGTCATCCCCACCTTCCTCCGGTTTGTCACCGGCAGTCTCATTAGAGTGCCCTTTCGTAGCAACTAATGACAAGGGTTGCGCTCGTTGCGGGACTTAACCCAACATCTCACGACACGAGCTGACGACAGCCATGCAGCACCTGTGTTACGGTTCTCTTTCGAGCACAGCCAAATCTCTTCGGCCTTCCGTACATGTCAAGGGTAGGTAAGGTTTTTCGCGTTGCATCGAATTAATCCACATCATCCACCGCTTGTGCGGGTCCCCGTCAATTCCTTTGAGTTTTAATCTTGCGACCGTACTCCCCAGGCGGTCTACTTCACGCGTTAGCTGCGTTACCAAGTCAATTAAGACCCGACAACTAGTAGACATCGTTTAGGGCGTGGACTACCAGGGTATCTAATCCTGTTTGCTCCCCACGCTTTCGTGCATGAGCGTCAGTGTTATCCCAGGGGGCTGCCTTCGCCATCGGTATTCCTCCACATATCTACGCATTTCACTGCTACACGTGGAATTCTACCCCCCTCTGACACACTCTAGCCGTGCAGTCACAAATGCAATTCCCAGGTTGAGCCCGGGGATTTCACATCTGTCTTGCACAACCGCCTGCGCACGCTTTACGCCCAGTAATTCCGATTAACGCTTGCACCCTACGTATTACCGCGGCTGCTGGCACGTAGTTAGCCGGTGCTTATTCTTCAGGTACCGTCATTAGCCCCAGGTATTAACCAAGACCGTTTCTTCCCTGACAAAAGAGCTTTACAACCCGAAGGCCTTCTTCACTCACGCGGCATTGCTGGATCAGGCTTGCGCCCATTGTCCAAAATTCCCCACTGCTGCCTCCCGTAGGAGTCTGGACCGTGTCTCAGTTCCAGTGTGGCTGGTCGTCCTCTCAGACCAGCTACTGATCGTCGCCTTGGTGAGCCTTTACCTCACCAACTAGCTAATCAGATATCGGCCGCTCCACGAGCATGAGGTCTTGCGATCCCCCACTTTCATCCTTAGATCGTATGCGGTATTAGCTAATCTTTCGACTAGTTATCCCCCACTCTAGGGCACGTTCCGATATATTACTCACCCGTTCGCCACTCGCCACCAGGAGCAAGCTCCCGTGCTGCCGTTCGACTTGCATGTGTAAGGCATGCCGCCAGCGTTCAATCTGAGCCAGGATCAAACTCTTCAGTTCAATCTCTGTTTTGCCATTGCTGGCTGGTTCTTTCGAACCGGTCACTCACTCAAAATACTGACAGATAATTTCTTACCTATATTTCTTTGTGAGCGTTTAAATATTTAAAGTTTCCAGACCCGAAGGCCTGTCGCACTTCATTAAACGCCCACGCTTATCGACTGTTAATTTTTAAAGAACCTTGCCTGCCCGACCGCAATATCACTACCGCTTGCCTCGCCAACAAATCGTTTTGTTTGTC
>NZ_AKJW01000113.1 GCF_000282135.1 Herbaspirillum sp. CF444
CGGCAGGCGCCGCCACGTCCGATACATCGTCTGCCGCATCCGCCGGCACGGCAACGACGGCGGGCGCCGACGTTTCGTCCGGCCCCGCGCAAGGTGGCCTGTTCGACGCCAGCGCCGCCATCGCGAAGGAATACGAAACCGTTCTGACCGAAGCGCAGCTCGACGCCTGGATAGAAAAGATCAATGCCGCTACGCTCACGGCAGTCGACACCGAAACCACTTCGCTGATTCCCATGCAGGCGCAGCTGGTCGGCATCTCGCTGTGCTGCGAAGCGGGCCGCGCTGCCTACATTCCGGTCGCGCACAACTATCAGGACATGCCGGAGCAACTGCCGCGCGAACTGGTGCTGGCCAGGCTCAAGCCGTGGCTGGAAGACGAGAGCAAGCCCAAGCTCGGACAGAACCTCAAATACGACAGCCACATCTTCGCCAATCAGGGCGTGCAATTGCGCGGCATCGTGCACGACACGCTGCTGGAATCCTACGTCTTTGAATCGCATCGCACCCACGACATGGACAGCCTCGCGCTGCGCCATCTCAACCGCACTACGATCAGCTACACCGACGTCTGCGGCAAGGGCGCCTCGCAGATCGGTTTCGAGCAGGTCGAGATCGGCCGCGCCACCGAATACGCGGCCGAAGACGCCGACGTCACGCTGGCCCTGCATCAGGCCATGTGGCCGCAAGTCGAGAACGACGCCAAGCTGCGCTACATCTATGAAAAGATCGAAGTGCCGACCTCCGTCGTGCTGCAAAAGATCGAACGCAACGGCGTGCTGATCGACGCCGACATCCTGGCGACGCAATCGAACGAGCTCGGCAAGCGCATGCTGGAAATCGAACAGCAGGCGTATGAATTGGCAGGCCAGCCGTTCAACCTGAATTCGCCGAAACAGCTCGGCGAAATCCTGTTCGAGAAGCTGCAACTGCCGGTCGTGAAGAAGACGCCCTCCGGCACGCCGTCGACCGACGAAGAAGTCCTGCAAAAGCTGGCGGAAGATTATCCGTTGCCGAAGATCCTGCTCGACTATCGCGGCCTGTCCAAGCTGAAGTCGACCTACACCGACAAGCTGCCCAAGATGGTCGATCCGACCACCGGCCGCGTGCACACCAATTACGCGCAGGCCGTGGCGGTCACCGGTCGCCTGGCGTCCAACGATCCCAACCTGCAAAACATCCCGATCCGCACCGCCGAAGGCCGCCGCATCCGCGAAGCCTTCATCGCGCCATCGGGCAGCACCATCGTCTCCGCCGACTATTCGCAGATTGAATTGCGCATCATGGCGCACATCTCCGAAGACGCGAACATGCTCAAGGCTTTCGCCGATGGCGAAGACATCCATCGCGCCACCGCCGCGGAAATTTTCGGCGTCGGCTTGGGCGACGTCACCAGCGAACAGCGCCGCTACGCCAAGGTCATCAACTTCGGCCTGATCTACGGCATGAGCGCCTTCGGCCTGGCCGGCAATCTCGGCATCGAGCGCGCCGCCGCGCAGATGTACATCGAGAAGTACTTCCAGCGCTTCTCCAGCGTCAAGCAGTACATGGACAACACGCGCCTTGAAGCCAAGTCGCAAGGTTATGTGGAGACCGTATTCGGTCGCCGCCTGTGGCTGCCGGAGATCAACTCGCCCAATGGTCCGCGCCGCCAGGGCGCCGAGCGTGCCGCGATCAATGCGCCCATGCAGGGCACCGCCGCCGATCTGATCAAACTGGCAATGATCGCCGTCCAAGGCTGGCTGGAGCGCGACGGCATGAAATCCAAACTGATCATGCAGGTGCATGATGAACTGGTCATGGAAGTGCCGGACGGCGAGCTTGCCGTCGTCCGTGAAAAATTGCCTGAACTGATGAAAAATGTTGCTGACCTGAAGGTGCCGCTACTGGCCGAAGTGGGTGTCGGTAAAAACTGGGATCAGGCCCATTAACAGGTCCGTGAAGCTACTGCGCAAGCAAAGTACGACTGCGCTTCTCGGCTACACAGCGACTTGTTCGCTACGCTTCACCGACCTGTTGTGTTTGATGGCGATAATTTCTCTCGGCACTTCGTCGGCTCGTAGAGTCGCCCTGTACTTTTTCGATTGCCCTGCGCTAACATTCCTGCGCGCATGCTCTGCTTCGTGCAGAATATGCGTTGGCAGTGAATTGGCTGTGCTTGCAGTAAATACAACAAAAAAGAAGTAACGATAAAAGTTGCATCATCGTCATCGCCCGATGACGGTGGGGGACCTACGATACAAATTAAATAAGAGATACGAAGCTGTTGCGAGGAAGTTGGCGGTGCGTCGACGGAAAACAAAGCAAAAGCAGGACGACGTATTGGTATTGCCGGCTTCAGGGCGCAGGGCTTCTCGGGATCATCGGATCAAGTTGAACGAGGAGGCGTCATGGTTGCAGGGATGAAGGTGGGAACGCGGCTGGGATTGGGGTTCGCGTGGGGAGTACTGTTGCTCATTCTGGTGACGGTGTTCGGTCTGTACAACATGGATCAGATGCAGCGGCGGTTCCTTGAGGTGGTCACCGTCAATAATCCGGAGTCCAAGCTCGTTTCCGAGATGATGGAGACGGTGCAGGAGCGTTCGATTTCGTTGCGCAATCTGATGTTGCAGGGCGGCGCCGAGGACATCGAGAAAGAAGCGGCCTACATCAAGGCGCAGACGCAAAAATATCTCGCTGCAGAGCAGAAGTTGCGCAAGATGTTCGATAGCGAATCCGGCACGCAGCCGGAAGAAAAAGCCGCCTTGCCGAAAATCAAGGCGCAGGCCGACACCGCACACAAGCTGATCGAGCAAGCCGTTGACCTCGGCCTCAAGCGCGAAGCCTATGAGTTGGCGCAGTTCCTGAAAGAAGAATACCTGCCGGTGCAAAAAAAATGGCAGGCCGAGCTGACCGTGCTGAGCGCCATCGAAGACAAGCAAAACCTGGACGCCGCGCGTGACAGCACCAGCGCCTACGACGCGGCGCGCTGGCTGATGCTGGTCACCAGCGTGACCGGCGTCATCACTGCGCTTCTGACCGCCGTTTGGATCACGCGCAACCTGCTGAAAAAACTGGGCGGCGAGCCGGACTATGCCGTCAGCATCGCCGGCCAGATCGCCGATGGCGACCTCGCCGTGCACATCGACACCAAAAAGGGCGACCAGGAGAGCCTGCTCGCGGCCATGAGCGTCATGCGCGACAAGCTTGCCGCGATCGTCACGCAAGTGCGCACCGGTTCCGAAACCATCAGCACGGCATCGACCGAAATCGCGCGCGGCAATCTGGATCTCTCGGCACGCACGGAGCAGCAGGCGGGTTCGCTGGAAGAAACCGCGTCGTCGATGGAACAGCTCAATTCCACCGTCAAGCAGAATGCCGAAAACGCCCTGCAAGCGAATCAGCTGGCGGCGGCAGCGTCCGATGTCGCCGTGCAGGGCGGCAGCATCGTCTCGCAAGTGGTGGCGACCATGGAGTCGATCAACGCTTCTTCGCAAAAAGTGGTGGACATCATCAGCGTCATCGACGGCATTGCCTTCCAGACCAATATCCTGGCCTTGAATGCCGCGGTGGAAGCGGCGCGCGCCGGCGAGCAGGGACGCGGCTTCGCGGTGGTGGCGTCGGAAGTGCGCAGCCTGGCGCAGCGCTCGGCCAGCGCTGCCAAGGAGATCAAGGTCTTGATCGGCGATTCGGTCGAGCGCGTTGAAACCGGCAGCAAACTGGTGGAACAGGCCGGCGTCACGATGAACGACATCGTCACCAGCATCCGCCGCGTCACCGACGTGATGTCCGAAATCACCAGCGCCAACACCGAACAGAGCAGCGGCATCGAACAGATCAATGAAGCCATCATCCAGATCGACGACATGACGCAGCAGAACGCCGCACTGGTTGAACAGGCCGCTGCTGCCGCGCAGTCGCTGCAGGATCAGGCCGGCAACCTGATGCACCTGGTCAGCGTATTCAAACTGGACGGCCGCCAGATCGCCATGGCGCCACCGGCGCAGCGCACCATCGACATCACGCCCGCGCATCCGGAGCTGCCCGGCGCGGTCGCGGCATAGCGACTGCAAATCATCTCGCAAGTCTTGTAGAATGCGAGCAGCAATAGAAGCACGGGTCTGTCTGATTCGCTGCCTGAATCGACATCAGGCAGGCCGTCCTTTTTAGCCTTGGCATCCCTTGGTCCTTAAGTCCCTCAATTCCTTGCGCAATTCTGCTGAATTCTGAACTGGAGATTTTCATGAACGATCTGAAGAACGATGTCGACAGCCTGGTCGGCGCGACCGGCTTGCTGGATGCCGGCAATCGCCGCACTTTCATCAAGACCACGCTGGGCACCGGCTTTGCCGCCGCGGTGCTGCCGGTCTGCGCGCAAACCATGATCAAGACCGATACCGCCGGCCTGACCGCGGGCGAAGTCAGCGTGACGGTCAACGGCACCAAGGTCCCGGCCTATCGCGCCCAGCCGGAAGGCAAGACCAACTTGCCGGTGATTTTCGTCATCTCCGAAATCTTCGGCGTGCACGAGCACATCGCCGACATCGCGCGCCGTTTCGCCAAGCTCGGTTATCTGGCGATTGCACCGGACTTCTTCGTGCGCCAGGGCAATCCGGCGGTCTATCCGACCATCGCCGAACTGAACAAGGAAATCATCTCCAAGGTCCCCGACGAGCAGGTATTCGGCGACCTCGACGCCTACGTCGCCTGGGCCGGCCAGAACGGCGGCAATCCGGACAAGATCGGCATCAACGGCTTTTGCTGGGGCGGCCGCATCGTCTGGCTGTACAGCGCGCGCAATCCGAAGATCAAGGCCGGCGCCGCATGGTATGGCCGCATCGTCGGCGAAAAGAGCGCATTGCAGCCGCAACATCCGATCGACATCGCGCCGACGCTGAAGGTGCCGGTGCTGGGTCTGTACGGCGGCAAGGATGCCGGCATTCCGGTCGCCACCGTGGAACAGATGAAAGAAGCGCTGGCCAAGACCGGCAACAAGTCGGAATTCATCGTGTTCCCGAATTCCGGCCACGCCTTCAACGCCGACTATCGTCCGAGCTACGTGGAAGCGGACGCCAAGGAAGGCTGGAAGCGCGCCACCGAGTGGTTCAAAGCGCATGGCGTCGGCTGATCTATATAGTCGGATCGGGCGGTCTGTATGGTTTGACGCTTTGCGCCAGTTTTTGGGGCGATGAGATCAAGACTTGCATGAGGCTGCACTGGTTTGGATCAAATGTTCGGATTGAGGACGGAATTTTCCGTCCTCTTTTTATTTGTCAGGCAATAAAAACGGCGCATCCCCTGCGTGCAGGGCATGGCACGCAGATTGCTTGTTTAAAAGCTGAGTAGAAGCGGCTAGCCGTCGATCCAAATACCATCGACTGTGGGGCATTGCTCGTGACGCCATCGGAATAGACCGGTGGCACCTGTGAACTTATAGGACACGAGAAATGCTGCGACGATCTCCGTACTCATGCTGCTCAAGCCATACTTTCCCTGTTCATCCTCGCCGCCGCTTTTGCGTCTGCGGCAATTCTTTTCTCCCTGAACATCCTGCACGTTGCGCAGTGCTGCGGCGGCCTCGCGGAGGCGTGCAATGACAACCGTGCGCGAACCCTTCATGACACGGGTGCAATCCGGCGCGCCATTGCGTCTGCGCGTGACGGTCACCCGTGAGGACGGCCGCGACATCCGTGTCTTCGACCTGTGTACCGATGATGCGCGTTGCCTGCCGGCGTGGACGCCCGGCGCGCATATCAAACTGTCGCTGCCTGGCGGGTTGGAGCGTTGCTATTCATTGTGCAACACTCCCGGCGACGACGGCTTCTATCGCATCGCCGTCAAACGCGAGGCAGCATCGCGCGGCGGGTCGGCCTGGCTGCACGAACAAGCCGGCGTCGGCACGCAACTGATCGCCGCCGCCCCGGTCAACGCCTTTCCCTTGCACGACAGTGAGCATCCCGTCGCATTGTTTGCCGCAGGCATCGGCATCACGCCGATTTACGCCATGGCGACCGACCTGCTGTACCGCGGACGCGCCGCGCAGTTGCATTACTTCGCGCGCAGCGTGGAACACGCCGCCTTTCTCTCTTCGCTGTCGCAACCCGTCATGGCCGGACACTGCCACTTCCGCTTCGGCCTGAATGCCGACGAGGTCGTCGCCGCCGTCGCAGCCAGGCTGGCCTTGTTGGCGCGGACGACGCCGCTGTACATCTGTGGTCCGGCGCCCTTCATTGCGCAGGTGTGCGAGCAGGCTGCGCAGCTTGGCTGGCGCGACGCCGACGTGCACTTCGAACTGTTCGCCGCCACGACACCAGCAAGCGATGCGACCGTAACGCAAGACCGCGCATTCGAACTCGTACTGCAACGCTCAGGCGTGCAGTGCGTGGTGCAGCCGGGGCAAAGCATCGTCGCTGCCGCCGCTGCGGCCGGGGTGTCGATTGGCACCTCGTGCGGCGAAGGTTTTTGCGGCAGCTGCCAGACCGGTGTGCTGGAAGGCGTTCCCGATCATCGCGACAGCGTGCTGACGGCACAAGAGCGTGCCGCCAACCACTGCCTGATGCCCTGCGTATCGCGCTGTCGCAGCGAACGCCTGGTGCTGGATATCTGATTTCGATTGACGTACAACAACCCACCTGAAAGGAAGGCCATGAGCAAGCGAACATCCCTCATCCGCATTGCCGCAGCAATCATAGGCGCACTGGCGCTGCAGGCAGCAGCCGGCGTGCAGGCGCAGGAAAAGGTCACCGTCCTGAGCAACTGGTACGCCCAGGCCGAACACGGCGGTTTCTATCAGGCCGTCGCCAAAGGCATCTACAAGAAGTACGGCATGGACGTCACCATCAAGATGGGCGGTCCGCAAGTCAACAATATGCAGATCCTCGTGGCCGGCCAGGCCGACTTCAGCATGGGTTACGACTTCACCGTGTTGAAGGGCATCGAGCAGGGCTTGCCGCTGGTGACGGTCGGCACCTCGTTTCAATCCGATCTGCAAGGCATGATGACGCACACCGACGTGCCCAATCTCGGCGCACTGAAGGACAAGACGATTCTGGTGGCCGGTTCCGGACAATCGAGCTGGTGGCCATGGCTGAAAGCCAAGTACGGCTACACCGACGCGCAATCGAAGGCTTATACCTTCAACCTGCAGCCGTTCTTCGCCGATCCGAACACCGTACAGCAGGCTTATCCGTCGTCGGAACCGTTCCAGGTTGAGAAATCCGGCGCCAAGGCCAACTTCTTCCTGTTCGCGCAAGAAGGCTATCCGCCTTACGGCACCACCATCATCACGTTGCAAAAGACGGTGGCGACCAAGCCTGATCTGGTGAAGCGCTTCGTCAAGGCCACCGCCGAAGGCTGGAAGAGCTATCTGGAAGATCCGTCGGCGGCTAACGCGCTGATCAAAAAAGACAACAAGGAAATGGGCGACGAGCAACTGGCTTACGCGCTCAAGAAGCTCAAGGAACTGAAAGTCGTCACCGGCGGCGACGCCGCCAGGCAAGGCATCGGCATCATGACGGACGAGCGCTGGAAGAAAACCTACGACACCATGGTTTCCACCGGTTTGCTGAAGGCCGATGTCGACTGGCACAAGGCGTACACCACGCAGTTCGTGAAAGACATGCACGTCATGCCTTGACGGCCAGGAAAAAGAACTGTCATTCCCGCGCAAGCGGGAATCCAGCGTCGCATCGGATTCGAGTAGCAGCGACACTGGGTCCTCGCGTTCGCGAGGACGACGGAGATCTGGTTGCGTAACGGATGAAGCCAACAGCGTGAGGACGCCATGATTCTCTACACACCACCCAAGACCGCGCAGCGCCTGCCGGTCATCGACTTCGCGGATGCGTTTTCAAACGACCTCGGCAAGCGTGAAGCCGTCGCCTGGGAGATCCATAAGATCGCCCGCGACGTCGGCTTCTTCTATCTGGTCAATCACGGCGTGCCGCAAAGCCTGGTCGACGGCCAGTTCGACTGGGCGCGCCGCTTCTTTGCCGCGCCGGATGCGGTCAAGCGCGGGGTCGACATGTCGCTGTCGCCGGCCGGGTTCGGCTACGAGCGCATCGGCACGCAGGCGCTCGACGACGGGCCGACCGATCTCAAGGAGGGCTTCCAGTTCGGCACCGATCTGCCGCCCGATCATCCTTATGTACAGCAAGGCGTGCTGCGCTACGGCCACAACCTCTGGCCGCAGGCGTTGCCTGGCATGCGCGCACATGCGCAGCAATACCACGCCGCCATGAGCACGCTGTCGCAGCGGCTGCTGGCGATCATTGCGCTGTCGCTGCAATTGCCGGAAGACTTCTTCAATTTCGCACTCGGCACGCCGATCGCCACCCAGCGCATGCTGCACTATCCGCCACAGCCTGCCGACGCGCAGCACAACCAGATCGGCGCCGGTGCGCACACCGACTGGGGGCTGGTCACCATCCTGGCGCAGGACGACATCGGCGGCCTGGAAGTGCGCAATGCGGATGGCGACTGGGTGCGCGCGACGCCGATACACGGCAGCTTCGTGGTCAACATCGGCGACCTGCTGCAGCGCTGGAGCAACGACGTTTATCACAGCAATGCGCATCGCGTGCGCAACGACAATCCGGTGCCGCGCTATTCGCTGCCGTTCTTCATGGACGGCGACCATGCGGTGACCGTGTCGTGCCTGCCGTCGTGCTGCTCCGACGAGCATCCGGCACGCTATGCGCCCTGCACCATCGGCGACTACCTCGCACAAAAAGTGCAGGAAACCTTCGGCGCCGCCAGCGTACTGGCTGCGGCGTCGTAACTCGATTTGATTGAATTCGCGGCGAAGGCGACCATGACGGCGCGCCGGCTGCTTGGCCATGTTGCTGCAGGCGCAGAGCATGGCTGGTTTTAAAGGAGTTGCACCATGCTGGTTACGAAACAAAAAGTCTTGCGAAAATTCTGGTACGCGGTCATGCCGATCACGATGCTGGAAGACGGGCCCAAGCCGTTCACGCTGCTGGGCGAGAACATCGTCGTCTGGCTCAAGTCGCCGGGCAAGCCGGCGGCCTTGCAGGATCGTTGCTGCCATCGCACGGCGAAATTGTCGAAGGGGTTTGTCGACAACGGCAACATCGTCTGCGGCTATCACGGCTGGACCTTCGACTGCGCCGGCGCCTGCGTGCGCGTGCCGCAGAACGCCGACGGCTCGGTGCCGGCCGGCGCGATGGTGCAGTCGTATTATTGCGAAGAGCGTTACGGCTACGTGTGGGTGGCGCTGGAAAAGCCGCTGCGCGACATCCCGTTCTTCCCGGAAGAAACCACGCCCGGCTATCGCCGCATCTTCCAGTTCTACGAACGTTGGGAAACCAGCGCGCTGCGGATGATGGAAAACTCCTTCGACAATTCGCACTTCAGCTATGTCCATCGCGGCACCTTCGGCCTGTACGACCAGCCCAAGCCGGAGAAGTACGAGATCAACGAAACCGATTACGGCTTCGAAGCGGAAACGCTGGTGCCGATCAAGAACGTGCCGGCCAGCTATCGCGTCACCGGCACCACCGACGACACCACCATGCGCCACATGTTCAACCGCTGGTACCTGCCGTTTTCGCGCCGCTTCGGTTGCCAGTATCCGAGCTCGGGCCGGCATCACATCATCTACAACTGCGCCACGCCGATCGACGACGGCTCCATCATGCTGGCGCAATGGCTATACCGCAACGACGCCGAAGAAGATTGCGCCGAAGCCGAGCTGATCGCCTGGGACGCGCCGATTCTGGTGGAGGACCGCGAGATCCTGGAAGCCACGGACCCCGATGCCTGCATCGACGTGCGTCGCAAGCAGGAATTCCACATGGCGTCTGATCGTCCGGGCCTGATCATGCGTCGCATGCTGTTGCAGTTGCTGGAAGAGCATGGCGAAACCGAAGTTTTCCGCAGCAAAGACTAGAGGCCGGGAGCAATGATGAAACGAGACGATCACGCGATGCCGCAACTGGCGGCCTGGGAGCAGGGCGCTGCCGACCCTGCCTCCTCAATCGATGCAGTGCTGAGCGCACAGCGGGTGGAGAAGACCTATCGCAACGGCACCCGTGCGCTGGACGAGGTGAAGCTGGACATCCGGCGCGGCGAGTTCGTCTCGCTGCTCGGTCCGTCCGGCTGCGGCAAGAGCACGCTGCTGAAGATGTTCGCCGGGCTGGAGGAGCCGTCGCACGGCCACATCCGCTGGTGGGGCAAGAACCTGGCGACGGTGGGCACGCCGGACCGCACGCTGGCGATGGTGTTCCAGGAAGCGACGCTGATGCCGTGGGCGTCGGTGGAACAGAACGTGCGGCTGCCGCTGGATCTGAAGCACATGGCGCGCACCGACAGCGACGTGCGCGTACGAGATGCGCTAAAGCTCGTGGGGCTGGAGCGCTTCCATGACGCCTATCCGCGCGAGCTGTCGGGCGGCATGCAGATGCGCGCCTCGATTGCGCGCGCGCTGGCGACGTGGCCCAATCTGCTGCTGATGGACGAGCCTTTCGGCGCACTCGACGAGTTCACGCGCAACAAGCTCGATGCCGATCTGCGCAAGATCTGGAGCCGGCAAGACCTGACCGTGGTGTTCGTCACGCACAGCATTTACGAAGCGGTGTATCTGTCGAGCCGCGTGGTGGTGATGGCGGCGCGGCCGGGGCGCGTGATTGCCGATGTGCCGATCGAGGCGCCGGGCGCCGGCGGCATGCGCGACGACGCTTTCCGCATCTCGCCGGAATTCATGGGCTATTGCAAGATCCTGTCCGATTACCTGACGCTGGCCAATCAAGAAGGAGGCGGTCATGACCCCGTTGATCACTAATCCGAAATTCCTGCGTGTCGCCGCGCCATTCACGATCGGCGTGGTGTTGCTGCTGGCGTGGCAGTTGATCTGCACGCTGCTGGAGGTGCCGGTCTACCTGGTGCCGACGCCATTGGTGATTGCCAGGACGCTGATGGCGGACTGGGGACTATTGTCGGACTCGCTGCTGGTGACGCTGAAGATCACCTTCCTGGCCTTCGTGCTGTCGGTGCTGCTGGGTGTCGCGATTGCCTTCGTGTTCGTGCAGAGCCGCTTCATTGAAGTCAGCTTCTTCCCGTACGCGATCATCCTGCAGGTGACGCCGATCGTCGCCATCGCGCCATTGATCATCATCTGGGTCAAGGAGCCGACCTTCGCGCTGGTGATTTGCGCGACCATCATGGCGCTGTTCCCGATCATCTCCAACACCACGCTGGGATTGCGCAGCGTCAATCCGGGTTTGCTGAACCTGTTCAAGCTGAACAAGGCGTCGCGCTGGCAGACCTTGCGCCGCTTGCGCATTCCCAGCGCCTTGCCGTACTTCTTCGGCGGCTTGCGGATCTCCAGCGGGCTGGCGCTGATCGGCGCGGTGGTGGCGGAGTTTGTCGCCGGCACCGGCGGCACCGGATCGGGACTGGCGTATCAGATCCTGCAGGCGGGTTTTCAACTGAACATTCCGCGCTTGTTTGCGGCGCTGTTCTTGATTACCGTGACCGGGATCGTCTTGTTCCTCGCCATGATGGCCTTGTCGCGCGTGGCGCTGGCCGGATGGCATGAAAGTGAAATGGGTTAACGCAAAATGACGACTTCTTTTTTGATCAGCAACATCGACGCCATCATGACCGGCTTGCCCGGCGCAGCGGCACGTCATGCCGGGCCGGACATCCGTGTGGTCGACGGCGTCATCGCCGCCATCGGCAGGCTGTCGCCCTTGGCGGGCGAGACGATTGTGGATGCGACCGATTGCATCGCGTATCCCTCATGGGTGAACACGCATCACCATCTGTTCCAGTCCATGCTCAAGGGCGATCCGGCCGGCATCGATGCCTCGCTGACGCCGTGGCTGGCGGCGACGCCTTACCGTTATCGCGCCAAATTCGACGAGAAGCTGTTTCGCCTGGCCGCACGCATCGGCTTGGTGGAGCTGATGCGTTCCGGCTGCGGCACGGTGGCCGATCACAACTATCTGTATTACCCCGGCATGCCCTACGACACCTCGGCGATTCTGTTCGAAGAAGCCGAAGCGCTCGGCCTGCGCTTCGTGCTGTGCCGGGGCGGCGCGACGCAGACGCGCCAGTTGGAAGCGGAGTTGCCGACGGCCTTGCGACCGGAAACGCTGGACGGTTACCTGACCGACATGGAGCGATTGATCAAGCGGTATCACGACCCGTCGCCGGCGGCGATGCGCCGCGTGGTGATGGCGCCGACCACGCCGCTGTATTCGGCCACGCCGGAAGAGTTGCGCACCATGGCCGGTTTTGCGCGCCGGGCCGGCGTGCGCCTGCACAGCCATCTGTCGGAAACGGTCGGCTATCAGGATACCGCGCAGGGCAAGCATCGCTGCACGCCGGTGGAATTCGCCGAGCGCTGCGACTGGCTCGGCAGCGACGTCTGGTTCGCCCATCTGGTCAAGCTTGATCCGTCCGAAATCGCCTTGCTCGGCAAGACCGGTACCGGGATTGCGCATTGTCCGCAAAGCAACGGCCGGCTAGGCAGCGGCATCGCGCCGATCCGCCAGCTGGAAGAGGCGGGCGTACCGATTTCCATCGGCGTCGACGGCGCGGCCTCCAACGAAGCGGCCGATATGCTGTCGGAAACCCACGCGGCCTGGCTGATGCAGCGCGCGCGGCGCGGCCAGGAGGCGACGCCGTCCTATGCCGGCGGCACGTTTGAAGGCGGCGCCGACGCCGCGACGGTGGAAGACGTGGTGCGTTGGGGCACGACCGGCGGCGCCAGGGTGCTGGGGCTGCACGGCATGGGCGGCATGGGCGGCATCGAGGGCTTGCAGGTTGGACAACAGGCCGACATCGCGCTGTATCGTCTGGACGATCCGCGCTATTTCGGCCTGCACGATCCGGCCCTGGGACCGGTGGTCGGCGGCGGGCGGCCGTATCTGAAAGCCTTGTACGTGGCGGGCAAGGCGGTTGTTGAAGATGACGACATTCCCGGCCTTGATCTGGCGGCCCTGGGGCGGGAGGCAAGGGAGGCAACGCGGCGTTTGCTGGCAGCCTAGGGCGACTCGCCCGGCGGCCGAGCTGAAAGCAGCAAGGGCTCGCCGCCGGACTGGGGGATTCGTCGTAAAACTGCTAAAATGGCGGGCATGATCAAGCGACGCAAAGCCTTCTCCGCCGACACCTCCGACGCTGCCTACGACGCGACGGAAACCTCCGATTTTGCGGCAAGCACCGACAAAGCCGCCAAACTCGCTCCCGAGTTCGATCTGACCGATCATTTCCTGATAGCAATGCCTTCGATGCTGGATCCGATTTTCGGCGGCACCGTGGTGTATCTGTGCGAACACAATCAGAATGGCGCGCTCGGCGTCGTCATCAACAAGCCGACCGACATGACCATGGATGTCCTGTTCGATCGCATCAATCTCAAGCTGGAAATCATCCACGACTCGCCTGACGCCGTCCCCGAGCTGTATCGCAGCCCGGTGATGTTCGGCGGTCCGGTGCAGGTGGAGCGCGGTTTCGTGCTGCATACGGCGATGAGCCAGTTTTCCTCGACCCTGCAGGTGACCGACGGTATTTCCCTGACCACCTCCAAGGACGTGCTGGAAGCGGTCGCCCACGGCGACGGTCCGCAGCAGGTGCTGGTCAGCCTGGGTTGCTCGGGCTGGAGCGCCGGCCAGCTGGAAGACGAACTCGCCCGCAACGGCTGGCTGACCGTCAAGGCGGATCCGTCCATCATTTTCGACTTGCCGGTGGAGCAACGCTTCACTGCAGCGCTGGCCTTGCTGGGCATCGACCCGGTCATGCTCAGCGGCGACTTCGGCCGGGCCTGAGCAGCAATCCGTGGAAACGCTCCTGGCCTTCGACTTCGGCTTAAAGCGCATCGGCGTGGCAATCGGCAATACCCTGATCAAGCAAGCCCAGCCTTTGACCATCATCAGCGCCGCGACCAACGACGCCAAGTTCGCCGAACTCGGCAAGCTGATCGACGAGTGGACGCCGACGCGCTGCATCGTCGGCCTGCCCAGCCACCCCGACGGCGCCGAACACGAGATGACCGTACGCTGCCGCCGCTTTGCCAACCAGCTGCACGGCCGCTTCGGCGTCGAGACGGTGCTGGTGGACGAGCGCTATTCCTCGGCAGTGATCGAACAGCGCCGCGGCGAGCATATCGACGCCGAGGCCGCCGCCATTATTTTGCAGCAATATTTTGACGACTCCCATGAGCACAACTAACACTCTCCCGCCGCTGGACGCAGAAGCGCTGTACGCCAGGCTGGCGCAGCAAGTCAAAGCCGGCCTGCAAGGCGTCGAGCATGCCGCCATCGTCGGCATCCATTCCGGCGGCGCCTGGCTGGCCGAACGCCTGGCCGCCGAGTTGCAGCTGAACGACCGCCTCGGCTTCATCGACGTGTCCTTCTACCGCGACGACTTTGCCGAGAAAGGCCTGCGTTCGGACGTCAAGCCGAGCCAGATCGGTTTCGACGTCGAAGGCGCGACCATCGTGCTGGTCGACGACGTGCTCTACACCGGCCGCACCACGCGCGCCGCGATCAACGAGCTGTTCGACTACGGTCGCCCGGCGCGCATCCTGCTGGCGTCGCTGGTCGACCGCGGCGGCCGCGAACTGCCGATCGCCGCCGACTTCCTGGCCGAGACGATTGCGCTCGCCGACGATCAATCCCTGCAACTGCAACGCGCCGACGACGGCCGATTTTCCCTGACGGTGGTCCATGCTTAATCCACAACTGAACAAGAACGGCGAACTGCAACATCTGCTGACCATCGAAGGTCTGCCCAAAGCAATCATCACCAATATCCTCGACACCGCATCGTCCTTCGTCAGCATCGGCGACCGCGAAGTGAAGAAGGTGCCGCTGATGCGCGGCAAGAGCGTGTTCAACCTGTTCTTCGAGAATTCCACGCGCACCCGCACCACTTTCGAGATCGCCTCGAAGCGCCTGTCGGCCGACGTGATCAACCTGAACATCTCCGCCTCCAGCGCCAGCAAGGGCGAGTCGCTGCTCGACACCATCGACAACCTGGCGGCGATGCACGCCGACATGTTCGTGGTGCGCCATTCGCAATCGGGCGCGCCTTACCTGATCGCCAAGCACCTGATCGACACCAAACAATCGCACGTACACGTGGTCAACGCCGGCGACGGCCGCCATGCGCATCCGACCCAGGGTCTTCTGGACATGTACACGATCCGTCACTACAAGAAGGATTTCACCAACTTGCGCGTGGCGATCGTCGGCGACATCCTGCACAGCCGCGTGGCGCGCTCCGACATCCACGGCCTCACCACGCTGGGCGTGCCGGAAGTGCGCGCCATCGGTCCCAGCACGCTGCTGCCGAGCGGGCTGGAGCAAATGGGCGTGCGCGTCTTCCACAACATGGAAGAAGGCCTGAAGGACGTCGACGTCATCATCATGCTGCGCCTGCAGAACGAACGCATGAGCGGCGCCTTGCTGCCGTCGGCGCAGGAGTTCTTCAAGAGCTACGGCCTGACGCCCGAGCGCCTGGCGCTGGCCAAGCCGGACGCCATCGTGATGCACCCGGGGCCGATGAACCG
The DNA here is from genome assembly GCF_000282135.1 of Herbaspirillum sp. CF444. Lineage (GTDB taxonomy): Bacteria > Pseudomonadota > Gammaproteobacteria > Burkholderiales > Burkholderiaceae_D > Herbaspirillum. Next base: position 15,512 of record NZ_AKJW01000113.1, read on the forward strand.
CGGCGTCGAGATCGACTCAGCCGTGGCCGACGGCGCGCAAGCCGTGATCCTGCCGCAGGTGACCTTCGGCATCGCGGTGCGCATGGCGGTGATGAGCATCGTCGCAGGTAATTAATTTATTAGTACAAACAGGACTGACGCAAAATTGTCCCAGCTAGGTGTGCCGACGAAGGCAGTACGGCGGTACGACTAGGAGGCATAACGACGCTGGGGCAGTTTTGCGTCAGTCCCAACGCGGACAAGAGTGGAATAGCGCATGAAACTGCATATCAAGAACGGCAGACTGATCGACCCTGCCAACAATATCGACGCGCAACAAGACGTGTTCATCGCCGCCGGCAAAGTAGTCGGCATCGGCAAGGCTCCCACTGATTTCACGGCCAACAAGACCATCGACGCGGCCGGCCTGGTGGTTGCTCCCGGCCTGGTCGACCTGAGCGCGCGCCTGCGCGAGCCGGGTTACGAATACAAAGCCACGCTGGAATCCGAAATGCAGGCCGCCATGCAAGGCGGCGTCACCAGTCTCCTGTGTCCGCCGGACACCGATCCCGTGCTCGACGAGCCGGGTCTGGTCGAAATGCTCAAGCACCGCGCCAAGTCGCTCAACCAGGCCCACGTGTATCCGTTGGGTGCGTTGACCGTCGGCCTGAAGGGCAAGGCGCTGACGGAAATGGCCGAGCTGACCGACGCCGGCTGCGTCGGCTTCTCGCAGGCCGATGAACCCATTCTCGACACGACCGTGTTGCTCTCCGCGCTGCAATACGCCAAGACCTTCGACTACACCGTCTGGCTGCGCCCGCAGGACCCGCACCTGGGTCGCCACGGTATCGCGCACAGCGGTCCGGCGGCGTCGCGCCTGGGCTTGTCCGGCGTGCCGGTGATGTCGGAAACGATCGCGCTCTACACCATCTTCGAACTGGTGCGCTCGACGCGCGCCCGCGTCCACCTGTGCCGCATGTCGTCGGCTGCCGGCCTGGAACTGGTGCGCGCCGCCAAGCGCGAAGGCTTGCCGGTGACTTGCGACGTCGGCGCCCATCACATCCATTTGTCGGACATGGACATCGGTTTCTTCGATTCCAACGCGCGCGTCAATCCGCCGTTCCGCTCGCAACGCGACCGCGACGCGATTCGCGCGGCGCTGCTGGACGGCACCATCGATGCGATCTGTTCCGACCACACGCCGGTCGATGACGACGAGAAGTTGCTGCCGTTCGGCGAAGCTTCGCCGGGCGCGACCGGCCTGGAATTGCTGCTGTCGCTGTCGCTCAAGTGGGCGCAAGAAGCCGGCGCTGCCGACGCCGTCAACAAGGCGGTCGCCAAGGTGACTACCGACGCGGCGCGCGTAGCCGGTTTGCCGGCCGGCGGCCTGAAGGTCGGCGACATTGCCGACGTCTGCATTTTCGATCCGGAAACACGCTGGACGGTGGAAGCCAAAGCCCTCGCCAGCCAGGGCAAGCACACGCCTTTCCTCGGCTACGAACTGACCGGCCAGGTCAAGGCGACCATCGTCGCCGGACACATCGCTTTCGAGCGTTAATCACAGAAAAAAGCGATGCTTCCTTTTCGCATACTGCGCATGGTTGCGCATTTGTTTCTCGGCATGGCGATCTGCGCCTTCATCTTTCCCTGGATCGGCGCGGCGCGGCGCGAAGGCCATATCCGTCGCTGGTCAGGCAAGCTGCTGACCATCTGCGGCATCCGGGTGGTGATACGCCGGCCGGATGGCGTGACGGCGCCGCCGCGTTCGCTGATCGTCGCCAATCACATTTCGTGGCTCGATATCTTCGTCGTCAACTCGATGCAGCCGTGCCGCTTCGTGGCGAAGTCGGACATCCGCAGCTGGCCCTTCATCGGCTGGCTGTGCGCCAAGACCGGGACGATCTTCATCTCGCGCGGCAAAGCCAGCGACGTGCGGCGCATCTTCAAGGGATTGGTGGAAAGCATCGAAGCCGGCGACCGCGTGGCGTTCTTCCCGGAAGGCACGACGGCGGCGCAGGGGAAATTATTGCCTTTCCACGCCAACCTGTTTGAAGCCGCGCTCGACGCCAGGGTGCCGGTGCAACCTTATGCACTGCGCTATCTGGACGCACAGGGGAATTACCATCCGGCGGCCGATTTCATCGGCGACACCACGATCGTGGAAAGTATCCTGGCGATTTTGCATGCGCGTTCGATGACGGCGGAACTGACGCAATTGCCGGCGATACCGACCGACGGCGCGCATCGCCGAGAATTGGCTGTCACCGCCCGGAAGGTGGTGGCGGATGGACTTGGCTATGTGCCGGAGGATCTCATGCAAACTGCTCCGCGCGCGGGCATTCCACCTGGAACAGCGCCCGATCCTCAAGCCGTATCGCAGTAAGCTTGCCGCCCCAGACGCAGCCCGTATCGAGTCCGATCAGGTTGGGGCGCAGCGTCAATCCCAGCGATGCCCAGTGGCCGAATACGCAAGTGACGTCGGCAGTCTGGCGATGGGGCATGTCAAACCATGGAACATAGCCGGGCGGTGCGGCGTCGAGACCTTCCTTGATCGAGAAGTCGATGCCGCCGTCAGGCCGGCAGAGGCGCATGCGCGTGAGCGTGTTGATGATGCAGCGCAGGCGGTCGTGGCCTTCCAGGTCGTCCGACCAGATCGCCGGCTCGTTGCCGTACATGTGACGCAGAAAATCGACCCAATCGGGACCGCGCAGCATGGTCTCCACTTCATGCGCCAGTGCCATGGTCTTTTCTGCATTCCATTCCGGAAAGATTCCCGCGTGAAACAGCAAATGGCCTTGTTCAAACAGGGCCAGCGGACGATGGCGTACCCAGTCGATCAGTTCGTCGCGATCGGGGGCGTTGAGGATGTCATCCAGGGTATCGGTCGCATGTTGCGGGCGGATGCCTTGGGAGACCGCGAGCAAGTGGAGGTCGTGATTGCCCAGCACGGCCTTGGCGCGCGGCCCCAATGACCGCAGGTGGCGCAAGGTTCCCAGCGATTGCGGACCGCGGTTGACCAGGTCGCCGACAAACAGGAGGTCGGCGTCGGGGGATGCCTTGTCGATCAGGGTGAGCAGGTTTTGCAGCTGCTGGCCGCAGCCTTGGAGGTCGCCGATGGCGTAGGTAGGCATGAGGGATGTAGGCAAGGGTTTTAATGTCGAAGATGCAATGATGTTATCGGACTTCATTCATACCGAAGAGTATGACTGAAGCCGTTTTTCTCGAACAGCGCTTTGTTTGAAGGAGAAGTGTCCGATAAAGATGCCCATTTTGTGTCTTGAGTGCTTATCTCAGTTCCTTATCGGACGCATTCATGCGTTTTGCCAGTAAAATTGCGAGCTAAACTGAATATTGAGTGTAACGAGGTAAAGATGATGTTCGTGTCTGATTCATGGACAGGGTGCCGCCGCCAGCCCGCATTGCCAGCGGAGTCGGCACGCCGATGACGAGTACCCAGCGCAAGGGCATCATTCTGGCCGGCGGATCCGGCACCAGACTGTACCCCGTCACACAGGCTGTTTCCAAGCAGCTGCTGCCGGTGCATGACAAGCCGATGATCTACTATCCGCTGTCAACGCTGATGCTGGCCGGTATCCGGGACATATTGATCATCTCGACTCCCTATGATTTGCCGATGTTCCAGCGCTTGCTCGGTGACGGCAGTGCATGGGGGATCTCCTTGTCCTATGCGGAACAACCCTCTCCTGACGGTCTTGCGCAGGCCTTCACCATTGGACGCAGTTTCATCGGAGGCCATCCGTCGGCACTGATTCTCGGCGACAATATCTTTTACGGCAACGAGTTCGAATCCCAGCTTAAAACCGCGGACAAGCAACAGGATGGCGCTTATGTGTTCGCCTACTACGTGACCGATCCGGAACGATATGGCGTGGTTGATTTCGACGAGCAGCGCCGCGCCATCAGCATCGAAGAGAAGCCGGTTGCGCCGACGTCCAACTACGCCGTCACGGGCTTGTATTTCTACGATCAGCAGGTTTGCGACATTGCAGCGGCTGTCAAACCTTCCGCCCGGGGCGAACTGGAGATTACGGACATCAATCGCGTCTATCTTGCGCAAAACCGGTTGAGCGTCGAGGTGATGGGACGGGGCATGGCCTGGCTTGACACCGGGACGCACGAGTCTCTATTGGACGCCGGGCAATTCATCGCCACCATCGAAAGCCGCCAGGGGCTCAAGATCGCTTGCCCCGAAGAAATTGCCTATCGCAAAAAATATATTTCCGCGCAGCAATTGGAGGCGCTGGCACAGCCTTATATCAAGAACAGTTACGGAAAGTATTTGTTGCGCTTGTTGAATGCGAAGATGTTTTAGGCGACATCGCGCATATCATTTTCACCGAACACAAAAAACTGAGAAGAGTACATGAGTAAAGTTGCACTGATTACCGGCGTTACAGGGCAGGATGGCGCTTATCTGGCGGAGTTGCTGCTGTCCAAGGGCTATGAAGTCCATGGCATCAAGCGGCGTACCTCGTTGCTCAATACTGATCGCATCGATCACTTGTATCAGGACCCGCACGAGAAAAACGTCCGGTTCAGATTGCACCATGGCGATCTGACCGATTCGACCAGCCTGATCCGCATCATCCAGCAAGTGCAGCCGGATGAAATCTACAATCTGGCGGCCCAAAGCCATGTTGCCGTCTCGTTTGAAGAGCCGGAGTACACGGCCAATTCGGATGCCCTTGGCTCCTTGCGTATTCTGGAAGCGATTCGCATTCTGAAACTGGAGAAGAAGACGCGTTTTTACCAGGCGTCGACCTCGGAGCTGTATGGCCTGGTGCAAGAAACGCCGCAAAAGGAGACCACGCCGTTTTACCCCCGCAGTCCTTACGCCGTGGCGAAACTGTATGCGTACTGGATCACCGTCAATTATCGCGAGGCCTACGGCATTTACGCGTGCAATGGCATTCTGTTCAATCACGAAAGTCCGATTCGCGGCGAAACCTTCGTCACTCGCAAAATTACCCGCGCGTTGGCGCGCATCAAGCTGGGTCTGCAGGAGTGCCTCTACCTCGGCAATCTGAATGCCCGTCGCGACTGGGGGCATGCACGCGATTACGTTGAAATGCAGTGGCTCATGTTGCAGCAGGAGCAACCGGAAGACTTTGTCATCGCTACCGGCGTGCAATACAGCGTGCGCGACTTCATCGAGGCCGCGGCGCGTGAAATCGATCTGAAGGTGCGTTGGGAAGGCGAGGGCCTTGACGAAAAGGGGTACGATGAAAACGGCAAGTGCATCGTCGCCGTTGATCCGCGCTATTTCCGTCCCGCAGAGGTGGAAACCTTGCTCGGCGATGCCACCAAGGCGAAGGAAAAGCTTGGTTGGACGCCCAAGACTTCGTTTGCGGAGCTGGTTGCCGAAATGGCGCGCGAGGATTTGAAATCGGCGCAGCGCGACGAGCTGATCAAGCGCCACGGCTATACCGCTATCGACAATCGTGAGTGAAGACGCAATGGCTGCAATCGACAAAGACGCAAAGATTTATGTGGCCGGCCATCGCGGCATGGTCGGCTCGGCCATCGTGCGGCGCCTTCAGGCCGGCGGCTATGCCAATATCCTGACGCGCACCCACGGCGAGCTGGATCTGCTGGACCAGGCGCGCGTGCACGCGTTCCTGGCGGAGCAGCAGCCGGCATATGTATTCCTGGCTGCGGCCAAGGTCGGCGGCATCCAGGCAAACAATATCTATCGTGCGGATTTCATCTATCAGAATCTGCAGATGGAAGCCAACGTCATTGGCGGCGCACATGCGGCAGGGATCGGCAAACTCATGTTTCTTGGTTCGTCCTGCATTTATCCGCGCGACTGTCCTCAGCCGATCAAAGAAGAGTATTTGCTGACGGGCCCGCTGGAGAGCACCAACGAGCCCTATGCGATCGCCAAGATCGCCGGACTCAAAATGTGCGAGTCCTTCAACAGGCAATATCAGACGGAATACGTCACCGTCATGCCGACCAACCTGTACGGCCCGAACGACAACTACGATCTCGCCAATAGCCATGTCTTGCCGGCACTGTTGCGCAAGGCGCATGAGGCCAAGCTGCGTGGCGACAAGAAACTGATCGTATGGGGATCGGGCAAGCCGATGCGGGAGTTCCTGTACGTCGACGACATGGCCGATGCTTGCGTGTTCCTGATGGAGCAAGGCGCCGGCAGCGGCGCTTACAACGTCGGCACCGGCACGGACGTGACGATTCGCGAATTGGCCGAGACGATTCTGGAGGTCGTCGGATTCGAAGGAGATATTGAATTCGACAGCAGCAAGCCGGACGGAACGCCGCGCAAACTGCTCGACGTTTCCCTGTTGGCGCAAAGAGGGTGGTTGGCGCGCGTCAGCCTGGCCGATGGCATCAGGAAGACCTACGACAGTTATTTGTCGGGTTTGCAATAAGCATCATCGTTAATTCGCCTTGCGCGGCGATCCGGCTCAGTGAGCGACATGACGGATCGCAGTGCAAGGCATCGAAGTCTTTTGTCAGAGCGAGCAAAAATGAAAGTATTGGTAACCGGAGCGGATGGCTTCATCGGATCACATTTGACCGAGGCATTGGTGCGTCAGGGACATGACGTCAGGGCATTCGTGCTCTACAACTCCTTCAATTCCTGGGGCTGGCTGGACAGTTGCGCGGACGACGTCAAAGGTAAATTCGACGTGTTCGCCGGCGACATCCGCGATCCCTACGGCGTCAAGAAATCCATGCAAGGTTGCGACCTGGTGTTGCATCTGGCGGCGCTGATCGCCATCCCTTACTCCTATCATTCGCCGGATACCTATATCGACACCAACGTCAAGGGTACGCTCAACATCGTTCAGGCTGCGCGCGAACTTGGCGTATCGAAGGTGGTGCATACCTCCACCAGCGAAGTGTATGGAACCGCCCGCTTTGTGCCGATTACCGAAGAACATCCGCTCCAGGGACAATCGCCTTATTCCGCCAGCAAGATCGGCGCCGACCAGATCGCCATGTCTTTCTATAACGCTTTCGACACGCCGGTTTCGGTGATTCGTCCGTTCAATACCTATGGACCGCGCCAGTCGGCACGCGCCATCATTCCGACCGTGATCACGCAGATCGCCAGCGGTCAGCGCCGCATCAAGCTGGGAGCCTTGCATCCGACCCGCGATTTCAATTTCGTGGCGGACACGGTGCAAGGTTTCATCGCGGTTGCACAGTCGGAAAAATCGGTCGGCGAAGTGATCAACGTCGGCAGCAACTTCGAAATTTCCATCGGCGATACGGTCGCCATGATTGCCGACATCATGGGCGTGAAGATTGAGATCGAAACGGACGAAGTCCGGCTCCGCCCCGAGAAAAGCGAAGTCGACCGCCTGTGGGCGGCCAACGACAAGGCGCGCGAGTTGACCGGCTGGAGTCCGGGCTATGCCGGTCATGACGGTTTCCGTCGCGGCTTGCAGGAAACGGTGACCTGGTTCACCAACCCGGACAACCTGAAGAACTACAAGGCTGGTATCTACAATGTCTAAACTGGATCAGCCGGCAATCATCGCGGCGCTCAAATCCGTCCTGCCTGCGCCGGATGCGCGGGTGGCATTGCACGAGCCGGAGTTCGGCGGCAATGAATGGACGTATGTCAAAGAATGCATCGACACGGGCTGGGTATCGTCCGTCGGCAAGTTCGTCGACCGTTTCGAGCAGGATCTGGCTGCTTATACCGGCACGCGTCATGCGATCGCCGTGGTCAACGGCACTGCCGCCTTGCATGTCTGTTTGCTGCTGGTCGGCGTTGAGGCCGGCGATGAAGTGCTGATGCCGACGCTGACTTTCATTGCGACCGCCAACGCGATCAGCTATTGCGGGGCGGTTCCGCATTTCGTCGACAGCGACATCGCGACCCTGGGGCTCGATCCGCACAAGCTGGAGCGCCATCTGGAAAATATCGCGGAGGTGCGCGGCGACGCTTGCTACAACAAACAAACCGGGCGCCGCATCAAGGCCGTGGTGCCGATGCATACCTTCGGCCATCCGGTCGACCTCGATGCCTTGGTTGCCGTCTGCGAGCGCTACCGGATTGCCTTGATCGAAGATGCCGCGGAATCGCTGGGGTCGTCGTACAAAGGCCGCCATACCGGCAATCTGGGGCGCGTGTCGGCGCTGAGTTTCAACGGCAACAAGGTCGTGACCACCGGTGGCGGAGGCGCCATTCTGACCAATGATCCCGAACTGGGGAAATTGGCGAAGCATCTGACGACCACCGCCAAAGTGCCGCACAAATGGTCGTTTGCGCATGACCGCATCGGTTTCAACTATCGCCTGCCGAACATCAATGCCGCCCTGGGTTGTGCGCAACTGGAACAATTGCCCGGTTTCATCGAGGCCAAGCGCGCCCTTGCAAAAACGTATGCGCAGGTGTTTGAGGGCATCGGCGGCGTGCGTTTTTTCAGCGAACCGTCTTTTGCCCGCAGCAACTACTGGCTTAATGTCTTGTTGCTGGATCGGGATAACGCGGCGCAACGCGACGAGTTGCTGGAACTGAGCAACGGTCTGGGCATCATGACGCGTCCTGCCTGGACGCTGATGCACCGGCTGCCGATGTTCAGCGTATGTCCGCGCATGCCCTCGCTGGAAACGGCGGAAGACATTGAAGCGCGGCTTATCAATATTCCCAGCAGTGCAGCGTTGGGAGCCGGCCGGTGACGGCCATGCGAAAAATTTGCGTGGTGACCGGCAGCCGTGCCGATTACGGCTTGCTGTATTGGGTCATGCGCGAAATCGCCGCTACCTCCGGCTTGCAGTTGCAGATCGTCGCCACGGGCATGCACCTGTCCGCGCAATTCGGTTCGACGTATCGCGCCATTGAAGCCGACGGTTTTCGTATCGACGCCAAAGTGGACATGTTGCTTGCGAGCGATACGGCCATCGGCGTCGGCAAATCGATCGGCCTGGGCGTGATTGGATTCGCCGATGCCCTGGATCGTTTGCAGCCGGACATGTTGCTGGTGCTCGGCGATCGCTATGAAATCCTGGCCGCTGCGCAAGCGGCGCTGATCGCACGTATCCCGATTGCGCATATTGCCGGCGGCGACGTGACCGAGGGGGCATTCGACGAGGCCATCCGGCACAGCATCACCAAGATGGCGCATGTGCACTTTGTCACCAATGCGGATGCAGCGCGCCGCGTGCGCCAGCTCGGAGAGAATCCGGCGCATATTCACAATGTCGGCAGCCCGGGGCTGGACTACATCAAGCGCGTCAGTTTGCTTGAGCGGGCTGCGTTGGAGGCTGCGCTGGATTTTCGTTTTCAGAAGCAGAATTTGCTGGTGACTTTTCATCCGGCGACGCTGGAAAAACAATCTGCCGCCGCACAGTTCGAAGAGTTGTTGACGGCATTGGACGCGCTGGGTCCCGAAGTGGGGATCCTGATGACCAAGCCGAACGCAGATACGGATGGCCAGATCATTATCGATCTGATGGACCGCTACGTGAAGGACCGGCCGTTCGCACGCGCCTACACATCGCTGGGCCAGGTCCGCTATCTGAGTGCCATGGCGCTGGTTGACGGCGTGGTCGGCAATTCATCCAGCGGTCTGTACGAAGCGCCGTCTTTCCGCAAGCCGACGGTCAATATCGGCGACCGTCAGAAAGGGCGCTTGCAGGCAAGTTCGGTTGTCAATTGCGAACCTGTCGCGGCAGAGATTGAAGCCGCGATACGGCGTGCACTGACGATGGATTGCGCTCAAACGGTCAATCCCTATGGCGACGGTGAAAGCGCTGCGCGGATAGCCAAGGCGATCAGTGCGGTCCGGGAACCGGCAGCGCTACTGAAGAAACATTTTTTTGAATTGAACATCGATCATGAATAAGCGCGTTTATGTTATCGCCGAAGCCGGTGTCAATCACAACGGATCGCTGGATCTCGCCAGGGAGCTGGTTTCGGTAGCTGCGCGTGCAGGCGCCGATGCCGTGAAGTTTCAGACCTTCAAGGCGGATAAACTCGTCAGCCGCGCCGCGCCCAAGGCTCAGTACCAGCGCGCGACGACCGACGCGGAAGAATCGCAGCACGAAATGATTCGCAAGCTCGAACTCAGCGATGCCGATCATGAGGCGTTGATCGCACACTGCAAGGTTTGCAATATCGACTTCCTGTCGACGCCGTTTGACCTGGACAGCCTGGCGTTGCTCGCCGGCCGTTTCGACCTGCCGCTGATCAAAATGCCTTCCGGCGATATCACCAACGCACCGCTGCTGCTTGCCGCGGCACGCACCGGCAAGCCGGTCATTTTGTCGACGGGGATGAGTACGCTGGGGGAAATCGAACAGGCGCTTGGCGTGCTGGCGTTCGGCTACTCCGAGCCGGAGGCGGCACCTTCGATGAGCGCTTTCGAGCAAGCGTACGTATCCGCGGCCGGACGTGCCGCGCTGCAAGCCAGGGTGACGTTGTTGCATTGCACGACCGAATACCCTGCGCCATTTGCCGATGTGAACTTGCGCGCGATGACGACGCTGGCCAATGCCTTCGATCTGCCGGCAGGTTATTCGGATCATACCGTCGGCATCGCGGTGCCGATCGCTGCCGTGGCAATGGGCGCAGTCGTGATCGAAAAACATTTCACGACCGACCGCAACTTGCCCGGCCCGGATCATCAGGCATCGCTGGAGCCGGATGAGCTGGCGCAAATGATCCGCTCGATACGCGAAGTGGAAATGTCGCTCGGCTCCGCGGTCAAGCAGGCGGCGCCGTCCGAATTGAAGAATCGTGCGATTGCACGTAAAAGCCTGGTCGCCGGCGCGGAGGTTCGCAAAGGGGAGGTATTCACCGCTGACAATCTGGACGTCAAGCGGCCGGGCGATGGCCTTTCGCCAGTGCGATATTGGGAGTTGCTGGGTACGGTTGCCGATCGTGACTACGGTGTTGACGACAAGGTGCAACGTTGAGCGGGGGAATTATCATTCTCGGCGCAGGCGGTCATGCACGCGTGTTGTTGAGTGCATTGGCCGGCATGCCGGTGCTGGGATTGACGGATGCCGACCCGCTGAAGACGGGCGTGCTGATCGCCGGCATTCCCGTTCTCGGGACCGACGATGTGTTGAAGGAGCATGCCGTCGACAGCATCCTGCTGGTGAATGGCATCGGTTCCGTTGGGAGCAGCGCCGGTCGCCGGGCGCTGTTTGATCGCTGCAAGAGTGCCGGCTACACCTTCGCGCAGGTGTGTCATCCCTCGGCCGTTGTGGTGGCCGGCGTCGTGTTGGGCGAGGGCGCGCAAATCATGGCCGGCGTGGTGTTGCAAACCGGTTGTTCGATCGGTGAGAATTCGATCGTCAACACCGGCGCCATCATCGATCACGATTGCCGCATCGGACGCCATGTCCATGTCGCGCCGGGAGCGGTGCTCTCCGGCGGTGTCGAGGTTGGCGATAATGTACATATCGGTACGGGGGCGACCCTGATTCAGGGAGTGCGCATCGGCGAGGGCAGCCTCGTCGGCGCCGGTGCCGTCGTCGTGCGCGACGTGCCGCCAGGAACAAAGGTCGTGGGCGTTCCCGCAAAAGAGATCAGATAATGGATAAATGGAAAGATGTGCTGGTGTTGCCGCAGGCCTCCGTGAGGGAGGCGATTCAGGTGCTCGACAGCAGCGGGAAACAGATCGTGCTGGTCGTTGACGAGCAGCGCCGCTTGTTGGGAACGGTGACGGACGGCGATGTCCGCCGGGGCATCCTGAAAGGGATCGATTTCACGGAGACGGTTACCCTCATCATGAATCCGCAGCCGAATACGGCGCGTATGGAAATGAGCCGCGAAACCGTGCTGGCGACGATGAAGCGCAAGGGTTTGCATCATATGCCGCTGGTGGACGAGGACGGCACCGTCATCGGCCTCGACACGCTCGACGATCTGATTCATTCGCGCAGCAAGGACAACTGGGTGGTGCTGATGGCAGGCGGTCTTGGCAGCCGCTTGCGGCCGCTCACGGAAGATTGCCCCAAGCCGATGCTCAAAGTCGGCAACAAGCCCTTGCTGGAAACGATCCTGGAAAATTTCATCGAGTACGGCTTCCGGCGTTTCTATATTTCGGTCAATTACATGGCCGAAGTCGTGAAGTCCTATTTTGGCGACGGTTCCCGCTTCGGCGTCGAAATCCGCTATCTGCACGAGGACAAGCGCCTGGGCACAGCGGGCGCGCTGAGTTTGCTGCCGGAGCGTCCGGCCGAACCGTTTTTTGTGATGAACGGCGATTTGCTGACGAAGGTCAATTTCAGCCAGTTGCTGGCGTTTCATGTGACGCATGATGCGGCGGCGACCATGTGCGTCAGGGAATACGATCATCAGGTGCCGTATGGGGTGGTGAAGATCGAGAACCATCGCATTACCGGCATCGAAGAAAAACCCGTGCAGCGTTTCTTCGTCAATGCAGGCATTTATTTGCTGGCGCCGGAAGCGCTCGATCTGATTGCGCCGGATACCTTTTTCGACATGCCGACCCTGTTTGAGAATCTCATGGCGCAACAGCGCGAGACGGTGGTTTTCCCGGTGCGGGAGTATTGGCTGGATGTGGGACATCTTGCCGACTATGAGCGCGCCAACGGCGAGTACCAGTCGGTGTTTTCATGAGCAAGGCGCTGGTTGTCGGCTATGGTTCGATCGGTGCGCGTCACGTCCGGATCCTTGAGGAGTCGGGGCATGAGGTCGCCGTCGTCAGCCGACGCCGGATCAACGTGCGCACGTGCTATGCCGGTCTCGATGAGGCCTTGCAACAGTATGAGCCGGCCTACGTGGTGATCGCCAACCGCACCTCGGAGCACCGTGACACCTTGCAGTCGCTCAATCGCGCAGGTTTCACCGGCGACATTCTGGTTGAGAAACCTTTGTTCGAGGCGCCGGGCGACCTTGAGCCGGGGGGCGGTTCCGGTCGCGTGTTCGTTGCCTATAACCTGCGGTTTCATGCCGTGTTGCAACGGCTGAAGACCTTGTTGCAAGGCGAGCGCATGTTGTCGGCGCAGATTTATGTCGGGCAGTATTTGCCGCAATGGCGCCCGCAAGCCGATTACCGTACCTCCTATTCGGCGAGCGCCGGTCAGGGCGGCGGCGTATTGCGCGACCTGAGTCATGAGCTGGACTATATTGCCTGGTTGTTCAATGGCTGGAGCCGGGTCGCCGCGTTGGGCGGTCATTTCAGCTCGCTTGAAATCGATAGCGACGACGTGTTCTCCGTGCTGCTCGAAACACCAGGATGTCCGGTGGTGAGCTTGCAGATGAATTATCTGGACCGCGTCGGCAGGCGCGTCGTCATCATCAATACCGATAGCGGCACGATAGAGGCGGATCTTGTCAGGGGAACGGTCACCATGAACGATCAAATTGAAAGCATCGTCAGCGGTCGCGACGATACCTACAGAGAAATGCATGCGGCATTGCTTGGCGGGCGCCATGAGACGCTGTGTACATTCCGGCAGGGGGCTGAAGTGCTCGATCTGATTGCCGCCATCGAACAGGCCGCCGGCACGCGGCAATGGGTATCGCGATGAGCCGTTTATGCACGATTTGCGCACGGGGCGGCTCCAAGGGCGTCAAAGGGAAAAACGTTCGCCCCTTGATCGGAAAGCCGTTGATTGCCTACAGCATTGAGCAGGCGCGGCGCAGCGGATTGTTCGATGCGATTGCGGTCAGCAGCGATTCCGAAGTGATTCTGGAGGCGGCGCGCAATGCCGGCGTGGATTATCTGATCGCGCGTCCGGCTGAGCTTGCCACGGATACGGCCGCCAAGCTGCCGGTCATCCGACATTGCGTGTCGGAGGTCGAACGTCTGTCCGGGAAGCGCTTTGCCACCCTGGTCGACCTTGATGCCACCTCGCCTTTGCGCTCGGAGGAGGACATCCTGCAGGCGGTCGGGTTGCTGGAAAGCACGGGAGTCGACAACGTCATTACGGCAATGCCGGCGCGTCGTTCACCCTATTTCAATCTGGTCGAGGTCAATGCGGCCGGTGTCGTGGCACTGTCCAAGCCGTTGCAGGCCGGCATTGTCCGGCGTCAGGATGCGCCTTTGTGTTACGACATGAATGCGTCCATTTATGTCTGGCAACACGATGCACTTTTCGATGGAGACTCCGTTTTTCGCGCAAATACCCGGCTTCATGTCATGCCGGAAGAGCGTTCGATCGACATCGATTCGGAGCTGGATTTTCGTTTGGTAGAGCTGTTGATGCGAGAGCGTCTGGCAGCGGCAGAGTAAGGGGATCGCGATGTTGTTGAAAGACCAGGTTATTGTGGTCACGGGTGGCGCAGGCCTGATCGGGCGCTCGTTCGTCAGCGCCATTCTGGCGCAGGGCGGAACGGCGGTCATTGCCGATCGCGATGAAGGGGCCGGCGACGCCGTTGTTAAATCGCAACAGTCTCAGCATCCTTTAGCGTCGATCGATTTCGTAAAAACAGACATTACATCCAGGCAGTCGCTGCAGGCGCTGATTGCCGCCGTGCATCAAAAATATGGCCGCATCGATGCACTGGTCAATAATGCCTACCCGCGCAACCAGCACTACGGACGCAAGTTCGAAGACGTTGAGTTTGATGATTTCAATCAAAACGTCGGTATGCATCTAGGCGGATATTTTCTGGCATCTCAACAATTTGCCGCCTATTTCAAGAAACAAGAACGAGGTTCCATCGTTAACATGGCTTCGATCTATGGGGTAGTGGCGCCGCGTTTCGATGTGTACGGCGATACCCCCATGACGATGCCGGTGGAATATGCTGCGATCAAATCGGCTGTTGTTCATTTGACAAAATACCTGGCCAGTTATCTGAAAGGTAGCGGTATCAGAGTCAATTGCATCAGCCCGGGAGGCATTCTGGATGCTCAGCCCGAGGCTTTTTTGGCGCGATATAATAGTTATTCGCTTTCCAAGGGAATGCTTGAGCCTCGCGATCTTCAGGGGGCTTTGCTATTCCTTTTGAGCAACATGTCGCAATTTGTGAACGGACAGAACATCATCGTCGATGACGGCTGGTCTTTATAACAAAAAGATGCTGGCGAATCTGCGGTTTCAGAGCAACGATAAATCAGTTCCATTTAATTTTTAAGAGAATCACACGCATATATGAATATTTTAGTTACTGGCGGTTGCGGTTACAAAGGTACAGTGCTGGTCCCCAAATTGCTCGCGCGCGGCTACAAGGTGCGTGTGCTGGATACCATGTGGTTCGGCAATTATTTGCAGCCGCATCCGAATCTGACCGTAACGCAAGGCGACGTGCGTGATATTGATCAAATCTCTCTCGACGGTATCGACACGATCATTCACTTGTCCTCGGTGGCCAATGATCCGTGCGGCGACCTCGATCCGAAATTGACGTGGGAAGTCAGTGCGCTGGCAACCATGCAGCTGGCCGACAAGGCGGCGCGCAAGGGCGTCAAGCAATTCATTTATGCTTCTTCCGGCAGCGTCTACGGCGTCAAGGAAGAGTTGCAAGTGACCGAGGATCTGGAGCTCAAGCCGATTTCGGAATACAACAAGACCAAGATGGTCTCCGAGCCGGTGCTGATGAGCTACAAGGATCGCATGATAGTGCAGATCGTTCGTCCGGCAACCGTGTGCGGCTATTCCCCACGCATGCGCCTGGACGTGTCGGTCAACCTGCTGACGATGCAGGCGCTCTCCAAGGGCAAGATCACCGTGTTCGGCGGTGCGCAGGTGCGCCCGAACATTCATATCGACGACATCACCGACGTCTATCTGCATCTGATCGATCATCCGGAAGTGACCGGCGTCTACAACGCCGGCTTCGAGAATATTTCTATCCTCGATATTGCCAAGATGGTCGCAAAGCATATTCCTGTCGAGATCGTTGTCACGGAATCGAATGACCCGCGTTCTTATCGCGTCAATTCCGACAAGTTGCTTGCTACCGGTTTCAAACCGTCCAAATCGGTTGAAACGGCAATCACGGAAATCATCGAGAAATACCGCAGCGGCGTGTTGAAAGACGAAGACCGTTACTACAATCTGAAATGGATGGAGCAGACCGTACTGGCTCCCAAAGCAGCATGAGTGAAAACAACAAGTTACCAACGGCTTTCTTCAGCGATTATGCGAGTCGCTTGCAAGGCGTGCTCGCATCTGCAGACTGGTCCGGCGTGGCGCAACTGGCGGAAGATATGCGCGATTGCTGGGCTAACGGCCGGCAAGTGTTTTTTTGCGGAAATGGCGGCAGCGCGGGCAACGCCATCCATTTGGCCAACGACTACCTCTATGGCATCGCCAAGCGAACCGGCGGCGGCATGCGCGTGTTGTCGCTGGCGGCTAACGCCGCGGTCATTACATGCCTGGCTAACGACGTTGGCTACGACAGTATTTATTCCGAGCAGTTGGCCGTGCAAGGCCAAAAAGGCGATTTGCTGATTGTTCTGTCCGGCAGCGGGAATTCACCGAATATTCTGAAAGCACTGGAACAGGCTCGCGCCATGGGCGTGCGCTCTTGCGCGATTTTGGGCTATAGCGGAGGCAAAGCGAAAGCAATGGCTGATTTGCCGATTCACTTTGATGTGAACGATATGCAGATTTCCGAGGATTTGCAGGTCATTGTCGGGCATATGATCATGCAATGGCTTTGCCAGAATAAGCCTGAGGCGCGGTGATGAAGTTTGAACGTTTTGCGGTCTTAGGCAGTAATTCTTTTGCGGGAGCAGCGTTCGTTGCCCGGGCGCTGGCCGATGGTGCGGAAGTAGTCGGATTCAACCGTTCCCCGGAGGGGGCGGATATTTTCCTGCCGTACAAGCAATCTCCGAACAGCAGTCGCTATACGTTTTATAGAGCCGATATCAATCACGATCTGGAGACGATTCTTGGTGTTCTGGAGCAATTTCGTCCGCAGGTGATTGTTGATTTCGCCGGGCAGGGCATGGTGGCTGAAAGCTGGCAGGATCCGGCGCAGTGGTACAACACCAATATCATTGCCAAGGTGCGTTTGCACGATCGTTTGCGTCGATACGATTGGTTGCAGCGTTATGTCCGCATTTCGACGCCGGAAGTCTACGGTAGCCAGGACAGCGTGATCCCTGAAAGCTGGCAGTATTTGCCGAGCACGCCGTACGCGGTGTCGCATGCGGCCATCGATATGAGTCTGCGTGCGTTTCATCAGAATTACGGTTTTCCGGTGGTGTTCACCCGCTATGCCAATTTTTATGGCCCGGGTCAGCAGTTGTATCGCATCGTACCGCGCACCATCATTTATGCTTTGACCGGTCGCAAGCTGCAATTGCATGGCGGTGGTACTGCGGTGCGTGCTTTTATCGCGGCTGACGATGTGGCCGACGGCATCATGCGCGCCGCCGCCGACGGCAATCCGGGAGAGATTTATCACTTCTCTTCGGATCGTTTCATGAGCATTCGCAAGGTTGTCGAAATCATCTGCGAGCGAATCGGTGTACCCTTTGATGCATTGGCGGAAGTCGCGCCGGACCGGGCCGGAAAAGACCAGGCCTACCTGATGGATTCGACCAAGGCCAAGACCGAATTGGGCTGGACTGAAGCAGTCAGTTTCGAGCAGGGTGTCGATGCGACGATTCGCTGGGTAAAAGACAATCTCGATGAAATTAATCAGTTGCCGCTGAATTACATCCATAAGGCATAGACGGTAACTACCGTACAACATTTACGATCATGACTTCTCCTACCATTCAAAATTTCTTGCCCGAGCAATATCGCCAGACCGGCGCGCTCGAGATCAATCACAACTATTTGCACGATCAGTTTGCCGATCATGATGTGATCTGGACCAAAATCCGGGAAGTCGTGCGTCGCGGCGACTTTACCCTCGGTTCGGAAGTCGATCAGGTCGAGGCCGAGTTTGCCGCCATCAATGGCGTAAAGCATGCCATCGGCGTCGGCAGCGGCACCGATGCATTGTTCCTGAGCCTGAAGGCGCTGGGCATCGACAAGGGCGATGAGGTCATCACCACGCCCTACACCTTTTACGCGACCATCGGCGCCATCGTGACCGCCGGCGCTACGCCCGTGTTTGCCGATGCGCGCGACGACTACAACATCGATCCCGCCGAGATCGAAAAAAAGATCACGTCCAGGACCAAAGCCATCATGCCGGTACATTGGTCGGGCAAGCCTTGCGACATGGATGCCATCGAAGCGATTGCGAAGAAGCACGGACTGGCGATCGTCAGCGACGCCTGCCATGCAATCAAGGCAAGCTACAAAGGTCGGCATTCCGGCGAACTGGGCACCATCGCCTGTTTCAGTTTCCATCCCCTGAAGAACCTGAACGTATGGGGCGACGGCGGCATCATCGCCACCAATTCCGACGAACTGGCCGACAAGCTGCGCCTGTTGCGCAATCATGGTTTGGCGGGGCGCGACGAATGCCGCGTCTTCGCTTATAACTCGCGGCTCGATACCATTCAAGCCGTGGTCGCGCGACACATGCTGGGCAAGATCGACCACATCACGGCTTCCCGCATCGCCAACTCGCAGTACTTCGATGACGGTTTGCGCGGCATTCCGCAAATCACCATTCCGGCGCGCGAAGCCGACGTGAAGCAGGTCTACCATCTGTACATGGTGCGCTGCGAACAGCGCGACCTGTTGCAGAAATATCTGGTCGAAAACAATGTCGACGCGAAAGTCCACTACCCGGTGCCGATGCATCTGCAGCCCGCGGCGGCTTTCCTGGGACACAAGATGGGTGACTTCCCGGTGACGGAAGCGATCGCTGCCTCGGCGTTGTCGCTGCCAGTGCACGAATTCATCACGCGTGAGCAGCAGGATCGCGTGATTCAATTGATCAAGGCATTCTATGGCTGAAAAAATGACCATCCCGTTCGTCGACCTGGCGCGCCAGTTTCGCAGCATCGAAGCTGAACTGACCAAGGCATTTGTCGATGTCGGCCGCAGCGGCGGCTATATCATGGGCGCGCGATTGGAGTCGTTTGAGCGCAAGGTTGCGGAGTTCATCGGCGTGCGTCACGCCCTTGGTGTGGCCGATGGTTCCGATGCCCTGTTCCTGGTGCTCAAGGCGCTGGATATCGGTCCCGGCGACGAAGTGATTACCGCCACCAATTCCTTCATCGCTTCGGCGTGGGTGATTGTTGCGGCGGGGGCTACGCCGGTGCTGGTCGATGTGGCCGAGGATTTTAATATCGATCCGAAGCTGGTCGAAGCCGCTGTCACGCCGCGTACCAAGGCAATCATTCCGGTCCATCTCACCGGCCGTCCGGCGCCGATGGATGAGATCAACGCGATTGCACAGAAGCACGGCTTGTTTGTCCTCGAAGACGCTGCTCAGGCAATCGGCTCCCGTTATCGCGGCAAGCGCGCCGGCGCACTGGGACACGCAGCCGGCTTCAGTTTGCATCCCTTGAAAAATCTGGGCGTGTACGGCGATGGCGGCTTGATCACGACAGATGACGACGCGCTTGCCGCGAAGTTGTTGAAACTGCGCAATCACGGTCTGCGTAATCGGGACGAGTGTGAAATCTGGGGCTTCAATTCGCGACTCGACACCATGCAAGCCGCCTTTGCCGAAGTCAAGCTCGGCTATCTGGACGGATGGAATGCGCGTTGCCGCGTCATCGCCAAAGCCTATGCAACCGGCTTGGCGGATTGCGTTCAGGTGCCGGTTGACCAGGCCTGGGAAGAATCCGTTTATCACAACTTCGTGATCCGCACGGATCAACGCGATGCCTTGATGGCGCATCTCTTGCAGAACGGTGTGGACACCCGCGTGCATTATCCGATTCCGATTCACTTGCAGGATGCTGCCAAGAATCTTCCTTACAAGCCGGGGGATTTCCCCAACGCCGAGCGTTACGCCAAAACGATGATTAGCTTGCCGATCTATCCGGAACTGAGCGATGTTGAAGTCGCGCATGTTGTGCAATCCGTGAGGTCGTTTTTTCGCTGACATGCAGACGGGCTTATGCATGGCCGAGCCAAGGCCCTGAGTTGCATGGCCGTCTATCGGAGGACAATGATTGTTGTCCTCAATACCCAGGCTGTTTCTAACGATTGAGTCAAATATGAAAGAAAAGATTGAGCTTCTATATCAAATGAAGCTTATTCGCGCCGCCGAAATGGAGATCAGCGCCAGGTACTCCAATGGGAAAATGCGTTGCCCAACGCATCTTTCTATTGGGCAAGAGGCCACCGCTGTCGGCGTTTGCGCTGCGCTGCGCAAAACGGATCTGGCTGTCAGTACTCATCGTGCACATGCGCACTATCTCGCCAAAGGCGGGAGTTTGCGCAAGATGATTGCCGAGATTTATGGCAAAGAAACCGGTTGTTCGCGCGGTCGTGGCGGCTCCATGCATCTGATTGATCTGGACGTCGGTTTCGAGGGCAGCACTGCAATCGTCGGTAATACCATTCCTGTGGGAGTGGGATTGGGATTGGCGATCAGCCTGGCTGGCGACGATAGGGTGAGCTGTATTTTCGTCGGCGACGGCGCGACAGAAGAGGGCGTCTTTTACGAATCGGTAAATTTTGCCGTTGTACGCAATCTGCCGATATTGTTTTTGTGCGAGAACAATCAGTACTCCGTTTACTCCGGCTTGTCTGTGCGCCAGCCCAAAGGGCGGGTGATACATGAAATGGCGCAGAGTCTTGGATTGCAGTCCCACTACGCGGACGGCAACGATATTCTGGCGGTGAAAGACGTCGTTCAAGTCGCCGTTCAAAACATCAGAAATAAAAGAGGACCTCAATTTGTTGAGTTGTCCACTTATCGTTGGCTGGAGCATTGCGGCCCCAACTATGATAACCACATCGGATATCGCGAAGAGGCCGAGTTTCAGGCATGGAAGGCGAGAGATCCCGTGATGCTGTTTGAGCAGGCGCTCAGGACGAGCGGCCTGCTGACGGATGAAATGGAACATGAAATTGATGCCCGGGTACGAAGCGAGGTTGAAGAGGCATTCCAGTTTGCAGAGAGCTCACCGTTTCCTGATTTGAGTACGGTTGATCACTATATTTATAAGCAGGTGAACTAGATGTCGGGACGCTTTATCACTTTCGCGCAAGCGATCAACGAGGCGCTCTCGCAGGCCATGGAAAACGATCCGAAGGTAATTACCTTCGGGCTTGGCGTCGGAGATCCGAAAGAGATTTTCGGTACGACCAGCGGCTTGCAGGAGAAGTTTGGCGCGGAGCGCGTTTTTGACATGCCGACGGCAGAAAATGCAATGACAGGCGTGGCTATTGGCGCGTCTTTGCAAGGTTATCGCCCAGTCATGGTGCATCAGCGGCTGGATTTTTTCTTGCTGGCGATGGACCAATTGGTCAACGGTGCCGCCAAATGGCATTTTATGTTCGGGGGGCAAAAATCGGCCTCCATCGTCATTCGTCTGGTCATCGGTCGAGGATGGGGGCAGGGGCCCACCCATTCCCAATCTTTGCACGCATGGTTTGCGCACATTCCAGGGTTGAAAGTGGTGATGCCGACCACGCCGGCGGATGCAAAAGCGTTGCTGCTTGGTGCGATAGAAGACCCCAACCCGGTAGTGTTTTTGGAACATCGCTGGCTGCACAATACTACAGGGGAGGTTCTTGAGGCGCCTGTGCCGGCGCCTTTGGGGAAAGCGAGAGTGCGTCGTGACGGTGCGGATGTAACAATTGTTTCAATGGGCTTCATGACCGTCGAGGCGCTCTACGCAGCCGATTATCTGGCAGATAACGGTGTATACTGCGAGGTCATAGATTTGACTTCCATTAATCCAATCGATTGGCCTTGTTTGCGGGATTCCGTCAAAAAGACCGGGCGTTTGCTGGTGTTGGATACGGGGGCGCTTACAGGATCGGTGGCGGGAGAAATTGTTGCCCGTTTGTCTGAAGAATTGTGGAGCTCTTTGCGGTCTGCGCCAGCACGCATTGCGATGCCGGATATCCCGGAGCCAACGAGCTTTATGTTGACAAAAGAGTTTTACCCTCGTGCTGAGAATATTATTGAAAAAATTCAGCAAATGTCTGGGGTAAAGCAGATCAAGGGAACATTAAACCGAGAAACTTCCTATCCGCACGACGTGCCGGGAGACTGGTTTACTGGTCCCTTCTAGGAGAAGAAAGAATGAATGAATTGGTATACGAGCAACTGATCAAGAATTTCGAAGAATCGCTATTAACCCAGTTGCGTGGTCATAACAACGAAGCTGGTTTTTTGGAAATGTGGGTGCCGGATCCGGATTCGCGCAAGAGCATCGCCAACATGGTTGAGGCTGCAGAAATTTACGGGTTGCCGGATTTTGTTCTCACGATCAATCAATCCTCAATCAGCGATGCTCAGTTGAAGATTTTGGCTGAAGATATTAGTGATTTGGCCGATATCGCTGTAGAGGCAACTGGCGAGATGTATGCGTTGAAATTTAGTCAAATTGGAAGCAAGGCTTGAGAATGGCATCGATAACTGAAGGATTGGAGCAGTTGAATTTGGCGGCTGAGATTGACGGCCGTTCCATTAACGCTGATGTTGTCGAAAATAAGGTTCTTGCGGTTACATTCTCAGGAACCGAGGGTGATGTAGAAACGACTATTTTCGATGCCGTATGCAACGCCATGGTAGGACATTCCTTGCGTGAGGCGGCAGAACATTCTGCGCTCTATGCGGCCAGGGAACTGCGTGCTGCAGGAAAGTTGCCGGAAGAGCGCAAGGGCGGTATCGGTTTGCCCAAGAATTTGAATCCGGACCTGGGCCGCGCTGAAGCAATTTTACGCAAAATGTATCGTGGTTCACCTTTCTGGGCCCTGGAAGCGAAAGAGTGGAACTACGAAGATCGCGGAATCAGTCCGGAATGGGTTGCTCTGCCGAAACCAGAAAAAAAAGCCAAGGTTGGTGAATATTTAACGCAGTTCCTGGATGCCGGCAATATTGCGCGAGATTCGGTCGTTCGTTTCGATATCGACAAATATGAGCGTATCGATATACAAATTTCCGATTTTGTTGCTATCGCGGATAAGCCTGAGTTGTTAATGGGTTTCGAACGCTACCTGCGTACTCAAACGAAGGAAAGACTTGAAGTTTTTGCATTCGAAATGAAAGATTTAAATCGCATTCGTCGATTATAGGAAACGATATGACCGGACTTACGGAACACGCAGACTTGATTCTTGATGGCACCAAAATTGGTTGGCACCAAGATCGTATTGAAGCTTGGGAGCGTGGCGAGCGTATCGCTCCTATTACCATTGACATGGCGCTGACGCGCGCGTGCAACTATGGCTGCCACTTTTGCTACGCCATGTTGCAAGAAAACGATCGCAAGACCATCACCAAGGAAGTGATCACGAATTTCCTGGAGGATTGCGCAGAAATCGGTGTTAAAGGCATTAGCTTCGTCTCCGATGGAGAGAGCACCATTTCGCCGGTGTTCGTCGATGCGTGTAAAAAAGGCCATGAGCTTGGTCTGTCCATGGCTTGCGGTACAAACGGTTTTGTTTTGACCAAGCGCAAGCTCGAAGAAGTGCTGCCGTCCCTGACATATCTCCGTATTAATATTTCGGCTGGCGAGCGCGATCGCTACGGCGAAATCATGGGTGTCAAGCCAGACTATTTTGATCGTGTATGTCAAAACATCCGCGACATGGTAGCGATCAAGAAGCGTGACAATCTGAAGGTCACCATCGGTCTGCAAATGGTATTGATGCCGGAATATGCGGATCAGATTTTGCCTTTGGCAAAACTTGGTAAAGAATTGCGTCCGGATTACCTGGTGATCAAGCATTGCTCGGATAATGAGGACGGTGATCTGGGTGTCGACTACAGCAAATATGCTGCGATTTACGACACGCTGCGTGAAGCTGAGGCCATGTCTGACGATGAATACAAGGTTGTCGTAAAGTGGTCGAAGATTGACTCCACCGGTCAGCGCAGCTATCAGCGTTGCTATGGTGCGCCATTCATGATTCAGCTCTCCGGATCGGGTTTGGTGGCGCCATGCGGAATGTTGTTTAACGAACGTTACAAAAAATTCCATATGGGCAATATTTGTGACGAGCGTTTCCGCGATATCTGGGCTTCGGACCGTTATTGGGAAGTCATGAACTATCTTGCCGGGCCGGATTTCAACGCGCAAAAAATGTGCGGCTCTCTGTGCTTGCAGCACAAAGTTAACGAATTCCTTGATGGTTATCAAAAAGAGCGTATTGCCTTGCCCGATTTGAATGGGAAAATCGAACCCCAGCACATCAATTTCGTTTGAGCTTCGAGAAATTCTTCGATGATGGCCGTAGACAAAAAGAACACCCAATTTCGCGACGATATCTTTGGCGACTCCGGTTATCGCCGAGGGATTCACTTTTCGGAATCTGAGCTAGGCGAGTTGCGGGAAATCATTCACGGCAAGTGGCTTGCCAATCTGGTGCGTGTGAATCCTGCGGAGGCGGTACAGTTTGAACGTACTGCCTTGCATGATTACCACAAGATATCGCATTTGATTGATCATCAGTCTGCATGGATTAAAGATGCGAGGCTCTTCAATAAAAATGAAGTCTCCAGAATTCTATCCATGCCTTTTTTTGCCTTGCTGGCAGAGCAGGTGGGGCAATTCGAAGTTGCCGATATTGAGGGATTGGGTTACCCGGAAATATATTGGCGCTTAGTACGTCCCGGACAGCAAAATGACGTCGCGGGAGCGCATGCCGATGCCTGGTTTTACGACTACACCAATAATTTGACTGACGAGCAGCAACAGGGGCTTGTCAAGGTGTGGGCCGCCATTCACGTGCAACCAGGCGAAAGCGGATTGTCCGTTTTGCCGGGGTCGCATCTGGTCGAGTGGCCAAATACGTGGGAGTTGCGACATGGTCGACGCAAGCCGGTGCTGGCAGTGCCTCAAGAGACGTTGGATCTGGTGACGCTTGATACCAAGGCGGGCGAAGCTGTTGTATTCAATACAAAACTCCTGCACGCAGGTATTCCTCATAATGGCGAGCAGACACGGGTTAGCATCGAATTTGCAATTCGACTTCTGACTTAGCCGGTTGCGGTTCAGTGAGGAACTCAACTGCCGCTTCCAGCTATATGCAATATGTCGATGTCTTGGATGTTGCGTCGGCGCAATGTCCGTGATCGCGTGTTTCTGATTTTCACAATCAACATTTAAACCGACAAGCCGCACCTATAAAAAAGGTCGCGTGTCTCTATTCACACGTTTGAGGAATCATAGAGTGAACATGATGGTATTCCGGATCATCGCCGGGGAGTCCTATGATGCGACAAGAAAAGACAGCGCAATATTTGCTGATGTGAAGCTTCTCTCTCTCGCGGGAGAGTTGAAATGACCGGCGCCGTTACAGATATTGTGGCCGAGATTCGACAAAAGGCCGGCTCGCGCAAGCGTATCGTTTTCGTTTCCGGAAATTTCAATACGGTCCACCCCGGACATTTGCGCCTGCTGCGTTTTGCCGCTGAATGTGGCGATTTTCTGGTGGTCGGCGTGGCGGATAATCACGCCCACGGTACGATCATGTTAAAGGAAGAGTTGAGGCTTGATGGCGTACGCGCCATCAGTTTCGTCGATTACGCTTTTATCTTGAGAGTTTCCCCTGAGGAGTTTATCGCGCAATTGCAGCCTGCAATCGTGATCAAGGGGAAGGAGCATGAAACGAAGGAAAACCCCGAACAGAGTGCCGTGAATGGTTATGGCGGCAAGCTGCTCTTCGGTTCCGGTGAAATGCGATTTTCTTCGATCGACTTGCTCAAGCGAGAAATCCAAGAGGCGAACCTGTCTTCTGTTTCACTGCCGATGGATTTTCCTGCCAGGCATGGTTTTTCTCGTGCCGACATGCAAGCGACGATGGATAAATTCAAGGGACTTCGCGTCACGGTGTTGGGTGACTTGATCGTCGATGAATACATCGCTTGCGATCCCCTGGGGATGTCGCAGGAGGATCCTACCTTGGTCGTCACACCGATACAGACGCAACGTTTCATCGGCGGGGCCGCTATCGTTGCTTCTCACGCACGGGAACTGGGTGCCGATGTGCGCTATTTCACGGTATCGGGAAAAGATGCGGCAGCACAATTTGCGAGAGACAAACTCCATGAGTACGGCGTGTACGCGGAAGTATTTGAGGATGACAGCCGGCCAACGACCTTAAAACAGCGCTACAGGGCATCGGGAAAGACACTGTTGCGTGTCAGTCATTTACGTCAGCACGATATCCATCACCAACTTAGTTTGCAGTTCGCAACAGAGGTTAAAGCCGCCCTGTCGCAGTCGGATCTGGTTATCTTTTCCGATTTCAATTACGGATGTCTTCCGCAGAGCATGGTGGATGATTTGGTGGATTTTTGTCGGCGTCGAAAAATACCGATGGTGGCCGATAGTCAATCGTCCTCCCAGATGGGCGATGTATCGCGGTTTAAAAATACGATGTTGCTCACGCCTACTGAACGTGAGGCACGCCTGGCTGTTCGCGATTTCAATTCAGGACTGGTGGTATTGGCTGAAAAATTGCGTAAAAAAGCGCGCGCAAAAAACATCATTCTGACGCTTGGCGCGGAAGGAATCATGGCGCATGTCGCGGATCCGACAGGAGATGAATGGCTGACGGACCGTCTCCCTGCGTTCAATACGGCACCAAAGGATTCGGCAGGCGCGGGGGATAGTTTGCTGACATGTTGTTCCCTGGCGATGGCAGTCGGTGCTGACGTTTGGCAAAGCATGTATTTAGGTTCCATCGCCGCGGCATGCCAGGTTGGTCGTGTCGGCAATATTCCGTTGTCTCCTGCGGATCTGGCGTCGGAACTAAAGGGGTAGCACGATGCGCGCACTCCTGTTGGCTGCGGGTTTTGGCACAAGACTGCGTCCTCTGACCAATTACGTTCCCAAATGCATGGTTCCTGTAGGCGGTCGGCCATTGCTGGACTATTGGCTTGAGGCTCTGGTCAGTAGCGGCTTCAAAGAAATTCTGATTAATACGCACTATCTGGCGCCGCTTGTCGTGGAGTATGTCAATCGGAGCACTTGGTCGCCTTATGTCCGGTTTGTGCACGAATCGCATTTGTTGGGCACCGGGGGGACAATCGTCGCCAATCAGGCATTTATTGCGGGCGAGTCCGTACTCGTCGCGCATGCCGATAATTTGACCTTGTTCAATGTACCGGCTTTCTGCGATGCCCACCGTCGTCGTCCGTCCTCGACGGAAATGACCATGATGCTGTTCGAGACGGACGATCCTCGCTCCTGCGGGATTGTCGAGTGCGATGAACGCGGCGTGGTGTCCGCTTTTCATGAGAAAGTGCAAAATCCACCGAGCAATCTTGCCAATGCCGCAGTGTATATATTCGAACCATCGGTAATCCGATTGATGGCAGAGACGGGAGGAGACGGCCTGGATATCAGTACACAAGTGATTCCGTTGCTGACTGGACGAATCAACACTTATCTGAATCAGACATATCACCGTGATATCGGCACCGTAGCGAGTTGGAAGCAAGCGAACCGGGACTTTCAGGCGACTTCTTTTTCGCCTCAGAATGAGCGCGTCTGGCAGGATATGTGTTTGGCGGATGATGCGGTGCTTCATCATGTGCTTTTGCAGTTGCTGGAGGAAGATCCCTCCAGGGGAAATGCGACGACTTCTGCTTAAACCAGGGGCAGATAGTTATTCGCATAGCAGCGACATGGCGGTTGGCATCGCAGATATTTGAACTGGAAAGTGCATTAGAGAATGTTAATTTTTCATCGTTTTTTGGAGTGGCTTGGCAAGCGACTCGGTACGGTTATATTAATTCCGCATCCGATTGCAATCGGTACTTGCGGTGAAGAGATCTATTTCGGTCTGTTAAAGGCACGTCGAGAAAAGAAAAAGCTACTGGTTATTCTGCCGTATCCGCTGTCCGGTCGTTTGCACTTGCAGCTCCATAACAATCGAGCATTGCTTGAATTGCAAACCGAATATAGATCTCGGTTACAAGATAGTTTTTGGTATGTCCCCATATGCTGGGGTGTGACACTCTATTTTGCTTTCTTTCGTGCGATCAGTATTGTGACGATAAGGCTGTTGGGAATCACTCTTCGAGAACAACTTACGATTCCAATGGCTGGTCAGGAAGTCTTATGGCAACCGAAAGGTACGATGAAGAATTTCTCGTGGGATGTGGTTAGCGCCTATGACTGGACTG
Source organism: Herbaspirillum sp. CF444 (assembly GCF_000282135.1). Lineage (GTDB taxonomy): Bacteria > Pseudomonadota > Gammaproteobacteria > Burkholderiales > Burkholderiaceae_D > Herbaspirillum. The sequence continues at coordinate 43,599 of NZ_AKJW01000113.1, forward strand.
CCCAAATGGAAGCGCCGGTTGATATTTCGCTTTCGGAAAGCCAGCAGAAGCAGGCGCGCATTCTGAGGCGAGACATGGGCCTTCCGGCAGATGCCTGGTTTGTCTGTTTACACGTCCGGGAGGGCGGCTATTACAGTGATCATGATTCATCGGGATCACGAAATGCCACCATTGCAAATTATTTCGAAGCAATTAAAGAAATTACTCGTAGGGGTGGTTGGGTTGTGCGTATGGGGGATGCATCCATGACGCGATTGCCCCAGATGGAGCGTGTCATCGACTATCCGTTCACGGCGGCCAAGAGCGCGATGATGGATCTGTATCTGATCAAGGAATGTCGTTTCTACATTGGCATGTTGTCCGGGATCCTGGATTTGGCAATGTTGTTTCAACGCCCGATGCTGGTAGTGAACATGTGCAGCTGGTTGCTTGCTTTCCCTCCCAAGCAAAGCGACCTGGGATTGTTCAAACATGTCTACTCAAAGAAGCTAAAACGTTTTCTCTCCCCTTTTGAATGGCCTCAGTTGGCGTGGGGAGGTCATAGTAGCTTTTCTCCTGAAGAAGAGTATGAGTTTCATGAAAACACGCCTGAGGAACTTCGCGCTGTTGTTGCGGAATATCTGGATCGTCCAGAAAACTGGAAGCATTCACCGCTGCAAAAGGAATTCAATGCATTGCGTATCAATGGGGCGCGCGAATTATTGTGCAGCGAATTCAATCCAGGGGACAATTTTGCGGATATGCTGGCCCGCTACCGTCTGGCCTCTCGTCTTGAGTCGGTTCAGGGGGCGCTTGGCGCTGGTTTTTTGGAGCGAACTCAGGAGCGGCATATGAATGCGCCGACACAGACACGATCTCTGGCAAATTAACTCAAAATTTGGCAGCGCGAGCTTCTCTTGAGGGGCACTCAATGGCCAAATCCAAACCGCCCGTCGCCTCTTTAATAATGGTTGCCTGCCTAGGTGCAGTGAATGTGAAGAGCGTGAGTGTGGCGCTTCTATTTTGGTAAGAACACTCAATATGACGATTACCCCTCTTGAAATCGATGCATCTCATTTGCGATAAGTTACTGCTAAATAATTTAAGATGAAAATATTTGCATTTGCCCCACACTCGGCTATTTGGACACATGCCTTTTCGGAGACGCTGGTCCTCGAAGCTTTGCAGCAAGCCGGCAACGAGGTGGTCTACGTATCTTGTGGCGGGCAGTTCAAAGGATATTGCATCCCCATGAGCGCCTATGGCGTCTCTGAAGAATCCTCGGCAGTTGAGAAACAAAAAGTATGCAACCGTTGCACTGCTCACAAACGCAAGGCTTATCGATGGTCTGCATTCGAATATTATCGTTCGCTGATCAATATTTCCGAGAGCTTTTCTGCTCGCGAACTCAGCCGTACGTTCATCGCTCGTGCATTCAGGCGGATTGTCTGTGCCATCAGGCCTGATAGGGCGAAAATTCGAGATTGCAGGAACAGAGCGGGGCATCTGCATTCGCGAAATTTGCTTAATAAAATTGCCGTCAATGGCAGTAAGTCTTTATTCGACGAGGTCAATCCGTCTACTTTTGAGCAGGTGTCCTTCGAACGGAAAACCGAGTTTTTCAAAAGAGAGGTTGCGAAGATTGTCCGGGCAATCTATGGCAGCGAGTTGAATACGCCGGCAGGAGGCCTCGGCGACAAACTTAAGAAGGTCGCATGAAGTTTCTGTTCAAATTCATTGGCCGGCGCAAAATTGCGGCATTCCTTATCGGTGCTCTTCTATTATCGGTATTTGATCTTGCTGGGATCGCTATTATTTTTCCCTATTTAAAGCTCATTGCCGAGCCAGAGGTTATTGATTCCCATCGCTATCTGCGTGCGTTTTATGAGATCGTTGGATTCAACTCCCATGAACAATTCATGTATGCAGTTAGTTTTTGCTTGCTGGTATTTTTCTCGTTAAAGACAATATGCATACTTCTTCTCAATAAGTTGCAATATAAGGGCTTGGCCGAAATTGCTCATCGTCTGACAACAGAGTTGTTCGGCATGTTGATGACGGCGCGCTATGATTTTTTTCTACGTCGCGCGCCATCTGAATTGCTGGGGATGAACTATTCTTATTCATCCCAGGTTGTCTTGAGTTTTCAGGCGTGGCTCGGGATCGTCAACGAGTTCATTTTCTTTATGTTGTTCTTTTGCATTTCAGTCTATGTGCAACCGTTGGCAACGATGATTATCGCAGGGGGCATAATTCTGATTGTGGTGGTGCTCTATCTTTTGATCATCAAAAGAATCGTGCGTTATGGGAAGCAGCAGAATCTGATTGATGCTGCTCGCCATCGATGGACTTATGCAACGGTTTCCAGTATTAAAGACGCCAAGATCATGGGTTTGGGAAATACGTTCTATGAGCGAACTGAGGAACTTTCGGAGAAGACCCGGGAAATAGCTTGGCGTAATAGTTTCGCTAGTGCTCTGCCACGCGTGAGCATCGAATACGTCATGATTACCGCTTTTATTTTTGCTGCGGTGCTGTTCATGCGCTCCGGCATCAGCATGGAAAAGATGCTGCCGGTGTTGGGACTGATGGCGTTGAGCGCCTTGCGGGCGTTGCCGGCATTTGGACGTTTGACCGGTTATTACAGTACGTTCCGTTACTCGAGGAATTATCTCGACAAGTTGGCGGAGTTTCATTCGACGCTCGCGCAAAGCCGTCAGGAGATTGTCCATCTCGACATCCCGTTTGAGAAGAAAATCGAGATCGAACATCTGCGGTTCAGTTATCCGGACAAGGAAATCATCAGCGATCTGTCGATAACAATACGGAAAGGGCAATCCGTGGGTATCGTCGGTGCTTCCGGTTCCGGGAAAAGTACGCTGTTGGATGTCATTACCGGTCTTCAGGAAAAGGCCGGCGGACGTTTTTTGCTGGATGATATCGAGGTGGATCCGTATTCAAGCGATGCAATTCGACGTTATGTCGGCTACGTGCCGCAACAAATCGCCCTGATCGACGAATCGATTGCCTTCAACGTCACGTTCACGCATGACTATGACCGTAGCAAGCTCAACGAGGTGCTTAAAGTCGCCAATCTCAGTGCGTTTGTCGATGCGTTGCCTGAAGGAGTCGATACCTCTGTCGGAGAGGCCGGAGTGCGTCTCTCGGGAGGCCAGAAGCAACGTCTGGGGATTGCGCGGGCATTGTATCGAGATCCGCAGATTCTCATTTTCGATGAATCCACGAGTGCGCTGGACAATATTACGGAGAAAGAACTTTCGGATGAAATCCAGGCGCTTGCCGGAAACAAGACGCTGATTATCGTCGCGCATCGTTTGACGACGATCATGCATTGCGACGTTATTTACGTGATGCAGGATGGTAAGATCGTCGCCAGCGGAAAACACGCCGAGCTGCTGCAGAACAGTTCCTTGTATCGGGCAATGAATCTTCCCGGGGAAAAAAACGAGAGTAATGATCAATCTTGATCTTCCGCCGGGACGGCTCGGATAGACCAGGCACCGGGTAAGATCACATACTATCCAACCGTATTGGCATGAACACGAGAGACATGCGGTACCGAGAAGGCATTGTGCAGATACGTTATCTGGACAGAAAAGACATACGCGAAAAATGACAATCATCCAAAAACTGAGGGAGCATCTGTTTCATTTGCGCGCCCGATTCAGCGACGTCTACGGAGTGCGGGTCTATTCTCAAGAAGGCGAAGACATGGTCTTGCGCCGCATCTTTGACGGCAAACGCGAAGGTTTTTTTGTGGATGTCGGGGCGCACCATCCATCTCGTTTTTCGAACACGCAATATTTCTATCGTCGAGGATGGCGAGGGATCAATATCGAGCCGAATCCCGACGCCATTTCAGTTTTTCAGCGTTGCCGAAAGTCGGATGTCAATCTGCAATATGGTGTCGCCGAGACACAGGGGGTGTTGAAATACTACCGGTTCGATGAACCTGCGCTCAACAGCTTTGATGCTGCGCTGGTTCAGGATCGGCTCGACAATACGTCCTACAAGGTCATCGACACGATACTGGTTCCGGTACGACGGCTGGACGAAATTTTGAGCGAGCATTTGCCGGCCGGTCAGCATATCGATTTTTTGACGATCGATGTCGAGGGGTTGGATTTTGAAGTGTTGAAGTCCAACAACTGGTCTTTGTATCGCCCCTCATGCGTGCTGGTCGAAGCATTGGAGAGCAGTCTCGACGATGCTGCGAACAATGAACTGTACAAGTTCATGAAAGAGAATGGCTACACATTGTTTGCCAAGACGTTCAACACGTGGATATTCCGAGCAGTGCTGCGTGCGGCATGAAGCTAAGGTCTTATGATGACTGCTAGCCTTGCCCCCATCGTCCTGTTTGTCTATAACCGGTTGGATCATACCCGGCAGACGATCCTTGCCCTGCAAAAGAATCTGCTCGCCGAGAAAAGCGACTTGTTCATTTTTTCCGATGCGGCAAAAGATGCGGGCGCAATGCCTGCGGTGAGTGATGTCAGGGATTTCGTGCGCACGGTGACGGGTTTTAAATCCGTGACCTTGATTGAACGCGAACGGAATATGGGATTGGCAAATTCCGTCATTGACGGAGTAGGAATGATTTGTGCCCAATACGGAAAAGTCATCGTACTGGAAGACGATTTGGTCACCTCCCCCCATTTCTTGCAATACATGAATGCCGCTCTCGACGAATATGAGTTTGTCGATCAGGTCATCAGCATTCACGGCTACATTTATCCTACCGCTTCACGTCTGCCGTCGACTTTTTTCTTGCGCGGTGCGGATTGTTGGGGGTGGGCGACGTGGAAGCGTGGCTGGGATTTCTTTGAGTCGGATGCGAAGAAGCTGCAGGATGCCTTGCTCGCCGGTGGAGAAGTGTCGACTTTTGATTTTGAGGGCAGTTATGGATATGCTGAAATGCTGCAGCAACAAATCGAAGGCAAAGTCAATTCCTGGGCAATCCGCTGGTATGCAAGTGCATTTCTCGCGAACAAGCTGACGCTGTACCCAGGGGTCAGCCTGGTTCACAATATCGGGCATGACCGGACCGGCACGCATGGCGGCAATACGGATGATTTTAGCGGCGAGATCGCAACAACAGCCATACCGGTCGGGGGAATCCCGATCGAACCCAGTGTCGTTGCCTACGAAGCAATCCGTGTCTATTTCCTGTCGCTGAGAAAAACACTTGGACAACGCATCTTGAATAAACTTCGCTCATGGTGGCATAGACTGGCATGATCGGAAAATCACTCAAGCGGCTGCTCAAAAATTGCATTCCTCCGGGAGCAATGGCGATACGGCATTTTTTTTCGAGATCGCGCATTCGTTTTGTCGGACATTTTGCTTCCTGGGAAGCCGCTGCCGGCGCCTCCAAAGGATACGACGATAGCCGCATACTGGAACAGGTCAGCAATGCGCTGATGCAGGTGAAGTCCGGCAAGGCGATATACGAGCGGGACTCTGTCCTGTTTGACGAAGTGCATCACTCTTTCCCGTTGCTTGCCGGTCTGTTAAGGGTGGCGGTGGAGAATGGCGGTCAGCTGACCGTGCTGGATTTCGGCGGTTCTCTTGGCAGCAGTTACTTTCAATGCAAGCATTTCTTGCCGGATAGCGTAGCGCTGACCTGGTGCGTGGTCGAGCAAGAGAAGTTCGTTCAGCGTGGTCGCGATGCATTTGCAACGGATGAGTTGCAATTTTTCTTTTCAATTGAAGAGTGCCTCGCGCAGCATCGCCCGCATGTCGTTTTATTTGCCAGTGTGTTGCAGTATCTGGAAAAGGCGGATCAGATCCTGGATAGTGTCGTCGCGGCATCCATTCCTTATGTCCTGATTGACCGGACCCCGTTCATTGCCCGGCAGGATGATTGGATATGCGTGCAAGAGGTGCCTGCATCGATTTACGAGGCCAGCTATCCGTGCGCCTTGCTCAGTAGTGAAAGATTGGTGCGGCGTTTCTCGGCTGACTATCATCTCATCGCCGATTTTGAGGCGTTGGGCGGAGACGGGTACGTGCAGACTGGAATCCGCATGTTCCCGTTTGAGTATCGAGGAATGATCTGGCGGCGGTATTGACGTTTGATTTTTCATTTCACAGGCACTGGCAATCCAGGGCGCAGAATTCCCCGGAGGACAGCGCCATTAATCATGCGACGTCGTAATGAGGCGAAAATGAACGCCCGAAATATCTATGCATAATTTTTGTACCCTATTTGACTCCAACTATCTGACCCGCGCTTTGGTGTTATACCGCTCGCTGGTCAGGACGGGGGACGAGTTCACGTTATATGCGGTCTGTTTTGACGACCTGGCTTATGAGGCGTTGGGCAAGCTGGCATTGCCCGGGTTGGTCGCCATACCGCTCGGCGAATTTGAAACGGCCGGTTTGCTGGCGGTAAAACCGCAGCGCAGCGCCGGTGAATACTGCTGGACATGTACGCCGCATGTCATTCGCCACGTGCTGGACACGTATCGGCTTGACGAGGTGACTTATCTCGATGCCGATCTTTGTTTTTACGCCAAGCCATCGCTGTTGCTGCAGGAGTTCGCGCAGAGCGGGGCATCCGTATTGATCACCTCGCATCGCTACACGCCCAGATACGATCAGTCGGCGGCATCGGGTACCTATTGCGTGCAATTCATGACATTCAAGTCGGACTCGCGCGGATTGACCGTGCTTCAGTGGTGGCAGGACCGATGCCTGGAATGGTGCTACAACCGCGTGGAAGATGGCAAGTTCGGCGATCAGAAGTATCTTGACGACTGGCTGGAACGGTTTGACGGAGTCCATGCCCTGCGCCATATCGGCGGCGGCGTCGCGCCATGGAATGTGCAGCAATATGATGTTCATGTCGCGGACGGCGCACTCCATGCGAACGATGCCATGCTGGTGTTTTACCATTTCCATGGTTACAAGCAATATGCCGACGGCACGCTTGAGCTAGGTGCTTATCGGCTGGCCGGATCCGTCAGGGAATTGCTGTACCGGCCTTACGTGCAGGGCCTGGCCGAGGCCAGGCGCGAAGTAAGTGCGGTCCTGCCCGGATTCGACAGGGGCAACGCAACCAAGGTGGTGTCGTGGAAGACGCCGCTGCGCAACATCAGACGGCGTATCAAAGGGGAGTTCAATGAATACCAGTCCTTATAACGGCAAACGCGTATTGATTACCGGAGGAATCGGTTTTATCGGTTCGAATCTGGCGCGACGTCTGGTTGGCCTTGGTGCGCATGTCACGCTGGTGGACAGCCTGATTCCGACATACGGCGGCAACCTGTTCAACATTGCGGATATTCGCGATCGCATCGACTGCAATATCAGCGATGTCCGCGATCCTCATGCAATGGCGTATCTCGTGCGGGATCAGGATTACTTGTTCAATCTGGCGGGGCAGACCAGCCATATGGATTCGATGACGAATCCACGCGCCGACCTGGACATCAACGCCGCCGCGCAGCTCACTATCCTCGAAGCCTGCCGGGCGGCCAATAGCAACGTGAAGATCACCTTCGCGAGTACCCGTCAGTTATACGGCAAGCCGGACTATCTGCCGGTCGACGAGCGTCATCCTATCCGTCCTGTTGACGTGAATGGCATCAACAAGCTTGCCGGCGAGTGGTATCACCTGCTCTACAACAACGTCTACGGCATTCGCGCGTGCGCCTTGCGGCTGACCAATACCTACGGGCCGGCCATGCGCGTGAAGGATGCGCGCCAGACCTTTTTGGGCATCTGGATCAGGTCGTTGATTGAAGGCGGTCCGATCAAGGTTTTCGGCGATGGCAAGCAACTGCGTGATTTCAACTACGTCGATGATTGTGTCGACGCGCTGCTGCTGGTGGGCGCGAGCGATCATGCCAACGGCAAAGTCTACAACCTGGGCAGCAAGGAAGTCATCGATCTGGGCAGTCTGGCAGACATGCTGGTCGGACTGGGCTATGGCGGCAAATATGAACTGGTGCCGTTTCCGGCAGAGCGCAAGGCGATCGACATCGGCGATTACTACAGTGATTTCAGCCTGATATCGCAAGAGCTCGGATGGGAGCCGAAGATCGGTTTGCAAGAAGGACTCAAACGCACGATCGAATACTATAAAGCGCATATTCCACACTATTTGGATACCTAAATGATATTGATGAACGACTTCAAGGCCGAGCCGCAGGCGGTTCGCGATGCCATGCTGGCGGCCGCCAAGCGAGTGATCGACTCGGGCTGGTATGTATTGGGCAAGGAACTGGAAAGCTTTGAGCGCGAATGGGCCGATGCTTGCGGATTGGCGCACGGAGTTGGCGTTGCCAACGGCATGGACGCCATCGAGATTGCTTTGCGTGCGCTGGAGATCGGTCCGGGCGACGAAGTGATCACGACCTCGATGACGGCTTTTGCGACGGTGCTGGCAATTTCGAGGGCCGGCGCCATTCCTGTGCTTGCCGATATCGAATCCGACACCGGCTTGTTGTCGCGCGAGAGCGTGCGCCGGTGTATTTCGGAACGGACCAAAGCGGTGTTGCTGGTGCATCTGTATGGCCAGGTGCGTGACATGGATGCGTGGCGTGCACTATGCGCCGAGCATGAAATCACGCTGATCGAAGATTGCGCACAGGCACATCTGGCGACTTGGCAAGGTCAAGTGGCCGGCGCATTCGGCCGGGCCGGCGCGTACAGCTTCTATCCAACCAAAAATCTCGGTGCGCCAGGCGATGCGGGCATGCTGGTGACCGGGGACGAGGCGCTTGCCAAAAAATCGGCGCGCTTGCGCAACTACGGGCAGAGCGTTCGCTATCATCATCCCGAGCTCGGCATGAACAGCCGCCTGGATGAGATCCAGGCGGCCATGCTGTCGGCGAGATTGCATTGGCTTGCAGAATTTACCGATCGCCGGCGAGATATCGCGGATGCCTATTTTTCCGGGATCGGCAATCCCCGGGTCCGGCCGCTCAGCCGTCCCCAGGAAAAGACCGCGCACGTCTACCATTTGTTCGTCGTCAATTGCGACGCGCGGGATGAATTGCAAGCGCATTTGAATGCGAATGGCGTGCAAGCGCTGATTCACTATCCTATCCCGGTGCATCATCAGGAGCCGTGTGTCGATGTCAGGCTGGATCCGCAAGGAATGGCGCGCACCGAGCAGCATGCCAAAACCTGTTTATCCTTGCCATGCCATCCGCAGATGACCGATGCGGATGTGGCGCGCGTGATTGCCGCAGTCAATGCCTTTAAAAACAGCTGAGCACCTTGTATTTTTCGAGCGGATCGGGAAATACATGCAAATCGCTTGATGACGGAAAAAGAAAGATTTGCGAAATGAATGGATTTGTCTGCCTTGATCCGCGCTTCAGCACAACGCGGCGCCTCACCCGGAGCAAGCCGTCCGACGCGGGCAATGCATTGGGCTCCTGTCTTGCCTTGCCTGCCGCAGCCGGTCGCAAAGGCGAAGGAGGCTTGCGCGTCAATGGTTATTTCAAGCAAGCCGAAGCGGGCGGCAATGTCGGCGGCGCGCCATGCGGCAAACCGCTCATTACGATTATTACGGCCGTTTTCAATGGCGAAAAAACACTGGAGAAATCGATTCTCAGCGTGCTTTCCCAGTCCTACGACAACATCGAATACATTGTCGTCGATGGCGGATCCCGGGACGGCACCATCGACATCCTCAAGCAATATGAACACGCCATCGACTATTGGGTGAGCCAGCCGGATGCCGGCATCTACGATGCATGGAATCGCGGCGTCCGCCTGGCAACCGGCGACTGGATTGCCTTTCTGGGCGCGGATGATGCGTATGCCGACAACGCAATCGCCGGTTACGTCGATTTCATCGCAGCGCATCAGCCGGGCACGCTGGAATATGTCTCTTCGAAGGTGAATCTTATCCGGGATGCGCAGTTGCTTCGCGTCGTGGGACATGCCTGGCAATGGCCGGTATTTCGCAGATACATGGGCGTCGCCCACGTGGGATCCATGCATCGCCGTGCATTGTTTGAAAAATATGGTTTGTTTGACGACAGCTACAAGATTTGCGGTGACTATGAGTTGTTGCTGCGTCCTCGCGACACACTCGGGGCGGCTTTTTTCGATGCCGTGACCGTGAATATGGAGGTTGGCGGCGTCAGCGATGCCAATGTCCGGGTATTCGACGAAGCGGCCCGCGCCAAAATCCTGAGCGGCAAGCGGGGCGCATTGGTCAGCCATCTGGAGAAGCATTGGGCGAAGTTGAAATGGCGGATGCGCAAATACTTGTTTAAATAACATTTATTCGGCCTGCGCTCTTTTCATGCGACGGCCCGCAGCGTGGCGGCACGGCTGTCTTGGCAAGGGATTTCTGCTTCCTTGTTGCACGCCCGCCTACCCGAGCCGCATTTGTCGGCATTTGGCATGAAAATGGCCGGTCATCATTCTGTAATGCACTAGAATTGCGTTTGTTTTTGCTTAGTGCCGGAGTGTCATCATCAATATCTTCTCAGTTTGCCTATTCGCCGGAATGACGGCAGGTTCGCTTCCTGACGCCCATGAGTTCATGTGGAGTCTGGTTTGACGCGCAAATTGTTTATCCACGCTTCGAATATTCATCAAGGCGGCGGTCTCACCTTATTGAATGCTTTGCTTGCTGTGTTGCCCAAAGGTACGCAATCCGTATTGTCATTGCATGAGCGCGTCGTTTTGCCGGATGCGGTGTCTTCGAAAAACCTTGTGCGACGGACTCCACCGAGCATTGTCGGAAGATTGTTCTCTGAAATCTGGTTGCGGCGCAAGGTAGAGAAGGACGATGTCCTGCTGTGTCTGGGCAATCTGCCCCCCTTGTTCAAGACCAGGGGCTGCGCAATCGTTTTCGTGCAAAATCGCTATCTGGTGGATGAGGTCGAGCTGGATTCGACCTCTTTCAGGACCTGGTTTCGCCTTTTCTCCGAGCGTTTCTGGTTGCATTGGCGCATCGCGAATGCGGATGTGCTGGTGGTGCAGACGCCGTCGATGAAACGCTCTCTGGCTGCGTTGACAAAGGGCCGGGTGCCGATCCATATCATGCCGTTTGTGGCCAATCCTGCGGGTTATGCGCGCAAGACGGCGGTTTCCGCCGGGTCCGGGGCAAAGGAGATCGACTTTGTCTACGTGGCGTCCGGGGATCCGCACAAGAATCATCGGCGTCTGATCGAGGCCTGGTGCTTGTTGGCGGAGGAGGGTTTGTTTCCTTCGCTGACGCTGACGCTCGATAACGGCAATTTCCTTGAACTGTGCGCCTGGGTAATGCAGCAGGCCAAGGAACACGGACTGCGTATCGACAATACATCGGTTGTCGCGCACGACAAGGTGGTGGAGCTATATGGCCGGGCAGCCGCCCTGATTTATCCGTCGACGATGGAATCGTTCGGCTTGCCGCTGATTGAGGCGCGCCAGGCCGGATTGGCGATATTGGCGTCCGAGCTGGATTATGTCCGGGATGTGGTCGATCCGGAGCAAACCTTCGATCCCGAATCTGCCATCTCCATCGCGCGCGCGGTCAAACGTTTTATCGGCAAGGAGTCGCCGCCATCGGCGTTGCAAGATGCGGCAACATTCCTCGCCTACGTTTTGAAGAGCCACAAATAAAAGACCTTTGCCGCATGCCGCGATATTTGTTTGAGCCAGACATGGATCTCTTGAATTAGCCAAAATGAAAGTATTGATTGTTAGTCAGCATTTCTGGCCGGAAAGCTTTCCCATTAACGACATGGCGAAAGCGCTGGTGGCCAGGGGATGTGAAGTCGACGTCCTGACCGGGAAGCCGAATTATCCCGACGGGAAATTTTTTCCCGGCTACAAGGGGAGCGGTTGCCAGCGTGAAGAGTGGGCAGGCGTCGGCATATACCGCGTGCCTTTGGTCGCGCGGGGAAGCCGTAGCGCCATCCGGCTGGTGCTGAATTACCTGTCCTTTATCGCCACAGGATCCGTCCTGGGCCCCTGGTTGTTGCGCGGTCGCCGTTATGACGCCATTTTCGTCTATGCGACGTCGCCGCTGCTGCAAGCGCTCCCGGCCCTGTTTCTTGGTTTTCTGAAGCGGACCAGGGTGACGGTATGGGTGCAAGATCTTTGGCCCGAAAGCCTGGCGGCGACAGGCTATGTCAAGAATGCATTTATTCTGAAGTGCGTTGGAAAAGTGGTGGGTTTTGTTTACCGCCATACCGATTTATTGCTGGTTCAGTCGGCAGCGTTTAAAGATAGTGTGGAGAGACTCGCGCCTGGGAAAACGGCGGTTTATTATCCGAATTCGGTAGATGCCATGTTCGCTAGTGATGCTGTTGCCGAAAGTCCTCGCGGCGACGGCGCGTTGCCGACATTGCCGCCGCACGTCTTTTCCGTTGTTTTCGCCGGCAACGTGGGGGCAGCGCAAGCGGTAGACGTCATTGCCGATGCCGCCGAATTGCTGCGGCACCGTGAAGACATTGCCTTCTTCGTCTTCGGCAAGGGCAGCAAATGGGATTGGCTGGCGGAGGCGGCGGACAAACGGGGGCTGAGCAACCTGCATTTGCCGGGGCGTTTTCCGGTCGAGACGATGCCCGGTTTGATGCGGCAGGCATCGGTCTTGTTGGTGACGCTGGCGGATGAGCCGATTTTTGCCGCGACCGTCCCAAGCAAGGTGCAGGCGTACATGGCTGCAGGCAGGCCGATCATTGCCAGCCTCAACGGCGAAGGCGCACGCTTGATCGCAGAAGCGAAGGCCGGGCTCGCGGTGCCCGCAGAGAACGCGGCTGCTTTGGCCGATGCCGTGTTACAGCTGGCGGACATGGCGCCGGAAGAGCGGGAGCAGTTCGGAAGTAACGGTAGAATGTTTTCCCGTCAATATTTTGACCGGGAAAAATTGATCGATCAGCTCGTCGGTTATTTATCGGATGCGGCAGGCAATGCCGGAGAGATGCAATGAAAATTTTAGTCTTGGGTGCAACGGGAATGCTGGGCAACGCCATGATGCGCGTGCTCGGCGAGGCTGCGGATCTTGACGTATTCGGAACGGTGCGTTCGGAAGACGCCGGGCGTTTCTTTTCCGCCGATACGGCATCGCGCCTGGTGACGGGCATCGATGTTACCGACGATGATGCACTGGCCGGCGTATTGCGAAAGATCAAGCCGGATGTCGTGATCAACTGCATTGGCTTGATCAAGCAACTGGCGCAGGCCGACGATCCGGTGGAGGCGATTACGATCAACGCCTTGCTGCCGCATCGTCTGAAAAAACTGTGCGACCCGGAGGGCATCCGCCTGGTGCACTTCAGTACGGATTGCGTGTTCAGCGGCGCCACCGGACATTACACGGAAGCGGCGCCATCGGACGCCGCCGATATGTATGGCAAGTCAAAATATCTGGGCGAAGTCGGCGGCGCCAATGCGATTACGCTGCGGACATCGATCATCGGTCACGAATTGCAAGGAGCTTACAGCCTGATCGGCTGGTTCTTGAAGCAACAGGGGCAATGCAAGGGATACCGCCGGGCCATCTTTTCGGGCTTGCCGACCACGACCATGGCGGCAATCGTACGCGACCAGGTGATTCCCAACCGCGCACTGCAGGGGCTGTATCACGTCGCGGCACAACCGATTGCTAAATTCGACCTGCTGCGTCTCGTCGCCGATGTCTATGGGAAGCAGATCGAGATTATTCCCGACGATACCTTGGTCATTGACCGCTCCCTCAATGCGGATCGCTTTGCCGAAGCGGCGCAATACCGGGCGCCTGAGTGGCCGGAGCTGATTGCAAGCATGCACGCGTATTATGGGGCAGGAAAGTAATGTGCTAAATTTTTGATGTATTCAGCGGCTGGACAGGCTGAGGCGCGGGCGCTGTTATTCACCATGGATGAATTGAGTATTGTATGTTTGATAATAAAGTTTTGATGATTACGGGCGGTACCGGATCTTTCGGCAATACCGTTCTGAAACGCTTTCTGGATACAGCCGTACGCGAAATCCGCATCTTCAGTCGCGACGAAAAGAAACAGGAAGACATGCGGATTGCCTTGAACAATGACAAGGTCAAGTTCTACATCGGCGACGTGCGCAACTACGATAGCGTGGCGCAGGCCCTGGTCGGCGTCGATTTTGTTTTTCATGCGGCGGCATTGAAGCAGGTTCCATCGTGCGAGTTTTATCCCATGGAGGCCATCCGGACCAACATCCTTGGCACCGAAAACGTGTTGAATGCGGCCATCGCCTCCAAGGTAAAGCGCGTCGTCGTATTGAGCACGGACAAGGCGGTTTATCCAATCAACGCCATGGGAATCTCCAAGGCGATGGCTGAAAAATTGGTCACGGCAAAATCACGCAGCATTCCCGCCGATGGTCCGCGCATCTGTGCCACGCGTTACGGCAACGTCATGGCTTCGCGCGGATCGGTCATTCCGCTTTTCATCGCGCAATTGAAGGCGGGGCAGCCGCTGACGGTGACGGATCCGAACATGACGCGCTTTCTGATGTCGCTGGAGGATTCCGTCGATCTGGTGTTGCATGCATTTGAGCATGCCGAGCAAGGCGACTTGTTCGTGCAGAAAGCGCCGGCTTCCACGGTTGCCGATCTGGCGCAAGCGCTGTGCGAATTGTTCAAACTCGACAATCCGGTCAAGATCATCGGCACGCGCCACGGCGAAAAGCTCTATGAGTCGCTGATCTCCAGGGAAGAGATGGCGAAGGCGACGGACATGGGACGCTATTATCGTGTGCCTGCCGACAATCGCGATCTGAATTACAACAAGTATTTCGTTGAGGGCGAGTCGCAGATTTCGGCGCTGGACGACTACACATCGCACAATACCGAGCGTCTTGACGTGGAAGGCATCAAGGCATTGTTGCTGAAGTTGCCGGAGATCCAGGAGGCGCTCAATGCTTAAGGTCATGACCCTGGTGGGGACGCGTCCTGAGCTGATCAAGATGAGCCGGGTCATTGCCGAATGCGACCGTCAGTTCAATCACGTGCTGGTGCATTCGGGACAGAATTACGACTACGAGCTGAACCAGATCTTTTTTAACGATCTTGAGATTCGTCAACCCGACTTTTTCCTGGAAGCCGCCGGCGACTCGGCGGCCAAGACAATCGCCGCCGTGATCGAGAAATCAGATGCCTTGTTTGCGCAAGAAAAACCTGATGCCTTGTTGCTGTATGGCGATACGAATACCTGTTTGGCGGTTATTTCGGCGAAGCGTCGAAAAATTCCGGTATTCCACATGGAAGCCGGCAATCGCTGTTTCGATCAGCGCGTTCCGGAAGAATTGAATCGCAAGGTGCTGGATCATTTGTCCGACATCAACATGGTGTTGACGGAGCATGCCCGGCGCTATCTGATCGGTGAAGGCATCAAGCCCGAGCAGATCATCAAGACGGGATCGCACATGCGCGAAGTGATCGATCACTATCGTCCTAAAATCGACAATTCCGATGTGCTTTCGCGATTGAATTTCGAGGCCGGACAGTTTTTTGTCGTCAGTGCACACCGCGAAGAAAATGTCGACTCCCCGGAGTCCATCAAGGATTTGCTGGAGACCTTGCAAGCGCTGGTGAACCGGTACGGATTACCCATCTTTGTTTCCACGCATCCGAGAACGCGCAAGCGCCTCGAAGAAAGCGGTTACCAGGAACTGGATTCCCGCATTGTGTTTTCCAAGCCGCTGGGTTTCTTCGACTATATGAAGCTGCAAATGGAGGCGCGCTGCGTGTTGTCCGACAGCGGCACCATCACCGAGGAGGCATCGCTGCTCAATCTAGCCGCCATCACGATACGCAATGCGCACGAACGTCCTGAGGGCATGGATGTCGGCACCTTGATCATGGCGGGATTGAAAGCCGAACGCGTGATCCAGGCCATCGATATCGTCACCTCCCAAAGAGCGGCCAAAAGCCGGCCCGTGTTGCCGGTGGCCGACTATGAAAATCCTGACGTATCGAAGCAGGTCGTTCGTATTGTCGCCAGCTATGTCGACTATATCAATCGGGTCGTGTGGTCTAAGTCCTAGTCGCCATGGCGATCGTTGAACCTAGTTGGTCGGATGCAGTCCCAAATACCAACAGGGTCCCGCAAATAATTAATTATTTGGCAACGAAAGAAATACAGATTGCGCTACTCATTTCCTCTGGCGTTCATGGCCAATACGTTTGCCGTGACCGCCCTCCTTATCGGACTCGGTCTCGCCGGCCATCAGGCGATGGCGGCCGAAGTCGGGGTTGTTCAGGCCGCCACGCTGGCATTGCTTTATGCTTTTTCGGCAAATGCGCGCAGCCTGATTCTCAGCAAGACCTCCGGCGTTTCGGCATATGCCGTCATGTCGGGCCGGTTGCTCTTGATGGCGCCGCTTGCCGCGGCCGCCTACTGGCTTAGTGCCGGCGTTGCCGGAGCACCTCCGCTTTTTGCAATTATCCTGATCGCACGCCGTTGCATTGAGTGGATAGGCGAGGTTCATCTGAGCGAAATGGAGCGGCTTGGCGAGCAGCGCATAGCCAGGCAATACGTACTTCTGCAATCGGCACTTCTGTTCGGCGTGCTGGCGTGGCTGATCGGTGATTTTCCGTTTCCCTTGCTGGGCCTGTCGCTGTGGGCGGCTGTCCCGCTGCTCTTCAGCGTGAAGTTCCTGACAGGTCTGCGCAGAGAAGAAGGGAATCCGCTCAGAGGAGCCCTCCGGAAAATTCTTCCCAATCTGGGATCGACCGCCATCATCGGCATTACCGTCTATGTATTTCGCCTGTTGATATTGCTGGTCACTTCCAAGGAAATCGCGGGCGATTTATTCACGGCGTTTGCAATCGGCGGCGCCATCGGATCGATTTTTGCCAATGCCCTCGGCGCCAGCATTGCGCTGCACGAGCAAAATAGCGGAAGACCGCACCAGCCGCGTTTCTTGCGCTGGACATTGTCATTCTCCCTGCTGGCGGGTGTTTGCATCACGGCCGCCGCGATTGGCCGCCTTCCGATTCTTGAGCTGACCGGGAAGTCCTATTTTTTCTGGCAAACGACGGGCTTGTCGATGATCGCCGGCGTGATCATGGTGCATGCTCAGAAAATACGTTTCCGTCTCTTGCAGCACGATACTGAGCATGACGTATTCGGGCCCGACGTACTGATGAATATCCTCATCTTTACGGCAGTTCCCTTTGCGTTCTATCTGTTCGGCCAGGAAGCTTTGAGCGGCTTGTATTTGGCCAGCGCGCTCCTGGCCTACATGTTTTATTTCAGTGCAAGGAAAGAGAAGCTGGAAAACATGGGGCAGCAAGTCTGGCCGCTTTCCGTGGAAAAGACTTTGCGGATGACGATCGCGGCCTTGCTGCTGCTGCCCTTGTTCTTTCAAATCGGCCAGGGCGTATTTCATAGTGAATCGGCGGTCTATGATTCCGGCGGACGCGTGATGAATTTGCCGATTCCGCTTTCCGCATTGGTTTGCTATTCAGGAATTGTGTTGCTTGGGACTTATCGGCGTGCATTTCTGTCGTTCAGTTACATCTTCATGACGTGCGTGCTGATGATCATGTCGGCGATTATTCTCACGCAAAATTTCCCTGATCAGCAGCAGGCAAAATTTTTGTTGCTGATTCAATTGCTCTTGCCCATGTTTGCATTGGTATTGGGACAGGTGTTCGAACCTAAAGACGTGGTCAACGACGACGCGTACGCGAAAGCGTTCTTTTGGGTATTGATCGTCGTCGTGCCGGTTCAGCTCTTTTACACGTGGTGCGCAGGTCATGGTTATCTGTCCCCGGAAATGGGATTTTTCTCCGTGTACCAGACGCTCGAATATGTGCCGCTGATTTTTGTTGCCGCCTATATTCTTGCCTTGTTTTATTTGTGGGATACCGCGCGTTACAACATCGGTTTGTCAGTACTGTCGCTTTGCATGGCCGTGTATGTCGTTGCATCGTCGTCGGTGTTGAGTTGTATTTTGTTCTTCCTGGGATTGCTTGTCTTTGCGTGGATTCGCATGAGAAGGCGAAGCATATTGCCCGTCGTCCTGCTGGTGCTGGCATCGGCGATCAGTTGGGGATACGGTCGGCATGAAGTCAGTCTCATGCAGCAAGAAGCCGCGTACAGAGCAGGGAAACTTGCCGAGCAGTCCGCAATGACGGGGATCGATCAGCCGGAAGAACCAAGTGCCGCGACGCTGATGGACGTACGTGCGCGCGTGGCAAGCAGAATCCAGTATTGGGACTATTACCTCCATGGCGTGACTTCCGGCATCAAGTCACTATTGCTCGGTGCCGGTAGTGCCCCCGAGCGCCGCCATTATCCGAGTGCGCACAATTACTATCTTGATTTTGTCTATAACTTCGGACTGATCGCGATATTGCCGACCTTGTTTCTCATCGGGGTAACCATCAGAAGAATGTATCAAATGCGTGCCGAGGTCCTGGCATCGCCGGCGTTGTTGTCCCTCAGCCTGGTGGTCCTGTTCTTGGTGATCATCGACAACGCGGCAAAAGTCAGCATGCGGCAACCGTATTCAGGGGTATTCATTTTCTTCTTGTGGGGCCTGCTGATAACGAAATTATCAAAATTGCGTGCGAGGAGCGCCAATGCAGCAATATAAGATTTTGCCGTCGCCATGCATGCGGATTCTGCTTGGCGTTTTCGTCGCTGTCATGCTGGCCTTGGCTGTGATTGCCTACCAGGCCTATCCGGGGCAAGGCTACATCTATCTCTTGTTCACCGTCATTTCAAACTATCTGCTGTGGCTCGGATTCCGGAAAAAGGCGATCTATTTCGATACCATCATCGGCGTTCTGTTCTGGCTGGGCTTCTGGCTCAAGTTGACCATCCGGGTGGGATTTACCCATGGGAGGTTCATTGAGCAGACCGGTAATTTCGATGGCTCAGGGCCGGCCTTCGACCGCGGCTTGCTGGTGGCTTCATGCGGTTTGTTTGCACTGATTGTTGTTTCCCTGATTCGGGAGCGTGTTTTTTGCTACGACGAACAACCTGCGGCAACGATATCTCAGCCGGGACTGTATGGTTTTTATTGCAAGTACAGGAAGTCCGTATTGGCCGTATTCGCGATCCTGTGTCTCGGTGTCGCCATCACCAATATCATGTACGGTATTTATCAGCGAGGACAAGTACCGGAAACCATCTTGCCGTTTGGTCTGAGCGGTGTCTATAAATGGCTGTTGCAGTTTGGCCTGGCCTCCTTTGCCGCACTCATCCTGCATTTCGAGTATGTCGCCGGCGGCAGAAAGTCATTGACCGGCTGGGCTTTCGCGATCTTCGAGGGGTTCACGTCCAACGTATCATTGCTGAGCCGTGGCATGGTGTTGAACTGGAGTGCGCTGTTTTACGGATTTCTTCGAAGCGTCCAACTGAACAGGCTCAAGATCAGGTTGCCTTTCATTGCGGGGATCTGCCTGCTTTTTGCGCTGTTGTTCGCGGGTTCAGTCTTGTCTGTCAATCATCTTCGTTATCACGGTTCGTTCAAAAATGCGGCGCGGGAACTTTCGTCAGAACGAGATTGGGGAGGGTATGACGCTCAGGCGATCAACGGCATGGGCAAATCGCTTTTTATCGACCGCTGGGTCGGCATGGAAGGCGTGCTGGCGGTGACCAGTTCAGGCAGAGAAGGTTGGGATCTGTGGAAACAGGGCTGGCAGGAGAGATATTCGGATCACAGCACCAGTTTCTTTGATTTGAATATGGTCGACTCTCCCTATCTGAAGGCGGATACAACGGTCCATCACTATATTTCCTTGCCCGGCGTCATTGCATTCTGTTTTTATTCGGGTTCGTTTCTCTTCTTGTTCGGATGCATGCTTCTGGTGGGGGCGATCGGCGCCGTCATCGACGTCGCCGTTTACCGCCTGGGCGGGAAAAACCTGATCTTGTGTTCGCTGCTTGCACAAGTCGTTGCTTATCGGTTTTCCAGTTTCGGCTATGTTCCCGCCCAGTCCTACTTGCTTTTCGGTTCTTTGTTTCTGAATTTGCTGATGATTTACGGCGCTGAAAAAGTGCTTGCCCGCAAGTCGAATCATCTGCCGCTCAACGCCCAGTCGCGATAAAATCGGGCCTGCGCCAGAATTTCGTTGTCAGCAAGATATTGTGCTTCAATCGCCGCATCAATCACGTTTTTGCTCAAACGGCCCGGACGTCCGGGCATGCGCGGCATAATAAATATTAATCAGTTAACAGCCAAGCCAACATGTCATCGCTATTCATCAGCTTCCTTATCTCGGCCGTTATGACACTGCTTGTGATCAGGTATTCGAGCTTGCACGACGGCATGCTGGATTCCGACCTGGATGGCGTGCAAAAGGTGCATGTTCATGCCGTGCCGCGTATCGGCGGATTGAGTATTTTTGTCGCAGTTGTCTGCGGCGGGGCATACTCCGTATGGCGTCAACCCGATATTGCAAAAAGCATGGCGCTGATCATTGCCTGCTCCTGTGTCGCCTTTGCGGGAGGGATCGTCGAGGATTTCACCAAGAGCGTCAGCCCGAGGCGACGCTTGTTCCTGACCATGGCTGCTGCCTTGCTGGGCTTCTGGCTGCTTGATGCGCGCATCGATCGTATCGATCTGCTCTCGGGAAGCTGGATGCTGAACTATGCCTGGATCAGTCTGCCCCTGACCGTGCTTGCCGTGGCAGGCATTGCCAATGCCATCAACATCATCGACGGCTTCAATGGACTGGCGAGCATTGTTGCGCTCTGCATGCTGCTGTCCCTGGGCTACGTCGCGCTGCAGGTGGGCGACTCCTTCGTGCTGATTGCAGCATTGCTGGTGGCCGGCGCCGTCGCCGGTTTCTTCATCTGGAATTACCCGGCTGGCCTCATTTTCATGGGGGATGGCGGCGCCTATTTTCTCGGCTTCATGCTGGGGGAGTTGGCCATCCTGCTGGTCATGCGCAACCCTCAGGTATCGAGCTGGTATCCCGCGCTCTTGCTGATCTATCCATGTTTCGAGACCTTGTTTTCGGCGTATCGCCGGTTTTTCCTGCGCGGGCAGTCGCCGGGGATGCCCGACGGCATTCACTTGCACAGCCTCATTTTCCGCCGCCTCGTTCTCTGGGCCGTCGGCAGGCGCGATGCCCGCAACCTCACGCGTCGCAATTCCCTGACATCTCCCTATCTGTGGCTGTTATCGCTGATGGCGGTGGGGCCGGCCACCTTGTTATGGCGACATACATGGGCATTGATGATATGTTGCGGCCTGTTCGTGCTGACATACATATGGCTGTATTCGCGCATCATTCGTTTCAAATCGCCACGATGGCTGATTTTGCGTAAAAAGCATCGTTAGAACTCATTTCATAAATAGGCGTGAGATGCGTTCTTCCCAGAAAGGGTGCTGGCAAGGGTGTAGCAGGGGTTTCGCGCAGCATGCTGCGCGCCTGCG
>NZ_AKJW01000114.1 GCF_000282135.1 Herbaspirillum sp. CF444
CGCGCCGCCGCCGACAGGCTGCCGCTGCGCGCGAGGCAGAGGAAGTAGCGCACGTCGTCCCAGGAGAGCTGTTCGAGCGCGAGGGATGCCGTAGAGGTATTGGTTGATTTTTGCACAGGACCTGGGCGTGGATGGGGAATTCCGTTCGATTTTGCACGAAGTTATTCTGAACGTCCACTTTCCCTTTTCCCGTTCCATCCAACAACCGATACGGAGCACGCACATGAACACGCAAGCACAAGCAGTCACTTCCCGGGTCATTCAATTTTCTTCCTACGGCGACGCCGCGCAGCTGGAACCGGTCTCGCGCACGCTGGCGCCGCTGGCGTCCGACGCGGTGCGCGTGCGCCAGCAGGTTGCCGGCGTCAATTTCGTCGACGTCTACCAGCGCGTCGGACGTTATCCCTTGCCGCTGCCTGGCGTTCCCGGCGTGGAAGGCAGCGGCGTGATCGAAGCGGTCGGCACCGAGGTGTCGGCGTTGAAAGTCGGCCAGCGCGTGGCGTGGGTGGCGCGCAGCGGCGGCTATGCCGAACATGTCGATCTCGACGCGGCGCGTGTGATCCCCTTGCCTGACGACGTATCGCTTGAGCAGGGCGGCGCGGGCATGCTGCGCGCCATGACCGGCTACCTGTTGCTGAATCATTACGCGCGTCTGCAACGCGGCCAGACCGTACTGGTGCATGCGGCGGCGGGCGGCCTGGGGTTGTTGTTGACGCAATGGGCCAAAGGCATGGGGGCGCGCGTGGTGGGCACCGTCAGCAGCGAAGAAAAAGCTGCGCTGGCGCGCTCGCGCGGACTGGATCATGCGATCAACTACCGCAAGGAAGATTTCGTCGCCGTGGTGCGCGACCTTACTGACGGTAAAGGCGCGGACCTTGTGATCGACGGCATCGGCGGCGAGCACGTCTTGCGCAGTATTGCCGCAACGCGCAGCGGCGGCATGGCGATCAGCATCGGTTCCGTCTCCGGCGAAGGCGCGCCGGCGGAAGCCTTGCCGACAGCGCAGGCGCGTGGCGTATTGCTGGAGCGGCCCAGCATCCTGAGCTTCATCGGCGACCTGCAACAGTATCGCGCCGCCGCCGATGCCGCCGTGACGCAATTGCAGGCGGGATTGCAGATCGACATCGCCGACCGGCTGCCGCTGAAGGACGCTGCACAGGCGCACCGTCTGCTGGAGTCCGGCGCGGTGCAGGGCGCCTTGCTGTTGACGCTGTAGTCCGCTGCCAGGTTGTCATTAGTTGCGTGTCATTAGTTGCGTGTCATTAGTTGCGTGTCAGCGGCTGCGCGTCAGCCGCTGCACGCCGCGCCAGGTTGCTTGCGGCGACAGGCGCACCGGATGTTCGATTTGCGCGGCTTCGATGCACAGCATGCGCGTCCAGTCTTCTGCGGGCATGTCGCCCAGTTGCGCCGCTTTGGCCGGACCGGGATTCCAGATCACGCTGTCGGCGAAGCCTTGCTGGTCCAGTTGCAGGAAGGGCTGTTCGTCTTGCAGCAGGGACAGCGCCGCGGGCGCGGCGAAATAGATATTGTCGGTTTCGTCGCCGATGCGTAGCGGCGCAGCGCCATGTATTGATTCGCTGCCGCCGGCGATGGTGGTGTCGAGCACGCGCGCGCCTTGCAGTTGCGTCACGCTGGCCTGGCGTACGTCGGGCGTGGCCAGGTAGGTGTGCAGCGCGGCGGTGAAGTCGAAGGCGGCTTCGCCGGTGTTGGTGGCGTTGAGCGCAACGCTGACCCATCCCGCGCCGAGTTCGACCTGCAACTGCAGCAGGAAGCTGTGCGGCCACAGTGCGCGCGTGCCGTCGGTGTCGGTAGCGACCAGTCGCACACAGGCGACATCCTGGTCGTCGCCGCTCAATACCTCTCCTTCGACATGCCAGACCAGGTTGCGCACCAGGCCGTGCTTGGGCAGCGTGCCGCGACCGGAGAACTGCGGGAAGCAGACCGGCACGCCGCCGCGGATCGATGCGCCCGGTTTCACCGAAGGCATCGGCGTGCAATAGAGATGCTCGCGTCCTTCGGCGGTTTTCCAGGACAGCAGTTGCGCGCCGTACAGGCTGATGGCGGCGCTGTCGCCATGGGCATTGCGCAAGTGCAGCAAGCCGGCGATGTCGGGCAGGTGGGTGGTGGGCACAGAAATCTCCGTTGATGTGTTGACTCGTCAGAGGCGTATTTTTACACATGCCCGGTTGTGATGCGGCGATGCTTGTCGTAGAGTGGCCGGGATTGTCCAATCCATACCAAGGAGATTCGCTTCATGACGCAGTCACGCCACCTGTCTCTCTCCCTGCCTTGCGCCATGCTTTTCATTGTCTCTTGCGCTTTGTCGTTCCAGGCCGTCTTCGCGTCGTCGCTGCCTTCTCCCGTGCGCGCCCAGTCGCTGGAGAAAATGCCGCAGCCGGCACAGTCGATACAGCAGACGACGCAATCAGCGCCGTTGCCGTTGGTCAACAAGCAGGTATTTACCTTGCCTTCCTATACCACCGTCGGCGGTCAGGAAATCCGCGATGTACGGGTCGGTTATGAAACCTACGGCAAGCTCAACGAGGCCGGCGACAACGCCGTCTTCATTGCGCATTTCTTTTCCGGCACTTCGCACGCGGCCGGCAAATACAAGGACAGCGACGCCGCGCCCGGCTACTGGGACAGCCTGATCGGTCCCGGCAAGGCGATCGACACCGACAAGTATTTCGTGGTCAGCGCGGACACGCTGGTCAACGTCAACGTCAAGGATACGATGGTCACGACCACCGGTCCGGCCTCGATCAATCCGGCCACCGGCAAGCCCTACGGCATGCGTTTCCCGGTGGTGTCCCTGCGCGACTCGGTGCGCGTGCACAAGCAGTTGCTCGACAAGCTCGGCGTGCATCAGCTGGCGGCGGCCATGGGCGCGTCGGGCGGGTCGATTCAGGCGATGGAATGGGCGGCGCTGTACCCCGATTTCGTCAAGCGCGTGGTGCATGTGATCGGACCAGGTTTTGAAATCAGTCCTTACGTGATCGCCTTGCTGGATGTCTGGTCGTTGCCGGTGCGGCTCGATCCGAAGTGGAAACAGGGCGACTACTACGGCAGCGGCGACCCCGACGACGGCGTGGCCGAGGCGCTCAAGATCGTGACGGTGCAGACGCGTCACTGGGATTGGGCGCAGGCGACTTTCGGCTATGCGCCGGCCGATCCCGGGAAGGCGCCGGGCGCCGCCATGGGCAATCTGTTCAAGATCGAATCGGCGCTGGAAGCCGGCGCCCGCGCGCGCGCCAAAGTCGCCGACGGCAACAGCATCATTTACATGGCCAAGGCGAACCAACTGTACTACCTCAGCGACGAGGAAGTGAAGGGCATCAAGGCCAAGATCCTGTTCATCCCGAGTTCGAGCGATCTGGTGTTTCCGCTCAAGTTGTCGATGGAGGCGCTGCAGCGTTTCAAGAAGCAGGGCGGCCACGGCATGCTGTATCTGCTGCAGGGACCGGGAGGACATCTGGAAGGCGTGCTCAACATCGACAAGGCGGCCGGCGTGATCTCGCGGTTTCTGGCGACGCCGTAACAATCAGGGCGGCGGGAGTCCTTACAAATCTTTAACCGGATTTACCTGAAATGGCGCTCTCGCCTGTTCTTGTCGGCGCTTCGAATGGCTATGATGAAGACAGAACAATTCATCGACTTTTTCAAGGAGCATGCCATGAGCGTTTCATCCGTTTCTTCGTCTTATTCCAATGCACTGTACGACAACGTCTACGTGCCGGTGAAAAATGCCGTAGCCAAAGTCGGCGATGAAATCGGCGACGTCGTCGACTCCACCGTCGACACCGTGAAGTCGGCGGCCCACACCGTGGCCGACGATGTCTCCGCCGGCTGGAAATCGATCGGCAACCTCATCGACACTTCGGCCTGATATCGACGGCACCGGCCGGCGTCGTTCGATAATGCACAAATAATTTTCATCATTCGTGCCGGGTGCGCATGGGACGTGCGTTTGCGTCTCATGCAGCGCCGCGTCGGCCTCCTGGCGGATGTTCGCCGGAAGACGATTTCTGTATCATGGGTTTTCCATTGCCTTGAGGAAATCGCATGAACATCATCTCCCGTCGCTCGCTCCACGCCGCCTGTCTCGTTTCCGGCGCCGCCGTGGCGATGCTTGCTTCGTCGTCGTTGTTTGCTGCTGCACCGACCAGCGCACAAACAACCACCGCCGCCAAAGCCACCTTCAAGGAATGGGCCGAAGTACTGGCCATCCCCAACGACTCCGTCGTTGCGGCCGATATCCAACGCAACACCGCGTGGTTCGAACAGGCCTTCCAGCGCCGCGGTTTCCGTACGCAGCAACTGGCCAACGACGGCCGACCGATGCTGTTCGCCGAACTGCCGGGCAACCAGGCAGGCAAGCCCACCGTGCTGTTTTACGCGCATCTCGACGGCCAGGCGGTGACGCCGTCCGAATGGCAACAGGAAAGCCCGTGGAAGCCGACGCTCAAGCAGCGCAACGCCGCCGGCCAATGGGAGACGCTGCCCATCGATCAGCTCTATGGCGCCAATCCGAATCCCGAATGGCGTCTGTTCGGACGCGCGTCGGCCGACGACAAGGCGCCGATCATGATGATGCTGGCCGCCTTCGATGCGCTCAAGGCCAGTGGCGCCGCGCCTGCGGTGAACGTCAAGATCATCCTCGATTCGGAAGAAGAAAAAGGTTCGCCCTCGCTGGGCAAGGTCATCGGCGAGCATCAGGCGTTGCTGAAATCCGACCTGCTGGTGGTGCTCGACGGTCCCATGCACGCCAGCAATCTGCCGACGCTGGTGTTTGGCAACCGCGGCGTGGCGCAGGCCACGCTGAAGGTCTTCGGCCCGCGCCAGGACAGTCACAGCGGGCACTACGGCAACTATGCCGCCAACCCGGCGCAAACCATGGCGCGCCTGCTGGCGTCGATGAAGGATGACGACGGCCGCGTGACGGTGGCCGGCTATTACGACGCGGTGAAGCTGGATGAGGAATCGCGCCGCATCATGCGCGCCGTGCCGGATGACGAAGTCGCGCTGCGCAAGCGTCTCGGCATCGCCCAGGCCGAGAAGGTCGGGCAGAACTACCAGGAAGCCATGCAATATCCGACGCTGAACGTGCGCGGCCTGCAATCCGCCGACGTCGGCGCCAAGGCGCGCACCATCGTGCCGGGCGTGGCGATCGCCGAGCTCGATCTGCGCACCGTGCCGGAGACCGATCCGCAAGTCTTGCTGGGTTTGCTCAAGGCGCACATCGAGAAGCAGGGCTTCCATCTGGTCAAGGGCGAGCCGACCGATGACGAGCGCGCCCGCTACGGCAAGCTGGCGTCGCTGGACTATGCCCAAGTATCGGCATCCAGCATGGCGGTGCGCACCGATCTGGCTTCGCCGATCGGCAAATGGCTGCGCAGCTCCTTCAACAAAACCTACGGGAAGGAGCCGGTGCAGATCCGCATGATGGGCGGCACCGTGCCGACCGGCGCCATGGTCGGCGCACTGAAGATTCCCTTCGTGATCGTGCCGCTGGTCAATGCCGACAACAACCAGCACAGCGCCAACGAAAACATGCGCCTCGGAAATTACATCGACGGCGTGCGCACCTTGACGGGCATCCTGACCGAACCGTTTGAACCCTTCCAGGCCAGGTAATTTGTGCGAAGTTGCAACTCGCCAGCGCATACCCGGCGTGTTGCGCTAGAATCCCCTGAAGAACAAATAACTTCGGGGGATTTATTTTGCACGTCGAAGCTCAGATCGTTAATGCATTCATCGATGGCGCCATTGGCGGCAACCCAGCAGGTGTAGTGCTCGAAGCGGATTCTCTGACTGTGGCCCAGAAGCTGCATATCTCCCGCAAGCTGGGTTTGTCCGAAACGGCCTTCGTGTCCGCCTCGCAAAGCGCCACCATCAAGCTGGAATTCTTCACCCCGACGCGCCAGATTCCGCACTGTGGCCACGCCACCATCGCCACGTTTTCCCTGCTGCGCAAGCTGGGCCTGGTCGGCGAAGGCATGCTGTCGAAAGAGACCATCGACGGCAATCGCAACATCCTGATCGACGGCGACATGGTCTACATGGAGCAGCACGCCCCGGAGTACCGCAACATTGCGGCCGATTCTCCGTTCATGGCGCGCATCGCCGCTTCGCTGGGAGTGACGCCGGCGCGATTTCACGGCACGCTGGCGCCGGCGTTGGTCAACACCAGCAATACTTTCCTGGTGCTGGCCTTCCCCGACGAGCAGACCGTTTCCACGCTGCGTCCCGATTTCAAGATGATCGAAGCCATCAGCAACGAGCTCGACGTGATCGGCTACTACGCTTTTTCCGACATGACCACGATCAGCGGACGGCATGCCGGCGTGCGCATGTTCGCGCCGCGCTTCGGCATTCCCGAGGAGTCGGCGACCGGCACCGCGGCCGGCCCGCTGGCCTGTTACCTGCGCGACTACGCCGGCGTCAGGGATGCCGAGATCATCATCGAACAAGGCTATCTGATGCAGCCGCCGTCGCCCAGCGTCATCAAGGTCAGGCTGTCCCTCGACGACGGCAAGATCCGCCATCTGATGGCCGGCGGCACGGCCAAGGCGACGCGCCTGATCAAACTGGATCTCTGATCCTTCACCGCCGGCAATAAAGCAGCGGGGGCGACCATGGTCGCCCCCGCTTTGCTTTCTTCTTTCTTGTTACTTGTGTTCGATCTGGAACATCAATCCCTGCTGGATGATCTCCGCCGACATCAGCTTGTCGCCGACGGCTTCGGTCATGCGCTGGCCGGGATTGTTCAGGGCGTTGTTGACCAGGCGCTTGATCAGGTCGGGCAGCTTTTTCTTGTCGCCGTCGGTGACCAGGCGGCCGGTTGCTTCCGCACACAGGAAGAACTCGGCACGCGCACCTTCGCTGCGGGTGGTCAGCAGTACGCCGACCGTCTTCAGGTCGCCGTCCTTGGCCAGGCTGCCCATCATGGACGTTTGCGCCGGACCGACCTGGGTCTGGAAGGTGTGCTTCTCGCCGCCGCCATGCAACTGGCTGACGTCGATGGTATAGAGCGGCGCCATGCGGGCGGCGTCCTCGTCCTTGCGGTCTTCCAGGACGTCGCTGATGGCGCGGTTGAATTTGGTGGCGAACAGGCTCGGCGAGATGCCCAGCGATTGTTCCGCGGCCGCCTGCGCGGCCAGTTTGTCGTCGACGGAGTGGTCGCAGGCTGTCAGCAGGAGAACAGGGGCCAATAGCGACAGTGCTATGCGGATGATGTGTTTAGTCATGATTCCCCTCTCATTTGTTTGTATTTTTAACATGAAGTCGCTTCAACGGATGCCAAGGATGTTGCAAAGAAGTTGCAAAAAGGACCGCAAAGACGGTGCGGAAAAAGCAGGCCCTGGCAGATTGCATGCGATATCCGGCATGTTCGATCCAGCCTCAAGCATACGCAAAAACAGGAAATATTGTTTCCCGCGGTAAATATATTTTTCGACGCGGCATGGGCGTCTCCTCGCAAGCGATCTTTGACAAAGGAGTCTTCGGGAGGGGAGGCATGCGCGCTGCGGTTTTTTATTGACGATTGGGCGCGGATTCAGGCCAGGTCGGTCGCGGCGCAGACCTGGTTGCGACCTTGTTTCTTTGCCTGATAGAGCGCCTGGTCGGCTTGCCGGATCAGCGTCTCGGGCAGGTCGTCGGCGCGCGCCGGCATGAGTGCGTCGATGCCGGCGCTGACCGTGACGTTGCCGATCGGGTTGCCGGCGTGGGCGATCTGGAGCGCGTCGATGGTCTGGCGCAGTTGCTCGGCGATCCCCAGCGCTGCCGCGAGGTTGGTGTCGGGCAGCAGCACCGCCAGTTCTTCTCCGCCGTAACGCGCCGCCAGGTCGCCGCTGCGGCGCTGCACCTTTTTCACGGCGCGTCCGATCTGGCGCAGGCATTCGTCGCCGGCGGCGTGGCCGTAGATGTCGTTGTATTGCTTGAAGCGGTCGACGTCGATCATGATCAGCGCCAGCGAACTGGCGTTGCGGGTTGCACGGCTGAGTTCTTCCTGCAGCGCCAGATCGAAATGGCGCCGGTTGGCCAGGCCCGTCAGTCCGTCTTCCAGCGCCAGTCGCTGCAAGGTGGCGTTGAGTTCATTGAGCGAATCGCGCGCCTCGCGCAGCGAGACTTCGGTACGCGCGCGCAACTTGATTTGCCGCACCAGGCGCAATCCCAGCAGCGACAGCGTCAGCACCAGGATGGCGATGCCGCAGGCGTGCATGATGGTGTCTTCCACCCAGCCCGACAGCGCTTCTTCTTTCGACAGCGCCACGAAGACATACAACGGATAGTGCTGCAAATGATCGTAGGCAGTGAGCCGGATCTGGTTGTCTATCGTCGATCTGAACGTGACCAGGCCGGAAGCGTTTTTTGAGACATGGTCGCGAAAGATCGGCGTATCGATCATGCTCTTGCCGACGTATTGTTCGTAGAGCGGACGCCGCACCAGCACCGTTCCCTTGTTCATGCCGAGGAAGATCACCCCTTCCTTGCCGATGTCGAAGGTGTCGTAGAAGGTCTTGAAGTATTCCAGATCGAGCGCCGCCATGATGACGCCTGCGAAGCTGCCGTCCGGATGGTCGAGGCGGCGCGATACCGTGATGATCCAGGAACCGGTGGTGCGGTTCTTGATCAGCGGTCCGACATAGGCGTCACGGCTGGGATTGTTGCGATGGAACATGAAGTAGTCGCGATCCGAGACGTTCTGCTGCACGTAGAGCGGGGTGGAATCGACCAGGGAGCGGCCGTGTTCATCGTAGGCGAAATAGGCGTGGACCTGGGGCAGCGCGTTGGCGTTCTGACTCATCAGCGTGGCCAGATGGCCTAGGCCGCGCGGACCGGTTCCTTCGGTTTCGATCAGTTTGATCATGCCGATCAGCGACACGTCGGTGGATTTGAGCGTGTCGTCGGCGTGGCGTTGCAAGGCGCGGGCGATGTTGGCGACGGCGACGTTGGTGTCGTTGATCTGCTGTTTGCGCGCCAGGCCGAGCTGGATCAGGTCGAGGGCGATGAACAGCGCGCAGACCAGCAGGATGAAACCGATTGCCAGGTTGGCCACCGACGCCGGTTTCCTGGCAAGCTCCTCCTGTCGGGACGGCTCTGCCGGTGCAGCGGGCGCGGCGTCCCGGTCCGTCGTACTCATTGTCGCTTACCCATCATTGCGCCCCCCGGACTGCAACAGCAGGAATGGAAGAACCTGAAGAAGTTTAACGCACGGCGACGCAGAGTTCGCAGGAAAACAAGCCGGTCTCGGGATCCGTGCGCGAACCCGGCAAATAACGTTCGAAACCAGGACGCGCATCGAATTGCAGGTGTTGCTCCGGCACCCATTGCCGGCACATGTTCATCCAGGCCTCACCGATGTCGCGCGCATGGCCGCGAAAATCTGCAATGGCGTAGCGACCGCCCGGCAACGTGGTCATACTGGCCGGGCCGCCGGCGACGAATCCGGCCGGCACTTCCAC
Organism: Herbaspirillum sp. CF444; assembly: GCF_000282135.1. Taxonomy (GTDB): domain Bacteria; phylum Pseudomonadota; class Gammaproteobacteria; order Burkholderiales; family Burkholderiaceae_D; genus Herbaspirillum. The sequence goes on from NZ_AKJW01000114.1 coordinate 9,465, forward strand.
GCAGGCGTCGTAGCGGCATTGCTCCGGCGGCGTGGTGGTCGGGTCGTCCAGGCCGACGCCATAACAGGTCGGACCGTCGAGTTGATTGGCTTGCAGCCAGGGAATGAAAACGTCGCGCCAGAAGTCGCCCAGCGCCGGGCCGTAGGGGCCGGTGTAACGCAAAAACGCAACCTGGGTCGACGGCAAATCAACAATGCGCAAATTCATGTTGCACTCCCGTGGCGAGATGGAGCGCACATCATACTCGAAGTCGATTGCGGATTTGGTGAAACAAGCCGGGACAATGCCGCCTGCGCGCGGCGGTGCTTTTGTCGTTCTGCCGTCAGCGCTCAGAGCCGGTATTTGCGCTGTGCCGGGAGCAGCAACGCCAGCAGCATGGCGAACACGCCGGCGCTGTGGCGCGCATGTTGTTTTTTGTTCTCGTACATGCACGCGTCGGCGCGTTGCATCAGCTCGCCGACCGACTGCGCCGGCTGCCCGGCAGAAGCATTGCTGCCGACGTAACCCACGCTGTAATGCAATTTGTAGCCGCGCTTGCTGCCGCGATTGTGTTGCCTGATCGTCTTGTCGAGGAAACGCAGCGCGACGTCGGCCTGTTGTTGACTGGTGTTGGGCAGCAGCACGGCAAACTCGTCGCCGCCGAGGCGACCGATGATGTCGGACTGGCGGAAGCTGCGCGTGAGGATGGCGCTGAAGTCCTGCAAGGCGCGGTCGCCTTCGGCGTGGCCGAAGCGGTCGTTGATTTGCTTGAACAGGTCGAGGTCGAAGTAAAACAGCGACACCGGCTTGTCGAGGCGTTTGCACAGGCTCAGCGCCTGTTCCGCCATTGCCTCGAAACCGCGTCGGTTCGGCACGCGAGTCAGCTCGTCGACGGTCGCCAGCTCCATGGCGAACAATTCCTGTTCGGCCATCTTCGCCAGGTCGCGCAGCAACGCCTGGTCATCGTCGCTGAAGGCGCGCGGCTGATTGTCGATCAGGCACAGCGTCCCCAACTGGTCGCCGTTGCCCACGCAGATCGGGCACCCTGCATAGAAGCGCACGCTGGCGTCGCCCATCAAGGGATGATCCTGAAAGCGCTCGTCGAGCACGGTATCCGGCACCACCAGCAATTCATCGGTTGTCGCGGCACGCGGCAGAACGGCGTGCCGCGCAGCGGCAGCATGATCCGGTTTCGACGGCAGCCACTGGCGATGCGCATCGACCAGGCTGACAAACGCCACCGGCACGTTGAACAGGCGCTTGGCCAGACGCGTCAGGCGCTCAAAGCGCATTTCCGCCGACGATGCGAACAGGCCGAATGCATGCAATGCGTTCACTTGATAAAAATCACGCGGCGACATTTCAGGCATCTTCATGGCTTGTACTCGATTCATGGCAACGGGGCTTGTCTCACTTGCCGCAAAGAATAGTTGTCGACATTCTTTGTCGGATGTAATCCCGGTAACGACAACAATGTCGTTTTCTGAAGCGAGGCGCGTCAAATTTACACTTGTAGCGCAAGCATGTTCTTATGGAAATATTGGCAAACGGAAATTGTTTGCGATGATGGCAAGCACGATCTTTAGTCCGGCACAAATCGCGCCAGCACCGCACAGGCTTCGTCGGCCATCAGCGGTCCTTCGACGACCATGGTCGGGCTGGCGTCGGCCAGCACGTTCGCACTGCGCGCCGGCAGTTGCGGGCCGCCCAACGCCGCGCCGATCTGTACGGTCGAAGCGGCGTATACCACGCGCCTGATCTCGGCCCAGAACATCGCGCCGCTGCACATGGCGCAAGGTTCGCCGCTGGCGTAGACGGTGGCGCCGCGCAGGGCTTTCAGCCCGAGTTGCTTTTGCGCGGTGCGCACCAGCACCATTTCGGCATGGCCGGTGCAATCGGCGGCGCTGTTTTGATTGTTGGCGGCGACCAGCAGGATTTCTCCCTGCGGCGATACCAGTGTTGCGCCGAAAGGCATGTCGCCGTCGGCAAGTGCTTCGGCGGATGCTTCGATGGCCAGGCGCATGGCTTTAACGTCACTATCGTTGAATGTCATTTTATTAGAACTCCTTTCATCAAGAGGCGTGAGATGCGCCCTTTCTGGAAAGAACCCGGAGGGAGCGGCCTGTTTGGGCGATCTGCTGCGTTACGACTCTTGATGAAAGGAGTTCTTTCTCACATTTCGTCGATCGGAGTAGAGCTGGCCTGCGCCTTCTCCAGCGAAAACCGCTCGCTGCTCCTGACGTAAAAACTGGCGCCGAAACGGCCCACCGGATGGTAATCCTGCAACCGCACGCGCCACAGTTCGGTGTCCACCAGGCCGTCGCGCGCTGCGAGCCATTGTACGCGTCCGATAAAAATGGTGCGGCTGGCGGTCTCCAGTTTTTCATGCAGGACGCATTCGAAAGCCACCGGTGCCTCGGCGATGCGCGGCGGCGCTACGCTTTGCGACGGCGTCGCATGCAAGCCCGCATGCGCCAGTTCGCTCACGCCGGAGGGCAAGCGATCGCCGCAGGCGTGCATCTGTTCGCACATGGCTTCGTCGGTCAGGTGCACGACGAATTCTCCTGTCCTGAGGATGTTGGCGGCGGTGTCCTTGAGGTCGCCGTCGTGCAGACGGTTGATACTGACCATCACGATCGGCGGATCTTCGCCGAGCATGTTGAACATGCTGAACGGCGCGGCATTGATGGTGCCGTCTTCGCCCAGCGTGGTGATCAGCGCAATCGGCCGCGGCACGATCAGGCTGGCCATCAGTTTGTAGCGTTGATACACGCCCAGTTCGGAGAAGTCGATTTCAGTCATGGAGAATCCTTCTTACGGTTGTTTGCCCTGTATGCCTTCGACATACCACTTCATCGTCCACAGTTCGGATTCGGGAACGGTCTTGCCGGCGGCCACCAGCACCTGGCCGGCCTGGTTGTTGATCGGACCGGCGAATGGTTGCAGCGTGCCGGCGATGATGGCCTTGCGGCGTTGCTCGACCAGCGCGACGACATCCTTGGGCAAGGCGGGATTGAGTGGCGCCAGTTGCACGATGCCTTCCTTCATGCCCCATTTGGTATCTTCCGATTTCCATTTGCCTTCCAGCACCTGGCGCACCTTGTGGACGTAGTACACGCCCCAGTTCAGCACGTTGCCGGTGAGGTGGGCATCGGGGCCGAAGCGCGTCATGTCGGAGTCCTGGCCGAAGGCGTACAGCTTGCGGCTCTGCGCCACTTGCACGGCCGCCGGCGAGTCGGTGTTCTGGTACAGCGTGTCGACGCCTTGCGCGATCAGCGTCTGTGCCGCATCGCGTTCCAGGCCCGGGTCGTACCAGGCATTGATCCACACGACCTTGGCGTTGACCTTGGGATTGACGCTGCGCGCGCCGAGCACGAAGGCATCGAGGTTGCGGATCACTTCCGGGATCGGAATCGGCGCGACATAGCCCAGCGTGTTGGTCTTGGTCATGCGCCCGGCGATGGTGCCGAGCAGGTAGGCGCCTTCGTAAAAACGGGTTTGATAGATGCCGACGTTGCGCGCGGTCTTGTAACCGGAGCAGTGTTCGAAAATGACGTCGGGATATTCCGCCGCCACCTTGATCACCGGATTCATGAAGCCGAACGAGGTGGCGAAGATCATCTTGCAGCCGTCGTCGATCAACTGGCGCATGACGCGCTCGGCTTCCGGCGTTTCCGGCACGCGCTCGACGAAGACGGTTTCGATGCGGGCGCCGAATTCGCGCTCCAGCATGCGGCGGCCGAGGTCGTGCTGGAACGACCAGCCGATGTCGGCCACCGGACCGGAATAGATGAAGCCGATTTTCAGGCGCGGTGCGGGGCTGGCGGCAGCCATCGCAGGTTCAGGCAGCGCAGACAGCGCGGACAAGGAAGAGAGGGCGGCAGCGCCCGAGGCAAAAAGAAAGTCACGGCGTTTCATGGCAACAAGGCTCCTTACATGATGGACAAAGGTCGGGGCAGGGTGCGGCACTGTTGCCCTTAAATTGTATACATGCAAGTTAAATGCCAGCCTTTTAAATTATTTAACTAATTGATTTATATAAAAATATTTAATTATTTAAAATTGTATACATTTGTTTGTTTTGGCGCAATCAAAGACGAGTTCGCACCACGCGCGGGCAAGCGGCAAATCCTGGTGCAAATCAAGGGAGGATGTTGAGCGGAGGAAACTCAGGCAGGGAGTTGCAGGCGTGCTTCCAGCGCCAGCAAATGCTTGTTCATTTCTTCGGCGGCGCGATCGGCGTCGCGCAGGGACAGCAGTTCGACGAGATGGGTATGCTCATCGTGTTCGCAACTGGCTTCGCCGGGCGCTTCGTACAAGGCGACGATCAGCGAGCAGCGCGTCATCAGTTCGGTCAGCATGCGTTGCAGCACCTGATTGCCGGACAGTTCCGCCAACGCCAGGTGAAAGCCGCCGGCCAGCGCCACCCAGCGCGGGTGGTCCTGATAGTGCAAGGCCTCGTGTTCGGCGCGCAGCCGTTGCTTGAGCCGTTCGATATCGCCGTGCTCGATGCGGCGCGCGACCTCGCGCACGATGGCGCCTTCGATGGCGCGGCGCGCGGCGAAGACGTCGCGGGTTTCCTTCGGACTCGGGGTGGCGACGGCGGCGCCCTTGTTGGCGACGATGTCGACGATCTGCACTTCCGACAGCCGGCGCAGAGCCTGGCGCACTACCGTGCGGCTGACGCCGAATTGTGCGCACAGGGCGGCTTCCTGCAAGCGCGCGCCGGGCTTCAGGCGGCCGTGCATGATGCCGTTGAAGAGCGCGTCATAGACGGTCTGGTCGAGGGATTCGGCAGTGTCGGCGCTGCGTTGAGGTTTCATGAAGATGAAAACGTGGTCAGGAAGTCGCCCGTATCATAACTGCAATCAGTCTCAGGAGCGCACCTTGTAATAGGCGCCGCCCATGCCGTCGACGGTGAACTGCATCTGTACGCTGCGTTCGGCGCCGCAGAAAAACACGTGCCAGTCCTCGGTCCACACGCCTTTGAGCGGATACGTCCCGGCTACCAGCGGCTGCTTGAGCGGCAGCCAGACGGCGTCGCCGACGGCGCTGACGTCATTGATCGCCATCAGGCGGAAATCCTTGCATTGGCTGGCGTTGGGCGTACCGGCCCGCTCTGCGGCCAGCGCCGCGCCCGTCATGACCGTCGGGATGGCGTCGGCCACCACTTTCGGCGCCGCGCGCGTCGGCCCCAGCGTATCTACCTGCTGCGCCAGCGCCAGGTATTTCTTGTAGTTGGACGGCAGGTCCGGGATGCCGTCCAGCAGTGAGCGGATCTGCTTGGTCGTGCCGGCGCCGCTTTGTTCGATCAGCAGCGAGGCCAGCATCAGGCGGGCGGGGACGTAGCCCACGGCCGCGGAACCGGCCAGTGCATCGATGGCTTCGATCTGGTCGCCGCGCTCGGCCAGGCCGCGTCGTGCAATGGCATTGTATTTCGCGTTGTCGGCTTTGCCGTTGACGAGGAACTGATTGGCCGGATCGAGACTGTACGCCAGCCACATGACATAACCGGCGCGCTGGTCGCCGCCGGCAATTGCCTTGCGGGTCCAGGCGCGCGCTTCGGCAAAGTTGACCGGCAGCCCCCTGCCCGGCAGATTGAGTTCGCCATACATGGCATAGCAGGTCGGCTCGCCGCCCTCGGCGCATTCGCGCGCCAGCTTCGCGCCTTGCACGGCGTCCCGCGCCGTGCCCTGGCCGCGCAGCGTCATCAGCGCGAGGAAGGATTTGGCGCGGTTGTCGCCTTGCGCGGACAACTGCGAAAATTCGCGGTAGGCGGCGTCGTATTTTTGCTCGCCATAGGCATGCAGCGCGCTGTTGATGTCGGCGTGCGCCGGCAGGGCGCAGATACTCAACAGCAGGCCGCATGCGGCGGCGGTCTTGACGGACGGCTTCATTCTATTTCCTGAAAATGGTGTGGATCACGGTCACTGCAGGCGTTCAATACTCGGTGTACTTGCGCGACTGGCCTTTGACTTTCTCGATCGGATATTTTTCGCGGTTGAGCTGCATTTTCTCGATCACGGCATCATACAAATCGACATTCACGCGGTCAGCCAGGCGGATAAGATAGACCAGTGTATCGGCCAGTTCGTGGCGGATGCCGGTGCGTTGCTTGTCGTCGAGCTCACGGTCTTCTCCGGTCTGGAGCCATTGAAAGTGCTCGACCAGTTCAGCTACTTCGACCGACAAGGCCATGGCCAGGTTTTTAGGAGTGTGGAACTGTTGCCAGTCGCGTTCCTCGGCGAACCGGCGCACGATGTCGCGCAGGGCGGTGAGGTCGGAGGTGGGGACGGAATCGCTCATGGGATAAGGGCTGGATAGGGAGAAAGCAGACTATAGCCGATTGCCCGACGGATGGTGAAGTCAGCGGCTCATCTCAGGATGCAGATAGATCGCCAGCCATACCAGCATGGCGAGCGTGGCGGCAAACAGGAGTTTGTTGCTGGGCATGGGAAGCTTTTTTGTTCCGATGCAGCATTCTAGTAGGCTTGCCACGACGCAGACATGCTGGCTTGTAGGGAATGTGTTTCGAGGTGTAAGAAGGTGCTTGGACGGAACCGTCGGCGAGAGCCAAGAATCGGGAATGAGGTCGAATCTCCGGCGTATTCTTCAAAACGCCTTTGCCCGATTCTGCGACACTGCGTATTGGCATCTTTACGGATTCCTTGGAAACGCACAACAACGTACAGGAACGGATAGACGGCGCAATGAACACCAACTGGACCGACGGCTACGTAACCGACATCGGCTACACCCATGGCTACTACCCGCAACTCAACCCGGCCCGGCTGCAACTGGCTTTCGCCGCCGCCGGCCTCGACAGCCCGCTGGTGCGCACCGCCTGCGAACTGGGCTTCGGCCAGGGTCTGAGCGTCAACATCCATGCGGCGGCCTCGCCGGTGGCCTGGTACGGCAACGATTTCAATGCACAACAGGTTGCCAACGCGCGGGCATTGAGCGCCGCTGCGGGAGGCCACGCGCAATTGCAGCAGGCCAGCTTCGCCGAATTTTGCGTCCGCGACGACCTGCCGCAGTTCGATTTCATCGCCATGCACGGCATCTGGAGCTGGGTCTCGGTCGAGAACCGGCACATCATCCGCGATTTCGTCGACCGCCATCTCAAAATCGGCGGCGTGCTCTACGTCAGCTACAACACGCAACCCGGCTGGGCCGCGTTCATGCCGCTGCGCGATCTGCTGCTGCGCCATTTCGACATGCCGTCCAACGAGGGGCGCGGCAGCGCCGAACGCATCGATGCCGCGCTGGCGTTCGCCGACGGCTTGTTCGCTGCCAACCCGGTCTATGCGCAGGCCAATCCCTTCATGGCGGAACGGCTGGAACTGGTCAAGAAACAGAGCCGCCACTACCTGGCGCACGAATATTTCAACCGCAACTGGCATGCCGAATCCTTTGCCGACATGGCCGATATCTGGTCCGGCGCGGGTTTGGAGTTTGCCTGCTCGGCCGACTTCCGCGACTATCTGGACATGGCCAACCTGACGCCGGAGCAGCGCGCCTTCAGCGCCGGTATCGGAGATCCGCATCTGCGCCAGAGCGTGCGCGATTTCATGGTCAACCAGCAATTTCGCCGCGATTACTGGGTGCGCGGCGCTCAGCGCCTGGACCCGGCAATGCACCAGGCGACGCTGGCGCAGCAGCGCGTGGTGTTGTTGAACCATCCCGACAAGATTCCGATGATGCTCAAGACGGTCGCCACCGAGATCACGCTCAACCCGCATATCTATGGGCCGATCATCGAAGAGCTGTCCGACATGCAGCCGCATTCGCTGGGCGCCATCACCGGCGTCGTCGGCTCGCGCAATCTCGGCCTGCAGCAGGTGGTCGACGCGGTGATGATGCTGATCGGCGCCGGCAACGCCGCCCCGGTGCAGCTCGATGCCGACATCGTCCACGGCTGCGCAGGCAGTGCCGCGCTCAATCGCCATCTCATCGCGCAGGCGGCCAGAGGCGGCGCCGACGGCGACGTCGAACATCTCGCCAGTCCGCTCACCGGCGGCGGCGTGCCGGCCGATCGCATCCAGCAACTGTTCATGCTCGCGGTGCTCGAGGAACAGCAGACGCCGGACGCCATCATTGCTTTCGCGTGGCGTCACATTTCCGCGCAAGGCAAGAAGCTCGTGCGCGACGGCGTGCGGCTGGAGGACGAGCAAGACAACCTCGACGAGCTGAGCCTGCAGGCGCAACGTTTCTTCGTGGAACGCTTGCCTGTGTTGCAGGCGCTGCAAGTCATCTGAGCCGGTGATCTTTGTGGTTTTTTGCGCATGCGCGGCACTACATGAGAGAAGTTAAAGTCGGTTAAGATGACCATGCTGCGCAAGCAGGGGTTTCTTGCGCGCATCACGATTATTTCTGAGAAGAAAAACATTTTGAGCAATCTGCTGCGACTGAAGTGGACGCTGAAGACCAAGGTCATCATGGTCGTGGTCGCCGCCGTACTGGTGACGACTGCCGTGATCGTAGCGGTATCGCTCTACGTCATGAAGCGCGACATCAAGCACCTGATCGGCGACCAGCAGTACACGACGACCAAGATGATCGCCACCGCGCTCGACGAAAGCTTCCACACCCGCCGCGTCACGCTGCGCTCGCTGTCGCAGGGGCTGCCGGCCTCGGCCCATCACGATCGCCAGCAGTTGCAGACTTACCTGGCCAGCCACACCAGCCTGACCGAGATGTTCTTCAACTTTTCGGTATTCGACGCCGACGGCAACCTGCTCGCCAACTTCATCGACAACAGCGCGGTCGGCAAATTCAACGTTGCCGATCGGGAATACATGCGGCGCACGCTGGAGAAAAAGCAAGGCGTCATTTCGGAGCCATTGCGCAGCCAGCTGTCGCAGCGCGCCATCGTGCTCATGACCGAGCCGGTGCTTGACGATCGCGGCGACGTCGCGCTCGTTTTCGTCGGCAGCATCGATTTGCAGCAGGCCAATTTTCTCGGCCGGTTCACCAATGCCAAGGTCGGCAGGAGCGGCTTCGTCTTTGTCCTCACCTCCCGGGGCATCATTGTCGATCACATCGACAAGGGACGGATCCTGCAGCATGCCGACAGCGTCGGCGGCAAGAGCGGCGGCACCGATCGCGCGCTGGGAGGATTCGAAGGCAGCATGGAGGGCGTCAGCCGCAACAACCAGCCGGCCTTGTTTGCCTTCAAGCGGATGACGTCGACGGACTGGATCATCGGTTCCATCTATCTGCAAGAGGACGCCTTCCTGCCGGCGCGCGAGATCCAGAAACGCGCCTTGCTGGTGTCGTTGTCGCTGGCGGTGGTCGCCGGCTGGCTGGCGTGGCTGATCATGTCGCGCCTGATCGATCCGTTGCATCAGCTGCACGGCCACATCCAGAAGATCCGCGCCGCCAAGACCTACGACGAAGTGCCGCTGTCTTATCGCCACGACGAGATAGGCGATCTCGGCAGCGCCTTCAATTCGCTCATGCGCGAACGCAAGGACGCCGATCTGGAACTCGAGCAGGCGCGCATGAATCTGGAAGGCATGAACAAGGCGCTTGAACGATTGGCGCTGGAAGACGATCTCACCGGCCTGGCCAATCGCCGCCAGTTCGATCTGAGTCTGCAGGAAGAATTCAGCCGCGCCATGCGCGGCGGCGATTCACTGGGATTGGTGATGGTCGACGTCGATCACTTCAAGCAATACAACGATATTTACGGCCATCTCGCCGGCGACCAGTGCCTGCGCAAAGTGGGCCGGGTCATCAAGGGACAGCAGAACCGTCCCGGCGATCTGATGGCGCGTTATGGCGGGGAGGAAGTAGCGATCCTCTTGCCCGGCGCCGACGAAGCCGGCGCCATGGCCGTGGCCGAGCGCATTCGCGTGGCCGTGCGCCAGCTGGGGTTGCTGCATGAAGGCAACGAAGCGGGCATCGTCACCATCAGCGCCGGCGTCAGCGCCTTCGTGCCGATCCGCGATGTCGATGTGCCAGACAAGCTGATGCGTGCCGCCGACAAGGCCTTGTATCTCGCCAAGAGCGAGGGCCGCGACCGCATCCGCAGCAGTTCCGACCTGCCGCCCTCGGATGTTTGATGCCTGCCCAAGGGCTGGCCGATTCAATTCTTCTTGTATTGCCGCGTGAACTTCTTCGCCAGCGCGAGGAAGTTTTTTTCCGCCGGCGAAATGCTGGCGACCCGGTTCACCAGCGTGATCGGCGCCACCAGCGGCGGACGCGCATCGCGGATGCGACAATACACCACGCTGTCGCGATGAAAATCCTTCATCGACGCCGGCACCACCGAGATGCCGCCGCCGGCCGCCACCAGGCTGATGTTGGTCAGCATGCGTTCGACTTCCGACGCGATGCGCGGCGTAAAGCCGGCGTTCTCGCAAGCCTCGATCAGGTTGGAATACATTCCCGGCGCGCCATGCCGTCGCACCAGGATGAATTGTTCTTCTGCCAGCGCCTTGATCGAGATGACGGGTAACTCGCTCTTTTGCTGTTTCTCCAGCAGAGCATGTCCGGCCGGCAGGATCAGCAGCATCTCTTCATCGAGCAACTGATGAAAGCCGATGCCGCGCGGCTGGCTTACCGGCGAACGCAGGAAGCCCAGGTTGACTTTTCCTTCTTCTATTTCCTCGGTCAGCTCCGCCGCATTGCCTTCGCGCAGGTCGAGATGTACCCCGGGATAGGCGTCGCGATAGGCGCGGATGATGCCGGGGATCAGAGGATGCGCGGCGGCCGAGCTGGTGAAACCGATGATCATCGTGCCTTCATAACCTTGCGCGGCACGCGCCGCTTTGGCGGCGGCCAGCTCCACGCTGCGCAGGATGGCCTTGGCTTCTTCAAGGAATGCGGCGCCGCCGGCGGTCAGTTCGGCGCCTTTCGGGTGGCGGCGGAACAGGTCGAAGCCGAGCTCTTTCTCCAGCATGCGGATCTGGTGGCTGAGCGGAGGTTGTTGCATCTCCAGGCGTTCGGCGGCGCGGGTGAAGTGTTGTTCTTCGGCGACTATGAGGAAGTAGCGGAGGTGGCGGAGTTCCATTAGGCGGCTATCTCTTTTTTGTGTTGAGATGGGGGAGTGGATACATTTTACATCTGGGGTATTTTGTTCCGACTTACTTGCCTGTAGTTATCTCTTCGTTCTCTTCGATCAACCTTTGCCGGGGGCGGCCCGGCAGCCGCTCACTTTTCTTGTCTCGCCAAGAAAAGTAAGCAAAAGAAGGCGACCGCGGGATCCAGG
>NZ_AKJW01000115.1 GCF_000282135.1 Herbaspirillum sp. CF444
TGTGCGGCTGCCGCTGCCGCTGCCGGCTTGGCATCTGCAACGGCATCCTTGGCGGCGTCCTTGCCGTCCTTGGAGGGAATCTGGATCGCAATATCGTCAGCCAGCGGGCGCGGCTCGGAATCGAGGATCATCGGCAACACGATGACCACCGCCAGCACCAGGGCAACGGCGCCGATCAGGCGGCGGCGCGCGCGCTTCTTTTCCGGCAGTACGGGGTCGACGGACTCATCCTTGCCGGCTCTGCTGGACTTGCGGGAGTTTCCGGCGCTGCGGCTGTTGCGGCTGCTCTGTGCGGCCGACGACTCTCCTGCGGAACGCGAGAGGAATTCGCCCTGACCGGAAGCAGATTCCTGCTTGTTTTTACGAAAAAACGAGAACAAGCCCATGCTGATCTATGTAAGGTGGTCTGAAAAATGCCGATGACAAATGCACGCTGCAGCCGATGGCGGCCAACCGGAACAAAACGATAGAACTCAATGCAATTCCGGCTTGCGGGCTTCCATTACACCCGCAACGGTGAGGAAGGATCCGAAAACCACAATTCTATCATTCTCGGTAGCTCTGCTCTGTGCATTTGCGAATGCGGCAGCGGGCGTATCGAAGGTTTCGATGGTGCAGGCCGCGTCGGGCTTGAATTCCGGCTCCACGCCCGCTTCCAGCAATTTGTCCTTCAATTGCTGCGCCGTCGCCGCGCGCGGCAACGGCAAGCCGGTGACGCACCAGTGATCGATCTTGCCCTTGAGCTGATTGATGACGCCTTCGATGTCCTTGTCCAGCATGGAGCCGAACACCGCGTAGGTATAGGGATGGAAACCCATGTTGTCGAGATTTTGCGCCAGCGTGGCGGCGGCGTGCGGGTTGTGCGCGACATCGAGGATCACCAGCGGCTGGCCCGGCAAGACCTGGAAACGCCCCGGCAACTCGACCGTGGCAAGGCCGGTGCGCACTTCTTGCGCGCCGATAGGCAATACGTCGCGCAAGGCTTCCAGCGCCGCCAGCGCAGCGGACGCGTTGAGCAACTGGTTGGCGCCGCGCAGGCTCGGATACGCCAGCGAATTGCGGCGCTGAGCGCGACCGCCGTAGGCCCACTGCTGCTTGTCGCCCTGATAGTTGAAATCGCGGCCCATCAGCCACAGATCGGCGCCGATGGCTTCCGCATGCCTGATCAGCGACTGCGGCGGCACCGGATCGCCGCAGATCGCGGTCTTGCCGGCGCGATAGATGCCGGCTTTCTCGAAACCGATTTCTTCGCGCGTGGTGCCGAGATATTCGGTGTGATCAATGTCGATGCTGGTGACGATGCCGACGTCGGCGTCGATGACGTTGACGGCGTCCAGACGGCCGCCCAGACCGACTTCGAGGATCACGACGTCCATTCTGGCGTCCGCCAGCAACTTCATGATGGCCAGCGTGGTGAATTCGAAATAGGTCAGCGAAATATCGCCGCGCTTTTCTTCCACCGCCTCAAACGCGGCGATCAGCGCGGCGTCGGATGCCGGCACGCCTTCGACGCGGGCGCGCTCGTTGAAATGCAGGAAATGCGGCTTGATGTACAAACCCACGCGATAACCTGCGCGCATCAGGATCGACTCCAGCATGGCGCAGGTCGAGCCTTTGCCGTTGGTGCCCGCCACCGTGATGACGGGGCAATCGAAACGGATGTCGAGCTGTTCCTTGACCTTGCCGACGCGCTCGAGGCCCATGTCGATGGCCTTGCTGTGACGGGTTTCCAGGAGGGTCAGCCATTCGGCCAGGGTGGAAGGTTTTGCTTGCGCTTGCATGAGTTGAATCTACAGTGAATCCGAGATGACCTGCATGGAGCCGGGGAGCTCGATGAACGAGATTGAATGAGCTTGAATGACTTAAAAGCAAAAACCCGAACTTGCGTTGAAGGACGACAAGTCCGGGTCTGTGGTCTGCGATCTGTCTATGGCATCGCGATCAGGAAACGGTTTCGGCCGCCTGATTTTGCAGCAATGCCAGCAAACGTGCGATTTCTTCGCGCATCTTGCGACGGTCGACGATCATGTCGATGGCGCCCTTGGTCACGAGGAACTCGGAGCGCTGGAAGCCTTCCGGCAACTTTTCGCGCACGGTGTTCTCGATCACGCGCGGACCGGCGAAGCCGATCAGGGCTTTCGGCTCGGCCATCACGACGTCGCCCATGAAGGCGAACGATGCCGACACGCCGCCCATGGTCGGATCGGTCAGCACGCTGATAAAGGGCAACTTCTTCTCGGACAGCTTGGTCAGCATGGAAGTGGTCTTGGCCATTTGCATCAATGACAACAAGCCTTCCTGCATGCGCGCACCGCCGGTGGCGGTGATGCAGATGAACGGCACTTTTTGCTCCAGCGCCATTTGCGCGCCGCGGGCGAAACGCTCGCCGACCACGGAGCCCATGGAACCGCCCATGAATTCGAATTCGAAGCAGGCAACCACGACCGGCAGGGTCATGATGGCGCCGCCCATGACGACCATGGCATCGGTTTCGCCGGTGGATTCCAGCGCGTCTTTCAGACGATCAGGGTATTTCTTGCTGTCTTTGAACTTGAGCGTGTCGACCGGCAGGGCTTCCTGGCCGATTTCATAACGGCCGCCTTCGTCGAGCAATGCGTCCAGGCGCGCACGGGCGCGGATACGCATGTGATGGCTGCACTTGGGGCAAACGTGGAGATTGGATTCCAGGTCGGTGCGATAAAGTACTGCTTCGCAGGACGGGCACTTGACCCATAAACCTTCGGGTATCGACTTCCGGCTTGCGGAATCGCTACGTTGAATTTGAGGCGGGAGTAATTTCTCTAGCCAGCTCATAGAAACCTCTTTCTAATTTCCGGTGGCGCATTGTACCAGAGCCGAAGACGCGCAACCGGAGACGATGATTTGATTGCTTTTTAGTAATTTTCAACAACTTTACAGCCACAGCAGGGTCCTTTCGACAACCAGAACCTGCTCAAGTCTGTAGCGAGAGACCATCAGCTGGCGGCCCCCGGAACGGAGCCCAGTTGAAACCCTTGGAATGTACTTCAGTACATGAGGATTTCGAGCACCGGACGACGCCAGATCATGGCCTCGCAGTAAGACTTTGGGCTGGTTCTTACGCGTCCATGGCCTTGCGGATATCCGTCACGAAGGCCTGAACCGCTTCCACAGCGCGCTCGCGCGGCGTGTTTTCCAGTTCCTGAATGATCCGGCTGCCGATCACGACCGCATCCGAAACCTGGCTCACCGCCTTGGCGGTGGCGCCGTCGCGGATGCCGAAACCGACGCCGATCGGCAATTTGACGTGCTTGCGTATTTCGGCAATGCGCTTGGCTACTTCAGCGGTATCGATGTTGCCGGCGCCGGTCACGCCCTTCAGCGAGACGTAGTAGCAGAATCCGCTGCTGACCTTGGCGACTTGCCGGATGCGCTCGTCGGTCGACGTCGGCGCCAGCAGGAAAATCGGATCGAGGCCCTGCGCCTGCATCTTTTGCGCGAACTCTTCGCACTCTTCCGGCGGATAATCCACGATGATGGTGCCGTCCACGCCCGCCTCTTTCGCCGCGGCAATGAAGGCATCGACGCCGAAGCGTTCGAGCGGATTGGCATACCCCATCAGTACCACCGGCGTGGTCGCGTTGGTCTTGCGAAACTCGCGCACGCAAGCCAACACGTCGCGCGTGCTGATGTTGAATTTCAGTGCGCGCTCGCAGGCCCGCTGGATGACCGGACCTTCCGCCATGGGATCCGAAAAAGGCACCCCGAGTTCAAGGATATCGACGCCGCCGGCGACCAGCGCATGCAACAGCGGCACGGTCAGTTCGGGCGCCGGATCGCCGGCGGTGATGAAGGTGATCAGCGCCTTCTTGTTGGCTGCGGCCAGCGCAGTGAAAGTAGATTGGATACGGGACATGGTGTTGGAATGTGTTGTTCGTCGATGCGGCCAGCCCTGCTTTGTTTTTGCAGCTTACGACCAACGGATTATGAGTCCGCTGGTCGTATGCAGAGCTGGAGCCTTTTGCTGAGCCTTTTTATTAAGCTTATTTAACCCTGGCGTTGCTGAACAGTATGCATGTCCTTGTCGCCGCGTCCGGACAGATTGGCCAGCACGATCTTGTCCTTCGGCAAAGTCGCCGCCAGCTTGGCGGCGTAGGCCAGCGCATGGCTCGACTCCAGCGCCGGGATGATGCCTTCGATGCGGCAGCAGGTATTGAACGCCGCCAGCGCCTCGTCGTCGGTGATGCATTCATAGCTGGCGCGGCCGCTGTCTTTCAGCCAGGAGTGCTCGGGGCCCACGCCCGGATAGTCGAGACCGGCCGAGACCGAGTGGGTTTCCATGATCTGGCCGTTTTCATCCTGCAGCAGGTAGGTGCGATTGCCGTGCAGCACGCCCGGCGAACCCAGCGTCAGCGAAGCCGAATGACGGCCGGTGTCGAGACCGTCGCCGGCCGCCTCGACGCCGACCAGCTTGACGTCCTGATAATCGATGTAGGGATAGAAGATGCCCATCGCGTTGGAGCCGCCGCCGACGGCCGCCACCACGTAGTCCGGCTGGCGGCTGGCGATTTCGGGCATCTGCACGATGCATTCGTTGCCGATCACGGACTGGAAGTCGCGCACCATCATCGGATAGGGATGCGGACCGGCGACCGTGCCGATGATGTAGAAGGTGCTTTCGACGTTGGTGACCCAGTCGCGCATCGCTTCGTTGAGCGCATCCTTGAGCGTCTTGGAACCGGATTCTACCGGCACGACTTTCGCGCCCAGCAGGTTCATGCGATAGACGTTCTGCAACTGGCGTTTGACGTCTTCGCTGCCCATGTAGACGATGCACTCCATGCCGAAGCGCGCACAGATCGTTGCCGTCGCCACGCCGTGCTGGCCGGCGCCGGTCTCGGCGATGATGCGCTTCTTGCCCATGCGCTTGGCGAGCAAGGCCTGGCCGATGACGTTGTTGATCTTGTGGGCGCCGGTGTGGTTCAGGTCTTCGCGCTTGAAATAAATCTGCGCGCCGCCCGCCAGTTCGGACCAGCGCTTGGCGTGATACACCGGGCTCGGACGACCGACGAAATGTTTCAGTTCGGTATGGAATTCCGCCAGGAATTGTTCATCGTTCTGGTAGTGCGCATACGCTTCGCGCAGTTCGGTCAGCGCATGCGTCAGGGTTTCCGATGCGAAGCTGCCGCCGTATTGACCGAAATGGCCGCGCGCGTCCGGCAGGTTGTAAGGCGCGGTCTGATGCAAGGCCGCAGCCGCAATGGGCTGGCGCTCGGAGAAGTTGCCGAGCGGATTCAATTCTTTCATGGGTATTCCTCTAGTGTTCTGGTGAGATGGCTGCCGGGATCAGGGATGGCAAATCAGGCTTTGTCCGCCAATCGGACCGCGCTGATGAAAGCGGCAATCCTGGCGGCATCCTTGATGCCCTTGGCTTGCTCGACACCGCTGCTGATGTCGACGGCGTGCGGGCGCACGCGCTGCACCGCGTCAGTCGCGTTTTGTACGCTCAAGCCACCACTTAAAACGACCCGAGGCGCGAGTTCTTCTGGAATGAGAGACCAATCGAAAACCTTTCCGCTGCCGCCGTATTGCTCGACCAGGGTGTCGAGCAAGAGCCCCGTGAAAAAGGGACTGGCGGAACGATAATCCTGTTCGTATTTTATCAAATCCTCAGGCGTGGTCGAGCTTCCGATGCGTGCTGCGCGCATAAAAGGCCGTTTGACGGCTTGCGCAATCGCGGCGCACTGCTCCGGCGTCTCGTCGCCGTGGAATTGCAACAGCGACAAGGGCGCCTGCTCCAGCACGGCGCCGACTTCCTCGGCACCGGCATTGACGAACAATCCCACCGTCGAAACGAAGGGCGGCACTTGCCGGATCAGTTCCGCCGCTGCCGGGGCTGCGATGTAGCGCGGGCTCTTGGCGTAAAACACGAAGCCGACCGCGTCCGCGCCTGCCGCCACGGCGGCGGCAACGTCTTCGGCGCGGGTCAGGCCGCAAATCTTGATTCTGGTCCTGTGCATGGTTGCTGGATGAGGTCGTGAGAGAACGTGGCAAGACAGGATAACGAGAGCGCTAGTCTAACCGATCCGGAGCCGGGTTACAGCCAGGGCCAGGATGCCTCTTCCTGCGGCAGCGCCCAGTACACCGGATAATCGACTTTGGCCAGATACAAACCGTCCGGCATGAAAGTGGGTGCGGCACGGCTGCGGTCCTTCTGCGCCAGCACCTGGGCGATCCACTCCGGCGGCTGCCGGCCGCTACCGACAAAAATCAGCGAACCGACGATGTTGCGCACCATGTGATGCAGGAAGGCATTGGCTTTCAGCGTAAAAACGATCATGTCGCCGTGGCGGCGCACCTGCAGCGACTCCATGGTGCGCACCGGCGACTTGGCTTGGCATTCCACGGCGCGAAACGCGGTGAAATCGTGCTCGCCGACCAGATGATCCGCCGCCTGCTGCATCAGGGCCGCGTCCAGCGGTCGAAAGGTCCAGCCGGCCTTGCCGGTCAGTAAAGGAGAGCGCACCGCGTGGTTGTACAACACATAGTGATAGGTGCGCGCCGTGGCGCTGAAGCGTGCATGGAAGCCGCCTTCACGCTCGGCGGCGGTGCGCCCGGGACCGTCCTCCGCCGGCAACTCGCAAGCCCAGCGCACGGCAATCGACGATGGCAAAAAGGCATTGACGCCACGCACCCACGAGAACTTGTCGCGCACGATGTCGGTGTCGAAATGCACGACTTGTTCCAGCGCGTGCACGCCGGAATCCGTACGGCCGGCGCAAGTGGTATCGATGCCGACCAGCGTGAATTGCTTCAGCGCGGCCTCCAGTTTGTCTTGCACTGTCAGGCCATGCGGCTGGGTCTGCCAGCCCTGCCAGGAATTGCCGTCGTATTGGATGCCCAGCACGATGCGGCGCATGGGACGCGAAGATTCCGCCGCATGCATTGAAGACTCGGTATCTGCACTTGCTTGCAGTTCGGCAGAAATGGGAAGAGTTAATTCGGTCACGGTAATTCGTTTCTGGGTTATTGCCAATACCTTATGTCTAGCGTGCATCAAAAAAAGCAAAACGGGCGCCAGCGTCGGCGCCCGTCTCCGGACCAGTCGTCATGCAGGGTACGACTTCCTGCTTACGACAGCTTGGACAACATCTCCCTGGCGCGCTCAACCTGACTGTCACTGCCGCCGCGGATAACCTCATCCAGCAGTTCACGCGCGCCTTCCTTGTCGCCGATTTCCTGATATGCCGCAGCCAGATCCAGCTTGGTCGACATTTCGGAGGCAAAGGCGGACTCGTCGTCTTCCAGTACATCGGGCTTCGGCGCTTCGACCGGCTCAGGCAAATCGAGATCGATATTGTTGACCGCAGGCGAAGCCTTCGGCAAATCGTCCGCCCCAGCCTCATCGCCGCCGGCCTTGCCGCCGTCAAGCTCCAGATCGAAGTCGATCTTGCTGCCGATATCGGCGAGCGGTGCCGCACCCGGCTGGATTTCCGCGCTCTTGAAGTCGTCCAGGTCAAATTCCAGGCCTTGCTCTTCCGGAGCAGGTGGCTCAGGTTCCGGCGCCTTCTCGACCATCGGTGCCGCCGGCGCTTCCTCGGCTTGCTCAACGTCTTCGGCAGAAGAGCCGCCGTACAGCGGGTTAGTCGGATCAAGCACGATGCCCATGGCAGCAGCCTGCGCCCACTCGTCGCCGATGCCGCCGGTGGCGCCATGCAGCTCCCTGGCGATGTCATTGAAGCCTTCGACATCCTGACGCTTGGAATAGATTTCCAGCAGCTTCAAACGAATGGCCTGGCGGTTCGGATCGGTCTTCAGCGCCAGGCGCAAGATGTCCTCGGCCTGCTCGTCGCGGCCATAGGAAATGTACATGTCCGCTTCCGAGATCGGATCAACGGCGTCTGCCGCAGCGGCCACTTCAGGCACCGCCTCGGGAGCGGTCGCGACGACGGCTTCGGGGGTGGTTTCAATCTCCGCCGCGGTCGCGGTGGTTTCTGGAGTCGGCTCAGGTTCTTTGGCTGCCTTCGCCGGCTCATCCTCCTTGTCTGCATCGGCGGAGGCGGCAGTTGCCGCTTTCTTCCGATTATTGCGAACGCGCACCACGCCCCATCCTGCGAGCAATGCGACCAAGGCGCCCGCGCCTGGCAAGACGAAAGGATTGTCCTGGATGTTGTCGAAGAAATTGGCTTTGGCTGCCGGGGCAGGCACGGCGGCCTTCGGCTTGACCTGCTCAGGCGTTGCTGCCGGGGCAGGCGCAGCGACGGGCGCCGGTGTTTCCGGTTTAGGTTGCTCGGCAGGCGCTTCGGCAGGTTTCGCTTCCGCCGGCTTTTCCTCAGGCTTGGCTGCGGCTGCCGGGGCCGGTTGCGGCGCAGGCGTTTCCGGCTTGGCGACAGCCATCTTTTGCTGCTCGCTCATTTCCGCCAGGGACTTGTTCTTGATCTCGAGCAGTTTTTGCAAATCGCTGACGTTTTTCTCGAGCGCCTTGACGCGCTCGTTCGCTTCGGCGATCGCCTTGTCGGCGGCGATTTTTTCCTCGGCGGCGGCCTTCTCGGCTGCAACGCGATCGTTTGCGCCGGCCTTGGAAAGCTGCAGCTTGTCCTTGGCATCGCCCGTGCCGGATTTTTCTTCCACGCGCGCCGTCACTTTGCCACTGCTGCTTTGCTTGGTATCGCCTGCTTTGCGGGAAGGGCCATTGGCGACCTGACCGGCCAACTTATTGCGATAAGCGTTGAAATCCTGCGCCTGCGCCACCACGGTGGTGCGCGCTTCGCCCTTGTCCACAGCGCCTGCGGTTGCCGCATCCGGCACCGACAACACACGACCGGCGCGCAAACGATTAATGTTGTCGCCGATGAAGGCATCCGGATTGGCGCGGTACAAAGCGACCAGCATCTGGTCCAGCGACACCGTATTGTCTTTGGTGCGATTGGCGATTTCCGCCAGCGTATCGCCTTCCTTCACATGGTAGGTCTTGCCGTCCGTTTTGGCGTCCTGCTTGGCGGCGCTGCCTTTACCGGCCTTGCCGCGCTTGCCGGAAGCGACTGCAGGCGTTGCTGCGGACTCCTCCGCTTTGACCTCGGTCTTCGCCGGTACGGTCTTTTCCGCCACGGCAGCCGGTACCGGCGCATTGGTCAAACCGTTCTGGTCGCCGCTGCGTCCGTTGCGAATCAGCTCTTCCGCCTGGCTGGAAGGAGCGGATTTCGTGACAATCCTGGACGTTGGTTCTTCATCGCTGTTGTTGATGGCTGCTACTGCCGCAGCCGGCGCAGGAGTCGCTGCCGGCGCCGATGCGGCCGCCGGCTTCGCCGGTACGGCAACAGCGGCCGGAGCATTCGCTGCAGGTTTGGCGGCAGGCGCTGCTGCGGGCGGAGTTACGGGAGGAGTTGCGGGCGCCGCTTGTGCACTTTGCGGCTTGCGCATATCCGGCGGATCGAGCAGGAAGGTGTATTCACGCACCAGGCGCGAACCGCCGCCGCTCAACTCCAGCAACAAATCGACGAAGGGCTCGTTGATCGCCTGCGACGAGCTGATGCGGATCAGTTGCTTGCCTTGGCGTTGCTCAACCGAAAAACGCAGCGACGACAGCACCGGATTGAAATCGATGTTGGCCTTCTTGAAAGCGTCCGCCGGTGCGAGTCGGGCGACCAGCGCGCCCTCTTCCTCTTTCGACACCGAGTTCAACTCGATTTCCGCGCGCAGCGGCTGCCCCAGCGACGAGAGCACCGTGAGCTTGCCCAGTCCGGCGGCATGCGCCGCCATGGGCAGCGCCAATGCCAGGGTCACGGCGGCACTCAGTTTTTTCAGACGGGACAGCGCAAACTTGTTATCAGTGTATAGAGGCATGTTTGTATGGTTTTAGATAGACGTTCTACTAAAGAAGGCCTGAAGACCAAAATTTATTTCATCGATGACAATCAAAAAATCGACAACTCAACCAAAGCCCTCCAGTGCCATGAAGCAATGGATTTGCACATCCCTCATAGTAAGGGGCTTTAATGACCGGATTGTTGACAGTGATGAGATAAATTCTGATTTTCAACATATCATCAAGAACTTAGGCCTGCAAGTGTAACCAAGTTCTCAAGATGGTCAAAACCCGTCAACATTCCGATGAAGGAATGTTTGACGGGTTTGCGTTGCAAATTGACAACGGAAGGTCAGCCCTTCCGCGCAATTATTTGCCCAGAATGATGCGCAACATACGACGCAGCGGCTCTGCAGCTCCCCACAGCAACTGGTCGCCGATCACGAACGCGGAAATGTATTCCGGTCCCTGGTTCAGCTTGCGCACGCGGCCGACGCCGATTTCCAGACTGCCGGTGATGGATGCCGGCGTCAGTTCCTTGACCGTGATGGCGCGATCGTTCGGCACCCATTTCACCCATTGGTTGCCCGCACGGATGATGGATTCGATGTCGGCCAGCGGCAGGTCGCGCTTGAGCTTGATGGTCAATGCCAGGCTATGGCAACGCATTGCGCCGATGCGCACGCACAGACCGTCGACAGGGATGATCTTCTCGTTGCCGAGGATCTTGTTGACTTCAGCCTGGCCCTTCCACTCTTCCTTCGACTGGCCGTTTTCCAGCTGCGCGTCGATCCATGGGATCAGGCCGCCCGCCAGCGGCGCGCCGAAGTACTCGGTCGGCACGTCTTCGCGGATGGTCTTGGCGACCTTGCGGTCGATGTCCAGAATCGCCGACGACGGCGTCGCCAGTTCATCGGCCACGGCTGCGCTGATCACGCCCATGCCCTTCAACAGCTCGCGCATGTGGTTGGCGCCGCCGCCGGAAGCCGCCTGATAGGTCATGGAACTGACCCACTCGACCAGGCCTTCCTTGAACAGGCCGCCCACGCCCATCAGCAGGATGGAGTTGGTGCAGTTGCCGCCGATGTAGTTCTTGACGCCCTTGGCCAGCGCATCCTTGATGACGTTATCGTTGACCGGATCGAGCACGATCACGGCGTCGTCCTTCATGCGCAGAGTCGACGCCGCATCGATCCAGTAACCGTTCCAGCCCGCTGCGCGCAGCTTGGGGAAGATTTCGGTGGTGTAGTCGCCGCCCTGCGCGGTAATAATGATGTCGCATTTTTTCAGCTCGTCAATGCTGTTGGCGTCTTTCAGCGTCGTTGCCGTTTTGGCGAACGACGGTGCTTTACCGCCTGCATTCGAGGTCGAAAAAAATACCGGTTCGATGTGATCGAAATCACCCTCGTCC
The DNA here is from genome assembly GCF_000282135.1 of Herbaspirillum sp. CF444. Lineage (GTDB taxonomy): Bacteria > Pseudomonadota > Gammaproteobacteria > Burkholderiales > Burkholderiaceae_D > Herbaspirillum. Next base: position 11,196 of record NZ_AKJW01000115.1, read on the forward strand.
TGCATGCGTTGCATCAGGACCGAACCCACCATTCCACGCCAGCCAACCAAACCAACCAGTTTCATCATCTTTCCCTATTTAATGGACTTCCATAATTAATAAACAACGAACAACTACGTTAAAAAAACCACTACCTCGATTAGCCCAATGCCTTGACGACGGCGTCGCCCATTTCCCTGGTGCCGACCTTGGTGGTGCCCTCTTCATAAATATCGCCGGTGCGATAGCCTTGTGCAAGGACTTTCTTCACCGCCGCTTCAATGCGATCGGCCTGCTCAGCCTTGTTCAACGAGAAGCGCAGCATCATTGCCGCCGACAGAATCGTCGCCAGCGGATTGGCGATGCCCTTGCCGGCGATGTCGGGCGCCGAACCGTGCGACGGTTCGTACAAACCCTTGTTGTTGGCGTCCAGCGACGCCGACGGCAACATGCCGATCGATCCGGTCAGCATGGCTGCCGCATCCGACAAGATGTCGCCGAACATGTTGCCGGTGACGATAACGTCGAAGTTCTTCGGCGCCTTGACCAATTGCATTGCTGCATTGTCAACGTACATGTGCGTCAGTTCGACTTGCGGATATTCCTTGTGCACGTCGGTGACGATGTCTTTCCAGAACTGGAAGGTTTCCAGCACGTTGGCCTTGTCGACGCTGCACAAACGCTTGCCGCGCTTGGCCGCAGCCTGGAAGGCAACGTGGGCGATGCGGCGGATTTCCGGTTCGCTGTAGCGCATGGTGTCGAACCCTTCGCGCGCCCCCTTGAACGGACCGTCCGGCGCTTCGCGCATGCCGCGCGGCTGGCCGAAATAGATGTCGCCGTTCAGCTCGCGCACGATCAGGATGTCCAGGCCGGCAACCAGTTCAGGCTTCAGCGACGATGCGCCGGTCAGTTCCGGATAGCAGATGGCAGGACGGAAATTGGCGAACAGCTGCAGGTGCTTGCGCAGGCCGAGAATCGCCTGCTCGGGACGCAGCGGGCGATCCAGCGTATCGTACTTCCAGTCGCCGACGGCGCCGAACAGGATCGCATCGGCTTCCTTGGCCAGCTTCAGCGTGCCGTCCGGCAGCGGATGACCGTGCGCTTCATAGCCTGCACCGCCAACCGGCGCGGTTTCCATTTCAAACTTTTCGCCCAGCGTATCGAGCACGCGCACTGCTTGTTCAATGATTTCTGGACCGATGCCATCGCCCGGCAAAATTGCAATCTTCATGTCGTCGTCTTCTAGTCTTGGAAAATAATAGCGCCGGCTGCTGCACCTGCTCCGGTCTTGCGACCGTGCAATGCGGCATCCGGCTAATCAGAAACTTCAGAAACCTGCGGCGGATCTGTTTCTCAGATGGTATTGGCCAGCCAAGGTTGATCGTACAGGTGACGCTCTTCAAAGGCGCGGATTTTGTCCGCCTGGCGCAATGTCAGACCGATGTCGTCCAGGCCGTTGAGCAAGCAATATTTACGGAATTCACCGACCTCAAACGGATAAGTCTGACTACCGTTGGCAGTAGTAATGATCTGTTTTTCCAGATCAATGATCAGGCGGAAGCCCGGGAATGCTTTCACTTCATCGAACAGATGGTCGATCTGCTGTTCCGACAGCACGATCGGCAGCAAGCCGTTCTTGAAGCAGTTGTTAAAGAAAATATCGGCAAAGCTCGGCGCAATCACTGCACGGAAGCCATATTGATCCAACGCCCACGGCGCGTGTTCGCGCGAAGAACCGCAACCGAAATTCTTGCGCGCAATCAGAATCGACGCACCTTGATAACGCGGCTGATTCAGCACGAAATCCGGGTTCAGCGGACGCTTGGAGTTGTCCATGCCCGGCTCGCCGTGATCGAGGTAACGCCATTCGTCGAACAGGTTGGGGCCGAAGCCGCTGCGCTTGATCGATTTCAGGAATTGCTTGGGGATGATCGCGTCGGTATCGACGTTGGCGCGATCAAGCGGAGCAACCAGACCATCATGGACAATAAATTTATTCATGGCACTTTTATCGACGACGGACCGCCACACCCTGCGGCAATCCGGATCAGCCGATTTCTTTTATCTCTTCAACAAACGAATCAGCAGCAGCGATGCAAGCGCACCGGCTGCCGCCACCACTACCTTATTACTTCTTGCTCGCGTCCTGCATCTTTTCACCAACTTTAGCGACGTCCTCGCCGAAACCGTGGACGGTGTTGCACGCAGCCAGCGTCAAGATCGAAACGGCCAACAAAACCAAAGCGATTATTTTTTTCATAATTTCACCGAGATAGTTTTACAAAGAACGAATATCAACGAAATGTCCTGCGATGCCCGCTGCCGCTGCCATCGCCGGGCTCACCAGATGCGTGCGGCCGCCGGCGCCCTGGCGTCCTTCAAAGTTGCGGTTGGAGGTCGACGCGCAACGCTCGCCCGGCTCCAGACGGTCGGCGTTCATCGCCAGACACATCGAGCAGCCCGGTTCGCGCCATTCAAAACCGGCATCGCGGAAAATCTTGTCCAGGCCTTCGCGTTCGGCTTGTTCCTTGACCAGGCCGGAGCCCGGCACCACCATCGCCAGCTTGACGTTGGAAGCACGGAACTTGCCGCGCACCACCGCCGCCGCTTCGCGCAAATCTTCGATGCGCGAGTTGGTGCAGGAGCCGATGAACACCTTGTCGATGCGAATATCTTCGATCGGGGTATTGGGCTTCAACGCCATGTAAGCCAGCGCCTTTTCCATGCCGTCGCGCTTGGTGGCATCTTTTTCCTTGTCCGGATCCGGCACGCGGCTATCGATCGCGACCACCATTTCCGGCGAGGTGCCCCAAGTCACTTGCGGCTTGATGTCGGCAGCGTTCAGGGTCACGACCATGTCGAACTTGGCACCCGGATCGGAATGCAGCGTGCGCCAGTAGGTCACGGCGCGCTCCCAATGCGGGCCCGACGGTGCGAACGGCCGGCCCTTCAGGTAATTGATCGTGGTGTCGTCAACGGCAACCATGCCCGCGCGCGCGCCTGCTTCGATGGCCATGTTGCAGACCGTCATGCGGCCCTCCATGGTCAGCGAGCGCATGGTCGAGCCGGCGAATTCGATGGCGTAGCCGGTGCCGCCGGCGGTACCGATCTTGCCGATCACGGCCAGGACGATGTCCTTTGCGGTCACGCCGCTCGGCAGTGCGCCGTCGACCTGCACCAGCATGGCCTTGGATTTTTTCGCAAGCAGCGTTTGCGTGGCCAGCACGTGTTCGACTTCGGACGTGCCGATGCCGTGCGCCAGACAGGCAAAAGCGCCGTGCGTGGACGTGTGCGAGTCGCCGCACACCACGGTCATGCCCGGCAGCGTGGCGCCTTGCTCAGGTCCGATGACGTGGACGATGCCCTGGCGCTTGTCGTTCATGCCGAAATAGGTCAGGCCGTATTCCTTGGCGTTGGCGTCCAGCGTTTCCACCTGCAGGCGGGAAATCGGGTCGGCGATGCCGTTGGCGCGATTGGTGGTCGGCACGTTGTGGTCGGCCACCACCAGGTTGGCGGCATTGCGCCATGGCTGGCGACCTGCCAGTTTGAGGCCTTCGAATGCTTGCGGGCTGGTCACTTCATGCAACAGGTGACGGTCGATATACAAAATGGCCGTTCCGTCTTGTTCGGTGTGAACAACGTGAGATTCCCAAAGTTTGTCGTAAAGCGTCTTGAGCATGATGATGCGGGCGTGTAAAAGCTACGCAAGTCGTTGAAATGAGCCTTTGATTATGCCATAAACGCGCCTTTCCCGAGGCGCGAATGTGGTTATGGCCATGCTTTTAAGGCAACGCCGCGCAACGCTTTGCGGCCGATGGCGTTCAACGCGTCTTCTTGCTTTGTTCGTAGAGCGGCATCACGCGTTGCGAATACACCGTGAGATCGCTGATGCGGTCTTCGCGCGAGGGATGGGTGGACATGAACTTCATCGGTTCGTTGCCGCCGATCTGCGCCATTTTTTGCCACAGGGAAATGGCGGCGCGCGGATCGTAACCGGCACGGGCTGCCAACTCCACGCCGATGCGGTCGGCTTCGGTCTCGTGCGTGCGTGAATTCGGCAATCCGACCAGGCCCATGTAGGCGTATTGCGCGCCCTGCTGTCCCAGCTCGCCGACGCCCAGAATCGAGGATCCAATCGAAATCAGCGACCCCGTCACCGCTTGCTCGGACGCGCGCTCACGGGCATGTTCGCGCAAGGCGTGGGCGATCTCGTGCCCCATGACGGCTGCCAGCTCGTCGTCGGTGATTTTCAGTTTTTCAATCAGGCCGGTATAGACCGCGATTTTGCCGCCAGGCATGCACCAGGCGTTGGCTTCAGGCGAGGTGATGACATTGACTTCCCACTTCCACTTGACGGCATCAGGACGGAAAGCCGCGGTTTGCGGAATCAGGCGATCGGCGATGGCGCGCACGCGGCGCAGCTGGGCGGCATTCTGATTCAGCGCGCCTTTCTTCCTTTGCTCGTCGAGCACCTGCGCATATTCCTTGACGGCGGCAGTATCGATTTCCTGCGAAGACAACATCATGCTTTGCTGGCGGGTAATGCCGACGGCCCCGCCCTGCGTGGTTTGCACGCTTTCGCAGGCGGTCAGCGCCAAGGCGGCCGCGATCAGAAAAAACCGGGAAAGAAATTGTTGTGAACGCTGTGCTCGATACGCCATGCTGTCTCCGTCGTCAAAGATGAAAATACGCGGGAGAAACGCTTGAGTCCATGCTTGCAAAAGTTGCCGCTATGATCATTGACTGTCATCGTTGACACGCTATTCCCCCGATGTTGCAGGTCATTCGACCTGCTCACCATGACTCAGTTCTGACGCCGGTTCAAAAGTCGGCAATCTCGTTTTATTTCTGCGCAGCGATCTGCGGCGTCGCTACCTTGACGTCGCCGCACTGCGCGCGATGGCGCAAGGCATGATCCATCAACACCAGCGCCAGCATGGCTTCGGCGATGGGGGTGGCGCGAATGCCGACGCAAGGGTCGTGCCGGCCATGCGTCTCCACTTCGGTCGGCTGCCCGGCTTTATCGATAGACGGACGCGGCGAACGAATGCTCGACGTCGGTTTGATGGCGATCGATGCGGTGATGTCCTGGCCGGTCGAAATTCCGCCCAGAATGCCGCCGGCGTTGTTGCCGACGAAACCGTCAGGCGTCAGCGCATCGCCGTGCTCGGTGCCCTTTTGCGCCACCGATCTGAAACCGGCGCCGATCTCGACGCCCTTGACGGCATTGATGCCCATCAGCGCATAGGCGATTTCCGCATCGAGCTTGTCGTAAATAGGTTCGCCCAGACCGACCGGCACGTTTTGCGCCACGACGTCGATGCGCGCGCCGCAAGAATCGCCGGCCTTGCGCAGCGCGTCCATGTACTCTTCAAGCTCGGGAACGATGGTGGCGTTGGCGGCGAAGAAAGGATTTTCACGCACGTGATCCCACGATTCAAACGGGATCGCGATGTCGCCGAGCTGGCTCATGCAACCCTTGAAGGTGGTGCCGTATTGTTCGAACAGCCACTTCTTGGCCACCGCCGCCGCGCCGACCACCGGCGCCGTCAGACGCGCCGAAGAACGCCCGCCGCCGCGCGGATCGCGGATGCCGTATTTGTGCCAGTAGGTGTAGTCGGCATGACCGGGGCGGAAGGTCTCGAGCAGATTGCCGTAGTCCTTGCTGCGCTGGTCCTGGTTGCGGATCAGCAGCGCGATCGGCGTACCCGTTGTTTTGCCTTCGAACACGCCGGAGAGGATTTCCACGGTGTCCGGTTCCTGGCGCTGCGTCACGTGACGCGAAGTGCCCGGCTTGCGACGGTCCAGTTCAGGCTGGATGTCAGCTTCGGACAATGTCATTCCCGGCGGACAGCCGTCGATCACGCAGCCGATGGCCGGGCCATGGGATTCGCCGAAGGTGGTAACGGTAAACAGCGTGCCGAGGGTATTGCCGGACATAACGAAGCTCTGCTTTGAATGATCTGAAAATGTGATTTTACCAGCTACCAGCCTGGGGTCTATTTGCGAGATGCGTTGCTGTCAGAAAGCGCGCTGGCAGCAACTCTTCGGGAACGGCTGCAGGCGTCGCCTGCCGCGCGTTCGCACTCGCAAATTGGTTGGTAACAGCCCCTTGTTATTTCCATTCACCACGCAACTCGCTCACGCGTTGTTGCAAATATTCCGGCGTCGCCTGCTGCGCCGGAATCGACTCGCCCACCGCCAGCTCCAGCTTCGAAAACAGGCCGCGCTTGAACGAGCGATGGAAGGGATTGCCGCTGCCGCGCGTGAGCATGCTGCCCCACAATCCGCGCAAGGCCATCGGAAACACCTGCACCGGGCTGCGGTCGAGGATCTTCTTGATGCCGCCCTTGAACTCGTTGATCTCGCCGTTGCTGGTCAGCTTGCCTTCCGGGAAGATGCACACCAGATCGCCCTCGTGCAGCGCCTGCGCAATATCGACATAGGCCTTCTCCATGAGCCAGGGATCCTCCTTGGCCGGCGCGATGGGAATCGCCTTGGCGGTGCGGAAGATCCACGACAACACCGGCGTCCTGAAGATGCGGTGATCCATGACGAAACGGATCGGACGCGGGCTGGCCGCCATGATCACGATGGCGTCCACATAGCTGACGTGATTGCACACCAGCACCGCCGCGCCATGCTTGGGAATCAGTTCGGCATTGACGGTGCGCACGCGATGGATGGTGTGGATCAGCATCCACGCCAGGAAGCGCATCAGGAATTCCGGCACCAGCGAGAAGATGTAAGTCGCCACGATGGCGTTCAGGATCGCCGTGATCAGGAAGATCTGCGGAATCGTGAAACCCGAACGCAGCAGCACCATCGCCAGCAAGGCCGCTATCACCATGAACAGCGAGTTCATGATGTTCATCCCGGCAATGGTGCGCGAGACATGTTGCGGATCGCAGCGCGTCTGGATCAGTGCAAACAGCGGCACGATGTACAGCCCGCCGAACACGCCGATCATCAGGCAGTCGAACAGGATGCGCAGGCTGCCGTGCTGGGCGACAAAGCCGCTCATGTCGACGACGGCCGTGGCGCTATAACTGACGCTGGCGAAATATAATTCCAGCCCGAACACCGACAGGCCGATGGCGCCGAACGGCACCAGGCCGATTTCCACCTTGTGACCGGACAGGCGCTCGCACAGCAGCGAGCCGACGCCGATCCCCACCGAGAACACCATCAGCAGTAACACGAAAACGCCATGGTCGCCATGCAGATAATTCTTGGCATACAACGGAAATTGCGCCAGCACGATGGCGCCGTAAAACCAGAACCACGAATTGCCGAGTATCGAGAGGAAAACGGGACGATTGCGGCGCGAGAAGCCCAGGTTGCGCACCATTTCCGAGAACGGATTCCAGTTGATTTTCAGGTCCGGCGCAGGCGCAGGGGACAGCGGGATCGCCAGGCTGGCCACCCAGCCGAGGATGGCGAAGCCGATGGTCACGAACGCAATGATCTCCAGCCCGAACGGTTTCTGCACGACCAACACGGCACCCACCACCTCGCCCAGCAGAATGCCGACGAAAGTGCCCATTTCGATGACGCCGTTGCCGCCGACCAGCTCCTGCGGTTTCAGCTGTTGCGGCAGATAGGCGTACTTGACCGGGCCGAAGATGGTCGAATGCACACCCATGCCCGCCACCGCCACGACCAGCAGCCACAGATGATGGGTCATCCAGCCATAGGCGGCGATGCCCATGATGACGATTTCCAGCAGCTTGACGTAGCGCGCCAGCCGGCCTTTTTCCATCTTGTCGGCCAGTTGCCCCGCCGTTGCCGAGAACAGGAAGAACGGCAGGATGAACAAACCCGGAATCAGGTTGTTGAGCAGGCCGGTGTCCAGCGTGGTCCAGCTCAGTGCGTCGTAGGTGAGGATCGTCAGCAACGCCGTCTTGAAGACGTTGTCATTGAGCGCGCCGAGGAACTGGGTCCAGAAAAAGGGAGCGAAACGACGCTGGCCGAGCAGGGAAAACTGATTGGATTGACTCATGGAGCAAGCTGGATGGACAAGTTGGACGAAGCGGTCAAAAAGACGCCGTTCGGATAACAAAAAACCGTTCATGACGGCATGAACGGTTTCTCGGATAAATGGAGCACCCGATTTCAAGGGCGCTGCCGGCGGTTGATTCAGCTATTTTCTTCCTCGGCCGGCCAGTCGCGGATGTAGGCCTTGAGCATTTTGTTCTCAAAGCCCTGCGCATCGAGCACGGCCTTGGCGACGTCGTAAAAGGACATCACGCCCAGCAGCGTTTTGGCGTCCATCACCGGTACATAGCGCGCATGCTTTTCCAGCATGATGCGGCGCACTTCGTTGAGGTCGGTGTCGGGAGTGACCGTGATCGGATGGTCGTCCATATGCTTGCGCACGGTATTGGGACCGACCGAGCCATTGTTTTCCTGCAAGGTCTTGAGCACTTCGCGGAAGGTCAGCATACCGACCAGTTCGCCGAATTCCATGACCACCAGAGAGCCGATGTCCTTCTCGGCCATCGCCACCACGGCTTCCGTAATCGGCGTGTCGGGGGTGACGGTGAAGAGAATGTTGCCTTTGACTTTAAGAATTTCAGAGACTTTCATGGTGTCATCCTTAAGTTATTGTGGCCTTATCGGGAATGTAGCCCATGCATGGGCAAAAATCTACAAACCGGCGACGGTTTCTCCATGGTACGAGGTTTGGCGCTTGCCTACAATCACCATTCCCTATTAAAAATGAAATTTTTCATTGATTAGACCCCATGGACGGCCTACCCTGAATCCATGAGAGCAAAGGAGACAAGCATGCCTACCGTCCTGCAACATGAAAAATACGCCAGCTTCGACGACTTCTATCCCGACTATCTGAGCGAACACACCAACCGGACTTGCCGCCAGTTGCATTTCGCCGGTTCCACGCTGGCGCTGCTGTGCCTGGCCTTGATGCTGCTGACGCACAATTTGTGGTGGCTGCTGTCCGCCGCGCTATGCGGCTACGGCTTTGCCTGGGTCGGCCATTTCTGGTTCGAAAAGAACCAGCCGGCGACCTTCCGCCACCCCTTGTATTCCTTCATGGGCGACTGGGTCATGTACTGGCAGTTGCTGACCGGGCAGATTTCGTTCTGAAGGAGAAGCCGGCCTAACGACCGACGATCATCCCGGTCGAACTCACTTCGCGCAAATCCGGCGCCCCATGCCCTTCTGAAAAGTAGGATTCCAGCGTCTGGTCCAGCACCGCCGCGACGGCGGCATCGACGCGATTGATCAGCATGCGGTCTTCCTCCGCATGTGCAGCGCTATCGAAAACGAACAGGCGATAGACGTCGACCAGCTTCAGGAATTCGGGATTGATGAGCAAGGTCCAGCGATCCAGGCCGTCCACAAGGCGCTTGTTCCAGGCCGATTTCTTCGGCGCCTCGCTCTTGAGCGAACCGACCCAGCCCGCATCGAGCATCTTTTGCAGCAGGTTCTGCAACTCTTCCAGTCCCATGTGCGTATGCGTGCGCAGCAGCGCCACGTCCACCGTTGCCGATTCGCCGTTGGCACGGGCGTCGTGCAAAATCTTCAGCACCTTCATGGCGTCGACGAACTCGCTGCCGGGCGAGGCGACATGCCACCAGCGCTCGTAGCGCACGATCGGCAACGCCGCCGTCAGCAAGGCTCCCACCAGCGTGATCATCCACAGCATGTAGATCCACAGCAGGAAAATCGGCAAGGCCGCCACGGCGCCGTACACCATCGTGTAGGTCGGGAATTTCATGACGTAACTGGCAAACAGCCGCTTGGCGATTTCCACCGCCACGCCCGCCAGCAAACCGCCCCAGACGGCGTCGCGCCAGTCCACCCACTGGTTCGGCACGGCGATATACAACAGCGTGAATGCGCTGGTCGTCAGCAGCACCGAAATGAGCGTATAGAAACTCGCGCCGATCAGCGGCACGCTGGTGACCACGCCATTGGTGGCGGAATACAGATAGGACGTCACGCTGATCGACACGCCGATCAGCAAAGGGCCGAGGGTGATGATGGCCCAGTAGACCAGAATGCGCTGCAACAGCGGGCGCGATTTCTTCACGCGCCAGATCTGGTTGAACACGCGGTCGATGGTCGCCATCGTCAGCACCGACGTCACAATCAGCGCCACGCCGCCGACCGCCGACAGACGCGCCGACTTCGACGAAAACTGGTTGAGGTAGCCGAGGATGGTGTTGGCCACGCCCTTGGGCATCAGGTTCTGGACGAAATACGCCTCCAGCGCCGAACGGAAGGTGCTGAACAATGGAAAAGCAGTGAAGATCGCCAGCGCAATCGTCAGCAGCGGCACCAGCGACAGGATGGTGGTAAACGTCAGACTGCCTGCCACTTGCGGCAAGCGATCGTCGCTCAGCCGTTTGACGGCAAACCGGAACAAATCACGCAACTGGGTACGAGACAAGCCCTGCATAGGTTTAAAAAAGGTAAGCAAAATGGGGCAATCAAAATCACGACAGATGCTAGAGACCATCCGTCATGCGCCGGGTTCCTCATGCGCGAACGCGAGTATTCAACCCGTGCAACTGAGAATTAAAGACCCCTATAATACCAACATGGCGAACATAACCAATACAACGATTCTGGTCCTTTACTATTCGAGACACGGCTCCACCCGCAAACTGGCCGAATTGATCGCCCAGGGCGTGGAAAGCGTGCCCGGCTGCGACGCGCGCCTGCGCACGGTGCCGGCGGTCTCTACCGTGACCGAAGCCACCGAACCCGATGTGCCGAAGGAAGGTGCGCCCTACGTCGAATTGCAAGACCTCGAACAATGCGCCGGCCTGGCGCTCGGCTCACCGACCCGTTTCGGCAACATGGCTGCGGCGATGAAATACTTCTGGGACGGCACGGCGCCGCAATGGCTGTCCGGCGCGCTGGCCGGCAAACCCGCCTGCGTCTTCACCTCCACCGGCAGCATGCACGGCGGCCAGGAGTCGACGCTGCTGTCCATGATGATTCCCTTGCTGCACCACGGCATGCTGATCATGGGCCTGCCCTATACCCAGCCAGAGCTGATGACCACCAGCACCGGCGGCACGCCCTACGGCGCCAGCCACTGGGCCGGCGTCAACGGCAACCAGGCGATTTCGGACGATACCCGCGCGCTGGCCATCGCACTGGGCCGGCGCCTCGCACAAAATGCCATCAAATTGCAGGAGGCTTGAATGAGCACGCAACGGTTCCGCTTTTTCCATCTGGGCGCCGCCATCAGTCTGGTGGCGCTGATTGTCCTGTGCGTGGCCTGGGAACTGGCGCTGGCGCCCTTGCGACCGGGCGGATCGTGGATGGTGCTCAAGGTCATTCCGCTGCTGTTCCCGCTGCGCGGCGTGCTCAAGCGCGACGTGTACACGATGCAATGGTCGTCGATGCTGATCCTGCTGTACTTTACCGAAGGCATCGTGCGCGCCACCAGCGACCGCGTCGCCATGTCGGTGACGCTGGGCTGGGTCGAAGTCGCGCTGAGCTGCGTCTATTTCTTGTGCGCCATCCTCTACCTGCGCCCTTACAAGAAAGCAGCCAAGGAAATCGCCCGCCAGGCCATCCAAAAGGCCTCGCAATAATTTTCAGAGGATCTCCATGACGGCAGCATCACCGGAAACCTTCCTGCAGGCCTGCCGCACCGCCATCGGCACCGCTTATGTCCTCACGGACGACGCCGACACCGCCGGCTACCTGACCGATCAGCGCGGACGCCATACCGGCAAGGCGCTGGCGGTGCTCAGGCCCGGCAGCACGGAAGAAGTCGCCGCCGTCGTCAAACTGTGTCATCAGCATCGGGTACCCATCGTGCCGCAAGGCGGCAACACCGGCCTGGTGCTCGGCAGCGTGCCCGACACCAGCGGCGACGCGGTGCTGCTGTCGCTCACGCGGCTCAACCGCATCCGCGCCGTCGATCCGGTCAACAACACCATGACGGTCGAAGCCGGCTGCATCCTGCAAAACATCCAGCAGGCCGCCGCCGCCGAACAGCGCCTGTTCCCGCTGTCGCTGGCCGCCGAAGGCAGTTGCACCATCGGCGGCAACCTGTCGACCAACGCCGGCGGCACCGGTGTCCTGCGTTACGGCAATACGCGCGAGCTGTGCCTGGGCGTCGAAGTCGTCACGCCGCAAGGCGACGTCATGAGCAGCCTGCGCGGCTTGCGCAAGGACAACACCGGCTACGACCTGCGCGACCTCTTCATCGGCGCGGAAGGCACCTTGGGCGTCATCACCGCAGCCGTGATCAAACTGTTCCCGCAACCAAAGGCGCAAGTCACCGCGCTCGCGGCATTGCGCACGCCGGACCACGCGCTGCGCCTGCTCAGCCTGGCGCAGGAACGCTGCGGCGCGGCATTGACCGGCTTCGAACTGATGTCGGATTTTTGCCTGCAACTGGTGGCCAGACATTTCCCGCCGCATCGCGCCCCGTTCGACCGGCCGCATGCGCAATACGTGCTGCTGGAACTGTCGGACAGCGAATCGGAAGCGCACGCCGCCGACATGTTCGAAGCCGTCATCGGCGACGCGCTGGAACGGGAACTGATCGACGACGCCGTCATCGCCACGTCGATTGCGCAATCGAAGTCGCTATGGCAATTGCGCGAACACATTTCGATGGCGCAGGCGCACGAAGGCAAGAACATCAAGCACGACATCTCGGTGCCGATCTCGCGCATCGGTGAATTCATCCGCGTCACCGACGTGCTGGTGCAAGCGACCTCACCGGGCTGCCGCATGGTGACCTTCGGCCATCTGGGCGACGGCAACCTGCACTACAACGTGTCTCCGCCCGAAGGCGTGCAGGATACCGACTTCATCGCCCAGCAAGAAAAAATCAATCGCACGGTGCACGACAGCGTCGACAAATTCGGCGGATCGATCTCGGCGGAACACGGCCTGGGCGCACTCAAGCGCGAAGAAATCCTGCGCTATAAATCGCCGGTAGAACTACAACTGATGCGCGCCATCAAACAGGCGCTGGATCCTCACGCGCTGATGAATCCAGGAAAAGTCATCTGACTGTCGCCTGATCGCTGCCGGCTCCGGAGGTTCTCCGGCCGATGCCTCCGAAGGGGACAGTTGTTCGGCCACCCTGTTTTTATCGGAGTTTTTTCATGTTGCATGCATCCCTGCCTTTGCTGTCCGCTGCCCTGTCTTTGTCCTTCAGCCTGCTTGTCGCAGCGCCGGCATGGGCGATCTACAAATGCGAAGCTGATGGCAAAGTGACCTATAGCGACGCCGCCTGCGCCGACGGCAAAACGCTCAACGTCGATACCGGCAAAAGCGGCGCCGGCATTGCTCGAACTCCGACGCAAGCCGCCGGAGACAAGACGCAATCGCAACGGCTGGAACATGAACGTGCCAGGGCCGACAAGCAGCAAGCCAAGGCACGGCAGAAAGCCGAACGCGAAGCCGCGCGCGCCAAACTGGTGGAAGACAAACAGAAACGAAAATGCACCCTGCTGGCGCAACGCAAGAAATGGGCGGATGAAGACCTGCGCACCGCCACCGTCAAAAATCTGGAAAAAGCACGCCGCAAGAGCTTGCGCGTCAACGAACAATATCAGGCCGAATGCCCTGCATAAAAAAACCGGCCGTCGCTACATAGCGTAACGACGGCCTGGCTCCCCTTCCCCCGAAGTTTCCCCTCTACCTTCCCCGACTACTCCAGACGCGGCGCAGGATTGATGTCAATCGTGCGACGCGAATTCGATCCCGCCGGCGCGCCCAGGCTGCCGGTGCTGGTGATGTTGAACACGCTGACGAGCTGGGCCAGCTTGCCGGCCTGCTCCTGCATGGATTGCGCAGCAGCGGCGGCCTGTTCGACCAGCGCGGCGTTCTGCTGGGTGCTCTCGTCCATCAGCGTGATGGCGCGATTGACCTCTTCGATGCCGGTGCTTTGTTCCTGGCTGGCCGAACTGATCTCGCCGACGATGTCGGTCACGCGCTTGACGCTGGCGACCACTTCTTCCATGGTCGATCCGGCTTGCTCCACCAGCTTGCTGCCGGTGCCGACTTTTTCCACCGAGTCGTCGATGAGCGATTTGATCTCCTTGGCGGCTGCCGCGGAACGTTGCGCCAGGCTGCGCACTTCCGACGCGACGACCGCAAAGCCGCGGCCCTGCTCGCCGGCGCGCGCCGCTTCCACCGCGGCATTGAGCGCAAGGATATTGGTCTGGAAAGCGATGCCGTCGATCACGCTGATGATGTCGACGATCTTCTTCGACGATTCGTTGATCGAACTCATGGTCGCAATCACCTTGCCGACCACGCTGCCGCCCTGCACGGCGACTTCCGACGCCGACACCGCCAGTTGATTGGCCTGACGCGCATTGTCGGCATTTTGTTTCACGGTCGAGGTCAACTCCTCCATCGCCGAGGCGGTTTCTTCCAGCGAACCGGCCTGCTGCTCGGTACGCGCAGACAAATCAAGATTGCCGCTGGCGATCTGGCTGGATGCAGTGGCGATCGTATCGGTGCCGGTGCGCACGTTGCCGACGATGTTGCGCAAGCTGACGTTCATGTCCTTGAGCGCCTGCAGCAGCTGGCCGGCTTCATCCTTGGTGCCGACGGTGATTTCCACCGACAGGTCGCCTTCGGCGACGCGGCGCGAAATGTCGACGGCGGTATTGAGCGGACGCGTGATGCCGGTCGTCAGATACCAGGCGCACATGATGCCCATTGCCAGCACCAGCACTTCCAGCACGATCAGCAGGTCGGCGCTTTGCGAGGCGATTTCCGCAACATGCTGATTGAGTTCATTGATGGTTTTGCGCTGCAGTTCAAGCAGGTCTTCCACTCCCGTCTGATACAGTTTCGCCGCCGGCAAATACTCTTTCTCCAATACGGAGGCAATCATCGCCGGATCCGGATTGGGCTCGGCTTTGGCTTTGTAGATCACGTCGCGCGTGGACAAATACACTTTGCGCAGCGACATGATTTTTTCGTAGAGCTGCTTTTCCTGATCGCTGGCAAGCAAGGCTAAAATCTTCTTTTGCAGTTCGCCCGCAATGCGCGTGGCTTCTTCGGTTTCCGGCCTGAAGAAGGCGCTCAGCGACGGATCCGAACTTTTGGCGACCGCCGTCGTACGGCGAATCCCGGCATAGGTGTACCGGTACCAGTCGCCGATCATGCGCTCCTTGGCCAGCGGTACGTCCATCATGGCCTGCGTCGCGTTGGTTACGCTTTGCAAACGCCATACGCCGATGCCGGCAATGACGATGGACAAACCCAAAATCGCTGCGAATCCCAACCCCAGACGCTTGCCGATCTTCATATTCCCGATGATATTCATTTCCCCTCCTGACGCTTTCTTAAAGACAGGCGATATTGATTTTATTGACGGCACGACGAGCACCTACCGCCCATATTGGCCCCAAGAACGGAGATTGAATTCGGAGAACAGCGATTGAGTGCCGTGTCTGTTCATGGCTTGCACGGCTTGCATTGATGCCCGGCAACACAGGCCGGGACGGCATCGCACCGCAGCATTCATGATGCTGCGGCAGTGGGGAAAACTCCGCTCGGAGAAACCGGAGGAAAGGATCAGCAGAACATCAGAGCGGCTGGACGGTTTTGTTTTGCAGGGTCGACGTCGCTTCGATGAATTTTTCCGGCGTCATGGGACGTCCCATCAAATACCCTTGCAAGGCATCGCAACCGACCGAAGTAAGGAAGTTCTGTTGTTTTACCGTTTCCACGCCTTCGGCGACGATGCGCAGGTTCAGCGTGCGTCCCAGCGCGACGATGGCGGAAATGATTGCCGCGTCGTCGTTGCCGTCCGAAAGGTCGCGCACGAAACCGCGATCGATCTTGAGTTCGTTGGCGGGCAGACGCTTCAGATACAGCAGGCTCGAATAGCCGGTGCCGAAATCGTCGATGGAAATGTCCACGCCGAGGTCGGCAATCTGCTGCAGGGTCTTCAGGCTGTTCTCGGCGTCATGCATGGCGGTCGACTCGGTGACCTCCAACGTCAGGCAACGCGCCGGCAAGCCGTGACGCGCCAGCGTGTCCTTGACCAGGTCGATCAGATCGGCATGGGCAAATTGCAGGGCCGACAAATTGACGGCAATGGTCCAGTCCTGATGTCCGAGATCGAACCATTCCTTCATCTGACGGCAGGCTTCATTGAGCACCCACTCGCCGATCGGCACGATCAGGCCGGAACGCTCCGCCAGGCCGATGAACTCGTCCGGGCCAACCAGTCCGTGCGTCGGATGCTGCCAGCGCAGAAGCGCCTCGGCACCCAGCACGGGACCGTCCGGCGAATTGTATTTTGGCTGGTAGTGCAAGATGAATTCCTTGCGCTCCAGCGCCATGCGCAGATCCTGCAGCCATTGCAACTGGTTGTGCGCATTGACGTTCATCGACGCTTCGAAGAAATGGTAGCCGTTCCGTCCGGCGCGCTTGGTGTGATACATCGCGGCGTCGGCGTTGATCACCAAGTCATGGCGGTTGCTGCCGTCTTCCGGATAGATGGCGATGCCGATGCTGGCCGAGACGCGCAGATCGTGCTTCTGGATGTGGAAATTCTCGTTGACGATGTTGACCAGTTTGTCCGCGATCTCCATCGCATCGTCGGGTTCTTTCAACTCCGCCAGTATGACGAATTCGTCGCCGCCCAGACGCGCCACCGTATCCTGCGCGCGCATGACGGAAGCGATGCGCCTGGCGACTTCCACCAGCAGCAAATCGCCGACGTGATGGCCGAGAGAATCGTTGATCGCCTTGAATCCGTCGAGATCGCAGAACATCAGCGCGAAGTGCCCCTGCTCGCGCGACGCCTTGTGGATCGCCTGGTTGAGGCGGTCTTCCAGCAAGGTGCGATTGGGCAGCTTGGTCAGATTGTCGTGCAACACCAGGTGCGTCAATTCTTCGTTGGCCTCGGCCAGGGAACGCACCAGTTTTTCAGTGCGCGATTCCAGGCGCGCGTCGAGCAGCGAGATCAGCAGCGCGATCGTCAGCACCGCCAGCGTTACAACGATGATGAGGATGGACAGCCAGCCCGGACTGACGCCGTCCCTGACCGCGAGGCAGATGCTGCCGTCGGGAAAATTGGCTGCGGCCATGCCGCTGTAGTGCATGCCGACGATGGCGATGCCCATGACGACGGCCGCGCCGGCGCGCGCGAATTTGACGTGCGGCGTGTTCTTGCGCAAGCGGAAGGCGATCCACAGCGCCGCGGCGGAGGCAGCCACGGCGATGAACACGGAAGCGGCAAACCACCAGGGATCGTAGCGTATGCCAGGGTTCATCAGCATCGCGGCCATGCCGGTGTAATGCATGGCCGCGATGCCCAGGCCCATCGCCAGCGCGCTGCTGAGCAAGCGGAGCAACGGCAGTTCTGGACGGCTGACGATCCACAGCGCAAAACCGGAAACCGCGATGGCGATCAGCAAAGACAGGAAAGTGATCCACGGGTCGTAACCGAGATCGATAGGCAGGCGGAAAGCCAGCATGCCGACGAAATGCATCGACCAGATGCCGATACCCATGGCAACCGCCCCGCCGAACAGCCAGGAACGACCGGCATACTCGCGCGTCGAATTGATCCGCTCGGTCATGTCCAGGGCGGTGTAAGAAGCCAGGACTGCGACCAGCAGGGACAGTGCAACGAGCAAACTATCGTAAGAAGCGGATAACATGATGAGATGAGAACTAACTAAAAAACAACTTTTTGCGTGACTATCTGCGTAGCTTATCCACATTATCCCGCAGAACGACCGTTCTAATTCGAAGAAACCACCAAAACGGCGACCTTTGGATACTTCCACGTATGATTCGTCGGATTCGAGCAACTTTCCCTATCGAAATCACTCCATATGGCAAATGTTCGTTTCCGCATACGTATTAAATCGACAAATAAGACAAACAATGACCAAAACGCCTGCCGCTCCATATTTACCGTTATCCAAACAAACTTCCGCCACGTTACTGCCATCACTGCCATCACTGCCATTGCCGCCATTGCCGCCATTGCCGCCATCGCGGTCATTATTGCGACAGGCGCTTTTCGCAGCAGGCGCGCTGACGCTCACGCATGGCGCGGTGGCCGGTATCTCCGTATTGCAACCGCCCAAGATCATTGACGGCAACAAACCGTTTATCTTGACGCTGATGGTCAGCGAAGAAGAACAGGCGTCGCAGGCCTACGCGCTGCCCGACGACCTGGTGATCGCCGCGTCGGCCGACATGACGCCGCCGGTGCAGGTACACCTCAAGCGCGATGGCGACGGCCCCGGACAATTCACCCTGCGACGCGGTGAATTCCGCAAAGTCACCTACAGCGCGGAGCTGCCCAAATACCTGCGCGGCGTCGTGCGCATTGAAACCGTCGGCATCGATGCTTCGCCGGTATTGGTCGCCGTCGTGCGCGCCAAGCCGGGTCATGAGCAAGTTGCCGACGCAAGCGCTGCAAGCACCGCCACCTCCGTCGAAGGCGGCGCCGCGACGCCGTCGGCTTCCGTCATCACGCCGGGCGCCAACGCCAGTCCGATCGGCATCGCGCCGGCGGCGGAGGACCTGATCAACATCCCCCGCCTGTCGCTCAACGAACCGATGTATTTCGCGGTGGGCAACAGCGGCGGCAATCGCAACGCCAAATTCCAGCTGAGTTTCAAGTTTCGCATCTTCCAGCCCGACGACATGCGTTCGCGCGGGCTGATCGACAATCTCTACTTCGGCTATACCCAGTTTTCGCTATGGGATCTGCAAAGTCCGTCCTCGCCCTTCCGCGACACAAACTATCGGCCGAGCCTGTACTACTACCTGCCGGACGTGGGCATCCGCAACAGCGTGCTGGGCCGCATGTCGATTGCGACCGGACTGGAACATGAGTCGAACGGCCGCGACGGCCCCGCGTCGCGCGGCCTGAATATCTTCTTTGTGCAACCGACGCTGACCTTCGGCAATCTGAACAACTACCAATTCCGCATTTCGCCCAAGGTCTACACCTACCTCGGCCCGCTGTCGGACAACCCGGACATCGGCCAATACCGCGGCCATGCAGACTTGAAGCTGGCGGTCGGCAAACCGGATGGCGTGGAGTTTTCGACGACGCTGCGCAAGGGCACGCGCAGCAATACCGGCAGCGTCGACTCGATACTGTCGTATCCGGTTTCAAAACTGATTCCCGGCACCGCCGGTTATTTGATGGCGAGTTATTTTTACGGTTATGGCGAAAGCCTGCTGACGTATAACCAGAAGTCGACGCCGCAGTTCCGCATCGGCTACAGCCTTTCGCGCTAAACGCTCGCAGAGGGCCGCCGGCCTCTGCGACAAGCTTACGATATTTATGCCACGGGCGTGCGCATCGTGACGAACTCTTCCGCCGACGTCGGGTGAATACCGATCGTGGCGTCGAACTGCGCCTTGGTGGCGCCGCATTGCAAGGCCACCGCAAAACCCTGCACGATCTCGCCGGCGTCCGCGCCGACCATGTGCACGCCGAGCACGCGGTCGCTTTGCGCATCGACCACCAGCTTCATGAACGTGCGCTCGCCGTTGCCGCTGAGCGTATGCTTGAGCGCCTTGAACTCCGATTTGAAAATGCGTACCTCGCCGACCTGCTTGCGCGCATCTTCTTCGCTGAGACCGACGGTGCCGACATTGGGATGGCTGAACACCGCCGTCGGGATATTCGCGTAAGACATCTCTTTGCCGCCCTTGTTGAACAGGCGCGCCGCCACGACCATGCCCTCTGCCAAAGCAACCGGCGTCAAGGCGACGCGGTCGATCACGTCGCCGATGGCGTGGATAGAGGGAACGCTGGAGATGAAATTGTCGTCGACCTTGACCGCGCCTTTATCGGTCAGCACGACGCCCGCTTTTTCCAGGCCCATGCCGGCCGTGTTGGCGTGACGGCCGGTGGCGAACAGCACGCAATCGGCTTCCATGCCGGTGCCGTCCGTCAATGTGACCTGCCTGGCGTCGCCGGCGGCCTTGAGCGCTTCGATATTGTTTTCAAACAGAATCTTCATGCCCTTCTTGCGCATCTCTTCCGCGAGGAAAACACCCAGTTCGCTGTCCATGCCGCGCAGCAGATGCTTGCCGCGATACACCAGCGTGACGTCGCTGCCGAGGCCGTTGAGGATGGAGGCCAGCTCCACGGCGATGTAGCCGCCTCCCAGCACCACCGAGCGCTTCGGCAATCCGGTCAGGTGGAAGAAATCGTCGGACACGATGCCCAGTTCCTTGCCCGGGATATCCGGTACGGTCGGATGACCGCCGGTTGCGACCAGAATGTGCGCGGCGGTGTAGCGCTTGCCATTGACGCTGACGGTGTGGGCGTCTTCGACGGTGGCATAGCCTTCGACGATGTCGACCTTGGCGCCGTCGAGGATCTTGCGATAGATGCCGTTGAGACGGGCGATTTCCTTATCCTTGCCGGCGATCAGCGCCTGCCAGTCGAAGCGGCTCTCTCCCACCGTCCAGCCGAAGCCGGCAGCGTCGGCAAAATCCTCATGGAAATGCGCGCTGTACGACATCAGTTTTTTCGGGATGCAGCCGACGTTGACGCAGGTGCCGCCGAGATCCTTGCTCTCTGCGATCGCCACGCGCGCGCCGTATTGCGACGCAAACCGGCTGGCGCGCACGCCGCCGGAACCGCCGCCGATGGTGAACAGATCGTAATCGTATTGGCTCATGTTTTCCTCTATCGTTTATTCAGACACTGCGCAGCCCCTGCGCAGGGCCCGCGTGACCAGCAACACCGGGATCAGGCCGACCGCAACGATGCTCAATGCGGGCAATGCGGCTTCGCCCAGTCGCTCGTCGCGCGCCAGGTTGTGCGCGATGACGGCGAGCGTGTCGGTGTTGAAAGGACGCAGCAACAGCGTTGCCGGCAACTCTTTCACCACGTCGACGAACACCATCAACCCGGCCGTCGCCAGCGAACGCCACAGCAAAGGCATGTGCAGCTTTTGCACGATGCGGCGGCGCGATGTTCCCATGGTGCGCGCCGCTTCGTCGAAACTCATCGGGATGCGGGTATAGCCGGCCTCCACCGACTGCACCGCCACGGCCGTAAAGCGTACCAGATACGCATAGATCACGCCGAGCGAGGTCGCCGTCAGCCAGACGCCCGCCATGCTGCCCGGAAACACCGCCTGCAACCAGGCAATCGGCAGCAGAATGCCGATGGCGATCACCGAACCGGGAATCGCGTATCCCATGGAAGCAATGCGCGCGACCACGCGCAAGAAACCGTATCTGAAGCGCGGCAAATCGCTGGCGCGCTGGGCGAAGCACAAGGCCAGCGCCAGCACCACGGCGATCGTCCCCGCCATGCCGCCGAAGCGGAAACTGTTCCAGGTCCAGCCGGCGTAGCGCGCCAGATTGGTCGCCAGCGACATCTCGCTCTCGCGCCACATCAGTTGCAACAGGATCAGCACCGGCAAGACGAAGCCGAGCACGATAGGCGTCGCACATACCAGCCACGCCGCGACCGCCTTGACGCCGTGCAGTTGCGGCAGGCGCGATTCCGCGTCATCGCCGCCATTGCTGCGATTTCCGCGCACGGAAGAAAACCGCATGCGCTGCTGTTCGCGCCGTTCCAGCCACAACAGCACGGCGACGAACAGCAACAGCAAGGACGCATACTGTGCCGCCGCAATGCGGTCGTCCATCACCATCCACGCCTTGTAGATGCCGGTCGTGAACGTCGTCAAGCCGAAGTAAGCGCTGACGCCATAATCGGCCAGCGTCTCCATCAAGGCCAATGCGGCGCCTGCCATCAGCGCCGGACGCGCCAGCGGCAACGCGACTCGGCAGATGCGCTCATGCAACGGCGTGCCGAGCAGGCGCGCGGCTTCCATCAGATGGACGCCGCGCTCGCTCAGGGCATTGCGTGCCAACAGATACGCGTAGGGATACAAGGTGAAGACAAACAGGAAAATCGCCCCCGACAAACTGCGCACGTCGATGCGGAATCCGGGAAAAATATCGCGCAGGCTGCTCTGCACCATGCCGGCGTATTGCAGGAAATCGGTGTACGCATATGCCGAGACATAGGCCGGCATCGCCATCGGCAGGAGCAAGGCCCACGACAGGAATCGCTTGCCGCGAAACTCGAACAAACCGATCGCCACCGCCGTCGCCGCGCCGACCACGATCACGCCTGTCGTCACGAACAAAGCCAGCCATCCGGACGTCGCCAGATAGCCAGGCAACACGGTCTGCGCCTGCTGCCGGATGGCGTCGATGCCGGCGGCGTCAAGATGCAGCCAAGCGCCGGCGATACCGAGGATGGGCAAGGAAATCAACAGGGCAATCAGACCGATGAAATACATGAATACGTCGATGAAAGATAAGAAAAAAACAAAAAAATAAAAGATTCTGACGCTGTTCAGTCACGTCTATTCCTGTCTTTTACAGTCGTCCCAGCGAACGCTGGGACCCAGTGTCGTTGCGCGCTTCACCGCTGCCCGCTACACACCGGTTACGGCGCTGGGTCCTGACTTGCGTCAGGACGACAGCAAGACCAATACACGCCCCAACCACCACCGTCGTCCCAGCGCACGCTGGGACCCAGTGGCGTTACGCGCTTCATCGCTGCACACCTGTTACGGCGCTGGGTCCTGACTTGCGTCAGGACGACGGAAGAACAAACTCTGCATGTTTAGCTGAACCGTATCGGCGCAAAAGATTCGGGAATATTCTCAAGCGCGAGTGACGATGCGCTACACTTGCAGACGCTCCGCAACCAGCGAATTGTAACGACAAAGGCCACCGATGTTCCTGCAAATTGACCACGTCAGCATCAGTTATCCGCGCGCCGCCGCGCCTGCGGTGCAATCGGTCGCGCTGGCATTGCAGCCCGGACAACTGGGCGTGCTGATCGGTCCTTCCGGCAGCGGCAAGACCACGCTGCTGCGCGCCATCGCCGGCCTTGAGCATCCGCAATCCGGCCGCATTCTGCTCGACGGCCAGGTGCTGGACGGCCCCGGCATCCGCGTCGCCGCCGAAGAACGGCGCATCGGCATGGTGTTCCAGGATTTCGCGCTGTTTCCGCACCTGAGCATCGAAGCCAATATCGGTTTCGGCCTGCGTCATGAGCATGGCGACAAGCAGCAACGCCGCCGGCGCGTGCAAGAGATGCTGGAGCTGGTCGGCCTGGCCGGCATGAAAGACAAATTCCCGCACCAGCTGTCCGGCGGCCAGCAACAACGCGTCGCCCTCGCGCGGGCTCTGGCGCCGCAACCGCGCCTGTTGTTGCTGGACGAACCCTTCTCCAGCCTCGATATCGAATTGCGCGAACGACTGGCCGAAGAAGTGCGACGTATCCTCAAGCAGGCCGGCATCACCGCCCTGATGGTGACGCACGATCAGATGGAAGCCTTTGCCATCGGCGACGTCGTCGGCGTGATGCAGCAGAGTCGCCTGGAACAGTGGGACGAACCCTACGCGCTCTACCATCGCCCCGCCACGCGCTTTGTCGCCGACTTCATCGGCCACGGCATCTTCGTGCCGGGTGCATTGATCGGCGATTCTGCCGGCATGGCGATGGACACGCCGCTAGGCAGGCTGCACGACGTCGCGCGCATCATGGATACCTGGCAACCTGACGCGCGGCACGGCAAACAGTTCGATGTCTTGCTGCGCGCCGACGACATCGTGCATGACGACTTGTCGCCGTTCAAAGCACGCATCGTGCGCAAGTCTTTCCGCGGCGCCGATTTCCTCTATGCCCTGCAACTCGAGGACGGCATCGAATTGCTGTCGCTGGTTCCTTCGCATCATGACCACGCCATCGGCGAAGCTATCGGCATCCGACTTGACGTCAATCACGTCGTGGCGTTTCCGCGTTCGAACGCAGCCTGATCAATTTTGTCCGTAAAAAAGCACCGGGGGCTTAACCCCCGGTGCTTTTTCATTTCAGCGTTTCGCGATCAACGGCGCATTACTTGTAGCCGACACGATCCAGAATCTGCAACACCTTTTGCTGATTGCGTCCGGTCACGGCAACATCGATCACTTCCGCCTTGAACGGTCCCAGCGTATCGAGCGCGGCATTGCCGGTCTTTACGCTCTTGACTGCCGGCCATTCGTTATTGCCTTCGGCGAAATAACGCTGCGCATCGTCGCTGGCCAGATATTCCAGGAATTTCACGGCATCGGCCTTGTGCGGAGCATTCTTCGCCACACCCGCGCCGGCAATATTGACGTGCGCGCCAAAGCTCTTTTGATTCGGCCAGACCACGCCGAATTTGCTGACGACGGCGATGTCTTCCGGCTTGGTCGACTTCATCAGGCGCGCCACATAGTAGGAATTGGAAATCGCCACGCCGCATTCGCCGGAAGCGACGGCCTTGATCTGATCGGTGTCGCCACCCACGGGCGTGCGCGCCATGTTGGCGACCATGCCCTTGAGGATCGCTTCAGTCTTGGCTTCGCCGACGTGTTCATACAGCGCGCCGAACAGCGACACGTTGTAAGGATGCGAACCTGAACGGGTGCACAGCTTGCCCTTGTTCTTCGGATCGGCAAGGGATTCGTAGCTGTCGACGTCTTCCGGCTTCACGTTTTGCTTGTTGTAGACGATCACGCGGGCGCGTGTCGAAAAGCCGAACCATTGCGAACCCTGGCCGTCGTCCTTGCCGCGCAGGTTGGCTGGGATGCGCGATTCCAGCACGCCGGACTTCACCGGCTGGAACAGGCCGTCGTTCTCGCCGCGCCACAGGCGGGCAGCGTCAACCAGCAGGATCACGTCGGCCGGGCTCGCAGTACCTTCGCTTTTCAGGCGCGCCAGAATACCGGCGTCATCCGCGTCAACGCGGTTGATCTTGATGCCGGTTGCCTTGGTGAAGTTACCGTACAAGGCTTCGTCGGTCTGATAATGGCGCGCGGAGTAAAGGTTGATCACCTTTTCCTGGGCGAACACGCCGGCCGAGGTGGTCGCCAACACCATTCCTGCAACAAAAGTACGCAAAAACATGAACTTATCCCTTTCTGCTGATTGATCATTCTCTCTATCAGTCCACGGCATTTTTCGAAAAATCATCAAAAAATACATGCCGAACAACTGTAAAGAAGAAGGGAATATAGCACAAATGAGAATAATTCTTGTTTTAAATTCAGCTTTTTGTCAGGATGTAAAAATAAAAAGTGATGACCAGCAACAAACAAACGATGCCCCTGCTCGCATTTCCAAGATGCCGAGAACAAACGAAGGATGGTGCATGCGAATCAGGCCAAGGCCTGCGATCAAACGGCGACGCTCAAGCACGCGCCTTCGACAGCACGACCAGCCAGCGGCGAAACAGCAGTACTTCCAGATGGCCGGGCTCGATACCGGCGCTGCATTCGATCACGGGATTGACGCGATAACGGCGCACATACGAGTCGCGGCAGACAAACATTTCACGGCGGCCGAAGCGCAGGCTGAAAGATGAGGGGGTAGAAGATTCCAGACCAAAGCGAGCGCCTGAAGTGAGATCCAAGTGAGTCATGGCAGTGGTTCCTATCTCTGTTGAAGAGATTCCACTGTATCACAACCACTGTACAAATAAACAGTAGTTTTTGATCTCGTTGTTTTTTGAGCGATTTTTGAAGTTTTGCGATATCCGCCCGAATTCGGCTAATTCTACCGCGTTTCGGACTGCATCCGTCAAACCCGGCCCGGCACCGCTAAGCCCCGCTTTCCAGCCGGCTACGCACAAAGCCGATATGTTCGCGCAAGACATAGAACTGGTCCGCGAAGGCCAGCGGCATCTTCATGCGATTGACCGAGGCCTCGATCTCATCGAGCTGCTTGAGCATCTGCACCTGTTCTTCCTTGGTGCCGGTAGTCACACCGCGCTCCAGCGAGATCAGCGCGCCATACCATTTGTAGATGCGCGAACGGATGCGCCAGCCGTACAGCAGCGGCACCAGCTTGATGCCGGGAATCAGCAACAGGATGATCGGCAACACGATCACCATCGTGCGATCCACCAGGCTGGCCAGCCAGAACGGCAGCGTGCGATAGAAGAAGCCCTTGCCCGACTTGTAGTAACGCGCGGCATCGTCGCTGATCGGATACTCATGCGCCAGCGGCGCCGGAAACTCTCCAGCCTTCTGCAACACGCTGGCCTTGCCGTGCACTTCGCGCGCCGCTTCGATCAACAGATCCGACAAGGCCGGATGCAAGTCATCGCGGGCGATCAGCTCCGCCGTCGGTGCAATCAGGCGGATCGTGTGATCCGGCAGATTGCGGCGGAAGTCGAACACACCCGGCGGCAGGGTCAGCTCATTGAGATAACTGAAGCGACGTGTGTACGCCGACGCCTGCGAAAAGTCGAGCAAGCGAATGCCGGACGTGCGCAGCAGCTTGCCCATGGTGGCCGGCGCCGCCGATTCCCCCATCAGGAAGGCCACGTCGATCTTGCCCTTGGAAAGCGCCTCCGCCGCCTCGTCGCCGCCCATATCCAGCAACTTCGTCGCCCCGCCCGGCTCGATGCCGCTGGCCTTGAGCAAGGTCAGCGCCAGCACGCGCGAGCCGCTGCCCTGCAAGCCGATGGCGATGCTTTTGCCGCTCAGCTCGGACAGGCGCGACACTGCCTTGTCGTTGCGATAAAACACCGACACCGGCGAATACGACACGCTGCCAAGCGAAACGAGATTTTCAATATTGACGCTGTCCGCGATACCGCCCTGCACGAAGCCGACGTCGACGCCGCTGTCGGGATCGACCAGTTTGTGCAGATTGTCGAGCGAACCTTCCGACGCCACGATCTTCACCGTCACGCCGTCGCGCGCCAGGATCTTTTTGTAGCGCTCGGCGACATTCCAGAAATTGCTGTGCTCCGGCCCGGTCGCGATGGTGATGGTTTTGGGCGGCGCGGGGTGGATCAGCCAGATCGCCAGCCAGACGCCGACGATGATCAGCAGCACCATCGGCCCGAAGCTGACGGCCAGGTCGCGCCACGAAATGGCGACGAAGCGCGCCTTCATGGCGCTGACGGAATGTTTGCGTGGGGCGGGTGTTTTTTCCATGCGGGCTATTCTACCGCCCTCCTCCCCCACACCGACGAAAATCGGTCAATACGTCTTGTAAGGCAGGAACTTGCCGCTCAACACGACATTCACGCGGTCGCCGTTAGGATCGGCCTGGCGCTGGATATCCATCTTGAAATCGATTGCGCTCATGATGCCGTCGCCGAATTCTTCATGGATCAGTTCCTTGATGGTCGATCCGTAGACGCTGACGATCTCGTACCAGCGGTAGATCAGCGGGTCGGTCGGCACCGCGGTCGGCAGCGAGCCCTTGTACGGCACGATCTGCAGCCACAGGGTTTCTTCGTCGCTCAGGCCGAACAACTCCTGCGTCACGGCGGCCTGCTTGGCGGTCAGCGTCATCTGGCCGAGCATGGCGGCGGTTGTCCATTCCTTGCTCTGGCCGATGCTTTCCGCAATCTTGGACCAGCTCATTTTGTTCCTGACCTTGGCTTCGATGATTTTTTGGGTGACGAGATTGCGATCCATGAGTTTCTCCTTGCTATAAAGATTGAAATTGATAATGTAAAAATCGGGCGGCTGAATAACCTAAGCCGCCGCCGGTGGAAAATTGTCTGCCCCCTGCACCGGCATAGCCTCGTCCAGCCCCGGCATCACTACGCGTGTCACGGCGCCGTCCATCCCAGCCTCCTGAATCCGGCGCGACCGATGCACGAGGAAGTCGACCAGATGATTGCGGATGCGGTAGAACTGCGGATCGTGATGCATGCTTTCGCGCGTGCGCGTCTTGGGCATGGTGTTGACCACCACTTCGGCGATGCGCGCCCGCGGGCCGTTGGACATCAGGAAAATCTTGTCCGCCAGCAGGATCGCTTCATCCACGTCGTGCGTGATCATGAACACGGTCTGATGCGTAGCGCTGCAGATCTTCAGCAGCTCATCCTGCACCACCCCGCGCGTCAGCGCATCGAGCGCGCCGAAGGGCTCGTCCATCAGCAGCATCTTCGGCTCGATGGAAAACGCCCGCGCAATGCCGACGCGCTGCTTCATGCCGCCCGACAGCTCGGACGGTTTCTTGTTCTCCGCGCCCTTCAGGCCGACCATCTCGATGAAGCGGCGCGCATGCTGCTCGGCCTTGTCGCGCGGCCACTCCGGCCAGCGCGAACGCACCGCGAACACGACGTTGCCCAGCACGCTGAACCACGGCATCAGCGCATGGCTCTGGAACACCACGCCGCGATCCAGGCTCGGCCCCTTCACCTCGCGCTGGTCCATGATGACCACGCCGCCCGACGGCGCTTCCAAGCCGGCCAATACATTCAGGATGGTGGTCTTGCCACAGCCCGAGTGGCCGATGATGCAGACGAATTCACCCTTGTCTATGCTGAACGATACCTTGTCGAATACCGGCGGCGCGTCGTCGGCGTAACGTTTATTGAGGTTGTCGACGGTCAAAAATGCTTTGTCCATTGTTCTGCCTTATTCCCCTTATTCGGTATAGGTCACCAGTTTTTGCAGACGCGCAAACACCAGGTCCAGCACCATGCCCGTCACGCCGATCACCAGGATCGCGAAGATCACGCTGGTCAGCGACAGGTTGTTCCATTCATTCCAGACGAAGTAGCCGATCCCGGTGCCGCCGACCAGCATCTCGGCCGCCACGATCACCAGCCAGGCGATCCCCATCGAGATGCGCATGCCGGTGAGAATCGTCGGCGCCGCCGCCGGCAGGATCACCAGGAAGGCCTTGCGCAGAGGCGTGACTTCCAGCGTCTTGGCGACGTTGAGCCAGTCGCGCCGCACCGACGCCACGCCGAACGCGGTATTCATCAGCATCGGCCACACCGAACAGATGAAGATCACGAAGATCCCCGACACCGACGAATCCTTGATCGTGTACAAGGCCAGCGGCATCCACGCCAGCGGCGAGATCGGCTTGAGGATCTGGATGAAGGGATTCAAGGCTCTTTGCATCAGCGGCGACATGCCGAGCAAAAAACCCAACGGAATCGCCACCAGCGCCGCAATCGCAAACCCCAGCCCGACGCGCGCCAGCGAATAGCCAAGCTGGATGCCGATGCCCTTGTCGTTGGGACCGTTGTCATAGAAAGGATTGGCCAGCTCCTTGCGCATGGTCTCGCCCATCTGCGCCAGGCCGGGGAAACCGCTGGTCTTGACGGGCGAACTGCTGCTCTTGCCCATCAACTTGGCGTACTCGTCCTGTGCAGCGGATGATGCAGAAGAAGCGCCGGCCTCGATGCGCGCACTCTCCTTCGGCGCCGTCGCCAGATGCCACACCAGCAGCAGGCAAGCGAAGATCGCCAGAGAAATCAGCGCCGCACGCCAGCCCAGTTGCGCAGCCGGCTTCATCAAGTGGTCCTCTTGATGGCGAAGCTGTTGACGTAGGCGTCGGCCTTGGCCGGATCGAATTCCTTGCCCATGATCTTGTACTTGCGATAGGCGCCGTCCGGCACCGGCTGGCCGAGTTCCTTCATGTACTTCTTGGCGTCGGTCAGCAGCAGCACGCGCTCGGCGATACCCTTGTAGTCGACGTCGCCCTGGACGTAGCCCCAGCGCTTCATTTGGCTCAGGATCCACACTGCCATCGAATCCCACGGCACGGGATCGAAATCGGCACGGCCCGGCACATTCTTGACGTTGCCAAGACCATCGGCGAAGCGACCGGTCAGCACCTGCTCAACCACGGTCTCCGGCTGGTTGAGATAAGCCGCCGGTGAAATCACCTTGGCTACCAACGAACGGTTGGCCGGATCGCGCGCCATCGCGGCGGCCGTCAGCACGGCGCGGAACAAGGCGGCAAAGGTGTTCGGATTCTGCTTGACGAAATCTTCCGACATGCCGAAGGCGCAGCACGGATGACCGTCCCAGATTTCCTTCGACAGGATATGGATGAAACCGATCTCGTCGTACACCGCGCGCTGGTTGAACGGATCGGGACCGAGGAAGCCGTCGATGTTGCCGGCGCGCAGATTGGCCACCATTTCCGGCGGCGGCGTGACGCGGATTTGCACGTCGCGGTCCGGGTCAATGCCGTTCTCGGCGAGGTAGTAGCGCAGCAGGAAGTTGTGCATCGAATACTCGAACGGCACAGCCAGCTTGAAACCTTTCCATTGTTTTGGATCGCGCTTGTCCTTGTGCTTGACGTGCAGCGTGATGGCCTGGCCGTTGATGTTCTGGATCGTGGCGATGCGCATCTGCACCGGATTGCTGCCCACGCCCATCGACATCGCCAGCGGCATCGGCGACAGGAAATGCGAGGCGTCGTGCTCCTTGTTGATCATCTTGTCGCGGATCAGCGCCCAGCCGGCGGTCTTGTTGAGCGACACGTTGAGGCCCTGTTTCTTGTAGAAGCCGAGCGGATCGGCCATGATCAGCGGCGCGGCGCAGGTGATGGCGATGAAGCCGATCTTGAGGTCCTTCTTTTCAATCGCGCCGTTCTTTTCCTGCGCCATGGCCTGCAAGGCGCCCAGCGGGAACATGCCGGCGATCGCCGCACGCGCGGTGTTGACGCCGACTGCGCGCAAGAAGTCCCGACGCTGCGCCGCCTGCGGGAACAACGCGCGCATCACCGATTCCTCCACCACGTCGTTGCTCAATTGCTCGGCATCCTGAGAACGCGCCTGCGCCTGTGCATCCACCTTGCGCTGTTGCTCGTCGTCATGCGCCGTCTGGCTGGCGTGCTTGCCGCACGAACAGGTATTTCCCGCGCGCTCGGCGTCGTAGGTGTGGAAGATGGTGCTGTCGATTTCTTTTGGCATGGATTCCCCCGGCGTGATTAGTTGAAGTAACTCGAAGTAACGACTGCTTGTGTTACCTCGTCACGTGCAAGGGGCTTGCCAGAGTGCTTTTCGATGTCATCGCCAGACGACGTCTTGTAGTAGAACGACTACAAGACGCTGTCAGAGCGATAACAAGTCAAATCGCGAATGCGACGACTAGGCCGGCAGAAGCTGATGCCGCACGGCGTACATGGCGATGCCGACGTCGTTGCTGGCGCCGGTCTTTTCCAGGATGCGACTGCGGTAGGTGCTGACGGTGTTGGGACTCAGCGTGAGTTGATCGGCGATTTCCTTGACGCTGCGCCCGGCGGCGATCAGCTGGAACACCTGGTATTCGCGATGCGACAGCGTCTCGTGCGCGGCGCGCTGGGTGCTGGCCGAGTGCGCGCTGAGTTCTGCCGCCAGCGTCTCCGCCATGTGCGGGCTGACGTACACGCCGCCGTCGGCCGCCTTGCGGATCGCCGCCACCAGCTGCTCGGTGTCGGCGCTCTTGTTCAGATATCCTGCGGCGCCGAGGCGATAGCAGCGCGCCGCATATTGTTTCTCCGGATAGGTCGACAGCATCAGCACCGGCAGGCGCGGCATCTCCTGCTTGAGCTGGCGCAATACGTCCAGGCCATCCTGATGCGGAATGGCGATGTCCAGCAAGACCAGGTCGATCGCCTCCACGCGCGCCTTGCGCAGCACTTCCGGACCGTCGGCGCACTCCGCCGCCACCTCGATGTCGGGTGTGTCGGCCAGGATCTGCTTGAGACCTTCGCGCACGATGCGGTGGTCGTCGCATAGCAGGATACGGATCATTGGGTTCCTTGTTGCTTCAGTTATAGATAGAGGGCTGCCTCACGCATGGCTGTCATTCCTCAGCGGCAAGACCAGACGCACGCGCGTGCCGCGATTGGCGACCGCGTTGCCGCTTTCCGGTGCAATCACTGCGCCCGCTGCACCATCAACGGCGTTTTCGATGCTCAATGCGCCAGCAAAGTGCAGCGCGCGCTCGCGCATGCCCATCACGCCGTAAGACTTGGGATTCGCCAGCGCCGCCGCCGGCACGCCGATGCCGTTGTCTTCCACCTCCATCAGCAGCTCGTCCGGAGTCAGGCGCACCGCTATCTTCGCCTGTGTCGCTTGCGAATGCTGTGCCACGTTGCTCAGCATTTCCTGGAAGATGCGGAACGCCGCCGTCGCCAGCGTTCCTTGCGGCGCAAACGCCTGCGGCGAAATGTCGAATTCGACTTCGCACGGCAGCTCGGTCGCTTCCGAGAATTCCTGCACCTGCCACTCCAGCGCCGCAATCAACCCCTGGTGATCCAGAATGCTCGGCCGCAAGTCGGTGATGATGCGCCCGACGTTGTCCACCGCCGTCTCGATCAGCCGGTTCATGCTGGCGCACTTGCGCGCTACCGGCTCGCGGTCGGCGACGCGGCTGGCCATCCAGTTCACGTCCAGCTTCAGCGCCACCAGCAGGCTGCCGAGTTCGTCGTGAATCTCGCGCGCAATGCGCGTGCGCTCATCCTCCCGCACAGAATGAGCATGTGCCGACAACTCGCGCACCTGCATCAGCGCCGCCGACAGCTCGCGCGTACGCTCCGCCACGCGCTGCTCCAGCTCCGCCTTGGCGCGCTGCAACTGCTCCTCGGCCAGACGACGTTTGGAAATGTCGCTGAACGTAATCACCGCTCCGCGCACCTCGCCGCCGTCGATGATCTGGTAGGAAGAATATTCGGTCGCAAAGCAAGTCCCGTCGGCGCGCCAGAACACCTCCTGATCGACCCGGCACGATTCGCCCTTGCGGAAGGCTTTCAGGATCGGACATTCTTCTTCCGGATAGTGCGCGCCGTGTTCATGGCTGTGATGCACCAGCTCATGCATGTTCTTGCCCAGCACCAGTTCGACCGGATAACCCAGCATCTCCGCCCCGGCGCGGTTGATGAAGGTGCAGCGGCCTTCAAGGTCGATGCCGTAGATGCCTTCGCCGGTGGAGTCCAGCAGCAGGGTCAGTTTGTCGCGCAACAACATCGAATCGCTCGCGGGAGCAATCAGATCGATCTGCGGAATTGCTTGCAAGGTCTGCATTGTTTTTGCCGTTTTGCCTAATTGATGAAGGGCAAGCAGCAAAGCGCATGCCAGTACGCAGTGATGCCATTGCCGCCGGTCACGTCATTTTCAGACTTTTCTTATAGAGATGAGCTTTGCATTTCTCTAAGATCCGTCCCATTCGACGACATCCATCGCCGTGTCCCGAAATAAGCCGACACCCCAACCGGCCTTGCAGCAGCAAACGATTACCGCCATTTCATGAACAATTTTCCACATATTGCAACGCCAGGATCTCATGCAAACAAGCTCCCCATTGAAGTACATCGTCGTCGCCATACTGAGTGTCGTCGCCCTGCACGCCTCCGCGCAAGCACCCGACACGCCGGCCCTGCAAGTTGCAAAGCAATTTTGCGCGTGGCACAACAAGAACCAGCTGGATAGGAGATATCGAAGTCTTGTCACGCCCTCACTGCAAGACAAAATTCGGAAAGTCGAATTGCTTGAGGAAAAGTTTCATAAAAAACATCCGAACGAAAAAGGTCCCCTGGGAGACGGCATTCCCTTCAGAGGTCTTCCGGATTGGGGCATCTGCCGGGTCGGCAATATCAGGAAAACCGCAAATACCGCGACGATTCACGTCCTCTACAAGTATTCCAGAACTGAACTTTCCAGCGACCACCTTCTGCTGAAGAAAGAACTTGGGCAATGGAAAATCGACGACGTTCTCTATGGAGGAGAGATGAACAGGAGTCTCTCCCGGGAACTGCAAATCGTCACCACCCAGAAATGGGAATGAAGCACGCCTGTGCCGCCGTTATCGGGAATCAGGAACGAACCATATTCCGCAACGAATAAAAAAGCCGGCACCCAGCCGGCACTACCGTTCAGTTAAGCCTAATACCATCTTTCATCGTCGTCCCAGCGAACGCTGGGACCCAGTGTCGTGACAACCGCCGATACGACGCTGGATCCTGACTTGCGTCAGGACGACGGCGATATAAGTTTTGGCCAAAGAAAAAAGGTTCAAGCTTGACTGAATGGCATTAGGCATTCTGCCGGCTTTATCGCATCAACATGTCCAGACATCAAGGCATGTACTGCCCGCCATTCACCTCAATAATCTGCCCCGTCACATACCCCGACAACTGATCCGAAGCCAGGTACAGGAAAGCGCCGCTGCACTCGTCCGGATCGCCGATGCGGCCCATCGGGATCGTCTTGCGGAAGGCTTCCAGCTGATCCGGCGTGGTGAAACGTTCCTGGAACGGCGTCATGATCACGCCGGGCGAGACGGCGTTGACGCGGATCTTGTCGGCCAGCAGTTCCTTGGCCATGCCGCGCGTGATGGTACTGACGAAACCTTTCGACGCTGCATAGACCAGCGCACCTGGGCCGCCGCCGTGGCGGGCGGCGACCGAGGTCACGTTGATGATGTTGCCGCCGCCCTGCTTGCGCATGACCGGAATCACCGCGCGCGTGAAAGCCACGACCGAACGCGCGTTGATCTGCACCACTTCGTCGAACAATTCGTCCGTGATTTTTTCCAGCGCTTCGCGCTTGACCAGGCTGCCGGCGTTGTTGATCAGCACGTCGATGCGACCGAGCTGTTCGACGGCGCTGGCGACGGCCTTGCTGTCGCGCACGTTGGCGCCGATGGTGATGGCCTTGGTTTCACCCTTGCCGCCCTTGCGGATGTCCGCCGCGACGGCTTCGGCTTCTGCCGCCGAGCTGTTGTAGTGGACGACGACGTGTGCGCCCTGGGCGCCGAAAGCGCGTGCCGCCGCGGCGCCGATACCGGTGCTGGCGCCGCTGATGAAGACGACTTTACCTGCGAGATCTTGCATTGCTGTTCTCCTGAAAATGATCGAAGGGTGTGCTCCCAAGCTTGAATCCAAGGTGAGTCACGTTCCGGCTCGTTTCAATGTTTTATGTTTTTGAGGGCCGGACTATTTTTCTTCTGAGCAAACCGGTTCCAATTGTGGCGCAATTTCAAGATGTCTGTACCGACGTGCAGAAAACGCCGGCAACCATGTTCAGTCGTGCACCGACTCATCCTTGTTTTGCGCCGCGCCGCGGTAGGCGTCGCGCACGCGGACCAGGTGCGCGCGCATGGCTTCGGAAGCGCGTTGCGGGTCGCGTGCTTTCAATGCAACGAGGATGTCGCGGTGGTCTTGCAGGCTGCGCTCCAGCGTGGCCGGGATGCGCGAGGTGATGGTGCGGCTTTTCTTGCCGAGCATGTAAAGGCTGCCGGCGATGCTTTGCAGGAAAGGATTGTCGCAGGCTTCGATGATGGCTTCGTGGAATTCGACGTCGGCGGCGGCGAAGGCGGCCGGGTCGCTCAACAGACGCGCTTCGTCGTCGACATTGCGCGTCAGGCGCTCGAGCTCTTCTTCGGCCATGTGGGTAGCGGCCAGCGCGGCCACGCCGGTTTCGATGATCAGGCGCGCATCGAACAAGGCTTCCAATGTGCCGGCATTGAGGTCGATGATCATTTCCAGCGGCTCGAGCAGCTCGCGCGTTTCCAGCTTGCCGACGAAAGTGCCTTCGCCCTGGCGGATGCGCAGCAAACCCAGCAGCGCCAGGCCGCGGATCGCCTCGCGTACGGCAGGACGCCCGACGCCCAGCATGGCGGCCAGTTCGCGCTCGGGCGGCAATTGCTGGCCGGGCTTGAGCAAGCCGCTGCGGATCATGGTGAGCAGGCGCTGCGCGACCTGTTCGGAAATGGATTTTTGTACGATGGGATCGAAGGACATGGGGTCTGCCTGAGTACCTGGATTTACCTGGATTTGCTTGTTATGTCTCTGGCCGCCCGATTGCAAGCGACTGGTAAGACCATTGGGTATGCAGAGAATAGGTGCGGCCCCGGGGCCTGTCAAGCGAGGACTTTCCGCAATGGTCAAACCTTTTTCATCTGGTTTGCCGGACTGCGAACGGTATTTGCCTCTGAGGAAACCGCACCCTCTATACTTACGAACTCGTCAGGATCTTCTTGCCCGTCCTACCGGCTCTTAAGATCCTTTTATGTTCACGCGTTCATCGCCCTACTCTTTTTTCTCCGCTCGCTGATGGAAATCGTCTTCACCGTTTTAATCCTGCTGCTGGCCGTTGCCGTCTCCGGCGTGGCCGCGCGCCTGGTGCCGTTCAAGTTGCCGCTGCCGCTGTTCCAGATCGGCCTGGGCGCCGTGCTGGCGCTGCCGTTGTTCGGCTTGCGCATCAGCTTCGATCCGGAATTGTTCCTGCTGCTGTTCATCCCGCCGCTGCTGTTCACGGACGGCTGGCGCATGCCCAAGCGCGAATTTTTCCGACTGGCGCAACCCATCCTGGCGCTGGCGCTCGGCCTGGTGCTGTTCACGGTGGTCGGCGTGGGTTATTTCATCCACTGGATGATTCCGGTGATTTCGCTGCCGTCCGCGTTTGCGCTCGCTGCGGTGCTGTCGCCGACCGATGCGGTGGCGGTGGCCTCCATCATCGGCAAGGGCCGCCTGCCGCCGACCATGCAACACGTGCTCGAAGGCGAAGCGCTGATGAACGATGCGTCCGGCCTGGTCGCCTTCAAGTTCGCCATCATCGCGGTGCTGTCGGGCACCTTCTCGCCGCTGGACGCCGGCATCAGCTTCACGCTGATTTCCATCGGCGGCCTTGCGGTCGGCCTGATCGTGGCCTGGGGCTTCGGCCTGGTCCGGCGCAAGATCATCGAATGGAGCGGCGACGAACCCGGCATCCAGGTCGTGCTGTTGTTGCTGATTCCGTTCTCGGCTTATATCTTCGCCGAACATTTCGGCTTGTCCGGCATCCTGTCGGCGGTCGCCGCCGGCATGCTGATGCCGTATATAGAAACCGCCGGCGCCGAATCGGCCGCCACGCGCATGCAAAGCCAGAGCATCCTGACCATGCTGGAATTCGTCTTCAACGGCAT
Organism: Herbaspirillum sp. CF444; assembly: GCF_000282135.1. Lineage (GTDB taxonomy): Bacteria > Pseudomonadota > Gammaproteobacteria > Burkholderiales > Burkholderiaceae_D > Herbaspirillum. Next base: position 47,859 of record NZ_AKJW01000115.1, read on the forward strand.
GTCCTTCATCCTGCTCGGCTTGCAGTTGCCGGGCATCGTCAGCCTGGCGCACCTCGACGCCAAAGTGGCCGGCAACGTGCCGGTGTGGCATCTGTTCGCGTATATCGTGGCGATCACGGCGTCACTGATCGCGCTGCGCTTCATCTGGGTGTGGTTCAACCTGCGTCTGCGCCGGTTCTCCGCCGCCGTGCGCGGCCAGCGCGCCAGGCAACGCTACTTCGACGTACGCCTGATCAGCATCACCTCGCTGGCCGGCGTGCGCGGCGCGATCACGCTCGCGGGCGTGATGTCGATTCCGCTGATGATGCCCGACGGCCGTGCCTTCCCGGCGCGCGACCTGCTGATCTTCCTGGCCACGGGCGTGATCGTGTGTTCGCTGCTGGCCGGCAGCTTTTTGCTGCCGTGGCTGTTGAAAGGCCTCAAGCTCGACGCCGACCACGAGCGTCGCCGCAAGGAAGAGACCATGGCGCGCCTGCGCGTCTCGGAAGCGGCGGTGCGCAGCATCGAAGAAGCGCAGGAGCGCATGGGCGCCGACATGGATCAGGACGATCTGGCGCTGCTGACCGAAGTCAGCGGCAGCCTGCTGGCGACCTACCGCATGCGCATGGACGCCGAAAGCGGCACCGAAGAAACCCATCGCGTCGCCAATCGCTTCAAACACTTCGAGCGCGAACTGCGGCTGGAAGCGATCCGCGCCGAGCGCCGCGAAGTGCATCGCCTGCGCGCCGAGCAGCAGATCAACGACGAGACCTTCATCGCGCTGATCAATCAGATCGACCTCGCGGAAACCTGGTTGATGGGGTCGCTGAGCGCATCGCACTAAGCCTGTTCCGATACATCTCCGTCGTCCTGACGAAAGTCAGGACCCAGCGGCGTAAACCGAAGTGCGATTTGACTCCGGTGTGATAACGACTAACGACACTGGGTCCCGGCATTCGCCGGGACGACGGAGGATTGGAACAAGCGACTGAAGATGATTGAAACCGCAAAACAAAACGGCGTCATGCACATCGCATGACGCCGTTTTTTGTTTTGCAGGAAAGACTCAGTAAGCTTGCGACGCCAAAGCGTTGCTGAGATCCCCGATCGGCTTGCCGCCGTTGGCCTGGATCGCCTTGTCGCGCAGCGCGATGCCATCGAGCACCGGCAAGGACCAGCGGCGCGTGATGAAGCGCAGCACCGAGCTGGTGTCGTACAGGCTGTTGTCGACATAGCCCTTCTTCGCATACGGCGACACGATGATCGCCGGAATGCGCGTACCCGGGCCCCACTGGTCGGCCTTAGGCGGCGCGGCGTGATCCCAGAAGCCGCCGTTTTCGTCATAGGTCACGACAATCAGCATGTGCTTCCATTGCGGGCTTTGGCGCAGCTTGTTGACCACCTCGGCAATGTGCGCGTCGCCGGAAGCGACGTCGGCATAGCCGGCGTGCTGGTTCAGGTTGCCTTGCGGCTTGTAGAACGACACGGCCGGCAGCTTGCCCGCGGCGGCATCTTGCAGGAAGCTGCTGTCGAAGTCTTTCAGATGCTCGGCGCGATAGGCGGCGTTCTTCACCGGATCCATGTTGGCGAAATAATTGAACGGCTGATGATGGAACTGGAAGTTCGGCGTCGGCGACGGGAATTTGCGATCGGTCTGCGCAGCTTTCGTCGTGGCATTCCACGCGCCGGCGTACCAGGCCCAGCTGACGCCCTTGTCGCTCAACAGGTCGCCGATGTTCTTTTGCGTTTGCGGCGGCAGTGTCGATGCGCTGTTCGGATCGGCATACAACTTGGCGCTGTCGCCGGCGGCCGATGCGACGTTGCTCGGCTGGTAAGGCGGCTGCATGGTGTTGATGGCGTAAGACATGCCGTTGGCGTCGGGCGGCGTCAGCGTGCCGTCGTTGGCGTATTTCTGCGCGCCGTCCAGCGTCGACTTCGGCGAACCGGCGGCCGGCGTCAGGCGCACGAAGTTGCCGTTGGCGTCGACGTCGATCCTGGAGATGCCGCCCTTGGCCGGCGACTTCTCGGCATTCGGATATTGCGGCGTGCAGGCGCAGATCAGGTATTGGTGATTCTGGAAGGAACCGCCGAAGGAGCCCATGAAGAAGTTGTCGGCCAGCGTGTACTCTTTCGCCAGCTGCCACATCGCCATCTTGCTGCCGTCGTAGTAACCCATGGACAGACCGCCGGCATCGGAATAGGCGGCGAACTTGTCGTTCTTGCCGCCGTTGATCTGCATCTGGTTATTGTAGAAACGGTGCACCAGGTCGCGCGTGACGACATCGCCGCCGATGTCCATGCCGTTCTTGCCGTCGATCTGGAAAGGCTTGTTCGGCATGCCGGCCGATTGCGCCTGCGTCATCACCTTAGTTTGTCCCGGCGCGGTCACGCCGCCCCAGGTCGGCGGCAGCACCGGCAGAACGGCGCCGTCGACGTCGACCTGCGGCGAATAGACGCCCTTGGACGATGGATTGACGCCCGGAATGCCGTTGGCGCCCGGAAACAGGCCGTACAGGGTATCGAAACCGCGGTTCTCGGCGTAGATCACGACGACGGTGTCGATGCTGCGGACTGCCGCGTCGTCGCCGGCGAGGTTGGCATTGCCGCCGCAAGCGGCGAGGCCGACGGCAACGGCGGCTGCGGTGAGGGACAAGCGAAGTGGCTGTCTGAAAGACTGGCTGAATTGGGCGCGCATGGGTATTCTCTTTTTATCGAAATGGCGGAGGGGAAATAGCAGCTATGCTAGCCAGCAAATATAACCACAAAATGACAATGCTGCGACTTCGCTGCTCCTTGCGGCGGACTCTCTTCACAATTTCGTCATATTGCCCTGCTAACCTGCGCGCATGAAATCCCTCTATCTTGTCGCCGCCGTCACGGCCACCCTCGCCCTCGCCGCCCTGTATTTCGACAGCCAGTCGCCTGTCGTCGCCGCTGCCGCCGCTACGACAGAAGCACCGGCCTATGCCAATGCAGCCTATGCGCCTCAGCCGGGCCGCCGCCCGAGCGTGGAAGAGATGACCGCGCTGGGCCGCACCATGTTTTTCGATCCCTCGTTGTCAGGATCCGGTAAGCAATCCTGCGCAACTTGTCATAGCCCCGATCATGCTTTCGGTCCGCCCAACGATCTGTCGGTGCAGCTTGGCGGCAAGGATATGAAGATCGCCGGCACGCGCGCGGTGCCTTCGCTGCGTTATGGACAAAACGTGCCGCCGTTCAGCGAGCATTTCCACGACGACGACGGCGACGACAGCATCGATGCCGGCCCGACCGGCGGCCGTACCTGGGACGGCCGCGCCGATTCGGCGCACGACCAGGCGCGCATCCCTTTGCTGTCGGTGCATGAGATGGCCAATAAGGACGCCGCCGAAGTCGTTGCCAAGCTCAAGCGTGCACCTTACGTGGGGCAATTCAAGGCGACCTTCGGCGAGACGATTTTCGACGATACGGATCGCGCGTTCCAGGCGGCGCTGATGGCGCTGGAAGTATTCCAGGAAAGTCCGGCCGACTTCTATCCCTACACCAGCAAGTACGATGCTTACCTGCGCAAGCAGACGACCTTGAGTACTCAGGAATTGCGCGGTCTGGAATTGTTCAACGATCCGACCAAGGGCAATTGCGCCTCCTGCCATCTGAGCGAGATCCTGCCCAACGGCGCCTTCCCGCAATTCACCGACAACGGCCTGATCGCCGTGGGCGTGCCGCGCAACAAGAAGATCCCGGCCAATGCCAATCCGCGCTATTACGACTTCGGCCTGTGCGGACCGGAGCGCACCGACTTCAAGGACAGACCGGAATACTGCGGCCTGTTCAAGACCCCGACCTTGCGCAACATCGCGCTGCGCCAGACCTTCTTCCACAACGGCGTGTTCCACACGCTGCAGGAAGTCATGGAGTTCTACGTGCAGCGCGACACCAATCCGGAGAAATGGTATCCGCGCAACCGCGACGGCAGCATCCGCAAATTCGACGACCTGCTGCCGGAACATTTTTCCAACGTGAACACGGAGCCGCCATTCGACCGCCAGCCCGGCGACAAGCCGGCGCTCGACGATGCGGAGATCAAGGACGTGATTGCTTTTTTGAAGACGCTGACGGATGGCTACAAACCCGAGTCGAAATCCGAGCCAAAATAGTGACGGCGAAACGCCGAAGCGAGACGAACGGTTTCGTTACGAGAACGCGTTAACGACAAAAACCCGCTACGAGCGGGTTTTTCATTTCAGCCTGCGCCAACGACAAGCAGCGACGACTGATCAGGCAGTCGTGCTGATCGTGGTGCCGATGACTTCGCCGTTGGAATTGCGCGAAGCCTGGGTGGCTTGTGCCTGGCGTGCTGCTTCGGCACGTTGTTCATCAAGTCTGCGCTGGGCGTTCTCTGCATCCTGACGAGCCTGCGCGGCGCGCGCGTTGTCGAGATTGGTCACCGATGGACCGGTGTCGGGAGAGCTGGGAACTGCGCCAGGAGAGCTGGCAGTAATTGCGACGTCCATAAAATCACCTTTTCGATACCTGGGAACAGAATCATAGTCCGGCCTCAAAATGTGCGGACTTGAACTCATCTTACACCTTTAAAAAGGCTTGCCAAGCTACGGAAGCGTTTGCTTGCAAACCGGCATTGCCGTCCCGACAACGCAAGCAAAGCCGCATCATGACTGCGTGACAACGAATCTTGGCATGACGGCAACCAATGACGGTCAATGACAATCCGGGACGTTCTGATCGAGATAAACCTCGAAGGCGACGTTGTTGACCCACTTCTTTTTGAGCTCGGACCAGAAGTTGCCTGCAGCCCAGTCTGCGCTTGCCTGTTTCAGATAAGAAATTGATGTTGCGTCATCGGCACGCACCGCAAATATCAGCGTCCGGCGGCTTTGCACCGGCAGGCGCGCAGAAAACTTTTTCCATTCCGGCAACTTCAGCAAATCGTTGAGCATGGTGTCGTCATGCACGGCGGCGTCGCAGGCGCCGATGCGTAAAGACAACAGCGAATCGGCCGGCGCGCGCTGCACTTTTTCTATTGCACCGTATTTCGCCGCGATCTTGCCGACATAAGCGCCCCCCTCGGACAGGCACACCGTGCGGCCTTTCAGTTGCTCCCAGCTTTTGATGTCGGTGTCGCTGCGCATGATCGCCATCGCACCGGCGCTATAGCCGGTCGGAATGATCGCAACGCCGGCGTCGCGGCGCAAAGCGTCATTGTCGTCGATCAATGCCAGCACCACGTCGGCGCGTCCCGACTTGATCCACTGCGCGGCATTGCTGCTGTCCGTCTTGGGTGTGCCAAGCTTGCGCCTGAGGCGCTTGCCGATATCTTCGACCAATGTCGATTCGGGACTTTCCGGCGTGCGGAATTTGGCGCCGGCGACATAAGCCGGCAAGGGATACGAGATGCCCGCGACCAGCGTGCCGCGTTGCCGCGCGGCGTCGATGCCGCTGTCGGCGGCATGCGTCGACGCCGGCAAGGCAATGGACAATAAAACGGCGGCGGCAAGTTTCATGACGGAATAGGAAATGCGATCAGACGCGATCAGACATACTGATAGCGCAGCAAACGGTGCTTGAGATTTTCCAGAATCACCTGATCGATCAGCGCCGCCAGAATCGCAATCGCGAGGATGTTGGTCATCACGCCGACCATGTCGGCAGTCTCGCCGGAATACGCCAGCGTGCGCCCCAGGCCTTTGCCGAAACCCACCAGCATCTCCGCCGAAATCAGCGCGCGCCAGGCGTTGCCGAAAGCCAGTTGCGCGCCGGTGATCAGCTCCGGCATCACCGCCGGCAGATACACGCGGCGCAGCATGCCCCAGCGCGACGCGCCCATCACGCGCGCGGCGGACACATGCACCTGCTGCACACTCTCGGTCGCATTCATCACCGACAAGGCCGCCGGGAAGAAAGCCGCAATCGCCACCACCACGATGATCGGCAGATTGCCGAAACCCATCAGGATCAGGAACAACGGCACCCACGCGATCGACGGAATCGACTGCAAGATGATGATGGCCGACTTCAATACTTCACGGAAGAAGAACAGCACCGCGCCGATCAGACCGAAGCCGATGCCGAACAGCAGCGCCGCGCCGTACCCGCCGCCAAGGCGCGTGAGGCTGCCCCACAGCGCAGTACGGAAGGCAGGCGCCTGAATCTCTTCCCACAAGCGCGCCAACACCGTCGGCACGCCCGGCATCAGGAAGTCCGGCAAGGACCACGCAGCGATCTGCCACATCAGCAAAATGAAAGCGATCGCCAACACCATGGCGAGTTTCTTACGATAACCGGTAACGCGACGCTGAGAGCTCATAAATTGAAACTGAGTAAAAATGCAATGGCCGACGAAGTCGTCGGCCTAAAAAAATAGTGTTTCAGTAGCTGTCCGCAATACGATGGAAAGCGTAGCGAGCGCGTCGAGTTCCGATCGAGAAGCGCAGCCGTGCTGGCGCACGGAGAGCATCACAGATCGGAAATCGGCGCGCGCAGTAGCTTTACACGGATTACAATTTGCGGTCTTTTTGCCAGCTGAGATCTACGATGCTTTTGACCTCAAACGGCTTGCCGTCCTTGGTCTTCAGCGAACCCTGCGCTTGCAGGATATCGGCGATTTCCTGCATGCGGTTCTGCTCCTTGTCGTTCAGCTTGGCGCTGAACGTCTGGCTCTTGATGGCGTCGCGGATCACGTCTTCGCGCAACATCTCGCCGTGCTTGAGCGTCTTCAGCGTCGGCTCGGCGATGAAGTAGCCGGCGATCAGCTTGGCCGCATCGGCCGGTTTCTTCTTCAGCAGTTCGATCGCATCGCGTTGCGCATCGAGCGACTTCCACACGGCGGCGCGGCGGTTCTTCAGCGTTTCGCCGGAGGTGATCACCACCATGCAGGGGAAAGGCCAGACTTCGCCGATTTCATAGATTTGCTTGACTGGTGCGATCAGCTGCGCAATACGCGCTTGCGGCTCGAACAGGAAAGCCGCATCGACACGCTTGCCGACCAGCGACTGCACGGCGACTTGCGGGCTGACGCCGAGCACGTTGACGTCGTCCGGTTTGAGGCCGGCATCACGGAACACGACGCCCTTCAGCACCACGTCGGCAGTGCTGCCTTCGGCTTGCGAGGCCAGGTTTTTGCCCTTGAGGTCGGCCACCTTATTGATGTGCGCGTCTTCACGCGCGACGATGGCGTGATAGCCGAGCTGCGCGCCGCTGACGACTTTGAGGTCGGCGCCCTTGGACGCCCAGGCCACGGCATTGGTGAAACCGAACACGCCGCTGTCGAGCTGGCCGCCGACGATGGCCTTGATCAGGTCGGTGCCGGATTTGAATTCGATCAGTTCGACGTCGAGCCCGTACTTCTTGTACAGGCCGGCTTCATAGGCAGCCATCGCCTGCGCATCGTCCATGACGCGCAGGTAGCCGATCTTGAATTTTTCGAGCGCCATGGCCGGTGCGGAAAACACCAGCGCAGCCAATGCCGTGGACGCAACAAGCAACAGTCGTTTCAATTTCATATCCCAACCTCTTCTATTGTTTTGGCAAACTCGTCCTGTTCGGCATGAATGCCGAGCAGGCAGAGAATTTCGCGACGGATCGCCGAGAACTCCGACAGATCGTGTGTCTTTTCGTGATGCACCAGATTGAATTCCTTGAGCACGGTGGCCGGACGTGCGCTGAACACGAAGATGCGATCGGCCAGGAACAGCGCTTCATCGACATCGTGCGTGACCAGCAGGACGGTCGGCGCCTTGCCCTGCACTTCGGAGCGGATCAGGTTGCGCAAGGCATCCTGCAGCGTCATGCGCGTCAGGGCGTCGAGCGCGCCGAACGGTTCGTCCAGCAACAGCGCCTTCGGCTGCGAGATGAAGGCGCGGGCCAGCGCCGCGCGTTGACGCATGCCGCCGGACACCTGGTGCGGGTAATAAGCTTCGAAGCCGGACAGATTGACCTTGGCCAACCAGTCGCGCGCCTGCGCCGCGGCAGTCTTTTTGTCGACCTTCTGGAATTCCAGCGCCAGCGCGACGTTCTGCTCCAGCGTCAGCCAGGGATAGAGTGCATTCTCCTGGAACATCAGCGTGCGTTCCGGATGCGGGCCGGTCACCGGTTTGCCGTCGGCGAAGATGGCGCCGGAGCTCGGCGTTTCCAGACCGGCGGCGATGTGCAGCAGGGTCGATTTGCCGCAGCCGGACGGACCGACCAGCGCGACCAGTTCGCCCTGCTCGATGTCGCGGCTGAAGCCGTCGATGACGTGCAGGCCGGAGAAACTCTTTTGTATGTCTTTAAAGGATAGCTTCATGAGTGCGATGCCAAGTGAATGCGTTGCCGATGCATTGCATGAACAGCAACTTTGCACGGACTTTCAGACGGTAGAACGCGACTTTACTGACATCATGCTGACCGGACAACAATTTAAAAGACGTATGCTTATACGAAAAACAAATAAGCATAGTCCGCCGGCGATATTTATTTTCTTTTCGGCAATGTTTCAAGCAGCGTCTCGACAGTGGGATAGCGCAACCGCACGCCAAGCTCATGATGCAAGCGCTCGTTGCGCAGGCGGCGCGACTCCGACATGAAGGACAGCATCATCGGCGACACCTGCTGTTGCAGTTCGCTGCGCGGCAGGCGCGGCGGCGGCGGCAAGCTGAAGGCGCGGGCGACGGCGTCGAAGTAGTCGCCCATCTTCATCTCGGAATTGTCGACCGCGTGATACACGCGCAGGGGCCGGGCGCGATCGATGGCAGCCACGGCAATCCTGGCCAGGTCGTCGGCATGGATGTGATTGGTGTAGACGTCGTCTTCGGCGCTCAGCGCCGGCGTGCCCTTTTGCAGGCGCTCCAGCGGCAGACGGTCTTGCGCGTAAATACCCGGCACGCGCAGGATCGCCAGGCGGCTGCCGGAGCGCCGCGCCCAGGCGCGCAGGACGCTTTCGGCATCGACGCGGCGCTGCGCGCGCGCGTTGGTCGGCCGGACGGCGCGCGTCTCGTCGAAGCTGGCGCCGCCGCAATCGCCATAGACCCCGGTCGTACTGATATAAACGAGAGTCGCCCGGTCAGGTAAAATGGCGGCCAAATTGCGGGTGCGACGGTCTTTGTCGCCCGAGGATTGCGGCGGAGCAAGATGCACGATGACGTCCGCCAGACGAGCCAGCCGGCCCAGCGTGACGGGTCGGTCGAGATCGGCGACGATCGGAACGGCCCCGGCGGCGCGCAGTTCCGCGCAACGCTCCGGCTTGCTGGTGACGACGATCACGCGAAAACGCTCGTGCACCAGCGGCAGCATGCGCATGCCGACATCGCCGCAGCCGAGCATCAACAGACGCGGCTTGCCGATTTTTTTTACTTTATTGTTCATTGTCAGGATTGTATGAGTTTTCAAGTTACCGTTCAGCCCAGCGGCCATCAGTTTACCTGCGACGAAGGCGAGACCATCCTTACCGCCGCAATCCGCGCCGGCGTCGGCCTGCCCTATGGTTGCAAGAACGGCGCATGCAGCTCCTGCAAGGGCAAGCTGGTCGAAGGCAGCGTGACCCACGGCCCGCATCAGGAGCGCGCGCTGTCGGCGCACGATGAGAGCCTGGGCTTCTCGCTGTTCTGCTGCGCCAAGCCGAATTCGGATGTCGTCATCGAAGCGCGCGAAGTGGCCGGCATCGGCGACTTCCCGGTCAAGAAAATGCCGGTGCGCGTGGCCAGGCTGGACAAGGTCGCCGACGACGTCATCATCCTGTCGCTGCAACTGCCGGCCAACGACCGCCTGCAATACAAGGCCGGCCAGTACGTCGAGTTCATGCTGCGCGACGGCAAGCGCCGCAGCTACAGCATGGCGAACGCGCCGCACAAGGACGAGCACCTGACGCTGCACATCCGCCACATGCCGGGCGGCCTGTTCACCGACCAGGTGTTCTCGACGCTGAAAGAACGCGACATCCTGCGCTTCGAAGGTCCGCTGGGCACCTTCTTCCTGCGTGAAGATTCGGACAAGCCTATCGTGCTGCTGGCTTCCGGCACCGGCTTTGCGCCGATCAAGGCGATCGTCGAACAACTCGAACACAGCAAGTCGACGCGCCCGGTCACGCTGTACTGGGGTGGTCGCCGTCCGCAGGATCTTTACATGGACGAGCTGTGCAAGAGCTGGACGCAAACGCTGCCCAACTTCAAGTACGTGCCGGTGATTTCCAACGCCCAGCCGGAAGACAACTGGAGCGGCCGCAGCGGCTTCGTCCATCAGGCCGTGATCGACGACCATGCCGATCTGTCGGGCTATCAGGTGTATGCCTGCGGCGCACCGATCGTGGTGGAATCGGCGCAGCGCGATTTCGTCGCCAAGTGCGGCTTGCCGGAAGACGAGTTCTACGCCGACTCGTTCACCTCGGAAGCCGATCTGGCGACGGTGCAGTAAATCCGGAGGCGGCGCATGTTGCAAAGTGGCGAGCGTTCTGAAAATGCGGGGCAATTCGCACCAAATTAGTTTTGACGCATCGCGCAAAACATCCTAATATTGACCGCATGAACGCTACCACTATTTCCTTGCGACGCCGCAGCCAACCTCAACGAGGTTTGCCGTGCGCGTGAGTTGATATTGGTCACGAAGCCACAGGCAATCCCTGTGGCTTTTTTTTATCGTTTTTTTCCAGTTCATTATTACAGTTCGGTTACCGCCGCCTTTCACATATCCTTAGCAGGAGTCATTCAATGGAATTCAAAGAGTTCGCCATCAACAAGCTGATGTATGTCACCAACCGCCCTGAAATCGTCTTCACCGAAGGCAGCGGCATGTGGATGACCGACCATACCGGCAAGCGATATCTGGATTACCTGCAAGGCTGGGCCGTCAATGCGCTGGGCCACGCGCCCAAATGCATCGAAGAAGCGCTGGTCGCACAAAGCAAGAAACTGATCAACCCGTCGCCGGCTTTCTACAATGCGCCGTCGATCGAGCTGGCCAACCTGCTGACGGAAAACTCCGTGTTCGACCGCGTGTTCTTCGCCAACAGCGGCGCCGAAGCCAACGAAGGCGCCATCAAGCTGGCCCGCAAATGGGGCAGGGTCAACAAGAACAGCGCCGGCGAAGACCGCTTTGAAATCATCACCTTCAACCACAGCTTCCACGGCCGCACCATCGCCACCATGTCGGCCAGCGGCAAGCCGGGCTGGGACACCATGTTCGCGCCGCAAGTGCCGGGCTTCCCGAAGGCCGACCTGAACGACCTGGCCAGCGTCGAACGCCTGATCAGCAAGAAGACCGTCGCCGTCATGCTGGAACCGGTGCAAGGCGAAGGCGGCGTGATCCCTGCCACGCGCGAATTCATGCAAGGCCTGCGCCGCCTGACCAAGAACGCCAACCTGCTGCTCATCGTCGATGAAGTGCAGACCGGCGTCGGCCGCACCGGCGAACTGTTCGCCTATCAATTGTCGGACATCGAACCGGACATCATGACGCTGGGCAAAGGCATCGGCGGCGGCGTGCCGCTGGCGGCCCTGCTGGCGCGCGAAGAAATCGCCTGCTTCGAAGCCGGCGAACAAGGCGGCACCTACAACGGCAACCCGCTGATGACCGCCGTCGGCGCCGCCGTGATCAAGGAATTGCTCAAGCCCGACTTCCTGCCGACCGTCAAGGCGACAGGCGCGTATCTGAGCACCGAGCTGATCAAGCTGTCCGACAAGCACGGCTTCGAAGGCGAGCGCGGCGAAGGTTTGCTGCGCGCGCTGAAACTGGGCAAGGACATCGGCCCGCAAATCGTCGAAGCGGCACGCGACCTGCAACCGCTCGGCCTGCTGCTGAACTCACCGCGTCCGAATCTGTTGCGCTTCATGCCGTCGCTGAACGTGACCAAGGACGAAATCGACCAGATGCTGACCATGCTGGAAGGGGTACTGGTGCAACTGGGTCATTGATCCGGAGCCGGTAAGCAATGCTCAGCATCTGCTCGTCGAATCCACTGCGCGCGCTCGTCGCCTGCTGCATCGCCGTCTTGCTGACGGCCTGCGGCAGCGCGCCGATGCGTACGCCGGAAACGTCAACGACGACACCCGCGCCGACCGACGTCCGCTCGGAAGCCGCGACCGAACACGGCAGCGAAGTGGCGATCTACGCGTTGGACATGATCGGCACCGGCTACCGTTTCGGCGGCAAGAATCCGGACGCCGGCTTCGATTGCAGCGGCATGGTGTCGTATATCTTCAATCGCGCCGCCGGTCTCAAACTGACTGGCAGCGCCGCCGACATGGCGCGCCAGGGGCGCAAGATCGACAAAGCCAACCTGCGGCCCGGCGATCTGGTGTTCTTCAACACGCTCAACCGACCGTTCTCGCACGTCGGCATCTACATCGGCGACGGACGTTTCGTCCATGCGCCTTCGGGCAACGGCAAGGTGCATATCTCGCGGATGGACAATCCCTACTTCGCGCCGCGCTTCGAGATGGCCCGCGCGTACTTCAACTGAACTGCGTCAACTAAGCTACGTCAACCGAACATTCAAAGGCGGGATGTACATGGACCACCACAAAGGCAGTTGTCATTGCGGCCAGGTCCGCTTCGAAGCCGAGGTCGACATCGAACGCATCACCATCTGCAACTGTTCCATCTGTACAAAAAAGGGATTTCTGCACCATCGCGTGCAGCCTGAGAATTTCCGCCTGATTGCCGGTGCGGACATATTGGCGACCTATCAGTTCGGCACCATGGCCGCCAAACACCATTTTTGCCCGACCTGCGGCGTGCACGTCTTCACGCGGCCGCGCGCGGCGCCTGAGCTATACACCATCAATAAGAGTAAGTTGTATAGTAGGGACGTCCAAACTAATATATAGCACCAATGGACATGATTTACTCTTTCAAAAACAAAGAATGGCGACACTAGAGCATATTCACTTCGTCCCGCATTTCCTAGAACACACGCCAGAGGCAGTCACATATCTGCCTAGCACCAATCGTCCCTCTATAAAAGATTTGCCTCAAATCTTTTGGGCAGATTGCATCCCCTGGAAAGAAGCAAACCTTTGGGCAATGGAGCGCGCGACGACTGGTGACGCGTCCCTGAAAACCGTTGCCAGTAACATGAATGGTCTCCTGCACTACGCCACTTTTCTTGAATCTCGAAATCTGCAATGGTTCGAATTCCCTACTCGCAAAGCTGATCGCTGTTTAGTGCTATACAGAGGCACATTGATCAAGATGCGCGACAATGGCCAGATCAGTCCGTCCACAGCCTCTGAATACATGCGCAATTGCGTCATGTTCTATCGATGGATCAGACATAAAGAATTACTGTCGTCTCGCCTTCCTTTATGGAAGGAAAAAACCTATTTCATCAAATACTTTGATCAGATTGGTTTTGAGCGCACGGTGAGCGGAACCACAACCGATCTCAGCATCCCGAATCGCAAACGTCTTGGTCAAACACTGGAAGATGGGTTACTGCCGGTATCGCAAACTGATCGTGATGCCATTCTGAATCTGGCTGCGCAGTATGCGTCTCCCGAACTCTATCTCATGCTAGTGATTGGATTTTTTTCAGGAATGCGCCTGGGAAGCATCTGTAGCCTCACGATTCAAACGCTCGAAAATGCCACTCCTGACCCTTCGGCCAAAGGATTGCTTCGCCTTGCAATCGGACCTGGAGCATCTCCGCCTGTACATACGAAGTTTGGAGTAACAGGACAGGTTTGGATTCCAGAAACTGTGCGGGATGAACTGCTAGAGTATGCACGCAGTACTCGAAGGATGGAGCGAGAAGCGAAAGCAGCTCCTGAGAATCGAGACTTGCTGTTTTTAACTCGCTTTGGAAATACCTACGGCAGGCGTGGTAGCGATCAATCCTCGGCAGTAAATGTAGAGATGTCCAAATTCCGAAAGCGTGGCCTCAAAGAGGGATTGCAGGTACTTCGAAAATTCCGCTTTCATCAATCTCGTTGCACCTTCGGAACTGAGTTAGCTCGCCTGGCGCTTTCCAATTGTTCAGACGTCTCTATTGTGATCGCAATAGTTAGCGATGCGTTACTTCATAGTCCAAATTCCGAGGCGACAACATTCAAGTACATTAAATTTATACAAGCAGAACCGATCAAACGGGCTCTCGCAAACAGCTTCATGACGGCATTCAGTGGAATCGACTTTGAGACGCAACGTCATGAGTAATCTCACATTTCCAATGCTTGAATACGGTTTAAATCAGGCTCCCTGGGATCTTTGTCCACTCTTATACCGTGGCGGTGCCGGTGAAAAGGTAAAAAAGGCACTACAGAAAATAAAACAAGGTCATCTCGGTGATGTCATACCGGAGCGTGTTGAACTTGTGTCGCAACTACATGAAATCTTGGTCGGAGATCTTATAGGTGGTGGTAGTCGCTTCTCTGCGAATAACAAAATCGTCGCGCTACGATCTTTTTTTACTTGGTGCGATGAAAGACAGGAACACTTAAGTCTTGAGACCGTGACCAATGTATTCATTCATTGGGCCGATCACTTATTACATCGCCACCGTGTTGAGAGCTACCTCACTCAAGCGTCTTTATACGACCTTGTTAGACTGACAGCTACGATGTTTGATCGTGTCTTAGGGCGTGAATCAAGTTTGATTAAAAGTACCCGCATTCGTAAGCCTATCGGCAAAGGAAGAAGTCAAACAACCAAGTCGGACAATCAGAATCTGAAAAACACCTTCGACTTCGGCCACGTTTTAGCTGATATCTGCAATGGACTGACGTGGGAGGCAACTACAGGAGCACTGCCGGTTTGCATAACACTACGTACCGGCCAAGTATTGAAACAATGGTCAGGTCTGACGAATCTGGATAAACCGACGACTCGAATCAAAAAGCCACCGAGCATTGGGGAGAATAAGAAGTCTGAGGCTAGACGCGCTGCCTGGAACCAAGACCTAAGATTGAGCACTCGTTCTCCACTCCTCAATTTACGTATTGAGAGCGAATTGCTGATGTTTATCGCGCAGACTGGCATGAATTTACAACAGGCTCATACGCTTCGGGTAGAGCAATTTCACTACACCAGCCACTTAGATGGTTATCAGGTGCGTTCGTACAAGAATCGCCGCAATGGAGAGGTGCTGTTTGAAATCTACGCAAACTATCGAGATTGGTTCGAGCGTTATTTAGCTTGGCGCGCCCAATGGTTTCCAGACGAATCTGATGGGCTGCTATTCCCGCTAGTACGCACCGGTGGGCGAATCAAGGAAGCAGCCCCACAGTTCGTCAACCTTGTGCGCGTTTGTAAAACTATTGGAGTGCAGATCATACGCCCAGGGAAACTGCGAAAAACACGCATCAACTGGTTGCTTCGTGAATCTCAAAATCCAGAGCAGGTTGCGGAATTAGCACAGCACACGATGGAGACATTAATTCGTGTCTATGTCGACCCGCATCCACAAATTGCTATGGTGGAGATTACCCGATTCCATCAACAAACAGACCCATCTATTTCTTCTCCGGCTCCGGGACGATGTGTAGCGGCCATTCCTGAAGTCATTCACGAAATTCCCCAAAGCGCGCCACGTCCAGATTGCATAAACGCAGCCGGCTGCCTATTTTGTACTCAGCACCGAGATATCGAGAGCGAAGATCATGTGTGGTCACTCACTAGCTTGAGCCACCTTAAGTCACTTGAATTGGCACTATATCGCCCTCCAATTGCTGATAGTCAAGCTGCGAGCCGCCATCCAGCTTTGATTACCATTGAGCGACTCACTGCCAAGCTGAAGTTCTTTGAAGAAAGTAGCCACGGCCGTAAGCGTTGGGTAGATGAGGCCCGAGCACGCATAGCAGAGGGGGAGTATCACCCTGCGTGGGATGGGTTCATTCGGCTGGCAGAACTCAATAATATTTAGAAAATGAAAACCGATATTTCCGAACTAGGCCTTGCCATCCAGTCGCCTCTTGCTATTCCTAGCGCCCCCAATTACCGCCCCCCTTGCTGGCCACCGACACTAGATTGGCCCGTAGTCATTGATGCTAATGGCGATGTAGTAAGTCGTTGGGGAGATTCTACTTGGCAGCTATATCCGTGGGCCGGAAAATCCGTCACTCTCAATTTCGGCGACGGCCCAACAAAAAAAATGGCAACCCCGATCAATCCTGAAAACGCGAATTTATTGCGGATCATTACGGGTTGGTGGTTGTATGGGCCCAATGGGGCGCGAGGATATAGGAGTCTGAAATCACGATTCGACCAAATGCGCCGTCTATTTGCCCTCTGCGCTCAAGAAGGGATACTAGCGTCCGATCTATGTAGATTTCCTCGGGTGGTAGATCGCATTCCGGAGATTATTCAATCGTCGCGATCGTTGGAATTTCTGGCGTTATTACATGAACTATACGAACGACGAGAATCTTTGGGCTTTATCTTGCTGGACCGAGGAAGATTGGCGCGTCTTGCCGCTTCCTTGCCAGAGCATCATACTCGCCAAACTCCTTACATTCCTCCTAGAATTTGGAACTATCAAGTTTCGCGCTTACGAGAATGTTTAGATGACTTCCTTGCGCATCGTGAGCAAGTTGAAAAATGCTTCTGCTTTTGTCTAGATGCTTACCGACATAATTTCGCGACGACTCAAGGCAATTTGAATCATCCGTTTAAATGGCCATCAGATGGTCAATCGGGAAAATTAACAGGCCGACGTTATTACGGCCCGTTCATCGAAACAGCGCGCCGATTTGGCATCGCGGATCTTATCGAACGCTGGCTAGGAGTTAGTGGAAATGATATGTCCATTCTTGCGCTATCCAGCTATTTGAGCTATGTGAGTAGAGCCGGTCTTGCATACCTACTGAACTTTAGCCTGATGCGAGTTGAAGAAGCATGGAATCTCCGCACCGATTGCTTGCAAGTGGAACATGACCCTCGTTTCGGTGACATTCATGTTCTTCGTGGCCGTACGACCAAAACGCTGTCCGACGACAATGCACTTTGGGTGACATCCCCGTCAGCAGAATTAGCAGTCAACGTCATGCGATCCATCGCCCATCTCCGGGCACAATCTGTCTCGACGGAGCAGGTTGCGCGCAGAAGAAAAAATGATTCTTCTGCGCCCTATTTCATCGATTTCGAACAGGAGCCATGGGGACAAAGAAGGATTAAAGTCAAATTGAATGTTCGTCCGACTATTCCATCCTATGCGCACACGATTCAAAAACTTAACTCACTATTCGATCCTGAAGAGTTACGAATCTTGCCAGCAGATCTTACCTTGGCACGTTTGGCGACCCCGACACTATCCGACGAGTACGAGGTTGGAAAAATATGGCCGTTAGCTTGGCATCAATTGCGCCGAACTGGAGCGGTCAATATGCAGGCATCTGGTCTAGTGAGTGACGCTTCATTGCAGTTCCAGCTGAAACATGTGGTCAGGGCGATGAGTCTGTACTACGGACAGAACCATTCGAGAATCCGGCTAGAAGAGAAAGCGCAGACTTTGTATATTCGCACGATGTACGAAATCTTGGGGCGGCACTTGCAAGAACTTGCGCATGATCGATTTTCCAGCCCACATGGGCTGAAGAGAAAGTCTGAGATTGTTCGTCTGATCTCTCCGACTGAAACAAAAAAAATGATCGCTCTTGCAAAGAAAGGAATCGTCGCTCATCGTCCCATATTGCTGGGCGTCTGCACTAATCGAACACCGTGCCCCTACGGTGGCATTGATAACATCGCTCATTGTGGGGGAGGAGATTCACTTGATGATTCTAAGCCCTGCCCCGATGTGCTGTATGACCCCAATAAATTCAACGAAGTTGCAGCGCTAGAAGCTATTTTGGACAAACGCTTGGCTGCCGCAGACGAGGGCAGCCCATTGAAAGCTTCATTGGAAGCTCAAAAACGTAGTGTAGAAAATTATAGACATGTCATCCAAAAACCAGAACTTCGCTGAATCAGCCAAGCATTTGAGCGCCACTGAATCGTACCGTGCGGCGTTCGAAAGACTCAAGACGGGACTGCCTGAACGTCTTCCCAAAGGAACTCAGGTGACACAAAACAACGTGGCAAGGGAGGCCGGCAGTGATCCCACTGCACTAAAAAAATCGCGCTTCCCTATTCTCATTGCGGAAATTCAAAAATACGTTGAAGAACACGCTGAAGGCCGACCGCCATCTATACGCCAAGCCACTCTGTCGGCACGTAAAAAGAATCGCGGCCTTCGCGATCAGATCGAAACCATTTCGCAACAACGAGATCACCTCGCTAGTCTTTTAAACGAAGCCAACGCAACTATTCTTGAACTGTACGACCGCATTGCAACACTCGAAGACCAGTTGCCAGCATCGAACGTATTGGTACTTGATCCGCAAGGCTCCAGAAAACTCTAGAGGCATTTAAGATGCTGAAGAGCACCTATTCACTGTTTTTACATTTTTTGGAGTACTTTTTAGCGATTGGATGCTGGTAGGCTTGGCAAATCTTTTAGCAGATCCGCGCTCCATCTAATCACCTCTGGTGATAACGGACATTCCAACTGATTATCCCGAGCATAGCCATGATATTCTCCGCATCTATTTTCGGAGCAGGCGATGAGTCACCAAGGGGCGCAACCGCTATTCAAATTAATCGCCGCCTTTTATGCGGTGATTAACGGCCATATTCACCGCAATATATGCGGTGAATGTTGTGACTATATTTTGACGACACCAACACCGTGCGCAACTTTCTCGGCTGAATCGCTCTTACCCATGCTCATGTTTCGCATGTCGGCGGCGAAAGCTGAGGGCGTTCCGATGAGTGCAAAGAGATCTCGTGCCATCGTCGGGCTGCGACGAACAGAAAATCGAGTTATCCATACTAGATTTAATTCTAATGTCGATAGTGATTTGATGCATTTTGACGCACCCCGGGGCGTTTTTTTCTTCACTGATTCCGCATGAACTGGATGGCGTGAAAATCAGCGTCAGCACGCTATGATGGCGTCAGTTCTGGACTAATTTGGGGGAATATATGAGAGCACGCTCGCTTGTAATTCTTGATAAATCCGTCGCTGCGATGGTTGCCGCAATCGAGATATATAACAAACCTGTTTTTATGTATCGGGAAGAAACATTCGCGGTCCTCGCCATAAATGCGTGGGAGCTGCTGCTTAAAGCAAAGTGGCTGAAAGATAACAAAAATAAGCTTGCAAGCCTGTACGTTTCAGATACGGGCGGCGCTAAACAGGCGCTCTCAAAGTCCTCACCCAAGTCTCCGAGGCTCCGCTACAAAACGAATCGAGCCGGCAATCCCATGACCCATAGCCTCGACCATTTTGTTAAAAGCCTAGTTGCCAGCAAAGCCCTTGACATCGAAGTGGAGCGAAATTTGTTGGCACTTACAGAGGTACGGGATAACTCGATCCACTTCTACAACGACAATCCCAGTTTGGCAGAGCGTCTTCAAGAACTAGGAACGGCCGCTGTAAAAAATTTCGTTATCGCTAGCCAGGAGTGGTTTTCTATGAACTACGCAGACTACAACTTTCATCTCATGCCGCTCGCGTTCTTCAATCCGGTGGCCGCCGCAGATGCGATTGTTCTAACCAAAGAGCAAAGACGAGTCGTCAGCTATATCGAAAGTATGGAGACAAACAAAGAGAGCGATCGCCATTATGCTGTCTCGGTGAATGTAAATCTAAAGTTTGTCCGGTCCACTGCCACGCATGCGATGGCAGTGCAGCTATCAAATGATCCTGACGCGATGCCGATCCAGATGACGGAAGAGCAAATAACTGCCAAGTATCCGCTGGACTACGCCCAAGTCCAGAACCGTTGCCGTCAAAGGTACAGCGATTTCCTCACAAACGACAAGTTTCACCTCCTAAGAGCATCAGTTTCAAAAGACCCCAAATATTGTCGAGTGCGAGAGCTGGATCCAGGCAATCCAAAAACACCCAAAAAACCATATTTTTCAGAGGCAATTATGACGTTTTTTGATCAGCATTACACAAAAAAATAGTGAGTTACCGCGTCCTCGGTATTCGCATTCGGCAGCGAAAATTCGCTTCGCAAATGTGAATCGCCCCGACTTTACTAGACAAATTTAAGCTTAAAAATTGTTCCATACAAACTGCGAGGGAGGTCTTCTTCTGGCCGATTGCTGACCTCGGTGGAATACATCAAAAATCGCTCACGATTGTACACGCCTTTCATAAACCAACTCTCTACTTTTGGTTATGCATCTCGTCAAACAGACGAGCTATGGTGGGCAGCCTATTCTCCCAATACCATTTGCATTCTTCAAGAGTGATTTTTTCGGCGAGCGATTCCATGCTTTTGACACGCAAAAAAATCACAGGTAGGGATGCTCTAAAATCATCTAAGCCGCCGAGGTTGCGGCTAGCATCTACAACTTCAGACTCGAATGTATTTATCACACCGAGAAATTCGGGATGTTGCAATTCACATTGACGTAATGACTTAAGCGTAAGTGCAAAAACCATATAATTAGCCGGCGGAATTCCTGGCGCATACTGTGCAAATACTGGCGTCGAAGATACTCCTATAGCCAGCAGTAAGATTATTTTTTGTGCGATATTTCGCATTTAGTGGTTCTCTGTTTTATAAGACGACGTAACGTTATGAACGACAGCTTCTGGCCGATTGCGGCCGTTAGGACTCTGTTGTGCTCCTATTTTTACGGAGCACGTCAATTTGTTTTTCGACTGATGCCCAAGCCCCACAACAATATCGTTTTAACGGGTTGAAACGCCATGAAAAATAAATTCTATTTCTTCTATACCGCTTCATGACACGCTCAATGACAAAGTCCTCAGGCCATCCACTCCATTCACCTGCAATGGCGAATAAGTTAGGAAGAAATGCCGGCCATACCTCTGAGAACATTATTCGTTCAAGCTCTTTTTGTGAGTATGGGGATAGGGAGCAAACTTCCGCAATATGTGAAATCTCTATTTCCTGAAGCTCGTTGTCTAGAAAAAACGCTGCCATCGCATTCCAAACAGGCGCTCTATTAGAGATGTCGTCACTAGGATGTAAGAGTGGCATTTTTTTGCTAGTTAGAGGTCTGCTCTTGGCCGCTGATTGTAGATATCATATCTTACGGTTTAGCTTTCATTCTTCTTATCGGAGTTGAGCTTTGTATATCAAATGAGCTTACTTACTCAACAATGAACGAAGGCGAGCGAAAAGACCAAGACCTGGCATTCTTGATGGTTGTAGCTGAGTGGCTGCTGGCAGATTGGCAAATGGATCTTTCTCGCTTAAATCTTCGTCGAATAAGATTACCAATGCCTGTGATGCTATTTCGTCAGTAAAGGCTGCTTCAATTTTCCAGAGGACATCTCGATCAGTTAAGGCAACGTACAATCGCTTACCTGCATCAAGCAGAGGCTGAAATTCTTCAACAGTGTCGAAAATAATCGTCATCATTTCAATGCGACGAATATCAATGTAGATATCTATACACTCGGGATGTACATAGATCGCTGGGGATGCCCTCCACTCCAGTTCAGCACGACACTTCGCCTTTGTTTCTGACAAATTAGGGTGTGGATTGTGAATCTCAAATCGCACGCCATTCTTCGATCTGGCATGCAATTTACTTTTCATTACCAGTTTTCCTGAGTCAAGCATGTCCCGTTTAAATTTTTGCCAAGCCAGCTGCCCTCCACGCCCTTTAGCTTCGACCGTCAGTTTATCGATGACATATGGATCTCCATCATCATCAAACGTTACACCATGAGGGAGGACATTTACGCGCACTGTCTTAGCCTTGCCATGCTCAAACGCATTCAATGCCAATTCCTTAAACAACACAGTTAAGTTGCTAGCAAGAAAACGGTCTATTGCCGCGCTACCGGTATAAAAATCGATTACAGACTCAAGCCCTCGGAGGGCTCTATTCACTTGGTGGGTAACGGAGTCGTCAGCGGAGAACAAATCTTTTCGAAGTTCAAATGAGTGCCCCAGAAGAACATCAGCTAAGCTTTGTAAGCCTTCCTTGTGTTCGCTATCTATCGGAATCGCTGGTAAGCCATTCAAGAGAGTTTGAGCGGCCTTTTTTGACACATTATTCTGCGGCGTGCGATTGAAATCATCATCACCGAAGTCAGATACTGCTTTAATTATGAGCCACGGAATAGATTTATTTTCGCAAGATGGTACTACGACAAATCCCTCCATTTCCCCTCCATGAGCGCTAGGAAATTTCGTGATTAGTTCATCGCGTGCTGTTGTTTCTTCGTACAATTTTTCCACAGAAAGCATAATCGATGGTGCGATTACGCCTACTCCAGCAAATCCTCGAATAACTTCCTCGGGCATCGAAGTCTCGAATGTCTTAGGCTGTTCCATTAATCCAGACTTGCTGGCGATCGATCGATTTACAGAGATCAGCGAACTCCCCACCAAAACATCGCCAATATCCGTCAGTTTCGGATTTCCCCAGCACACACCACAAAGCACAACCGCTGCCGGTTTCGGATATCTTTCGTTTGCGATAAAATCACTTAAAAAGCGTGATGCGGCCCCCGCGCCAGCAAAGGCACCATCGCCGTCCAGCACAAGCACGATTCGATCAGCTGCAACACCCAAGTAAGCGCGATGCGATGAATGATGCGTAACAAGCTTACGATGCGCCTGCATTACGCCCAACACTGCTTTTCGTTCATGGGAATTTGTCGTAAGCACGATAACAAACGCGCGGTCGAGAATACTTTTGTAAGCTTGCAGATGACGCACACACTCTCCTACAGGAATTTACTTCGATAGCAATGCTTCTGATGAGCATGTCCCATTATCCGAATATCTTGCGATGGCCGCTACTGGCCGATTGCGGGCTTTCATGCCAAGCATGAAATGTGCTGGGTTCTGGTATGTACCGTACTAGCTCAATAGATTTCGGTCATCAAATAGAAATGTCCGCCTAGCGGCCGAATGATAATTTCAGAAGCCTCGTCTGCCTTCGGTTGCTTGGCCGCTCGGTCAGAACGGTCATAGACTAACGCGTGGGTTTCGATCCGACTCAGGAAATGGCCTCGTGATCCGAATCCCCACATCATCTTTCCCTCTTTCTCCGCAGGGAGATGATCAACAACCCAATTGTAATAGGGACGAGCAAGCTGGAATCGTAGCCAGTCCGAATCAAAGCCAAGCGACATGACCAGAGCGATCAGAAAAAATATAGCCGGCGCAGCTAGAATAAATATTAGTCGACGCCATTGCCGCCGCTGGACTGATATCACCACTTTTATCAGGCCTGCTATCGACAGCCCCAAAAAGCAGAGGATCATGCATGGCAATAGGAAGATCGTCCAGCCGGCATAACGCTCAATTTGGTCGACGGAATAAAGAAGCAGTGCTAGGGCCATCCACGACTTCACATAGATATGCGGAACACTGCTATTGATGTTTGACTCGCTGGGATACGTCATCTTATTCTTGATGTATACGTTGTCTTTATAACACCCAGTCTAAGGCTATTCGGCTATTAGTTGTTGACAGCGGCCTGACGAAGCGGGGTGCCTCCCTGAAGATGCCCGCCATCTGACCGAGTCATCCGTTAGCAACAATATAGCTCGATGGAAGTCCGTTTCTGGCCGATAACGGACGAAAAAATATCACTCACCGACAGGGCCGAGAGGTATCCAGTTCGATTTATACGGGTCCTCTCCCAAAGAAATAATCCGCTTTTGTAGAGCCAGGAAAACATCGTATTGCCCCGTTCTTCCCGCTTTAATCTGCTCAAGCTCTTCTCTAGATATTTGGTCTTCTCGCCAGCAAACTTGATGAGCTCCTCCGTCGTAGCGCACAAAATAGGCATCGCCACGTCTCACTATTTCCATGCCATTCAACGCGTAAATTTTCTTCTCTTGCACAATTTCCCCTTGTGAAATTATGTATTCATGGTCAGTCTTCATACGTCCGTTTCTGGCCGATAACGGACTTATTAACTGCTCCCCCGAGATAATAACGCTGGTGTAATTCACTCAATTCGTCTTATATAAGTGCTGGTTCTACTCAATATACTGCTCGAGTTTCTCATCACAACCCGTAATAGACATAGGCCGAGATATCATCCTGGCTAAAATCATGATTTGCGGCCCAAACCTTGGTCCTGCGCAAAGCTTCCGATACAGAAGTGGTTTTCAGCTCATCGTAAAAATGCTCAAAGAATTCGCCGGACTTCCTGACTTCGATTGGCCATAATGCCGAAATCACACCGATGCTGCCCGCCTCGAAAAATGAATATGTCAGCCCGATGACCCCATCTCCAGACTGATAGGTACCATACGCGGTATCGCAGGATTGAAGCACCACCAGGTCGCTGTGCAGGCTTAGTCCGGCTATTTTTGAGGCAGTCAGGAAGCCGTCGGTGCTCGGCGCTCGGTTGGTTTGTGCCAGCACAATGGCACTCAGCATGGGGTTATACGGATTCACATAGCCATGCGCGGCAAAATGGATAATCCGATAGCGTTCCAGGCTGCCATGCCTCATCAGGTCGTAGATCGACGCTTCGCTGGCCCGTTCATCGCTGTAGATATTTTTGCGTGAAAATCTCTGACCGATATGTTCGATGGTCTCCAGAGAGTACGGCAGATTCTTGAACCAAGCAGTGTAATTCAGCATTGCAATGGGCATCAGTTCCGGCTGGTTCTTTACTTGGTCGGAGATAACAGCCAGATCCATCTGGCTCATGGAATGCGAGCGCTCCCGCTGGAGCGATACGTTGTTGTCGTATTTCGTGATGCTCTCGTACGAAATACCGCCGAAGCCGAGAAAATCGTTGCGGTCACTGTCAGTGTACTGCTTTTTCATTTCAGTCAGATTGTCGTAGATCATGAAAGTCGGCAACATGCGTACTGAAAAAGACTGATACATCTTTTTATTGTTGATCGTTAAATCGTCGAAAGCGATGCCGCCTATTTCGGCATCGGGACTGACCAGCAATTTCCCGCCGGCTCCCAGCTTTTCTTGTATCGGCGCAACCAGTTTGTCGCTCAGGATACGTAAATATTTTTCAGTTTCCTGATCATTGCTGCGAATCGCGCGGTTGGTGGACAGCACTTTATTGCGTGTGTAAAGCCGGTAGTCGTTAATCGTCTTTTTGATTGCCGTCGAATCGCCCAAATTTCGTGTATAGAGTTCTTTGCCATCATAGACAAAAACCCATAGAGAACCGCCCAGGAATTTATAGCTGATTTTCAGGGCGTCCCGCTCCAGCGTGTTCATCGCAAGATACCAGGCCGGCGGCGTTTTCGAGGTCGGAACGGAATCGTTGAAATTATGATTCAGCGAATAATCAAGCAAGGTTTTGCCAAGTTCGGCATGCGCCTTGTTCAGCTCCGGGGAATCGATATGCAGACTCTTGTTCACCGCAATTTTCTGGTTAACTTGCGTCAACTGAAATTTGATGTTTTTAAAATTTTTGTATTCAGTGCTGTTGATCTGCCCTTCCAGGTTTGAAAGCTGGAATTTTTCGGACAAGGAACGGCTTTTGAAATATTCAATCAAGAACAATGCGTCGAATCGATTATGTGTCAGATTCAAGCCAATCAACATATTGATCATCGTCTCGGACTGCCTGACCCAAGTCGACAACAACTGATCGTTGTCAGCGATTTTCTTTCTGAAGTCGACCAGCGACTTCAACATTGCATTTCCGTATGACAAAGCCTCATCCGCCTGGTTTGAAGCGATCAGATTTTGAGTCAGATTGAAGCCATTGATCAAGGCTTGCGGGCTGGCGAGCTCGTTACTGTCGGCATATTTTTTGTATAGATCCTTTTGATAGGCAATTGCCTTTTGCAGATCGACGCCTCTGGTACTGACGCCAAGATCGGACTGCGCCTTGCCAGCCAGAACCTTGTTCTGAAAGCCCGGGTTCGATGTGATTTTGTAGACGTCCTGATTGATTTGAATCGCCTTTTCCCGCGAACCTGTTTCACGTAACGCCGTGGCCCAGATCAGTTTTGCGTCCAATATTTCGGCGTTGTCTTCGCTGATGCCGACTTCCTGCATTAGCCGCAATGATGCCTCGATCGTCGACAGGCTTTTGGTGAAGTTTCTCAGTTTGTTATAGTCGTAGGCGATATTTTTGAGAAAAATCCCTTCGCGGAACTTATTGCCGCTGATGGCGGCATTCGATTTGAAATCGGCATAGGCAGCAAGATCGTACTCAAGTGCTTTTTCAGGAGCGCCGAGGTTCGCATAGACTTCCCCAAGATGCGTATAAATCAAATTCAAATTATCTCTGGACTGTGCACGCAGAACGATACCTTTGGCGTCCTCCAAGATCAGCACCGCATCATTGAAACGCGAGGTGCCGATATACACCTCTGACAACGATACTTCGGCAGACACCAAAATTGAATTGCTCTCGCCGAGTTCGCTCTTGCTATTCTTCAAAACAGCCTGCAGCATGTCCATGGCTTTGGGTATATTCCCTGCCTTCTTATACAGATTGGCGGCAAGGGTCTCCAGGCATAAATTGGCGGCACTCGTATCCGCATCCTTCTTTAATGGATAGCGGGATTGCTCTTGCAGGACAATCGGCAGCGCTTCCCGATATTTCGCACCGGCGACCAGACTGGTGATTTTCCGATAAACATCCCCGCACGCCGGTATATTTTTATAGGCAAGTTCGGCATGGACTCCACTCGAAGCAAACAGCAGCGCCAGAAGCAAGATTGATCGCATTTTTATTTTCATTGTTAATCTCTGGCCGATTGCGGGTGCTGATATCAGCGGTCAAATTGAGTCGAGAATTCTAAAGAATGGGCTGCCACCTGCTGACACGGAAAAGCTCTGATGTCTCCTTCTGGCCGATTGCGGACATCGGTTAGCCGTTTTCTTCTAGCAGACTATTGCCGCAAACGAATATTCAAAAGCGGCAAACGAAGTTCGCGAATATTTTTGTTGGACTTAAATTCTTCAATCTGCCGTAGTTCGAGAAGATATCTATCCCAGAAGGAGTTCCATTTCTTCTTTTTCTTAGGAGACGGAACATGAAGCTTCCAATGAACCCGAATGCTTTCGCGACCACATAGCGGGCAATGAAATGCATTGATATTTTGGTCTTTGCGCTGCAATTTTTTACAGTACAAGCAGGCAAAAGTTCGATTACTCATATATTTCCTGTATAGGAATCGTAGCGCTTTGTGCTCTTGATGAATGCCCGTTTCTGGCCGGTTACGGCCGTTCACTGACGGAAACAGAATTTAATAACCGGGCTTAGTGAGTTAGAAAATCAAAGACAACTTTCAGCAGCTCCTTGCTTCTCAGGTTTTGACGGTCGTTGTCGTCTCTATTTCGAATAAGGACAAAAGACTCCTCAGACGGTGAGAGCACTTCCACAACCTGGCCTTTATAGTTGGAAATTTCAATGAATCCATTTGTGACTCCGCTGAGATTTCTAATCTCTCGCTCCAGCAGTTCAAATTTCACAAAGACATCCGAATTTCCAGTTCCTGATTTCGTTCTAGGATTGTCAAACCTCAACATTATTTTCGGAGATGGTTGTCTTGCCCAGTCCAAGATGGGGATAGTCTCTTTACGTAAAATTGAAAATTCCTCTCTTGACTCGCTTCCGGTGAATTCGAATTTATGAACGGGGAAGCAGAACGTTAATTTTTCACGCTCTTTATCCAATCTTCCTTTGAAATATTCATGACAGTCTTCACGCACAAAAGCCAAGTTTGAAAAATTTCGCTTGTTCGATGGAAGTTCAGAAATATCAAACGGGGAATTTCTAATCTCGCCAGGTTGATTATGAAAAATAAACAACGCAAAGTCATCGTCTGCCTCATCCGCAGAAAGGAGAAGAATATCTCTGGCATTTCCAACGTCTCTACCTAGCATCACATAATAGAAAAATGTCGATTTAAGCAACACATCTTCGCATCTAAAGATTCCATCGCCCAAGTCATAGAGACCGGAGAAATTGTCCTCCAAATTTTTCCGAGTTAACACAATTTATCCTTCCCTTTAGTGATGGCACCGTCTTCCAAGTATGAATTCGAGCGCGAAAGGTGTCCGTTCTTCTGCAACGCGGGCATCCCTCGAGGTACTTTTATGAATTCGGATAGCTGCATAATTTTTAGGAAATGGTTTGTCTATTGAACGTCTGCAACTGGCCGATTGCGGACTCCCGTTCGCAAACCGATTGCTACCCTGGTGGCTAGAGTTGGAACCGACTCGACGTATGCGCTGAAGCTAGTCACTCAAGGGTAGGATAAGTTCTGAAACTTGCACATCGATAGTCACGATGCACTCCTTAATCGCAAGTGCTGCGACATTTTCAATGTAAGCTACTTTATCTTCATGACCTCGCACAGTCACAGACAGTGAAATATCGTGCGGTGTCAGCTCAAAACTCATATCGCCATGAGTCGCAATTCCAGTCCCAGCGGACCAAACCACGGGGCCGAAAAATCTCTCCGCCAAATTTTTATAGTCGCCTATACCAAATTGAGCGTCCATCTCAATCTCTTCAATAGAAAGAGGATGACCCTGTGACTTTATGAGTATGAAATCTAGGCTCATCGCTTCTCCTTATTAACGGCTGCTCCTGGCCGATTGCGGACTTTCAGCGCGATCCACAAAGAAGCTAGCCTTCACAACTTACAAACTGTCTTCCAGCAGATGAGCGCCATGGTCGTACGATCTATTGGCAATCAGCAAGTATTTTCAGTAGCCACTCAGTGAAGTGTTCGGGCTGCTCAAGACTTGGCAAATGGGCGGCGGAGGTCAGTATCTCGAGCTGTCCCTTCGGGAGTCTTGCGGCGAGCTGCGCGCAACGTGTCTGGATGTGCGGTATATCCAGATTGCCGCACAGGATTCGTACTGGAACGGCAATTTGATCGAGTCGCTCCCATGCGGGCTCGGGTTCGACAGCGCGACCAAGGGAAGGCGTAGCCAAAGCGATCGCGTTCATAGCCAAGAACAGGTCGCGGGCTTTTCCGCTCACGCGCCCCTCGTCCGATTGCGGTCCATCAAGCCAGAGTGCCGCTTGCAGTTGATTGACCTTATTTAGATCTCCTGACTTCCTCGCCAATTCGGTAGCCTCGAGCAGCCGCTGCACCGCAGTGATGGGTGTTGCGGCTGGTGCGCCGCCGACACCCGGCGCGACCAGCACCAATGCCGCAATTTGATCTTGAGAGGCGAGAGCTGCGTCAATGGCAATGCTGCCACCCCTCGAGCAGCCAACTAAAATGGCCGGCTTGTCACTATCGGCCAGTTGATCTAGTACAGCAAACAGATCGTCTGTCTGGCTATAAGTCTCGTCAACCATGCTCGTCTCACCGAAGCCTCGGCGGTCGAACGCGATTACGCGATAGCTGGACGCCAGCGCGTTAAATTGATGACTCCACATCCGTCGGTCCGCGACATTGGCATGGAGGAAGAGGATCGGTTGGCCGTCACCGGCCCATTCAGCCGCTATACGTGCGGTACCGCTAGTGACGATTTCCCGCATAGTCTGCATCAACCTTGTCCTCTTAAGTACGTTTTAACTCACGATTATTAACCACTGGCTCGTCGCTGTCGAATGGCTCAAAATGGCCGATTGCGGACTTGGAATGCCGGCGAAAATATCACTACCTTAATGTAGCCGTATCGCATTCATTATTTTTTCTTCGAACAGTCCGGCTGTCCGATCATCTCTGACTTGATTGAAGTCAGTTTCTGAAATTACGTGAAATTTTGTGCCAATTTCCAATGCATCGCTGGTCATATCCGCACGAAATCGATACCATTCTCCGTCAGAAAATTTTAACCAGAAAGTGCCATCAGCTCGTACGAAAACCGACTGAATTTCATTTATAAAAATACGTGATTTATAAGTTTTCGGCACTTTCCAACGAGGATCATCTGATGTACAAGTTGGTGTAGGTTGCTCTCCAGCTTGGTCGCGTATCTCAATGATTTTGAATGAATCACGGACATGACTTTTTGTCTGTATGACCCCACCCTCCAGCGCCACCTTGTCAATCATGACTGAACTATTGAAAGGATGGGGACTGCATTTTGCACCTCCACCATCTAAAAAAATGACGCTTCTTAACGCCGCAGGAGTTATACCGAGAAAATCGACTTTCATATCAGGATATAGCCAAGTGGGATAAAGACGTTTGACGAGCTTCGCCAAGTGCCATAGCTCATTATCGGTAAATGGCCGATCCATAAAAGGGGCTATGTCGAAAGCATGATTTTCAAAAACATTTCGTGTGAACCATTTTGGCAGCTCGCCCAAGATATAGATATTCGAATCAACAATATTCCATGCGGGGACGGCCTGCTCATCAGTTAACTTCCATTTTTCGGAATTTAATAGAGATGAATTCATACCTTCACTTGTCACCCAATTGCGTAAACGCGTATAAGCTTCAACAGGGAAACGCTGGTGCTCAATGAGTGATTTCGTCATGCTACGGCGGCATTGCCATGACAAACAGGGCATCATGCTATCCCTATGCCATCGATCGATCTCTACATAGAAGAGTCGATAAGCACGATCGTCGTTGCGCTCCATCTTTTGCAACTGAGATATATAGGGTCTCCACTCTGCCCACATATTTCCGACAATATCGTACAGAGCCTGTAGATCTTCTGCCCCGCATATAGCATTTTGTTCTTGATCGGATGGAACCGTACAATCAATCGACAACTCCAGCACTCGTCGCCGATAGCGGTGTTCTAAGCAGTCTACGTCATCCCTACGACAATTCTTCAATGAGGTGAGCCATT
The DNA here is from genome assembly GCF_000282135.1 of Herbaspirillum sp. CF444. GTDB lineage: Bacteria > Pseudomonadota > Gammaproteobacteria > Burkholderiales > Burkholderiaceae_D > Herbaspirillum. The sequence continues at coordinate 78,500 of NZ_AKJW01000115.1, forward strand.
TTTTCTGCTCAGAGATTATTGCATTCCGTTCGTCTTGATTTGGCGATTGAAGCAACGCGCGTTGGTACGAAGCAGTCACCTGCTCATTCAATCGAGATAACGTTGGGCTTGTACACACCGCGCGCTTCTTTGCCGTCGGTACGTTCTGACAATCGAAACTCGAGGCTTTACAAATCGGATGCATAAAAAACAATGAACTAACTATGAGCGCTCGGACTAAATTTTTAACCGGGATTCCTCGCAATGCACTCAAATTTTCCCCCTTTGTGATTTTCATTTTTTTCATCGTTCTGCGCTAAACGGAGTTACTAGCGATTCTTTTCAGAGCACAATAGATGATCGCTCCTGGCCGGTTGCGGACATTTTTCGCTATGTCGTAGAAATACTATTGGGAACTGTGCGATTTTTCCTCTTTTGATAAATCTTAAGCCCGACAGAAACGACGCATAGAGGTATGGAGATAAATATACATACCAAGATTCCTAAGTAGAATCCGCCGAGTCCGGCTATTAGTAGAAATGAGGCCCAGTTAATCGTCCCGACAGTGCATTGTCCAAGTGAGTATGGATTTGGATTACAGCCTGGAACAAACCAAATAATCAAATGCGCCAAGAGGCTGATTGCAAATGGGATGCTTCCGCTGACCAACGCTATTTTCTGCAATGTTCTAGGCGTAATTCGCATGTTGTTGTGTTGCCTCGAAATGGGGATGAATGAGAACTGGCAAGTTTAGGTCTTTGTATGTTGGCTTCTGGCCGATAGCGGACTATTTCGACTTCATTAAACCAAAGCGTTTTTCCATATAGCTTCGAACTCTTCCTGTTGTATCGGAGTGGCTTCAAACTGTACATCCTGATTGATATCCAGGATAAGAGGGATTGGCTCTTCACTGAGCTTAGTATTTCCTGTTGACCTAGAACCATCGGAAAAATCATGATGGCCGTCGCGGTAGACTTCAACCTTGCGGAGTTCATTACGATTTTCGTCGAGTTCGACGTATATCATCACAGGCTCCGATTCGAAATCGTGCAGCCACTGCACCTTTATGTACTTTTCCAACAAAGCCCCCTGAATATTGGCATACACGGTTTATCGTGAGCGTCCGCGCTTGGCCGGAAGCGGACGAGCTAATTCACTTTCGGTCCACGCATACCTGTTGATACCACAGCTCCAGCGTTGACCATCGTTCGCTTGTTGCGCCGTCGTGAGACCAATACACAATATCTCCGTCAGACGTAATGCAAAAATAGTCGCCGTTATCTTCGATAAACGGTAAATAGTGACGAGGAACGCCCATCACTTTCCATGCGGTTTCTGCAATCTCCACCAAGTCACAGTATCCCGACCCTGGCAAAACGACCGCCGGAGTAAACACTGCATTCGCTACGTCTCCTCCATCAAGAAGAAACTTTCGATAGTCCGGATGAAATTTCATCCTTAAACTATTTTCAGCAGCATCAATCTCCAAGTCTGTCGGGCGGCGAAGGGGGCTATTTTTTGCATCAACTTTGTTCATATTTTTATGCTCTTGGCTTTAGGAGAGAAGTCTGCAACTGGCCGATTGCGGCTATCTAGACCGCCAATTCTCCTAGCTTTGCTATGACCGAGTGCAATTCTTTATCTTCCTTGTCACCGTGAAATGGCTTAACAACGAGGTGAGAACGAGGCTGTCGTTGAATTTTCTCAGGACTGTCATCGACGATAACAATTTCCTCTACTTGATAGCCATGCATCATTACCTTCCGAAGGTCCTTGATGTACACATAGCCATTGGTGCGGGAGTCTACCTTTTGCACACATTTCTGCACATCCCAGCTAAAGAGAAGACCATGTTGGTCTCCAAAAAGTGCGTTACTTATAAACTCAACGTATTCAGGGCTTGCGGAAGACCATACTGCGACTGAGAATTTCGCGGATGCAAATTTAACTAGGTCCGCCGCATATGGTCGAATATAGATGAAATAGTCAGCAAATCTCAATCAGCAGGGTGCGCCAAAGGCTCCAGGCACGCATGAACTAACGTCTCGTCTAAATCAAATATAACTAGCTTAACGGGCATAGCATTTGGTAATTTGTTCTCAGATTTAATGGCGTCTTCCGGCCGAAAGTAGGCATGCACTAAGCGCTAGTCCGCTCGCAATGGTCTTTGAGTTCTCCGCACGCCTTGTCAAAGTGTTGATAGTAAGTGCTGCAGAAAGCTTCTTCATTGTCTGAAAGTTGCAGCCACGAAGACAGCACTGAAAGCTTTGCGTCTTGCGCAAAACAGGCCAAGTCTGACAGAGCCGTTTTAGCACCCATGTCCTCCAAAGGCCCAAAGCAACCCGCATTTCGGACTGAATAGTCGATTAACCACATCCAGTCAACGGCTCGTTCAGATTCAGATAGCGCACTTTCACCCTGCTGGGCCTTTTTCCGAAGAACAATGTCGCCAGCCTCGACTAACCACGTTTCAAGGTCATTATTCAATCGTATCCCCTTTTAGAAGCAATGTGCTCAGTGCTGCTGAATGTCCGTTTCTGGCCGATTGCGGACAGTCATGGCTTTTCATCAAATACAATTTCGTAACTCTTCGATTGCGGCTCAGTTAATTCAACATACTTTCGCGTCTTTTGAAATATAGAGCCCCACCATAGATACAGAGCAACGGATAGACGTACCAAAATTCTTTGCGCCAAACTTCATCGACACTAGGCAGATGAGATAAAAGCAGCATGACAAGAGAAAGCCCCATATGAAAGATTGGGGCGCGCCAAGATTCTGGTGGAGACCATCTGGCCGCAATGAAGCCAATAAAAAAATAAGAAAGTGCGCCGGGAATTTGGTAAATAAACCATTCGTTGGAATTTACATCCACCGGGCCCGACGACTGGTACGTGGTCCCGTTCAGAGCAGGCCAGATGATAAACATATCTATCAATATACAAATGGGGAAGGCAATCAACTTGGCAATAACACCTGCAATAATTCCGCGCCATATACTCCGTCTACGAGGTGAGTTGGTGATGGAAGTTACAACACTAGTGTTTTTAGTGGTCATGGTTGTCCCCAAGTGAGGTTTGGCATATTTCCAGAAAATCCGAATTTTTACTTCTGGCCGGTTGCGGACATTTTTCGCTATGTCGCAGAAATACTATTGGGAACTGTGCGATTTTTCCTCTTTTGATAAATCTTAAGCCCAACAGAAACGACGCATAGAGGTATGGAGATAAATACACATACCAAAATTCCTAAGTAGAATCCGCCGAGTCCCGCTATTAGTAGAAATGAGGCCCAGTTAATCGTCCCGACGGTGCATTGTCCAAGTGAGTATGGATTTGGATTACAGCCTGGGATAAACCAAATAATCAAATGCGCCAAGAGGCTGATTGCAAATGGGATGCTTCCGCTGATCAACGCTATTTTCTGCAATGTTCTAGGCGTAATTCGCATGTTGTTGTGTTGCCTCGAAATGGGGATGAATAAGAACTGGCAAATTTAGGTCTTTGCATGTCGGCTTTTGCCGTTAGCGGACCTCTGCTTCCGACCCAAGCAGATACTAAGCCGTTTGAAAATGCATCCGGACTAGGTCAGTTTCTCCCGCACCGAGTTGCTCCCACAATAGAAAAGCCTTTTCTTGAGAAAGCGACTTAATCTCTCTAGTCGGGCACAACTCTTTTTGAAAATCTGCGTCGGCCCACTCGGACCAGCGTGCAGTTCCCAAACGTGTAATTTCAAGCACGTACATTGGCCCGTCGTCAAAGCCATATCGTAGCGACGCAGCACCGTGCTCATCGTAGTCATCTTCAGTCATGTCCGGCAGGTTTTCTTCATATAGCTCTTTCACTGCGACCATAATTTCATCGCGTGTCGGCGCTCCTAATGAATTGCCATATCTGTATTGCAGATGGCACCATGCATTGCTCATAAAGTCCTTCTACTTTTACAGTGATAATAAAATCATTTCGCTGCAACCTGGCGCCTACTTCTGGCCGGTTGCGGTCGTTAAGAACCGAGGGGACGTCCCTTTCTACGGCTCACATCAACTTCTTTTTCGACAACCGTATAGGCTTTGCAAAAGTATCGTTTAAGTGGATTCAAACGCCATGAAAAATAAATTCTACGCTTGTATTTCTTCATGACACGTTCTCTCACAAAATCTTCAGACCATCCACTCCATTCTCCGGCGGTAGCGAACAAATTAGGGAGAAATGCAGGCCATACCTCTGAAAACATTATTCTTTCCAACTCTTTCGCAGAATATGGCGAGGCTGCACATACTTTTGCAATATATAGAATGTCTTCTCTTCGAAGGTCTGTATCTAAAAAGAACGCAGTCATTGAGCTCCAAACGGGAACTCTATTTGCAAGGTCTTCCCTAGGATGCAAGAGCGCCATATTTTGAATTTCCTTTTGATTTTTACCTCAAGTTGATGTTCTTTTATAGCTTCGGCTTCTGGCCGGTTGCGGACTAGTCATGCCTCTCCGAAAATAGGTTCATCTTGCCTTTTCCAACAAACCGTCAAAACCTTCCCGCTCACAAGCGATTCTTCGCGAAGCTGCTGAAACACTGCAGCAGGTGGCCAGCCCGCCGGCTCATCGGCAAAAAAGAATTTGGCACGCTGCAAGGCAGTAAGAACCTCAGCCAAGTTCTTCTTCGACGAAAATGGCAGATGAGCTTCACCTGAATTTAGGTTCGCGGCCAGCAACTCGATGTCAGGTGGAATCGTTCCAGAGGTCACAATCCTTACCGACTCGTTAAATATTGCTGATACGTAATTCATTGCGCCTCGTTCATCAAAACGTGAGATATCGACATACTTCCGCTTCTGGCCGTTAGCTGCCTACTTGGACGCTAGTCCGCACGCAGTGATCTTTGAGTTCTCCGCATGCTTTATCAAAGTGTTGATAGTAAGTGCGGCAGAAAACTTCTTCGTTATCTGAAAGTTGCAGCCACAAACATAGCGCTGAAAGCTTTGTATCTTGCGCAAAACGGGCCAAGTCTGAGAGAGCCGTCTTGGCGCCCATGTCCTCCAAAGGCCCAAAGCAACCAGCATTTCGGACTGAATAGTCGATTAACCACATCCAGTAAACGGCACGGTCAGATTCAGATAGTGCACTTTCACCCAGTTGGGCTTTTTTTCGAATAACAATGTCGCCAGTCTCGAGTAACCACGTTTCTAGGTCAATATTCAATCGCGTCTCCCGTGTAGAACCAATGTCCCCCAGTGCTGCTGAATGCCGGCTTCTGGCCGTTTGCGGACCATCCGGGAAATTTATTTTGATGCCGTCGGAAGCGGTTTTCCTGTGTAGCTTAGCTCCTCTAGTTCTCGCTCCGCCATAGACTCATGGATGATAGTAAATTCCATGCGTGGGAAGAATAGACCGAGAGAGGCACCTGTTCGTATGTATTTGGTCTCGTTTCGATATACCGTGAAATCCAAAGTCGTCACTGTTTCTGTGGTCGTTTTGGCTTGATAAGGGCCAGCCGGCAGGTCTACAAAGAAAAATCCACCTGGTTCGGATCGCCCCACTGCTTGATTGTTGACATAAATGAGCGGCTGAGCAGCGCCACCGAAGAATGTCGAGGAACGCAAAAAGTAGACACGTCCCTGCCCATTTTTAATAGACGGGATTGCTCCGGTAACCTCTGTGTATTTTGGGCCGGAAGCACAACCGGCTAATGACGCAGCCAAAAAGATCGCGGCGAGAAAGCGACTAACCCCTGATGTCATGTTTTCTTTCTTTTAAATGTTATCAAAGGCCGACTCACCAGTCTGAGCGCGACCTCCCCCTTTTTGTTAACTACCAAGTATAAAACAGCGGTATCAAAAAAAGTAACTATTGCCTGTGAGAGACACTTAGTATCGGCTGCCGTCGTTGCTTTGGAAAATACTCCATTGATCGAGGCCACTAGTTCTAGACATGCTTCAATACGCGATTGGCAACTGATTTGGCCGATTGCGGACGGTCATCAGCTAGATTGGAAGACTTTCCTGCGTGGTTGTATTACAGGATTCTTATCGTTTTCTCAAAAACCATGGCGAGAAAAAAGGCCGAAAGCAATCCTATCGTGCCCGCAGCTATTCCCGGCCCATCGACACCGGCACTGCAAAGCGTGATACCGAATGCGAGACATGCAATACCATTGGCAGCCACATAAGCGAACTTTGAGCGGTACCCTAACCTCTTTACGAGCATGGGTACGATGGCAAGTACCAGCATGGTGAACATACAATAAAACGGCAGTCCGATAAGCAACACTAGCGCCCCATATTTAGTATCGTTGCCTCCGGTGGAAGCTATCAATGACGTCGGCACAATCGAAACCAAGACCGATAAAATCATGGCGGGTTCTCTACGCATATTTAAAAATCTCTTGTTAGGGAATGCCTGCCACTGGCCGATTACGGACGTCGCTATCACCCCGCAGGATTGATCTTTGACGTCAGTATATGGTCCATCCACTTCCCATTTATTTTGAGATATTCCAAAGCTAGACCTTCGTGCTGAAACCCTAACCGTTTTAGCAATTTCTCACTACGGGAATTGCTTGGCTGAAAATTTGCCATGATGCGATGCAACCCATGATTTACGAAGATATCGGATATAGCCATCTGCAATGCCTCATGCATTAAGCCCATGCCTTCGAACTCTCGGGCGATAGAGAAGCCTAGATGGCAAGCTTGAAACGAGCCGCGGACAATATTTGTAAAACTGCACTCGCCGACCATCTCTGCATTGGCTCGTGATTCCACAATCCAATATTCTGCCGTTTCCTCTTCCATCTGCTTTTGCATCGTACCGAGTTGATTTTCGGTTGCTTGAAGTGTGTAGAAAAAATCATCCCGCGCTGGCTCCCAAGACCGCAAATGATCACGATTTGCCAGGCGATATGCAAGAATCCGGTTTGCATCTTGTCGGCATGGACGTTTAAGCAGAAGCCGCTCAGTTAATAATTGATTTGATTGCTCAAAAGGCATTTTGAAATATTCACTTTACTGGTATTGCATTCGGACATGCTCGATACTAAATTTAGAGCAGCCGCGTCTGGCCGATTGTAGACGTCGTTAGAGCCCCTAAGCATAGGTATTACTGATCGGCCAAAATGACGCGCAACTCAGGCACTTGCCTTAAGCAACTCTTCGCTCAGTACCTGATCAGGCCTCACTAGCTTCAGATCGCCACTGAATGCTTGTAATTTGCCTATCCAGCGAACAATATCTGCTCCCGGATCGATGTAGTTCGGAACGCGGACCGGCAATGCATAGCCCTCGTCGGTTGACGGGCCGAGTAGCCCGTTCAAATCACCCGGCGAAACTAGGCAATGATCTTTCCCTTGCTTTGCGCGGAACAGCGGCTTGGGAGCGAACTTGTCGCGTACCACGAGCACCACATCGGTTAACGGCATCAACGTTGGAATACCATCTCCCCACACCACTATCGATTGCACGCGACCGTCAATAGTGGCAAACATCACTGTCGGCACGAACATACTCTCGCCAATCCTGGTTTGAAGCGCGCGCTTTTGCTTGTTCCAACTCCAAACGGCCTCGGCTTTCTTTTCTGGATAGCTAAGGAACGGCCCTTTGTTTTCCGCGGTAATGGCGCGATAGCCGAAAGCGTTTCCTGCGTTCCATCCGGAATAGAAACCTGCGCTTGTATAAGGGCCTTGAGCCATGCCGTGCATTTGCGGATCATCAATGGCGAGATCGAAGCGTTCGACAAAAGCGCGAATTTCTGGCTCCGCTTCCAAACCGAATATGTGAGGCCTGAAGTAGTTGAGATTGAGCGAGGCGCCGACTACGCGGTTCGGGTCGCCTTCCTCATTACGGAACTCTAAGACAAAATAGACTCCGGTATCTGGATTCTCATAAACCACCGCGCTATCAATCTTATACAGCTGACGTCTGGTGAAATATTCGTCCACGGCGCTACGCTGCGCCGCCTGCGGAAAATTAAAAAACAAGTCGTAGCTCATCGTCTTTCTCAATAGATATTGTTTAACTGCTCATCTGAAGCGGCCTAGCGCGAAGCCCAAATGAAACGTAATCGCGACTGTCAGCTTTTGGCCGATTGCGGACGCTCGTGAAAACTGTACGAATTCTTTCGTCTATCTGCCCGCTCAATTGAAGCCAACATTCATCTCGAGCTTCGCTAACATAAAGAACCTTCATGCCTGCATCAGTTTTGTATGGGTATGAATTTCGGTTAGATACGCCTTCCAAAGCGGCACATCTAGCCAAAGTTACACATAGCATGAGGAACGCAATTTTTAGTCTATTTAACTTATTCATTACTGTTACTGTCGATGGTAAATACGCTGGTTGGTCTTGGCCGGTTGCCGACATGCAGCGCGGTGTTTTACGGTTTAGGTATTTCGTGCACGTCAGGGGGGAGGTACCGACAGCATCCTTGTAGCTCAGTCAGTGCACGTTCATATGGAATGCGCTGTGTCGAGCTACCCAACACATGGGTCACTTCATTGTAGCCAGTCACCCCTTTGTTTTCGAAGCTGCCTGAAATTTTATAAAAATAAGATTGACCGGCAATAATCCAATCGTTGAATTCTACTTTGGGCCATTTCGTATCCCAAGCCCACTCGACGCGAAAATCTCGGGCCCCTTCTTTGACATAGACCCACGTATAAGCTTCTTCGGGGGGATCATAGACCTTGATGGCATCAATGCTCACGGCGGGTGTTCGTAACTTTGGGAATGCCCCTAGTCGATAAAAATAGACTGTGCCGAATCCACTTGGCGCAGGTGGCGCAGGCATGAAACGAGGTGCATCTGTAGATAAATGTGCGCAAGCCGACAGCGCCAGCAATGGAACGGCAAAGATATGGCGTGGAATCACTATTCCTCCGGAATCATTCCGCTAAAGCGGAATTCCAATTGTTGATCTTGTTTTCTTCAGCCTACATGCGGAAATGCTGAGGCTCATCATTCCAGGTCAAATGGCTTCTGGCCGAGGCTGTGTAAAAACGTAGAAATTTTAGACTGGAAAAACTAGAAAAATTGTCAAACATAAAAAAGCACCCGAAGGTGCTTTTGCTACTTTTCATCGAAAGCCAAGTAAAGTTAGCTGTTCAGCGAGCTTTCTGACGATCTCGGAAGACGCAAGTTGATACTCGGACATAAGAACGGAATTCCCTTTTTGGGCGATCTCGTCGACTTTCTTGCTACCTTGAACGTAGAGGCTATTTACATGTATTTTTTCTTTCATCAGTACCTCACCTGAGGCTGAATATAATGTAATTTGGGCGAACGTCATGAGGTGGCCATGCACCCATGAGGCATACTGCTTCGATATTGAAACTTCCAGTGTCGCCGTATCACCGGGGCGAATGCTCTCGGAGGAAGCCTGAGTAGAGAGCTTCGTCGTAGGCCATGCTTTGAATGCTTTCGGAATATCTTTGTATATTTCCTGAGCAAGAATCTCTCCGAAGTCTGGGATAGTTGGAGGAACAAGCTGAACCATTTTTTCTTCATCTGGCTTAGGACCATATGATAAAAGGGCGGGGTAGCTCTTATATAAGCCACTTAAGAATCCTTCGCTAAATGTCGGAAGGCGTAACGGTGGTGTCGGAGTCCTTGTAATCATAACTTGACTAACCGCTGCAACCTCATTGGGGTGTGGGGTTGTAGTCGAACATCCCGTCATAATCACTATTATCAATATCCCGAAAAGTCGTTTTAACTTGGTTCTTATCATTATGTATTTGATGGAAATTGAGGAAACGGAAAATTTTGTGTGTTAAGTAAGTTCTCTGGAAGCTGGACGTAGTTAATGGGAATGGACTGGGGCTTTCAAAGCATCAAAACAGAGAGCCACTTACTACGAACATAATGCGGAACATCGTAATCGATCAATTCAGTTCATGATTATGTATAGACGGCTGACACAACGAAGTGGCAGGAATATTACCGAGGCAAGCTGACAAATTACTTTCAGATCTTCGTGGCATACCGGCCATCGCTCGATGGCCGCTTCTGGCCGATTGCGGACTCCGCAAACTAGTTGCAAGGCCCTATCATCCCTTTCATGCTTCCCTTGTCGGCTTCGCCAAGATATTTATCAAAGTCTACTATTCTCGGATTGTCAGCGTTATCCTTTTCCGTTACTCGGAGCAGCACCCCTCTCACAATTGTCAATGTGAGTGTTCTCTCCGTAATTCCGCCCCTGAAGCTAAAACGACAAAGTAGATTTCCTCGAGAAGTTGAAATATCCGACGTGATCCAGTCCGCGAATACCTGCTCATCGGAAACGCCGTAGGCATCGTGAAGACTTACTGGACCGCTACACCGTAAGAGGCCGATCAACCATAGCCGTCCCTCGAATATTTTCCATCTGGCCCTCGGCGATCCAAGTACCGAACATCTGTCATCCTCTCGAGAGAAACGCCAAACAGTGTCGTTATAAGGAAAGTCCAACGTGGCTCCGGATGTCCACGCAGTGGCGACTACACCGTCATACTCCAATGTATCCTCCAAAACGCCAGAAGCGTAGACGGAGGTCGCGGCACTAAAAAATATCAATCCCAATATGTTTGCGAAGACTATTTTCATTTGAGTTCTTTGCGAAAACGATGGCGTGACTACAAGCTATACGCACGTCCGATTTTGGCCGGTTACGGACATCTAAGGCTACCTCCGTGAACAATTACTTTGCCGTTCCTATTCCTGATGCTATCAGTTGATCAATTTTCGCTAGTGCCTTTGCTTTCTGTTCTGCCTGACCAAATCTAGGCCTCTCCAACTCAACTAGACGACGCGAAAACTTCAAATCGTACGTATAGCCATGATCAAGTGCCCAATTAACATAATCCAAACGGCCAGAAACCACTGCCGCACTAATTACGGTCGGCCCATTAAGTCCGTCATGAAAGTTAATGTCTGCACCATGCTTTAAAAGTAACTCGGCGCAATCCAGGTGATTTCCTAATACTGCTTCGTTCAATGGGCTATTAGCCCCTATTGGTATATTGGGATCTGCTCCATGTTGTAGTAACAGTTCTAGGAGATCGATATTCCCTGCACCTGCTGCCAGCCAAAGGGGTGAGCCTCCAGGCATCATTCGCTGGTTCGGATTGGCACCAAGTTCCAAGAGCAGCTTCATCGCGTCTTTGTTCTTGTTGAACTGCATCCACAGTAATGGAGTGACCCCGCCATAGCCGGCTGCATTAACATTTACGCCTGTTTTGACTAGCCGATCTGCTTCTTTGGCATCTCGCCTAGTAACTGCGCGTAGAAGATCGACAACGCCCTTATCCTGGAAGGCATCTTGGGCGGTTTTTCCAAGAACGGTCAGTTCATTTGCAAATCCGAGTGAACAGACCACTACTAGAAACATCGTCGATACAATTTTCAGTCTCAAAGAATTCATGCTCTTTCTACTTTAAAGATACGAAGACATTTACAAATTTAATAGAAGTCAGCTTCTGGCCGATTTGAGACATAGCCCATAGTGGCCGTAGCTCTATTCATTGAGCCATTACTCTCGGATGATGCCCTGCTGGAAATTCGGATAGAGGGACATCGGCCATTCGGCATGGTGGCATTGCTAGCGCACGATTTACCCGCTCTTCATCACTCATTGGATCAAGACATTCGACAATTACCCTGCTCGTTCTTCTCCGAAGAGGGATTTGGGGCTATGGAAAGGCTGCGATCTTCAATGACTGATACAGACTGCATTGAGCAATCCGATCGTAACCGAAAACGTCGCAACAAGAATGGCCGGCGCCACACGTCCATCTTCAATCATCTTCGCTTGCCCGCGAAGGCCAATGAACACCAGCAACTGGACCGCGCAGGTAATCCCCGCCCAAGCCACCATTTCCAGAAGCGATTGGGTGTAATAGATCGAGGCCACAAGCGGGAAAGTGAATCCCAGCACTGCGCCTGCCAAAGTAACTGCAGCCGCTGTATTTCCTTCGTGAATCAGCTTGAATTCGCGATATGGCGTCACCCATACGTAGATCAACACAAAGACTGCAAGCAGTATGACCGCGGTCGCGAGATAGGAGACAAAGGCAAGAATAGCGTTAATCATTAGAAGTCCTTATTCGACGAAGAAGTGAGGAACGAAATTGCTCATGTTTGTGGTGATGGGAGAATCGTCCTCGCGAATGCACATGCCGGCGGAGGCGCCATCGACAACCCAGGATCCGATAATTGGGTAACGACCATCGAACTGAGGAAGCATGCACAGCTGCTGATAGATAAAACCTTCCGCACCGTATGGCCCATCGTCCCGAGCAAGTACTCGTCCGTCTTTCACCAATTCGACATTGGCCCCTTCGCGCGAGAACAAAGGCTTTTTGGCGTAAGAAGTCAGCTTGTCCGATTCAAAATATGCCGGCAGCAGATTGGGATGATTGGGGAAAAGTTGCCACAAAATCGGAAGCAGGCCCTTGCAAGAAAGCCCTGCTTTCCAGAGTGGCTCGACGAATTTCGTCTGACCGTTGATGATATGTTTTCCGAATTTCTCGCGTACCAACCATTCCCAAGGATATAGCTTGAACAGATTGCGAATAGTCACGCCATCAGCGTCGACAAACGCGTTACGATAACGATCCCACCCAATGTCTTCGATATTGATGTGTTTCGCCTCCCGCCCGGCCTGGGTGATGGTATCGATCAGATAAGTCCCGCATACCCAATCCTCTTCATTTTCGGCTATGGTGGCTACGTGGACTGTGTCATTTCCGGGAAACTGCTTCCAACGTTCCACAAGTTTATCGTGCAGGGAATTGAACTGGTCAGTATCCGGATAGACGTCTTCCATCCAGTACCATTGGCAAGCCGCCGACTCCAGAAGGGAGGTCGGCGTGTCGGCATTGTATTCAAGCATTTTGGGCGGCGATACGCCGTCGTACGCAAGATCGAAACGGCCGTAAAGAGAGAAATCGTTACGTTCCAGGGAGGCGCGCACGCCTGCGTGAAATTCTTCCGAGATACCCAGTTTTCCAAGCATCCCGTTGTTTACTGCGAACCACATGGCTTCTATCGACATACGATGCAGCTCTTCAGTAACGGCTTCTATTTCCTCAATTTGGGTCAACGTGAATTGATAGCAGGCATCTTCTTTCCAATAGTTGTCCCAATTGTAGAAGGAGAGGCCTTGCTCTCTCAACTTCTCGCCATAATTCTTTCTCGGCGCTATTTGCAGTCTTTTCATTAGCCTCCCATCGAAAAACCGTGCCCAAATGAGCCGAAGCCGCCGCGCGATATATGCGCGCCGGCAAAGCTGCTGTTTGTGCCGGTAGAACCTGAAGACCCGCTGATTCGCGTGCCGCTGACCGGATGCCCTTCGCCATTGGCGTCAACCACGATGGGTCTTCCGATTTCTCGATCCCAATAGTAGCGAGGCCCCCTGTAACCGCCGCTGCCTCCACTACCTCCGCTGCCACGATTGCCGCCATCATCAACGAGGGAGCAATTTTTAATATCGCCCCAGTCGTCCTGGCATTCGCTCAGGGAATTGTACGATTGCTGTTTAAGCTCAACTTGTTTGCCGTCTGGCCCGCAGCCGCTCAAGGCAACCATCGTACCGATGACGATCAGTGGGACACTTTTAGAACGCCTCAATTGACATACTCCTCAAGTCGCTTTGTCATTTCCATAGGCATGCTACTGACCAGGAAATCATTAAATTGGAGATTTGAATTCGCGGCCGGTTGCCAGCTTGTCTGGAATCCGCAGATTTCACCGAGAAAGGGAGTGGCCGCGTCGAGTACTTGCTCGGAATCCATGTCTTCCGCCTCGACGACTCCTTCGTTCGGATGATTTTTCATCCAAGCCAAGGCGCCGAGGATTCCGGCCACGACCTGCATTGAGGTTGCGGAATTAAACGGTGCAATTTGACGGGCCTCGCCGAGACTCAAAGTCGATCCGTACCAATATGCTCCCCATTCGCCTATGAAGAGGATCCCTAGTTCGTCGAAACCGTCTTCCAGTTCGTCGCGCAAGAAATAGCCGTGCTTCAGCGCCTGTCTGCCGCGTGCTTTCCACGATTGAATCGACTGGCATGTTGCAGGAGAGGGGGTGTAGGCGTAATAAACCGTTGGCCGATATACCGGCGAGGCATACCTCCCTGAAGGCACCGTCAAGAAACTAGCCAAAGATGCGGCTTCATGGTGGGGAATGAGATAAGAATTTTGCTCGCCCATGGATGGAACCCAAGACTTCACGCGCACATCGATGCCATGCGCCAGCATAAAGATCGCACTTCTCTCCCCGAAGTCGTGATGCACGCCATGCGGCGGCAGGGACTGCTCATGAGTTCCCCATCCTGCTTCGGCGCATTGAAGCGCCTCAGCCAGAAACCCGCTCACGGACCATGTATTGACGAAATCCTCTTCCGGAATGAGACAGGTCCCGCGTTGAGTATCGCGCTCTGCGATCTGGATCACCTTTACCCCGATAGCTGCAGCTGTTTCCGCCGAAGATAGTTGCGAAGAAATACCGCGAAGTTTTGCAAGCTCGCGAAGGCCAGCCTTAGCAAAATGGGTGACAAGACCGGGATTGGCGCCATGTGCGATGACAGCCGTTGGCGCCCCTCGCTCGGCCAAATGCAATGCTTGTTCCCGTAACGCATAATTTGTCGTCTCAGCGAAATTTTCGGTATTTGAGTATCCGCCGGGCCAGGGTTCGACGCAGGTATCCAGATAGAGGACCCCGGCCTGCTTGCACCAGGTTATTAATGCAAGAGACGAAACTTCAACCGAAAGATTAATCAGCAAGTCGTCACGGTGTAGTCGATCCTTAAGCATCGACTCCAGGTTTATTGGCATCAACGGTGAGACCTCAAGCTGAACCTTGAATATGTCGGCAACTGCTTTCCCCGTCGCATCTGCCGCGATGATTTGAATCTGATTCGGTCTCAGCGAAAACTCTCTGATGATGAGAGGAAGCAACGCCTGACCTATACAACCGAATCCCACGATCAGAATAGCTGAGGGAGATTTTTCCATTGTTTTTCTTGTGTTCTTTTATTTAGTCTAGATATATTACCAAACCAATTTAAAGTGAAGAAAGAGCGGGGCAGAATTCGATGCAATTCAATACGCAGCTAAGCGATATGGAGCAGTGTTTAAGCAAATAACGCGAGACATCAGATGGCACTCAATGTTGGTCAGAGAATGGGCCAATCGACGAAACTCGATCCGATGTTGGCTGCAGGAAAACAACTTCGATCAATTCGGAAAATCCATTCGCAGCCTGGCTGACTGCTAACACGTAAATATTGATGTGACATGTCCGCAACTGGCCGAGGCTGTGTAAAAACGTAGGAATTTTTAGCTGACTCAAAAATCGACCTCTCAGATAGGTCGCTATTCAATTTTCTCGATATCCAGAAGGGCTTCCCTACCCAAGATTTTTTTGCAAATTTGTGTTTTTACACAGCCTCGGCCGGAAGAATACATAGTCCAGCGCCCATGTGGGCTACATCAAAGCGAAATTACGCCGATTTGGATAACTCTGAAGTAAGCATTTTCTTCGCTATCGAGCGCATCCTAAAGTAGGTGATGAGGATGCCTAAAGGCCCCAGTAAGGCCCCCACTACCCATAGACTTCCATTCTTCTTTGCTTTGAATGCCAAGTCGTCCAAGATCCACAAATAATATAAATACGCAGGAAGCGCCAAAAAACTTGCGTATGCAAACGTCGCAACGACAAATTCTGGCAGGACCGATCTAAATGCCAACAAAAAAATCCATAACCCCACTGCTGCGACCATGCAAAGGAAAGTCGCGTTTAGCCATTTCACTCGGTTAATCAACGTAGGATTTGGTATTAAAAAATAAAACATAACATCCCTTTTTAATATTTTTTATCGATTTCGGTAAAGACTGCGTGTGATCGGCTCATTTATTATTTATTCTCTATTTGCGCCCCCTCCTGGTTTATCCTTTCCTGCCCAGCCTGTACTTGCGCTTTGTGGGCGAGCTCTTCCATATGCGGATAGTCGTTCGACATGCCGCTATAGGTGCGAAATATATAATCGGTAGACAGACCGAGCATGCAATCCTCTACGACGCGGTTTCCGATGCCGAAGGTCTGATGATGTACAGCGCCAGTGGCGAGCACCATGATTTGCGTGATCGGCAATTTCATTTTCTTGGCGGCCTGCACGTAGTGATCTTGTGAACTGAAACCAACGTCAGCGTCTCGCTGGTCGCTAGTCACGAACATGCGGAAACCAGGCATGGGGTGCACCCGGTCCAGTTGTTCAACTGGATCCCATATTTCTGCCATCGACTTGCCGGTGTAGTCGCTGGATCGACCCGCGGCAATGACCCGATACTTGACCGCAGTCACTCCCGACGACGACACAGCACACAGCACGTCTTGACGTTCGGCTATCAGGGCGCCAACCAGGCCGCCACCGCCCGATTGTCCGATCAATCCATACTCTTCGATGCCATACCTGGATTTTATTTTGTCCAACGCGGCATTTATCACGAGCGTTTCGTACTGCGTGCGTCGCCAGTTTTGGTTGCCGCTGCTGCCATCGGTTCCCGGTCTGCCCAATATCAGATATGCAGTCCCACCGCGACTCTGTTCAAGGTCTGCTTTCTCGACGCGCTTGCGTGGTGTCCCCGCTGGATAGGCTGCGCTTACCCCGCTCGTGGAAAGGATGTCACCCGCCATAAAGACGATGACTTTGCGTACCGCTCCATTGCTAAAATCTTTGGAAGGAAAATAGCGGATGCATTCTTGAAATGTCCTCCCTTCGATCCACACGGCATCATTGATACGCGCACATTGTTCGCGTGTAGAACTGGAACCGGACGCCGCTTCCGTACTAGAAAAATGATCGTCTGGACCATAGTTCCTGACCGTCGATGCGCAACCGGAAAAAAGTACCGCGGCAGCCGCAACGACATACCCAACCCTCATTATTTTTTTCATCGCTCATATTGATGACTGTTTTGTTGCATTCATTTTTTGCTTGTACGGAAGCAGCAGCATCCCTTGCTGCCATTTCTATTGGATGTTTACACAAGCAACTGACAATCCACTGACGGATTTTTGTCTATTCTTACGAGCGATTCCAACCTACCAAGAATGCAGGCGTTCCGTTTTCCCGCAGTTTGAGCATGCGGATTAATTCCCTACGTATCTTCGAATGTTCAGAATAGAATCGCCTGCCTATAAGGGGCTTTTATTCTTTACGAGGGTCTGGTTCTGGCCGGTTGCGGACATCCGATTTCACTAAGCTTGGCGCTGATCATATGTGGACTTCCATTGATTCAATATTTTACAAAGGGAGTCAAGTGGCAAACTATAGAGGTCACGGAGCCAAGCATGATCAGAGTCATGGATGAAATGAGCTGTTTGCTGCTCAAGATATGCGTCGGTATACAAGATACCAATCTGCCTATCTCCCTTGACATTCCCGAGGTGGAAACCTTCGACATCTGACCAGTGCAGCTTAAATCGCCGGCCCATATTTACAATATCCATACCTTCTGTGCTTAGTCGGAGATATGTTGCACTGGGACGATATACATAGAACGATAAAACAAATAACGGCGCAAAGAGAATTGTGCCAATCCACCCCCAAACAGGCTGAAGCTGGATACAAAATGCCGAAAATAAAGTAAGCAAGCCCAGGAGAACGAGCAGCCAGGCTATCTTTACTACACTGGCTTTGATAATTAAATCGCTTTGCTGTCCTAGCTTCGGGTCGATTACGGTCATAGCAGCTCTATATTTTCTCTCGAATCCATTGCTCCGTCTGTGACGGGCGCCGAGCACACCACCCCAAGGGAAGGTCAGCAAGCTCAACGATGGAAGAGTCAATATCAACGATGCTTTTGAAGCTAGCGACCACCGCTTCGGAGGCGTCCAATGCTCCGTCCGAATTTGGAAGAAACTGCCAACCGCCATCATCTTCATCATGTGAAACAAATGAAATTGAATTTTCTCTTTCAACGATTCGTCGATGCGAGATAACGGCCATATTAGGTGGGTCTGCGAATAACCAATTCATAGGTTTCCCAATTTTGTAAGTTATAGAGATTGTCTGCTACTGGCCGATTACGGACGTCCGTGAGCAATGGCTTACTTGGATATTTTCTTGAGAAACTCAGGATTTATCCAAGCTGACTTTACTTGACCCTTCGTCAATTCAACCGGCTGGGGAGAGCAAAGGCCCGCTAAGAAATCGGCCTCGGATATTGCCAATACTGTTAGCTCGTCAGTCTCGTGGTCTAAAAAATAAATGCTCTGATTGTCTCTAACAAAGAAGTTTCCAGAGTCGTCTATCGCAAAAGGAACTTGTTTTATGGTTCCCAACCAATTAGGCAAAGGCCCCTCACCAAGCGCACGTATCGTGCCAAATTCTTCGCCGGATTGCGCTCTAAAGACCTTTCCTACTATCTGACTAAAATCCATGGACTTCCCCTATTCGACGTTAGTAGTGTTTGAAATAGTGATGCTGTAACGACCTAAATAAAGGCAGCTTCTGGCCGATTGTGGCCATCTAAACAGCCAGTTCTCCTAGCTTTGCTATGACCGAGTGCAATTCTTTATCTTGCTTGTCACCGTGAAACGGCTTAACAACGAGGTGAGAACGAGGCTGTCGTTGAATTTTCTCAGGACTGTCATCAACGATAACAATTTCCTCTACTTGATAGCCATGCTTCATTACCTTCCGAAGATCCTTGATGTACACGTAGCCGTTGGTACGGGAATCTACCTTTTGTACACACTTCTGCACATCCCAGCGAAAGAGAAGCGTATGTTGGTCCTCAAAAAGTGCATTACTTATAAACTCAACGTAGTCAGGACTCGCGGAGGACCATACAGCAACTGAAAATTTGGTCGATGCGAATTTAACCAGATCAGCCGCATAGGGGCGGATATATATGAAATAGCCGGAAAATCTTAAGTCGGCAGGCTGTACCAAAGGCTCCAAGCGTGCATGAACCAACGTCTCGTCCAAATCAAATATAACTAGCTTAACGGGCATAGTATGCAGCGATCATCTCTAAGATTTAATGCTGTTTTCTGGACGATTGCGAAAATCCACTAAAGGGTTCGCAAAAAAACACAAAATATACCCAACAACCACGTGACGAAAAAAGTAGCGAGAAACAGCATCATCCTTCCGCGGGCGATTCGCCACGTTTCTGTGATTACGGAGCCATAAAAATATTCAAGCATGTCTTTTGACCAGAAATCTCGCCAGTTTTTTTTCTGACGAGCATAGATGAAGTTATTTATAAGTAATGCTCCTAGTGAGAACGTGATGATGACGCCTAATCCGGTCGCAACGGATATATCGAGAGCCGATAAGACACTCACGTCATGGCTATATATTGGTGCTCCTTTTCCTAACGAGATAAGAAAGGTGAGCAAAGAAAACGCAAATCCGACTGCATACAATAATTGGAGATCTCTCTTCATAGCTGATTTTCCCATGTCGCTATCTATTTTTTTCTTTAAGTCTGCTCTTGGCCGATTGCGGTCATCTACATTTACGGAATGGTTAGTCTACCTTTACTGCTCCCTTTGCAAGTACAAGCACTAGCTCTCCAAGACTTTGAAAAATAGAGACCATCTCCTCCGCAGAGCTACCTATGGGACGAGGGTATGCGGGATTCGGCGCAGGAAAACCTTGATTTTTCACGGACTCGTTGCACAAGATTGCGAAAGTACCTCTTGCCTTTTGACCGTCAATTAATAGAGAGAAATCAGTTTCAACCGTTCCACCGCTTTGAACGATGAAATTGAGAGATACGTCATCTGGTAATCCGACAAGCTGAAACACTGCTCCAGGACCAGGCAGCTTTGAGATTTGGATTTTTCCTTGTGCTGCATTGAGTAACTCTTTGGCCGCAATTTTTGCGTACAGGGCTCCAGCTCTATACGGAAATCTATCGCATAGACCATAGTATTTTTCTGTAACTCCTAACGAGAATGTCGAAAGTAGTATTGATGATTCGAAGTTCATGTCGTCTATTCCTTGAAGTTCGGATTTGGCTGACTCCGTTTCGCGTTACAGTTTTCGTATTCGCTAAATAGCTTGAACGGCTGCTACTGGCCGACTGCTGTCATTCCGCTCATAGCAGGAGCTTGGCGTTACGTGTCCGTGGAAATATCGTCCCACTCTTGATCCATGTAGCCTATGAGCCAGTTCAAGGCGTAGTGACGTTCAAGTACCACTCCTGCCTCCAGCTTTGCAGGTGCTGGACGCCCCTTAATCCGTGCATCCACAACCGCCCAGTGATAGCGGTAGATTAGATCAGCCTGATCCAGAATGTCTCGAAGAGAACGCAGCTTAGCGCCAGCTTCAAAACCGCTGGGGCCATGATCACGCATCGTTTTGACTGCAAACTGCACATCGCAAATTTTCGTCGGCCTGTCCAGAACGTTCACGTAGCCTAAGGCCCAAAGTAGAACCCATGCGGCCTCGTATTTCCAAGAGAACTGCACGCGGTCATTTTGAGATGAGGTCTTAGCGGCAATGAAGACTCGCTCCTTTGGAGTCAGCGAATCGCGCAGCTTGAAGTCCTGAGCAATCCTTTCGACTATAGGCTGCTCCAAACCTTCGCCCTTGAGCGCGACGAGAAGGACGCAGAGAGCTCGCTGAGAGATTTCGGCTTTCGAGCGCCGTTTGGCGTCATCTTCAGTTTCAATAACTGGGAGGTATTGGTTGATTGGGACACCATCTTCCCTCAGTACAGCTTCGGAGCGCGCGCGTCGTTGTAAGGCTTCTTGAGAATTTTTCTGATCCATGGACTTAATCTTTTTCCTTCGATCTTCCACCGACGGGGCACAAATTGCCAAAGGTAGTATCCCAAATAGCGCCGCACCAACGACTATCCTTCGTTTTATACCGGCGTGAGAACCATCAAGCATCATGTAAGTCCCTTCATTTTTCGTTGGTCACCAGCTATGCATGTCCACTCCTGGCCGGTTGCGGACAGCGACCAATTTCAGCCAGTGTCTATGTTACGCAACTTCCTCTTTTTGTATTAAAGCTACTTTCTTCCATATCCCTGAAAACCATAGAAGTCCGAGCGCACCGGGATGAACTTGCAAAGCGAGCTTCTCTCCAGTTTTTACTTCGTCATAAAGTGTTTTTCCCACTTCAAAGTCTCGCAATCCTGGCCCAAGAACCGAACTCTCCACTATGAGTTTGTAATGCGCTCGTCGTCCATGGAAGGTTGATTTCTCATCGACTTTAACAATTATTTCTTGTAGTGCACTGTAGTCAAAGGCGATATTCAGTAAATTCCTAGTTGGGACGGCGACGGCGAGTGCAATGGTCAGAAGCCAAAGCCCTCGCCGCAACAGAGGTTTGTGACCCAATTCCGTTTTGAAATAGTTGATATTTAATAAGGCGAAGAGTGGAATGGCTACAAACAGACCAAGAGATAGGACGTCCACATTTCCTATGGTCTCGAAAGTGCTATAGGAGTCCATGTAGATATATGCCGCCCATAGTCCTGCGACACCTATTCCAACAATAGATAAAAAAATGAAAGCTCGACTATCTGTCTTCTTCATTGAATCGTTTCCTATGGACTGACGCATTGGTATCGCTTCTAGAAAATTGGATGTCCGGATAGAATCAACATGTTAATTAATGTCTCTTACTGGCCGATTGAGGACACTCAAAACGAACATGTCCACCTGGCAATTTACCAGATCGTGAGAGAAAACATGGTGAGATTGGGCAAAAAATCCCCCAGCAAAAGAAAAAGCGGCTTAGCGCGATAAGGCGCTAAGCCGCTTCAATGCTGGTGGCCCCCCCGTGAGTCGAACACGGCACCAACGGATTATGAGTTAAAAGAGCATATGGGCGGCACTCCGCAAAGTCTCGCCAGACGTGAACACTGGCTTTGCATGCAGTGCGCAGATTCGGCAAATTGCGCCGGTTTGGACAAAATACTCCTCAGCAAGAAATTCTGAAACAGTGAAATACTGATTTGCCATTGATGTTCCCAATCGTCCATAGGCAACGCTGTTGTCTACGACCGAGATAAGGAAATTTCCAGATTAGAAGCCAAGTATATGCTTCGCTGCTCCAGCGTTCGACGCATACTCAATGTGGAGACTTTTGAACTCCGGCAGCAACTCATCGTGAAGATTACTGTCTTTGGTATTCGTGTAGTCTCTCGTATTCGACGACAGGAAAACAATCGTGGACTGCAATCCTGTCTTGCGTAAGGCGCGGATAACATCAAAGTAAGTTTCGATGACAACACAATCTTTTATCGAGTCCTTGCCTTGTCGCGCGGGTGCTTTAGGAGCAGTCACGCGCGCAAAAGCAAGGCCTGCTACTTGTTGGCGCTGTGGGACTACTTTAGAAAAATCGATCCACCGGTCAGCAATTTCGCGAGCGCGTATCTCGTGGCCTATAAGATGCGTTAGGTCAGTTGTTCCAGGCCGGCCGAACAATGCAGAAATTGAATTGACGCGATTGATACGCTCTGTCAGCTTACTAAGCTGGCTTTTCGCGTCGTCCTGGATTTGTTGCAGATGAGTCGCTAGTTCATTTCTCACTTGGTCTGCTAACAGGCAGACCAATCCTCCCCCCACTTCCATCTTAGATATTAACTCTAATGTTGCGCTCGCGACATGCGCTCGCGCGTCGTCCCTTGTTGGATCGCGCATCACGTCCAGGATGGAACAGGTATCAGCACAAAGGACCGGAGCCCCTAACGCAGCTACGTCCTGCACGAGTGTGTCGAATCCCATTATCGATGCCCATCGTAGTATGCGAGAAGATCAAGCGCTGATTCGAATTCGATAGCAAGTTCGTGAGCCATATCCTCGGGCCAACCATCTGCTTCCGATAGCCACCTAGCAAGAACACTTGGATCGAGATCGTTCCTGCGGCTTTGGTGATGTTGAACAATGAACGCCATCCATCGATCCCTGTCCGCTGGATGAGATGACCCTGTTGATTTGTTAGCTGCGCGACTGAAAATACCAAGAGCGCTCGCTGCCTCCGCACTTGTCCAGTCCATTAGACTTTTCGTACCTTTGCTTAAGCGTATTTCAATCGCAGGAGCGGTGGGTTTTGCAACGCACTCAATAAAGTCTTTTAACACTGAGTTATATTGATGATGAGTCAGCGCATATAACTCACTCGGAACGACATTCGTCACCTTATAGCCACCATCGCCTTCTGGAAACAGAGTCACAACCGCGGCTGGAATTAGTTCGTCCCCATCACGACGAAGTGCGAGTAATGTGTTTTCAGAACCTGTCCCAAGTCCAATAGCACGAGATTCCATCTCAAGATCATGGTGCCAGAGGCCTTTCGCTTCATTGATTAGGGCTTTGCGCAAGGCGATCCCATCGCCATCGACGGCAGTAAGTGAGAGATCCTGAAAAACCTCGATACTCGGTAGATTGCGCATAACTTATCCTCTGCGCTTAAGCGCTATGGTGGGGCGGAAATAGGTAAAAACACGAGCTGAAAGTTTAGCACCCATGCATATTCGCCGTCGATTGCAGACTTTGAAAACTAATTCAAGTATCTGTCTATCGAGCACGTCTATTCGCGGGTCGACTGTCCGCGTTGCTGAACGGTCGATATCCATGTTGTTGAACTATGTGACCAAATTCACTGGAATATGCAGCCCGACCAACTTTATTCATTGTCCTCAGCTTACATGTTCTTCCACGGTTTCTTTGCACTGACTATACCGATCCCCGAGGAAGGGCTGGATACCTCGCTTCATCGAAGCAAATTCCGCTAAGTTTAGCCAGCCTTAGGGAGAATTTTCTCATCAAAAAATCATAAGAATTTCTTGAACGACATGCCTCATTAAATTATTTGCATACTATAGTTATGCATACTATGATTAGCAATTAACAGAAAGAAACACTAATTTCGCAAAGAGGCTCAATGACCATCAAACAATATAGACCTTGGTCTGTCTTTTCCACGTTGCTCTTTTTATCTCTAATCGCCTGTGGCGAAAAGACTGAAAGTGCGAAGTCGGTAGACTATTACAAGGGCAATCTGGAAGAAGCAAAGACAACTCTTCAGAAATGTACCGCGCTCAAGTCTGGTGAGGTAAGTACTATGTCGCCATCCCAACGAGCTGCGTGGTCAGAAACTACCGTAGGAATCAACTGTGAAAATGCTCGCGTCGCAAGTGTAGACAGTGCATATGATACTCATCAAAAAAGCATGCGTGAAGCGGCGGCGAAGTATTGATAGTGTTTACAGCAATAGAGATTGTTGCTCGAGGGCGATCACTATGAAAACGCTCCGCTTTGCATGCGCGTGATCAGTGTCCGGACTAAGTCTTGTCCTTCGGCAGTACCCAGGAATTCGGTTGGATGGTGATTTCCTAACGCGGGTACTGGTGAGTCCAGCCAGTCGTTTAACCAATGATTGGCATCAAATGTATGTCCCTGTGCTGATTGCAACACCATTGCTTCCACTAATTTTAGTAATTCGGATCGGAACAAATCCTGTTCTATCTGGCGCCGAAGAGGATGGCTTTGCTTCATAGTTTTTATCCAACAGGAGAATCTAAATGTCTATCGATAAAGCAACCGAAAGATTGATGGCTTTGAGGGACAAAGGCCTTGCGACAAGACAAGACCCTGAAGAAATAAAGCGCCGCTCAAAAAAAACTCGGGGTGTTACCGCAGCCGAGTGGGCCGAGATCGCAGAGAAGTCCAGAGATCCCAATCTCAGGAAGGGACAAGGGAAAACAGCCTTTCCACACATAAGAATCGAGGAATGAACTCTCGGAGTCCTTTCATGCCGGCGAAGTTTTCTTATTCGGATGCGCTGCGCCTCTTGGAAGTAAAATCAGCAAGAAGCTGAATCTCAGCATATTGGGGAAGTTCTGGTTGGCCTGGATACACTGGATGTGGGCGATGGTTTTGATCATATTGAACAAAATGAGTCATTTCTCCGTCGTCATCCCTATAGCATCCGATCGCGGAGACTTCCTCCAATCTGATCTTAAAATGGTCTTTCTCATAGACTGACTCTACGCAATAAACTAAACATCGCGTGGGGCCGTGGTTTGCGGTCGCCTCAAGCAGACGCTCGACCGAAGAAATCATCTGGCGATCCAAGGCATTTCGTTCCGTACCAAGTGAATAGGGAAACTGCACCAGGTAGCAAGGTTCCGAATATGTAATTGCTACGCTATCCCATATCCGAAACGGTGCCAAAAGCGATCGGCGTGCGTCGTGAAGTTCCCAGCTAGTATCTGTGACAAACATAAAAAGTCGGTGAGCAATCAATAGAGCGAGAACCGGTGCTCATAGCTGCACAATAAAAAACGCTAATCATAGTATGTAGAATCATAGTATGCAACGACAGACACTTTATGGATGCCTGTCAAGCCTCAAAAAAGCCTATTAGTTGAGATCTTCGCCCGAAATGTTCGGCGTAGGAGAGTGGCACTCGGCTTGTCTCAGGAAGTTTTAGCTGAGGCGGCTGGGGTACATCGCACGTATGTGGGGATGTTGGAGCGGGCTGAGAAAAACGTCACTATTTACAATATTGAACGTATCGCCATCGCTCTCGATGTCGAGCCGGCTCAACTTCTCATGTCTGACGATACATTACCCTAATCAATATCAGTCCTTGTCGAGCGATTACGCGCTCATTCTCTATTTATATTTCCTGAACAGCGACCTACCGTTTTCTAATATCCGGCGGTATCAACGGTATTGGAGTACAGCGTTGCTGCGAAGAAGTGCTCGTCGATGCACAGGCATACGCTCCCGTATGCAAAAACCCTGATAGTCTGCATAAAAATTCCAACAGCTTAGAGGAGGAAAGTATGAAACTGTCAGCTGTTATCATTGAGAATTTCCGCGGATACCCGAAGCAGCGCCCATGAATCTAGATCAACTAACGTCTGAATATTCTGATGGTCTAACTGCGCTGTTCAATGCTGTACAAGGAAGCGTTGACGAATTCCAAGAGTTTGAACCTTGGCGAGGCGACACCCACTCCTTGGCGCTCAAAATGTTTCGACACTTGGAGTCCGTTAAGGTCCTATGTCAAATATATGTAGACCTGCCCCCCGGGCATCCGCCCTCCTATTACATCGACTTTTCTTCGGCGCAAATTGTTACTCGAGCAGCGATAGAAACATTTTTGACTTTTGCATATATTTTTGGGCAAGAAGACCTCACCTTATCCAAATTTCGTTGCGAAATTTGGCAGCTAAGCGGTCTAGCTGATCGCCAGAAATTACGTCCGGGCACGTCGGCAGACAAGCTAAAGCTAGCATCGGAAAAACGAGATATGGAGCAACTTCAAATTAGTATCAAAAGCTCTCCACATTTGAATGCCTTTTATACCGAAAAACAAGCACAACGAATTCTCTCTGGGGGATGGAGCCAATTGCGAGATTGGAAAGTACTGGCCATAGATGCAGGTATCCATCCTCGGTACTTTGACTCTACGTATAGTCATCTATCTGGATTTAGTCATTCAAGCTATATCAGCGCAATACAAATATCGCAGGCCCGAAATATGCAGACGCAGAGCGACATGGCGCGATTCTGTGTACAGATATGCTTATTTTATATGACGCACTTCCTAGTGAAATTCTCACAAATCTCATCGACAGCAAAGCAGTTTTTAAATAACGATACTGCAGCGATAAGTCTTATTCAGAAGTGGCATATCAGTTCCGATGATTGGAATAAGTTGTATTCTGAAAAAGATTTAGCGGATAACGACTTCGAATTTTGATGGTATCTATTTTAAAAATATCGAACTAGTTTTAGTCATCTTCTTCTGCTTGCCTTTCTAAAGCTCCATGTGGTATCAGTCTTCTGGTTCAGGATCATCCAATCCCTCCCCATATTCGAGCTTGCGTAATGCAATCGAAGCTTCTGCTGATCGACTTTCCGCTGCAACTTGAGCTTTTAACTCGATGATATGTTCATTGGCGAAATCTCTTACCAAGGCGCTCTCATCTGCGAGCCATCCTTCTAACAAAATCTGCCTTGCAGCATAAAGCTCTGCAAAACCGAACTCCCCTGAGACAACACTTGTCTCCCGTAATGTTTGCCGTGCTTTAGCCAATGACTGACTTGCGGCCGGTAAGCGAGCAACAACTCGGCGAACAAGATCGAAAACAAATGCCTTTCCGTCAAAAGCAGCCAAAATACTGAGGACGAATGTCATATCACGCTCAGTCCCTCTTTCTATCATTCCTATTAGTCTGTCCCCCAGTCCGTTCGAAAGCTCTGGAAATATAGACGCAATAAGCTTGCCGGTTTCATATTCGAATCCAGCCGAGTCTATGTCGTACCATCTCCGAGCTCCGCTTAATACAATATCGACGTTCTTGCTAAGCGGTGCTTGCAGTTGATATATAGAGAACGGTACAGCAACATAGTGAGGAGGTGCTGCTTGGGTACGTGCAAACGCAAGTCGCGCCTCGATGAAAGATACAACGGCTGCTGGCCACTTTTCGGCAATTGCAGCAGCGATATATTCAGCACTGCCTTCCAGTTCAGGATAACGAATCAGAATTCTTAACACCTGATTCGCCTGATCTTCATCAAGGTCTTTGACCAATGTATTTCCCAGCCAAGAAAACCATGGCATGCGGACCCAGGAGAAATCCGCATTCGCTGCAAGATAATTTAAAGCTGGCAAAAAGATATTAGAGATGATGGTGCCAGGCTGCGTACCATACTGCTGCACACCTGCAATGAGTACATTACGCATCACATGGCTATCACCGTTAGTGATCGTTTTATTGAAGACTCGGAGTAGCATTGCCTCATCAAATGGAACGGAGAAACGCAAATACCAGGCTATATCATTCAGATGTTCTCCGTGGTCTATCCAATGATTAATACGCCGCAGCGCCTCTGCTTGTTTCTCACTGCGTACTAGTCCAGTAAGCATCCCGGGAAGAAAATTTGCAAATGGTTTTGCAAATCGATCAATATAACTTAAAAGAATATCTGGCTTGGTTTCTCCCAAGCGTTCTAAAAAACGACCGAACGTCGGAAATGTTGCTGCGTCATCTGAATCGGTTTCCGCATAGCGACTCAGACGGTCGAACCAGAGATCTGCTGTGGCTTCGGAGACAGTATCCAATAACGCTTCAATTTCCGCAGTACGATATTCCTCCGCTTCCGCATAAAAAAAATCTTTGTCATCCCAAGCGGGCGGATATACGGAGTTGTAGCCAATCAAAACTTTGTAAATCAAAAAGTCCGTGTCGGTATTAGCGGCGTCCCGAAAAGTAATCGCGGCCGCCAAAATCTGGGTTCGCAGGGTGACAAGCTCGAGATCCTCACGCATTGACTCTGGTAGATCTACGTAACGCCAGTAATGACGGTGCACTCTGTCTTCTATTGCCTGCTTTAGGCGCAGACTTAACCCGGGCAAAATGGCCGTCTGAAACTCAATAGTGGTCAACGTATTCGCCATGATAATTTTTGCCAAGGCGTTGGAGTACATACCGCTATGTGGAGAGCGCGTAGCGTTTTCCAGTTGAATCAATATCTGGGAAAGAGTCTCTTGACTAGTCGTGAAACGGTAAATTTTCTTTAGTAGATCGATGGCGCCTTCTCGCGCCGCAGTCAATGCATCGGATGCTACAACCGATCCCCGATGGATAGTGATAGCACTTGAGCTGTTCGTTGTCCCTCTGATTTCAGAACCAAGAATTTCTCCCAATATAGGGATCAGGCCGTCCTCTAGTTCCCGACATTTTTCGTCACTGAAGGTCTTAATGCAATCTATCAACAGATTCTGGACTGCGGGGCCATGTTCACGCCAAACATGCATTTGATGTTCTGCAATCGATTTACCAAGCTCGTTCAAATGCTTGCGTTCGTCGTCACTACGCGCCAAACCGTAAAGCGAACAAAATGCATTAAATGTTTCTTCTACATCTACATACCTATAGTGCATTAGAATATCGGTGATCGCTTTAAGAATATTGCCAAAGGTCTTGGCCGGTAGTGCACCGTAAGGCGTCTCTATTTCCACCGGTTCTGAAGCCCGGGCACGTGTAGCCGCCTCAATCAATCGCTCAGTGACATGAGGATATATTCCTGGCAGATCATCATAGAATGGCAATACATGTTCTGCGAAGGCCTCAAGAGCATCACCTCGAACATTATTGTCCACCGCGCCGACGATTGCTTCCAACGCGTCGCCATCAAATAGCGCTTTGCCGTCAACCAGGCGCTTAAAATCACTAGCGATCTTCTGAAACTCATACCCAGCTGGCAACAAGTATTTTTGCGCGACTTTTTGAAGACGATTCTGTATGCCCTGGAACGCTCTGCTGCCAAAATTATCTAGAACAGGAACCTTGTAAATAGTATCGTGGGCCATTTCCGCCCAAGCGTGATTGAGAATTGTCTGAATCTGAATCTCGCAACGTAAGCCAGCGAATTTTGCATATTCAGGCAATGCAATGCGCTCTTGGCGAAGGGTCACCAGATAGTGATTCGAAATATAAAATTCTGACGCCTCCGCATCATCTCGTCGGGGATGGTGCAGCTTGACCTCAATAACTTCAAAGTTTTCGTGAATAACACCAGATTGAATAAGCCGGGTAACATCGCTATTTGTATAGAACACGACACGACATCCCGCTAGATCCTTGATGTTTGTTTCGAGTTGCTCGGTCATAGCAATCTCTCGCATTTCAAGTTTCTTGCGTAACGAAACAGAGGATTTTGCTCGCCTCTGAATCTGCTGCAGCCGATAACCACCTTCGGCGTCGATAGCTGCCTCCAAAATGTCCGCAACGGCATTTGCGAACGCATAGTAGGCGAATTTTCCTTCACGCTCAAACTCATCAAAGTTCATAGGCACTCGTAACATTTAGTGGTTATGATGGAATACTCATCGCTCATAGCGTTGCCACTGAAAAGTATGTTGGAGCGTTGAGATGCTGCTTTTTTGACTATAGCGAAACGTCTATCGGTGAAGAGATAGTCACCTAAACACGTTCTCTATGGACATAATGATGTCCGTTTTGACCAGAATTACTGCGTCCCCATGGACATAAGACCAATATCGCAAATAGACCGTACAACCGCATCTATGACCATGTCCATAGGTTATCTACTTTCCTTTAGGTCGATGTGCGTTGCCTGGATGACTTCGACCTGAACAGCGACAAGCTGACCTTCGTCGATTTCGACGGCCGCAACTGGGACAAGAACGTCGGCAAGCTGGGCTGATACCTTCCCAGCTCCTCTGGCGTTTCAGGCACGGGCGCTGCGGCGTTTAGGTGGCGAGGCAACCGACGCACGTTTGGCCGGTGCTTTCACTGCGGATGTCTTCTTTACCGTCGCCGGCTTTGCGGATTTCCTGATCGCGACCTTGACGACACCCTCTTTCGCCGCCGGTTTCTTCACGGCGAGCTTGGCCTTGGCTACCTTGGAAGTCTTCTCCGCGACGACTTTTTTGCTAGACAAACCCGCCTGCCCGACCAGGCTGGCGCTATAGCGCTTGAACGCGATATCCATGTGGCGCCGCATCGCTGCGCGCGCCATCTCGGGATCGCGGGCGCGCAATGCTTTCATCACGCGCGAATGTTCTTCGATCGCGTCGTTCCATACTTCGATGGTGTCGAAGTGGCTGTGCAGGCGATTGAACAGCGGCCCCAGGCGGGCATCGAACAATTGCGTCACCAGGCCGACCAGTACGCTGTTGCCGGTCGCTTCGGCGACGCGGATATGGAACAACCGATCGGCTTCCAGCGGATTGGTGCCGGCGCTGGTGTGCTCGATCATTTGCCGAAAGGCTTCTTCGATGGCATCGATCTGCGCCTTCTTGCCGTTCTTGGCGGCGGCATAGGCCACTTCGCCTTCCAGCATGGCGCGCGCACGGATCAGTTCCAGCGGACCTTCTTCGGTCGACAGATCGATCTCGCCTTCAGGCGCGGGGGACGGTGGACAGACGTAAATCCCGGAACCCATGTGCACCTCGATATAGCCCTCGACCTCCAGCGCAATCAGGGCTTCGCGCAACGACGGTCGGCTCACCCCCAGTTGTACGGATAGATCGCGCTCCGACGGGAGACGCGAACCGACGGGAAACTCGCCGTCGACAATCAGCTTGCGCAGTTGGTCGCTGATCTGGCGATACAGTCGTTGCGGCTCGATCGCTTCAATTGGCATAGGGGGTTCCGATTCAAAATCTTCTTTATCTTGGCGCCGGATTGTATCTCACCCACAGGCAACTATTCAGCTTGCCAGCGCTGCCGGGAACGTCAAACCATATTGCTGCGCCGTTTCGCGCAGCATCGGCGCAATCGTCGGATGCAAGGCCACGCCCTGCATCAATTGCTGCGCGCGACGCGCCATGCCGCGGTCGCCAGGCATGCGTACCTGCTCGACGCCGGGACGCGGCGGATTGCTCCGGCACGCTTCGGCGATGTGATCCATCTGGCGCCTGAAGGCCGCTTCGCCGCCGAAGGCCGCCGGATCGTACAGACTCATGAACACCGTCGCCCCCCACCCCGCCGGCGGATCCGCGCGGCCGAAACCGGACAGGCCGCCGGTCAACGCCTCAATCAGCACAGCCAAGCCGAAACCCTTGTGCCCCGCCGACAAACCGCCCAACGGCAGAATCGTTCCCGGCGGATCGGCGGCGAACACGGCAGGATCGCGACTGGGATTTCCCTGCGCATCGAGCAACCACTCTTCTTCGAACTGTTTGCCGGCCTTGTGCAGACGATTGCTCATGCCGTTGGTCGTGATCGATGCGGAGATGTCGACCAGGAAAGGCGTGCCGGAAGTCGGAATGCCGGCAGCGATAGGATTCGGCGTGAACACCGCGCGCGTGCCGCCGAACGGCGCCACGCTGTGCACGGCGGGATCGGAACTCGACAACACCATCAGGAAACCTTCTTCGGTGGCGCGCAGCAAATACGCGGCGAGACAGGCGATGTGATGACTGTGGTGAATCGCCAGCGAGGCCGTGCCCAGTTCGCGCGCACGCGGCATCAACGCGTCGATGCCCTTGTGCACCAGCCATGGCCCCGGCAGACGGCGACCGTCCCAGACCAGCGCCGCGGGACGATCGGACACCACTTCCGGTTCGCCTGAGGTGGCCATCGCGCCCTTCTCGATTTCCTTGACGTAAGGGGCGAGCAGCGCCAGGCCGTGCGTGTCGTGTCCGAGCAGGTCGCCGTCGACCAGCGTGCCTCCCACCGAAGCGGCCGGCTCCAGCTGCAAGCCGGCCTTTTGCAGCAGTTGCGTGGAGAATTGCTTGAGTTCGACGGCGGAAAAACGTTCGGGTGCAGCCATGGAAAAAACCATCCTTTCATTGCGATAATCGGTAGCAGGCAGATACCCGCGCAAAACTTGAATTCATGGAGGCCCCCGACGCAGGCGCAGATCCGCGCGCGCATGGAGCAGAAGCGATATCGTCTCGACTCTTGTATTTTTTCCTGCCGACGCACACAAAGAGGTCATGTGGTCAGACCAGATAAGGAAAAGAATTTCATATCACCCCGGCAGTGTCAAGAAAGAAAACGATGCACGAAAATAATTCACCTACGCCGCAGCGCACCATTGGGCATCATAGGACGCAAAAGAAGCACGCGTCGGACGCCGATGAAAAGATGTATGACAAATCTGGTATTACCACTTGACCAAAGTCCGAATGCTGAAATAGACTCGCTGGCATCTTTTCGAAGCACGTCGTTTTTACATTCCGATTTGCAACGCATAAAAATACAAGAGCAGAAACTGCCGGCGGACCATACCGCAGCACTGGAGACAGGCATTGAAGATCTTAACTGGCCGGGGGTGTACTTCCATCGTTCCGCAGCCGCGCATGCGCGGCCTGGCAGCGGCGTCTTTTTCTGCACGTGCGGAATCCGGCGCCTGCGCTGCCTCGACCTCCCGCTACCTCTGCCGCCTCGGCCATGCCGGCAACGGCGACGCCATGCTGGCGTATCACCTGATGGATTTCTCCCGTTACTTTTTCGACCAAAGCGATATTCGCCACTGATTCTTCCGACAGCCATCCGATTCAGACAGCATTCATGGCCCGCCCCTCGCAATCGATGAGCGGGCCGCAAGGAAAAAAGGAAAGAACATGAGCGACACCAGGAAATTTACGCGCCGCAGCCAGGCATGGTTCGGCCGGCAAGACCGCGACGGCTTCATCTACCGTTCGTGGGTCAAGAACCGCGGCATTCCGCACGATCAGTTCGATGGCCGTCCGGTCATCGGCATCTGCAATACCTATTCCGAACTGACGCCCTGCAATTCGCATTTCCGCGCGCTGGCCGAGCAGGTCAAGATCGGCATCTGGGAAGCCGGCGGTTTTCCGCTGGAGTTCCCGGTGATGTCGCTTGGCGAAACGCTGATGCGCCCGACCGCGATGCTGTTCCGCAATCTGGCCAGCATGGACGTGGAGGAATCGATCCGCGCCAATCCGCTCGACGGCGTGGTGCTGCTGATGGGCTGCGACAAGACCACGCCTGCCCTGCTGATGGGTGCGTCTTCCGTGGACTTGCCGACCATCGGCATTTCCGGCGGCCCGATGCTGTCCGGCAAATACCGCGGCGGCGAACTGGGCTCCGGCACCGGCGTCTGGCAGATGTCGGAAGAAGTGCGCGCCGGCCAGATGTCGCAGGAAGAATTCTTCGAAGCCGAAAGCTGCATGCACCGTTCGCACGGTCACTGCATGACCATGGGCACGGCATCGACCATGGCCAGCATGGTGGAAGCGCTGGGCATGAGTTTGCCGGGCAACGCCGCGATCCCCGCGGTCGATGCGCGCCGCAACGTGCTGGCGCGCAACTCCGGTCGCCGCATCGTCGAGATGGTCAAGGAAGATTTGATCATGTCCAGGATCCTGACCAAGGCCGCGTTTGAAAACGCCATCCGCGTCAACGCCGGCATCGGCGGTTCGACCAACGCCGTGATCCATTTGCTGGCGATTGCCGGCCGCATCGGCGTCGACCTCAAGCTGGAAGACTGGGACAACATCGGCCAGAAACTGCCCTGCCTGGTCAACCTGCAGCCATCGGGCAAATACCTGATGGAAGATTTTTACTACGCCGGCGGCTTGCCGTCGGTGATCCGCGAACTCGAAAGCGTGATCGACAAGAGCGCTCTCTCCGCCAACGGCCAGACCCTGTGGGACAACTGCAAGGACGCGCCGAACTGGAACCGCGACGTCATCCACGCCTTCGATGCGCCCTTCAAGCCGGCCGCCGGCATCGCCATCCTGCGCGGCAACCTGTGTCCGGACGGCGCCGTCATCAAGCCATCCGCCGCAACGCCCGCGCTGCTGAAACACACCGGCCGCGCCGTGGTGTTTGAAAACAGCGACGACCTGCACAAGCGCATCGACGACGAAGATCTCGACGTCGACGAGAACTGCGTGCTGGTGTTGAAGAATTGCGGCCCCAAGGGTTATCCCGGCATGGCCGAAGCAGGCAACATGCCGCTGCCGCCGAAGGTGCTGCGCAAGGGCATCACCGACATGGTGCGCGTCTCCGATGCGCGCATGAGCGGCACCGCCTACGGCACCGTGGTTCTCCACGTCACGCCGGAAGCCGCCGCCGGCGGCCCGCTGGCGCTGGTGCGGAACGGCGACATGGTGGAGCTCGACGTGGAAGCGCGCAAGCTGCACCTGCACGTCAGCGACGAAGAACTGGAACGCCGCCGCGCATCATGGCAGGCGCCGAAAGCGCCGGCCGACCGCGGCTGGGTCAAGCTTTACGTCGATCACGTGCAGCAGGCCAATCTCGGCGCCGATCTCGACTTCCTGGTCGGCAAGAGCGGCTCGGGAATACCGAAAGACAATCACTGATTTCAAGGTGTAGGGATTTAATCATTCAACAAGACGGCGGAAGAAGCTAGCGTCACATCAGATGGCGTACTTCCGCTGCTTGCAACCAGAGTCACGGAGACATGACGCAATGAAAGTATTGATTACCGACTACGATTTTCCCGATGTGGAACTTGAACTCGCGCTGTATCGCGAAGCCGGCGTTGAAGTCGTGACGGCGCAATGCCGCACCGAAGACGAAGTCATCAAGGCCGCCGAAGGCTGCGAAGGCCTGCTGGTGCAATATGCGCCGGTCAACGCCAAGGTGTTCGCCGCGCGTCCTGAAATCCGCATCGCCAGCCGCTACGGCGCCGGCTTCGACACCATCAATACCGACGACGCCGCCAGGCACGGCGTCTGGGTCGGCAACTCGCCCGACTACGGCGTCGGCGAAGTCGCCACCCATGCGCTGGCGATGACGCTCGACCTGATCCGCAACATCACCGGCTACGACCGCGACGTCAAATCCGGCCAATGGCATTACACCACCGCGGGCAAGATCCAGCGCTGTTCCGAAATGACCATCGGCATCGTCGGCCTGGGCCGCATCGGCAAGCGCATGGCGCATATCAGCCGCAATCTGTTCAAGCGCGTGATCGCCTACGATCCGCACATCATCGACGGCGACTTTCCGGCCTATGTGGAACGCGTCGGCAAGGAAGAATTGTTCCGGCAGGCACATGTCGTTTCGCTGCACACGCCGCTCAACGACGAGACGCGCGGCATGATCGATGCGTCGGTGTTGAAACTGATGCAACAGGACAGCTTCCTGGTCAACTCGGCACGCGGCGGGCTGGTCAATATCGACGACCTGCTCAAGGCGCTCGACACCAATCTGAAGGGCGCCGGACTGGACGTTTTGCCGGTCGAACCGCCGGCGACAAGTTCCGCTATTGTCCAGCACAAACGTGTGCTATTGTCGCCGCACGCCGCCTTCTATTCCGAAGTCGCGGCCAGGGAATTGCGCCGCAAGGCAGCGCAAAACCTGATCGACTGGGACCGCAACGGACGCCCGTCGTATGTGGTGGTGGAAGGCAAGAAAAAATAATCAAAGATAAAAGACACCCTGCCCCCAGCCAATCGCTGGATGCAGGAATGCAGCAAGCGCAACAGACTTAAAGCCGATCTCGCAGCACCAGACAACGAGAGGTATGACTCGCTGATGATGTAAAAACGTTCACTATCGCCACGCTGCTGAATTGGCAACAATCGGCAACGAGAGTGAGCGGTCATGGTTGTATCTCTCAATGTCGCCGAAAACCATAAAAATCAAAACGGCGCATGGTTCAGAATTAAATGTGCGGGAGCCCTCCAAGAAGGGGCTCATTGCAAACATAAGCAGACACAAAAAACGAGATATAGAGACGAGGAGCAAGGCATGGCATCAGTTCAGATTCGCGGCATCAAAAAACAATTCGGCAGCACCCAGGTTATTCGCGGCGTCGACATTGAAATCGAGGACGGCCAGTTCGCCGTGCTGGTCGGCCCTTCCGGCTGCGGCAAGTCGACGCTCTTGCGCATGCTGGCGGGCCTCGAGGAAATCACCGAAGGCGAGATCTCCATCGGCGGCACCGTGGTCAACAACGTCCAGCCCAAGGACCGCGACATCGCCATGGTGTTCCAGAACTACGCGCTGTATCCGCACATGACGGTCAACGACAACATGGCGTTCTCGCTGATGCTGGCAAAGAAAGAAAAATCCTTCATCCAGCAACAGGTCAAGAAGGCCGCCGAAATCCTCGGCCTGACCAATCTGCTGGAACGCTATCCGCGCCAGCTCTCCGGCGGTCAACGCCAGCGCGTGGCGATGGGCCGCGCGATCGTGCGCGATCCGCAAGTCTTCCTGTTCGATGAACCGCTGTCCAACCTCGACGCCAAGCTGCGCGTGCAGATGCGCACCGAGATCAAGGAACTGCATCAGCGCCTGAAAACCACCTCGGTCTACGTCACCCACGACCAGATCGAAGCGATGACCATGGCCGACCAGATCGTCGTCATGCGCGACGGCCTGGTGGAGCAACGTGGCCGTCCGCTCGAACTGTACGACCGCCCTGCCAACATTTTCGTGGCCGGTTTCATCGGCTCGCCGGCGATGAATTTCATCCCCGCCACGCTGCGCAGAAATAACGGTGATGCCGACAAGGCCGAAGTCGAATTCGCCGACGGCACGCGCCTGCCTGCTCCCTATGCCCATCGCGGTCTCGATGGCGTCGACGGCCAGCGCGTGATCTACGGCGTGCGTCCGGAACATCTCAGCATCGGTCCTGCCGGCAGCGGCATGAGCACCAAGGTGGTCGTGGTCGAACCGACCGGCGCCGACACCGAGGTCTATGCGCGCTTCAACGACACCAGCCTGACCTCGATCTTCCGCGAACGCCATAACTTCGGCGCCGGCGACACGATCAACCTGGTGCCGGAACACGGCAGCACGCATCTGTTCGATGCCGACAGCGGCAAGACGCTGGCGCGCGGCTGAGTTCAAGTTTGATTCGTCTTTTTCAAAGCAGTCCCCGTAACACAATCTGTACTACAGCAAGTAAAAATAACAACGCAACAGAGCGGACCCATTCACTTTCATCAGAAGAGAAGGAGTAGGAGACATGACCAAGCTGACCAGACGTGACTTTTTGGCTGCGAGCGCATCCGTCGCTGCGGCCTCGACAGTAGCCACCACCAATGCATTTGCCGCACCGGCGGCGCCTGCCGCCACCGGCGCCGGCCTGAAGTTCGACATCGAGAAAGGCGCGACGCTGCGCGTATTGCGCTGGAAGCGCTTCGTCCAGGGCGACGAAGACCTGTGGAATGCGAACGTGAAGAAATTCACCGAGAAAACCGGCGTCGCCGTGCGTACCGACAGCGAAGGCTGGGAAGACCTGCGTCCCAAGGCCGCGGTTGCCGCCAACGTCGGCTCCGGGCCGGACATCGTGATGAGCTGGTTCGACGACCCGCAACAATATCCGACCAAGCTGATCGACCTGACCGACCTGGCGACTTCGCTGGGCAGCCGCCTTGGCGGCTGGTACGACGTCTGTCGCAAATACGGCACCAAGGACGGCAAATGGATAGCCCTGCCGTTCGGCGTGGTCGGCAACGCCATCGTCTATCGCGAGAGCCAGATCAAGGCCGCCGGATTCGACGGCATCCCGAAAGACACGGCCGGTTTCCTCAAACTGTGCCAGGCCTTGAAAGCCAAGAACACGCCAGCCGGTTTTGCGCTCGGCAAGGCCGTCGGCGACGCCAACAACTGGGCGCACTGGCTGCTGTGGGCCCATGGCGGCAAACTGGTCGACAAGAAAGGCGCGGTCGTCATCAATTCACCGGAAACCAGGGCCGCGCTGGAATACGCCAAGCAACTGTATCCGACCTTCATTCCCGGCACGCTGTCATGGCAGGATCCGTCGAACAACAAAGCCTATCTCGACGGCCAGATCAGCCTGACCGCCAACGGCATCTCGGTGTATTACGCAGCCAAGAACTCTCCCGATCCGAAGCTGCAGGAAATGGCGAAGGACACGCAACACGCCCACTTCCCGATCGGCCCCGCCGGCAAGCCGACCGAACTGATGCAGATCACGCAGATGATGATCTTCAAGCACACCAAGTTCCCGAACGCGGCCAAGGCTTTCGTCCAGTTCATGTTCGAGCCTGAGCAGTACAACCCATGGATGGAAGCCTCCATCGGTTACGTCAGCCAGTCGCTCAAGGCCTACGAAAAGAACTCCATCTGGACCTCGGATCCGAAGGCCACCGTGTATCGCGATTCGGCCGCTCTGATGATCGACCACGGCCACGAAGGTCCGCTGGGACAAGCATCGGCCGCGTGTATGGCCGACTACGTGGTGGTCGACATGGTGGCGGAAGCCGCCAGCGGATCGAAGACCGTGCAGCAGGCCATCGACCGTGCGGCGGAGCGCGCCAAGCGTTTCTACAAGGCGTAACAACCTGCTTTCGTTTGCATCGGCTTCTTGTAATTGCTGAAGCCAATGCAGGCGATGCATGGAGCAAAACATGCGTTCGCACCGGCCATCGCCATGCGAACGCAGTCATCACGCTTACCGAGGTCTGCTTATGTTATCCCGACTGCTGAACAACCGTAATGTGCTGGGCATGCTGTTCATGGCGCCCGCCGTATTACTGCTTGTCGTGTTTCTGACTTACCCGCTCGGACTGGGAGTCTGGCTTGGCTTTACCGATACCAAGATCGGTGGCGAAGGCAGCTTCATCGGGCTGGACAATTATTCCTTCCTGCTCGGCGATTCGCTGGCGCAGCTGTCGCTGTTCAACACGCTGTTCTACACCATCACCGCCAGCATCCTGAAGTTCGTGCTCGGTCTGTGGTTGGCGATCCTGCTCAACAAGAATCTGCCGATCAAGTCATTCTTCCGCGCCATCGTGCTGTTGCCATGGATCGTCCCTACCGCATTGTCGGCGCTGGCGTTCTGGTGGATGTACGATTCGCAGTTCTCCGTCATCAGCTGGTCGCTGATGAAGATGGGCCTGATCGATCACTACATCGATTTCCTTGGCGAGCCGTGGCTGGCGCGGATTTCCACCGTGATCGCCAACGTCTGGCGCGGCATTCCCTTCGTCGCGATCTCGCTGCTGGCCGGCCTGCAAACCATCTCGCCTTCGCTGTATGAAGCCGCCGCGATTGACGGCGCCAAGCCGTGGCAGCAGTTCCGCTACGTCACGCTGCCCTTGCTGACGCCGATCATCGCGGTGGTGATGACCTTCTCGGTGCTGTTTACCTTCACCGACTTCCAGTTGATCTACGTGCTCACGCGCGGCGGTCCGCTGAATGCCACGCACCTGATGGCGACGCTGTCGTTCCAACGGGCAATCCCCGGCGGCTCGCTGGGTGAAGGCGCGGCACTGGCAACCTACATGATTCCTTTCCTGCTCGCAGCCATCATGTTTTCGTACTTCGGCCTGCAACGTCGCGGCTGGCAACAAGGAGGTGACAAATGAGCAAGAAGTCAAAAGACCTGCAGCAAGAAACGCAGGGCATGGATTTCCTGCAATCGATGCCGCGCCGCTGGATCACGACATATATCCCGCTGGGCATCTTCGTGTTCGTGCTGCTGTTTCCGTTCTACTGGATGGTGATCACGGCTTTCAAACCGGATAACGAACTGCTGCGCCAGACCGGCAATCCGTTCTGGGTGGTGGCGCCGACGCTGGCCCACTTCAAGAAACTGCTGTTCGAAACCCAGTATCCGGCGTGGCTGCTCAACACCGTGATCGTGTCGGTGGTGTCGACCTTCGCCTCGCTGGCGGCCAGCGTGTTCGCCGCCTATGCCATCGAACGCCTGCGCTTCCAGGGTTCCAAGCAGGTCGGCCTGGGCATCTTCCTGGCGTACCTGATCCCGCCGTCTATCCTGTTCATTCCGCTGGCGGCGATCGTGTTCAAGCTGGGTCTGTTCGATACGCGCTGGGCGCTGATCCTCACGTATCCGACCTTCCTGATTCCGTTCTGCACCTGGCTGCTGATGGGCTACTTCCGCTCGATTCCGTATGAGCTGGAAGAATGCGCGCTGATCGACGGCGCCACGCGTTGGGAAATCCTGGTCAAGATCATCCTGCCGCTGGCGGTGCCCGGATTGATCTCGGCCGGCATCTTCGCCTTCACTCTGTCGTGGAACGAGTTCATCTATGCGCTGACCTTCATCTCGTCATCCGAAGTGAAGACGGTGCCGGTGGGTATCGTGACCGAGCTGGTCGACGGCGACGTCTATCACTGGGGGGCGCTGATGGCAGGGGCGCTGCTGGGCTCGCTGCCGGTGGCGGTGGTGTATTCCTTCTTCGTGGAATATTACGTGTCGGGCATGACCGGAGCGGTCAAGGAGTAAATTTTTCCGCTCAAAAGAAAACGGCCGGCGTCTTGCGATGCCGGCCGTTTTTCATTGCCCTTCCGAATTGAATCAGGCGAGCTTTTCCGCGAAGAAGTTCTTCAAGGCCACTGCTGCACGTTCAGCGGTTTGCTTGTGATAGAAGAAGCCCGGGTTGCTGGCGTCCGGATCGGTGAACGAATGACCGGCCTGGCCGTAGTTGATCAGTTGCCAGTCCAGCTTGGCGGCGCTGACTTCGTCGATGAAGGCGTTGACCATGTCGCGCGGCACCGATGGATCCTGCACGCCGTGCAGCA
Organism: Herbaspirillum sp. CF444; assembly: GCF_000282135.1. Classification (GTDB taxonomy): domain Bacteria; phylum Pseudomonadota; class Gammaproteobacteria; order Burkholderiales; family Burkholderiaceae_D; genus Herbaspirillum. The sequence goes on from NZ_AKJW01000115.1 coordinate 119,424, forward strand.
CCAGGATGGCGCCCTTGACGTTTTCTGCATCCTTGGAATTCGGCGTATCCAGTGCGCCATGCAGCGATACAAACGCATTCACGGCAGCACCGGAGCGCGCCAGTTCCAACGCTGCGGTACCGCCGAAGCAGAAGCCGCAAACGCCGAGCTTGCCGCTCAGCTTGACCTTGTCCTGGCCCTTGAGCGCTTCCAGCACGGCATTCATGCGCTTGCGCAATTCGGCGCGATCTTTCTTCAGCGGAATGATGGCTGCCATGGCTTCGTCGCCATTGGCCGGACGCACGGTCTTGCCGTAGACGTCGCCGACCAGAATCGCCTGGTTCAGTCCGATGGTGGTGGCGGCGACTTCCAATGCCTTCTGGCTGACGCCGAAGAAATTGGGAATCGACAGTACGCCGGCAACCGGCGCCGTGCTCTTCTTGTTGAACAGCAGGACGCTTTCGTACTCAACGCCGTCCAGCGCGTGGACGATCAGTTCGATGCCGAGATCGGCGGCGGGGATGCCGAATTTTGCGGCGATGGGGGCGGGATCAAATTGGTGACTCATTCACTCTTCTCCTGAGCATTGCAAACTGAGAAAACCGCATGCGCTGCCGGTCGCTTACCGCACGGCAGTGTCGAGGTCTTCTCGCGAAAAACGCTATCTTTGCATAGCTGCCAAAAGTTTGCTGGCGTGGTCCCGATTGGCAACCCGCATCCTGACAAGCCGTCAGAAAAAAGCGCATAATCCCCCTTGACTTAGAGCGCACTCCAACTTCTAGACTGCCCCACATGACCACTTCCCTGACCATACAACAAGCTGCCGCAAAGACCGGATTGTCGGTGCATACCCTGCGCTATTACGAAAAGATCGGCCTGCTCGATCCGATCGCGCGCCAGGACAATACGCACCGCCTGTTCCGCGAAGAAGATCTGACCTGGATCGGATTCTTGCTGAAGCTGCGTTCGACCGGTCTGCCGATCCGCGACATGCTGCGCTATGCGGAGCTGCGTCGCGCCGGCAACACGGCGCAAAGTGTGTCTGCACGGAAGGCATTGCTGCAACAGCATGCCCGCACCGTGGAAGAGACGATCGCCGAACTGCAAAGCAACCTGGCCGTGCTTCATATGAAAGTGAACATGTATGAAGACCTGGAGGCTGCACTGCCGGCGGTCGTCGTCACTCACCAGCAATCTATCGAGGACGCTTCCAATGAACACAGTAACGACAGCAACAAACGCAACAACTCCACACGCAAAACCGGCAACGCAAGTCGGCACCCGCAAACTCGGCGCTGACGGCCCGACCGTCTCGTCCATCGGCCTCGGCTGCATGGGCATGAGCGATTTCTATTCGAACCGCGACGATGCCGAATCCATCGCCACCATCCACCGCGCATTGGAACTCGGCATCTGCTTTCTCGATACCGCCGACATGTACGGTCCTTACATCAACGAGGAACTGATCGCCAAGGCCATCAAGGGCAAGCGCGACCAGGTCTTCATCGCGACCAAGTTCGGCATCGTGCGCGATCCGGCCAACCCGGCGGCACGCGGCGTCAACGGCAAACCCGACTACATCCGCACGTCGGTCGAAGGCAGCCTGAAACGCCTGGGCGTCGAGACCATCGATCTGTACTACCAGCATCGCATCGATCAGAGCACGCCGATCGAAGAGACCGTGGGCGCGCTGGCCGATCTGGTCAAAGCCGGCAAGATCCGCCACATCGGCTTGTCGGAAGCATCGTCGCAAACGCTGGAGCGCGCCAGCAAGGTCCACAAGATCACCGCGCTGCAAAGCGAATACTCGCTGTGGACGCGCGACCCGGAGCAAGACGTGCTGGCGACGTGCAACAAGCTGGGCATCGGTTTCGTGCCGTACAGCCCGCTGGGACGCGGCTTCCTGACCGGTGCGATTACACGTCCGGATCAGTTCGACGCGGACGATTATCGTCGTCACAATCCGCGCTTCCAGGGCGAGAACTTTGCGAAAAATCTACTGCTGGTGGAGAAGGTAAAAGAACTGGCAACGCGCTATGAATGCTCGCCGTCGCAACTGGCATTGGCGTGGGTGCTGGCGCAAGGCGATCATATCGTGCCGATTCCAGGCACCAAGCGTCGCAAGTATCTGGAAGAAAACAGCGGCGCGCTGGCGGTGACGTTGACGGCGGTGCATCTGGAAGAACTGAACCGGCTGTTCCCTGCCGATGCGGCTGCCGGCCCGCGTTACACCGAAGAAGGAATGCGCATCGTCAACGGTTGATTCTGAAACCGTATCTGCAATAAAAAACGGCTGGCATCTTGCGATGTCAGCCGTTTTTCTTTTCTGTCGCCAAGCACGTCAACTCATTCAGTCTGTCGTCCCAGCGAACGCTGGGACCCAGTGTCGTACCCTCCCGCTGATACTTCACGGTAAGCCGCTGGATTCCTGTTTTCGCAGGAACGACAGGTATGAGGAAACGTACCGTGCTTATTTCTTGCGCATCGGCGGCAAGTCGGTGCAGACGCCCTTGTAGACTTCCGCCGCCATGCCGATCGATTCGCCCAGCGTCGGGTGAGGATGGATGGTCTTGCCGATGTCGACGGCGTCCGCGCCCATCTCGATGGCCAGGGCGATTTCACCGATCATGTCGCCGGCATGCGTGCCGACGATGCCACCGCCGACGATGCGATGCGTCTCAGCGTCGAACAGCAGTTTGGTGAAACCTTCCGAACGGCCGTTGGCAACGGCACGACCGGAAGCGGCCCACGGGAAGTGCCCCTTCTCCAGCTTGATGCCCTTGGCCTTGGCTTCGTCTTCGGTAATGCCGACCCATGCCACTTCCGGATCGGTGTAGGCCACCGAAGGAATGACGCTGGCGTCGAAGTGGCTCTTCTCGCCTGCTGCGGCTTCCGCAGCAACGTGCGCTTCGTGCACGGCCTTGTGCGCCAGCATCGGCTGACCGACCAGATCACCAATCGCGAAGATGTGCGGCACGTTGGTACGCATCTGGCTGTCGACCGGGATGAAGCCGCGATCGGTCACGGTCACGCCGGCCTTGTCGGCGGCGATCTTCTTGCCGTTCGGGCTGCGGCCGACGGCCACCAGCACCAGATCGTAGACTTGCGGATCCGGCGCCTTGGCGCCCGCTTCCGCTGCTTCGAAGCTGACCTTGATGCCTTCCTTCAACGCTTCGACTGCGACCGTCTTGGTCTTGAGCATGACGTTGTCGAAACGCTTTTCGTTGAACTTCTGCCAGACCTTGACCATGTCGCGGTCCGCGCCCTGCATCAGGCCATCCATCATTTCGACGACGTCGATGCGGGCGCCCAGCGTGGAGTACACGGTCGCCATTTCCAGACCGATGATGCCGCCGCCGATGACCAGCATGCGTTTCGGCACCTGGCGCAATTCCAGCGCGCCGGTTGAGTCGACGATGCGCGGGTCCGCTTTTTCTTTACCTTGGACAAACGGCAGGTTCACCACCGACGAACCGGCGGCGATGATGGCTTGCTTGAACTTGACGGTCTTCTTGCTGCCGTCGGCTGCGGTCACTTCGATGTGGTTGGCGCCGACGAACTGGCCTACGCCCTGCACCACGTTGACCTTGCGCGCCTTGGCCATGCCTGCCAGGCCGCCGGTCATGGTGCCGATGACTTTTTCCTTGTAGGCGCGCAGCTTGTCGATGTCGATTTCCGGCTTGGCGAAGGTGACGCCGTGCGACGCCATCGCGGCAGTTTCATCGATGACGGCTGCGACGTGCAGCAGCGCCTTCGATGGAATGCAACCGACATTCAGGCAGACGCCGCCGAGCGTCGAATAACGTTCGACCAGCACCGTGTTCATACCCAGGTCGGCGGCGCGGAACGCGGCGGAATAACCGCCGGGACCTGCGCCGAGGACCATCATGTCGCATTCGATGTCGGCCGAACCGCCGAAGCTGGCGGCGACCGGGGCCGGGGCTGCTGCTGCGGGAGCGGCGGCTGGCGCAGGCGCTGCCGCGGCAGGTGCAGCTGCGGGCGCCGCTACCGGAGCAGGTGCGGCCGCCGCATCACCGCTGGCTTCCACCAGCAGCAGGACGGAACCTTCGGCAACCTTGTCGCCTACCTTGACTTTCAATTCTTTCACCACGCCAGCCGTACTGGATGGGATTTCCATGCTGGCCTTGTCGGATTCGACGGTGATCAGCGATTGCTCGACCTTGATGGTGTCGCCGACCTTGACCAGCAATTCGATCACTTCCACTTCTTTGAAATCGCCGATATCGGGGACTTTGACTTCGCTCAGACTCATGTCTTTACTCCGTAAATTCTGTTGTTCGCTATGCGCTGCCTCAGAGGTAACGCATCAACTTTTCTAGGCGGCCTGAAGTTGCTCATGATTCCCGACGAGGCCGTGCGAGTGCCAGTTCAGGATGAGATGCAAGGCGCAAAACGCAGCCGGGCTGGTGGCCCGGCGAGGCTTTGCAACGCCGCAGATCGCCTGAAATGGTGCTTGCACGGTCTTGGCAGGGGTCATGAGCAGCTTCCTACAGCAACGACTTGCGCAGATCGCCCAGCACCTCAGCCAGATAGGCCGAGAAGCGCGCGCCCATCGCGCCGTCGACCACGCGGTGGTCGTAGGACAGCGAGGTCGGCAGCATCAGGCGCGGCACGAATTGCTTGCCGTCCCAGACTGGTTTGATGATCGACTTGGACAAGCCCAGGATCGCCACTTCAGGTGCATTGATGATCGGCGTGAAGGCCGTGCCGCCAATGCCGCCCAGCGACGAAATGGTGAAGGTCGCGCCTTGCATGTCGGCAGGCTTGAGCTTGCCGTCGCGTGCTTGCGCCGACAGATCGCCCATTTCGATAGCGATCTGACCGATGGTCTTTTGATCGGCGTTCTTGATCACAGGCACCACCAGACCGTTCGGTGTATCGGCCGCAAAACCGATGTTGTAGTACTGCTTCAGGATCAGGTTTTCGCCCTTGGCATCCAGCGAGGAATTGAACGCAGGGAATTTCTTCAGCGCCGCAACGCTGGCCTTGATCACGAACGCCAGCATGGTCAGCTTGACCGGCGATTTTGCCTTGGCGTAAGCGTCGTTGGACGACTTGCGGAATTCTTCCAGCTCGGTCACGTCGGCTTCGTCGAATTGCGTGACGTGCGGGATCATGACCCAGTTGCGATGCAGGTTCGGACCGCTGATCTTCTTGATGCGCGACAGCGGCAGCAACTCGGTGGCGCCGAACTTGCTGAAGTCCAGCGACGGCCATGGCAACAGGTCCAGGCCTGCACCGCTGCCGTTCTTGGCAGGTGCGCTGGCTGCCGTGCCTGCGCCGCCGGCCAGTGCCGCCTTGACGAACTTCTGGATGTCTTCCTGCAGGATGCGATTCTTCGGCCCCGTGCCGACCACGCGGGTCAGGTCGACGCCGAGTTCACGGGCGAATTTACGCACCGATGGCGAAGCGTGCGACTTGTTGGCGGAACCCGGCGTAACGGCGGCGACTGCCATTGCCGGAGCAGCGGCAGCAGGCGCAGATGCCGGAGCCGGAGCCGAAGCCGGTGCAGGCGTTGCTGCAGGAGCCGTGGCAGCAGGTGCTGGAGCAGCCGCGCCGCCGGTGGCTTCCACCACGGCAACCAGCGAACCCTTGGCAACCTTGTCGCCGATCTTGACTTTCAGCTCCTTGATCACGCCGGCATGGCTCGACGGGATTTCCATGCTGGCCTTGTCGGATTCGACGGTCAGCAGCGACTGTTCGACCTTGACGGTGTCGCCGACCTTGACCAGCAACTCGATGACTTCGACTTCAGCGAAATCGCCGATATCGGGAACGAGGATATCTTGCAGGCCGCCCGAAGCCGCAGGCGCTGCAGCAGGTGCGGCCGGCACAGGAACAGATGCCGTTGCGGCGGCAGCGGGTGCTGCAGCAGCGGCTGCCGGAGCTGCTGCC
>NZ_AKJW01000116.1 GCF_000282135.1 Herbaspirillum sp. CF444
GGCGGCCGGAGCTGCTGCCGGTGCAGCTGCTTTCGGTGCTTCAGCGGCAGCTGGTGCTGCCGGAGCAGCAGCTGCGGCGGCAGCTTCCGGCTTAGGCGCATCCTGCGCTTGCGCCGGAGCGGCAAAACCTACTGCCAACAACAAAGTGCCGATTGCCAGCGCACTTGACAACATTTTTTTGATACTCATTACTGTTCCCCCTTAAAGAGCGTCTTTGCCGGTTTCGCCGGTACGGATGCGGATAACGTCCAGCAGATCTTGCACGAAGATCTTGCCGTCGCCGATTTTGCCTGTGCGTGCTGCAGCCTCGATGGCTTCCAGCGCGCGCTCGACGATGGAATCGTCGACTGCGGCTTCGATCTTGGTCTTCGGCAAGAAGTCCACGACATATTCCGCACCGCGATACAGCTCGGTGTGGCCTTTTTGGCGGCCAAAACCCTTGACTTCCGTCACGGTGATGCCTTGTACGCCGATTGCCGACAAGGCTTCACGAACCTCGTCGAGTTTGAATGGTTTGATGATCGCTGTAATCAGTTTCATACCGACCTCAATTAGAAAGTTTTGCTAAGGGAAACCACGAAACCGCTCTTGCCGACGTTCTTGGCGCCATTTTGAACAGGCGTCGTTTGCACGCCGTTCTTCAGGTTGGTGCCGAGGTAGGCAACACCCAATGTGATACCTGCCAGATCGTCGAACGTTTTGCTCAGGCCGATTTTCCAGTCGGTGTAGCTATATTGACCGTTGGAGACGCCGGCATTGCTGCCCTTGACGTTCTGGCGACCAAGGTGCAAGCCCAGCACCGTACCGTACCAAGTATCGATGTTGGCGCCCAGATCGAAGTACTGGCTGTACTTGCTGTCGACGTTGCCGAACAGGTTGGTCAGCGATTGCGAATACTTGAAATAAGCAGGACCGTAACCGACCTGGCCATAGAGCTCGAATGTGTTGGCGTTCTTGACGCCGCTGTTGGACAGCGTGTTGCCCGGGTAGTAGTAGTACAGGCCGCCGACGTCATAGGTGAAACCGCCGCCGATATCGCCGCGCTTGCCGCCATAGATATCCCACTCGATATTGCCCTTGGTGTTGGTGCCGGTCAGCGTGCCGGCATCCTTGATCCATTTGATGTTGGTCATCCATGTACCGACATACAGACCGGTCGGGTTGTTCGTGTAGTCGGCTCCAACTTGCAATGCAGGGTCGAAGCGTGTTTGTGTCAGGCCGCGATAGCGGTAGTCGCTGACGACGGCCGCGTTGAAAGTGAATTCATTATCCGGCTTGGGTGCGTCCTCGGCATGCGCGAAGCTCGATACAAACGATGCTGCGACTGCTGCTGCAAGAATCAGTTTTTTCATGGCGTCCCTCTAGGTTTCTGTTAAACAACAAATTATTCATTTCTGCATAACTTGTATAGCAGGAGCCATGCCACCCCTTTTTGACCGGTTTGCCTTCCTTTTTTTAGCGCAAATCAACATTCCAATTCGGCATTTTTTCTTTTTTTCCCAAAAACGGTGCATCAAAGTTGAACACAAACATCAATGCACAACAATAGTGCACAACAATTTTGCCACAACATTTCCCATGGGGAATTTCATGTTTTTTATGGTGCAAGCACCTGGCGCTTGCTGTCTTATCGCTATCTTTCAGCGCTCGCGCCCGGAAAACCTTCCAGCCGGCCGAATTGCCCCTGTTGATAGGCACGGATGCGTTCTTCAATCTGTGCACCGCTGTTCATGACGAACGGACCATGCTTCACCAAGGGCTCTTTCAGCGCCCGCCCCGCCAGCAGGACGAAGTGCGCGGCTTTGGGCGCCTGCAGCGATACGGCCCCGGCGCCGCCAATACCCACGGCACGCCCTTCCGGCACGATGAGCGGCTGCACGTCGTCAATCTCCACACCGCCTTTGACGGTATAAACCAGGGCATGCCAGCCCGGGGGCAGCGCATATGCGAACGACGCGCCTTCGGCCAGAAAACCGTCCAGTAATGTAAACGGCTCCGGCAACACCGCCGGCGATCGCAGGTTGTGGGTTTCACCGCTCACCACGCGCACCCGCACCCCCGGTGCGTAAAATTCCGGCATATCTTCCGCCTCGACATGCACGGCATGCGGTTCGATATATTTCCTAGCGGCGGGCAAATTGACGAATATCTGCAGCGCGTGGATGTGCAGCCCCGCCCCTTCGGGTTGCTCGGTGTGCACCACGCCGCGCCCGGCCACCAGCCAATGCAGGGCGCCCGGCTTGATCGGACCGTTGTTGCCGATCGAGTCGTAGTTCATATGATGTCCGACCGAATCTTCGAACATATAGGTGACGGCGGACATGCCGGCGTGCGGGTGCGGCGCGAAAGTCGGCGCACTCATGTGGAAGTGATCGACCATGACGACCGGGTCGATCAGACCGCCGAAGGCCTGCTCGGCTATTTGCCGCGCCTCGAAACTCGCGCCGATGGCAAAAGGCGCGGCTTCGACGACGGGTGAAAAATGCAGTTCGGCAGTCATGCTCGGCGTCTCCCTTTAGAGGAATTTATTTTTGCCTGGAAACGGCATTGGTCACTTGCCAGACCAGGGTGGCAAACGGGATGTCCAGCGCGGTGTAGACGTCGTGCGCTTTCGGATCGGCGTTGTCACGCAGCAATTCGACGCCGGCGGAGGCATAGTCCGTCACCGGCACGCCTGCCACCGTCAGCCGCTGCAGGCCGGCAACACGCTTGGCTTCGTTGAAGGTGCCGGAAGCATCCAGCACGACGCGGGCATCGTAGCCGGCAGCCGTCGCCGACAGCGCGGGGAATGCGGCACACACTTCCAGCGAAACGCCGGCGATCAGAATTTGCTTGCGGCCGGTCTTCTTGATCGCTTCGCGTACCTTTGGATCGTCCCAGGCGTTGATGACGGTGCGGCTGATGACCGGCACGTCGGGCAGCACCGCGGTCAGTTCGGGAATGGTCGGCCCCCACATGCCATCCGGCATGGTGGCGGTCATCACCACGGGAATACCCATGAGTTTGGCGGCCTTGGCCAGCGCCACCACATTGTGCTTGAGGTCCGCTACCGGGATGTCGCGCACGCCGGTGAACAGCCCCACCTGATGATCGACCAGCACCAGAACGGTATTGTCGCGCGACAGCAGAGACAGGTTCGACGCCTTGACCGCCGCAACCGGAGTCGCGGCGTCGGCGGCGATTGCGGAACTGGCCGACGCCATGGCAAATGCGGAAAAAACTGCTGCGGCCAGAATATGGGTGATTTTTCGTTGATTCTTCATGCGGTTCCCCTCGGAGAAATGAATTGCGGATAGAGTTGACAGCGACTGATGAAGAAGCGACGCCGCGTAGACATCTCGCTACAGAAGCCCGGTATCCGACACGGCGCTTCTTCATGTGCGACCATCCTAGCCAGGCCACGTTGAAAGAAAAATACGCAAATCCATAACCTATCGTTCCACCCACGGAACGTTCAAAAACAGGATTTCTGATGAACCTGCTGTCCGTTGATTTGAATGATCTCTATCTCTTCACCCAAGTGGTCGAACGCCGCAGTTTCACCGCCGCCGGCGATGCGCTGGACATGCCGAAATCGAGCATTTCCCGCCGTATTTCCCAATTGGAAGCGACGCTGGACACGCGCCTGCTGCAACGGACATCGCGCAGCCTGAGCCTGACCGACGCCGGGCAAGAGCTGTACGTGCACTGTGCCGCGATGGTGGCCGAAGCGATGGCCGGAGAAGCCGCCGTGCGCCAACGCCAGGCAGAACCGGCCGGCACGGTCCGCGCCAGCTTGCCGGTGGCGATCGCCGACCTCGTACTGGCGCGCCTGCTGCCGGGTTTCATGCTGAAGTATCCGAAAATCCGTCTGATCATCCAGGCTGCCAACCGCCGCGTCGATCTGATCGAAGAGAACATCGACGTCGTCGTGCGCGGCGTCAACGCCGAGATGGAATCGTCCAGCCTGGTCAAGGCCAATCTCTGCACGACGCGCTGGGTGCTGGCGGCAAGCCCGATCTATCTCGCGCAAAACGGCCGGATCGACACCCTTGAAGCGCTCGCGCAAGCCGACGCCCTGCTGTATGCGCCGATGAACGGCACGGAGATCGCCTGGGAGCTTTGCGATGGCGACAATGCGCGGCGCGACATCCCGATCAAAAAACTGCGCCTGCAAAGCGACAATCTGTCCATCCTGAAAGAGACCGTCATGGCAGGGATGGGAGTCGCGGCGCTGCCGTTCTATCTCTGCATCGACGCACTGGAAGCCCGTACGCTCAACCTCGTACTGCCCGCATGGCGTCCGAAGGCGGGGCATCTGGTGGTGCTGTTCCCGTCGCGACGCGGCCTCGCGCCGGCCGTGCGTACTTTCGTCGATTTCCTGAAGACCGAACTGCCTCCCCTGCTAAGCGCTGAACCCCGGTTGCGCTGAGCTTGCTCCCGACAATATCCGCGCATTGCATTGAACTGTGCCCGCCTGATTCACACCAAGCAGGAGCGGGCGCTTTTCTCTTTTTGTTTTCCCTCGGCACAACGAAAGCGCTACACTTGTCGAAGTGTCATTACCCCTAAAGGAACCCATCATGGACAAGCCACAATTTTTCGAAGATCTTCAATCCAAAATCAACAAAGCCATCGAAAATTCTCCCGCCAAAGACATCGAAAAAAACGTCAAGGCGATGCTGAGCCAGGGCTTTTCCAAGCTCGACCTGGTGACCCGCGAAGAGTTCGATATCCAGGCGCAGGTGCTGGCCAAGACGCGCGCCAAGCTGGATGAACTGGAAGCGCGCGTGGCGGAACTGGAAGCACGCCAGAAAGCGGTCTGAGGCGCCGGCTGCATGAGTCTTGCCGTATTGAAGAGCCGTGCGCTGGCGGGCATGGAAGCGCCGCAAGTCACGGTGGAAGTACATCTGGCCAACGGCTTGCCCTCCTTCACCATCGTCGGTCTCCCCGAAACCGAGGTCAAGGAATCCAAGGATCGCGTGCGCGCGGCATTGCAGAACGCGCGCTTTGAATTCCCCGCCAAGAGAATCACCGTCAACCTGGCTCCCGCCGATTTACCCAAGGAATCCGGCCGCTTCGATCTGCCGATCGCGCTGGGCATCCTGGCGGCATCGGGCCAGATGCCGGGCGATGCGCTCGACGGCTACGAATTCGCCGGCGAGCTGTCCTTGTCCGGCGACCTGCGTCCGATTCGCGGCGCGCTGGCGATGACCTACGCCATGCACAAATCGAACCACAGCGACGGTTGCCCACGCACCTTCATCCTGCCGCGCGAGAACGCCGACGAGGCTGCATTGGTCACCGATGCGACGATCTTTCCCGCCGACTCGCTGCTGCAGGTGTGCGCCCATTTTGCCGGCCATGACCCGGATGCGAAACTGAGCCGGCATCGCCCTTCCGTGCAGCCCCCCGGCGCGCCGGCCTATCTCGATTTTTCCGACGTCAAGGGCCAGTTGCAAGCCAAGCGCGCGCTGGAGGTGGCGGCAGCGGGCGGGCACAGCGTCCTGCTGGTCGGTCCGCCGGGAACCGGCAAGTCCATGCTGGCGGCCCGTTTCCCCGGCATCCTGCCGCCGATGACCGACGACGAAGCGCTGGAGTCCGCCGCGGTGCAATCGCTGACGGGCGGCTTCTCGTCTGCGCGATGGAAAACCCGTCCCTATCGCTCGCCGCACCATACCGCTTCCGGCGTGGCGCTGGTGGGCGGCGGCGGCACCCCGCGTCCGGGAGAAATTTCGCTGGCGCATCGCGGGGTCTTGTTTTTGGACGAACTGCCGGAATTCGATCGCAGGGTGCTGGAAGTCTTGCGCGAGCCGCTGGAGTCCGGCCGCATCACGATTTCACGCGCGGCGCGGCAGGCGGACTTCCCGGCGCGGTTCCAACTGATTGCCGCGATGAATCCCTGTCCGTGCGGATTTCTCGGCCATCCGGAGAAACAATGCCGCTGCACGCCGGATCAGGTGGGACGTTACCAGGGAAAAATTTCCGGACCGCTGCTCGATCGCATCGACATGCAAATCCAGGTCGGCGCGCTCGCGCATGAGGAACTGCTGCAGCAAGCCAATGGCGAGACATCGGCCAGCATCGCCGGGCGCGTGGCGCTCAGCTTCGACCTGCAACAACAGCGTCAGCAAAAGAGCAACCATCTCTTGTCGACCAGCGAAATCGACACCCACTGCAAACCCGACGCCGCCGGCGAAGACTTGCTTCGCACCGCCATGACGCGCCTGAACTGGTCGGCACGCGCCTATCATCGCGTGCTGAAGGTCGCCCGCACCATCGCCGATCTGGCCCAGGCGCCGGTCATCGGCAAGGCGCACATCGCGGAAGCGATTCAATACCGCCGCGCCTTGCGCGAACAATAAACCTGCGTCCCCCCTCATGAACAAACACGTCCGCATCGCCGTCGTTTCCCTCTTGCTGGCTTTGACCAGCGCAGTCGCTTGCGGCGCCGAAAATATTGCCAGCGATCGCGATATCGGCAAGGCCATGAATCTGCTGCCGCCCGATGTGCAAAAGAGCCTTGACGATCAAGCCGCCAGAGATGCCGGAAACACCAGCACGAAAGAACCCGAACTCAGCCCGCGCTGCCGCCAGTTGCGCGCCGACATCGAGCGCGCCCGGCATGGCGAACCGGAACCACAGCACAATACCTATCCGCAGGAACGGCGCCGCGACGGCGGCTTTGTCCCGCCGCCCTCATCCATTCCCGGCGTGCAGGTCAATTCATCCAACAGCGCCACGGGCCAGATCCGGTATGGCCGGCGCGCGCGGCTGGAAGATCAGTTCCAGCGCGAATGCCGGTAAGCGGCGATACTGGCGCCGTCGCGATACTCCACTCTGATTTTCGTGATCACGTATGATGCCCGTGTTTTTCATGTTCTCTGATTGTCTTCCATGCTGATTGGCATTCTCTGCGCCCTGTGCGCCGGCCTGATGTGGGGCCTGGTTTTCGTCACGCCCTTGTTGCTGGCCGACTATCCCGGCGTGGTGTTGTCGCTGGGGCGCTATGTCGCGTTCGGCCTGATCGCGCTGGTGCCGGCCTGCTTCGACCGCAAGCGCATCGCCGCGTTGAGCCGGGAGGACTGGAAGGTCGCCTTCAAGCTCTCGCTGGTGGGCAACCTGTTGTACTACGCCATGCTGGCCACCTCAATCCAGCTGGCGGATGCGCCGCTGCCGACCATGCTGATCGGCACCTTGCCGATCGTCATTTCGGTCTGCGCCAACTGGCGTCCTGGACATGTATCGGAATCGGTGGCCTGGAGCCGTCTGGCGCCATCGCTGGCGATTCTGGGCCTGGGCCTGGTGCTGGTCAACAGCAGCGAGCTTGAACATCTCAGGAACAACACCGGCAATACCCGCTCGACCACGGACTACATGCTGGGCTGCATCGTCGCGATCTGCGCCGTTGCCGGCTGGACCTGGTATCCGATCGTCAATTCACGCTACCTGCGCGCGCATCCGCGCATCAACTCAATCACCTGGGCCACCGCGCAGGGTCTGGCGACGCTGCCGATGGCGCTGGCCGGTTTCGTCCTGTACGGCATCTACAACCATGTCGCCGGCAACGCTTACGACTTCCCGCTGGGGCCGCGTCCGGGCGTCTACATTCTGATGATGCTGCTGATCGGCCTGTCCGCGTCCTGGATCGGCACGCTGCTGTGGAACAAGGCCAGCCAGTTGCTGCCCACCGCACTGGTGGCGCAGTTGATCGTGTTCGAAACCCTGGCGGCGCTGCTGTACGCCTTCCTCTTGCGCGGCACGGCGCCGGGCATGAAAATACTGGCCGGCGTCGCCTTCCTGTGCATCGGCGTGGTGTTCGGCGTGCGCACCTTTTCCCGGCAAGCGCCGGCGTCACCCACACCCTGAGTCCTGCCCATGCGTTCACTCCGATTCCTTATCCCGGGCTGCGCCCTTGCCTTGCTGGCCGCGTGCTCGCCCAAGTACAACTGGCGCGAAGCGCATGGCGACAAGATCCAGTTCACCGTCCTGTTGCCCGCCAAGCCGGCCTCGTTCTCGCGCCAGATCGACCTGAACGGCCTGCCGGTGACGATGACCATGACCGCCGCCGAAATCGACGGCGTAACCTTCGCCGTCGGCGCGGCGGAACTGACCGACGCCGCGCAGGCGCCCAAGGCGCTGGAATCGATGCGCACCGCGCTGATCAACAATATCGACGGCACGGTGCGCGACACGTCCATCCCGGGCAAAGTGGAAGGCGGCCAGGTGCTTGACGTGGTGGTCGCCGGCGTGGCGCGCGGCCAGCCCGCCGTGCTGATGGCGCGGCTGGTGGCCAGGGACAAGCGGATCTACCAGGTGCTGATCGTCGGCGGCGAAAAAGCGCTGACGCCGGAAAACATCGAAACCTTTTACACCTCCTTCAAGCCCGCCTGAGGCGCCCCTCCAAGGCGAAGATGACAAGCGCGGCGGTGACGAGGTATCCTATAAGACAGTTGTAGACCGAATATTGCATTAAGCGTTATCCGTAAGAACCTGTTCAAGGGAAACGCTCTGACTAACATCAATACCCTGAGGAAATATGCTGGTTACGTTCAAATCAAAAGCTGCTGCCGATGTTGTCATGTATGAATCGCATGCCAAGCCCATCCTCGACCTGCTGCGCAAAGACATCACGCGCGGCGTGATCACCGCGGCCGAAAGCGGCGAAGCGCTCGCCCTGCTGGAAAAGCAAATCGACTCCAGCAAGGCGCATGAAGCGGTCGCAGCGCTGGAGCGCGACGTGCATGCGCATCACAACGAGAACGGCGACGACCACGGCCACGAAAAAATCGAGCCGGTAACATTTTCGGCGCGCGCTTACCCGCTGCTGGACATGTTGCGTGAAGCAAAGAAGGGAAATTACGACATCCTCTGGGGCGTTTGAGGTTTCAAACCCGGGGAAGTTGGCGAGAACACAGGAGCTGCGGCTCCTGTGTTGCTTTTTGGCCTCCGAAAAGGCTTATCTGGCCGTCGCCCGGAACTCGGTGAAGTAATACAGCAACGCCATCGCCGGAAACGCAAAACCCAGCAAGGACGTGGCGCTCCAGCCGCCTTCGGCATAAATCCAGGCGCCCAGCGCCGATCCAAGCGCGCCGCCGCCGAAGAACGTCGCCATGAACAAGCCGTTGAGGCGGCTGCGGATTTCTCCGCCCAGCGCGTAGATGGCGCGCTGGCTCAGCACCAGATTGGCCGATACGCCGAAGTCGAGCAAAATCGCCGCCGCCAGCAAGACCGCCAGCGACGATTCGCGTCCGCCCGACCAGAAATGCGTCAGCAAGAATGCGACGGCGATCGACAGCATGGCGATGCCGGTGGCCGGACGGCTCCAGCCGCGGTCGGCCACCCGACCGGCAATCGGCGCCGCGATCACGCCAATCACGCCGGCAAAGGCGAACAGCGCAATGCCCTGTTGCGACATGTTGAATGCAGGACTTGCCAACCACAGCGGCGAGGTCGTCCAGAACAGGCTGAAGGCGGCAAACGCCAACGCGTGATACATCGAACGGCGGCGCAGGACCGGCGTCGTTTTGACCAGATGCCACATCGACGCCAGCAAGGCGAAATAGTGCATGCCTGCCGGCGGCCGGCGTTGCGGCAGATAGCGCAGCAACACCAGCGCCAGCAATGCGATGGCGACCGCCGACAAGCCGAAGATCGCGTGCCAGCCCAGCAAATCCGCCACCAGGCTAGCCAAGGGCCGCGCCAGCAGTATCCCCATCAGCAAGCCGCTCATGACATTGCCGACGGCGCGCCCGCGCGTTTCCGGCAGCGACATGTGTGCGGCGTACGGCACCAGCACCTGAGCGCCGACGGAACTGACGCCGATGATGAACGCCGCCAGGAAAAATTGCGTGGCGTTGTTCGCATAGGCGGCGCCGACCAGGGCGATGCAGGTGATCACCATCAGGCTCACGACCAGCTTGCGGTTTTCGAGCAGGTCGCCGGCCGGGACGATGAACAGCAAACCCAGCCCATAGCCGACCTGCGCCAGCGTGACGATCAGTCCGGCGGCGCCGGGCGAGATGCCGGTGGCGGCCGCAATCGGGCCGATCAGCGGCTGCGCGTAGTAAAGATTGGCGACGATGATGCCGCAAGCGGCAGCCAGCAGCGTAATCATCCAGCCGGCGATGTCCTGCTGCTTGCCCTGTATTGCAGAAGCGGTTTCCATGAGACGGGTCTTCCGGGTCAGAAAAGAGGGAGACACTGTAGCCGAATTGGCGAAATCCTGCCGGTGAGACCCATCCCGCCCTTGCTGCAAGGTGAAAGTCCGATTTTTGTTGCCGCACCGGTCATCCGCAATAGCGGCGCGGCCTTGGTCGCTGGTACACTGACGCTCCGCGTGGACGCCCGGATTGAGCAAGCCAGGTCGGACCGCGCAATCGGCGGCGTTTTGACAGGCGTCGGCTTCGGCGTCGAACCAGCCCTTAACAAGCATTAACGTGACTCAAGTTTCCTTAAAAACAGATTCCCTGGCCCATGGCCTGCATGGCGCCGCACAGGCGATCGTCAGCGTGCGCGACGGCGTCGCCCTGCCGCAGGCGCTGGCGCGCATCTTTTCGCACGGCGCCGCAACGCCGCAGGCGCGCGGCGCGATCCAGGACCTGTCCTATCTGAGCATGCGCAAACTGGGCGTGGCCGACGGCCTGCTCAGCCTGCTGGCCAACAAGCCGCCGCAACCGGCGGTGCTGCACGGTCTGCTGACCTGTGCGCTGAGCCTGCTGCTGGATCAAGCCAATCCCGCCTACGACGATTTCACGGTGGTGAATCAGGCAGTCGAGGCCGCCGCGGCCGATCCCGAGATGAGCCATGCCAAAGGCGTAGTCAACGCCATCCTGCGCCGCTTCCTGCGTGAACGCGCGACCTTGCTGCCGCAGGTGGAAAAGACGCCGGCCGGTGCATGGAATTATCCGACCTGGTGGATCGACCGGCTCAAGGCCGCCTATCCGGACCAGTGGCAAGACATCCTGCGCGCCGGTAATGCCCCGCCGCCGCTGACCCTGCGCGTCAATCGCCGCAAAACCACCGTCGCTGCTTATTTGCAGACGCTGACCGCGCAAGGCATCGGCGCGCGCCAGGTCGGCCCGGACGCGGTGCGCCTGGACAAACCCGCGCCGGTCGCGCAAATACCCGGCTTTACCGATGGCCTGGCGTCGGTGCAGGACGCTGCCGCGCAACTGGCCGCGCCTTTGCTGGACGTGCACGACGGCATGTACGTGCTCGACGCCTGCGCCGCTCCCGGCGGCAAGACCGGCCACTTGCTCGAATGCGCCGACATCGATCTGGTGGCGTTGGACCATGATCCCAAGCGTCTGCGCCGCATCGAAGAAAACCTGCAGCGCCTGCAATTGAGCGCCGTGCTCAAAGCCGGCGATGCACGTAGTGACGGTGCTGGCGACGGCTGGTGGGATGGAAAACAATTCGACCGCATTCTCGCCGATGTCCCCTGCACTGCCTCGGGCATTGTGCGCCGACACCCGGACATTCGCTGGCTGCGCCGCAAAACTGATACGACGCAACTCGCAACACTTTCCTCGCAAATCCTCGACAATCTTTGGCAGATGCTAAAGCCGGATGGTAAATTGCTGTTGGTAACTTGTTCGTTGTGGCCGCAGGAGTCGGAAGATCAGGCTGCCGCGTTCGCCCAGCGCAACCAGGCCGTCCGACTGCCCGCTCCAGGTCAACTGCTGCCGACCGCCAGTGCAGAAACCGACCATGACGGCCTGTTTTATGCGCTGTTTCAAAAAACTGGACCATGAATTGACGCAATCGGCCCTTATCTCCACTCATCTGCCGTCATTCCGCCATCCTGCGCCGGTGACGTCGACTGCCATCCGTCCGCTCCTGCAACTGCTTTGGCAACTGCGCTGCGTGATGCTGGCGCTGGTCCTGCTGTTTTCGCAGCCCCATGGCCACGCAGCGGAAATCGATATCACGCAAGCCTCGCTGGAGGCCACCGACGACGGCTACCGGCTGTCGGCGTCGTATTCGTTCGAACTCAATCGCAGCCTGGAAGACGCCCTGGTGCGCGGCGTGCCGCTGTACTTCACCACCGACGTGCAACTCACGCGGCGGCGCTGGTACTGGTTCGACGAAGTGTCGATTTCGGTTTCGCGCACGGTGCGCATCTCTTTCAACGTGCTGACGCGCCAGTATCACGCCTCGACCAGCGGCCAGTTGCAACAAAGTTTTTCATCGCTGGAAGATGCCCTGTCGCTGATCCGCCGGCCGCCACGCTGGATCATTGCCGACAAGAGCACGCTCAAGTCCGGCGACATCTACAACGTCGGCCTGCGCATGCGCCTGGACGTGGCCCAGCTGCCCAAACCGTTCCAGATCAACGCGCTCAATAACAGCGACTGGCGCCTTTCCTCCGATTGGAAAGAATTTACCTTCAAAGTCGAATGACCCGTACCCTGCGCTATCTGCTGGTGGTGGGCGGCAGCGTCATCAGCATCCTCCTGTTCCTGCTGGCCTCGGCCTCTGAAAACTCCGCCCTGTTCGATCAGCACTATCCCTGGCTGCTGGGCCTGAACGCGCTGGCGGCCGTGGCCCTGCTGTTCCTGGTCGTGCTGCTGCTCACGCGGCTGTACAAGCGCTACCGGCGCGGCAAGTTCGGCTCCAAACTGCTGGCGCGGCTGGTCATGCTGTTCGCGTTGATCGGCATCCTGCCCGGCGCGGTGATTTATCTGGTGTCGGTGCAATTTGTCTCGCGCTCGATCGAATCGTGGTTCGACGTACGCATGGAAGCCGCGCTGGAAGCCGGCCTCAATCTCGGCCGCAATGCGCTGGACTCGTCGCTGACCGACCTGACCGCGCGCGGCCGCGCGATGGCGCAGGAACTGGCCGACATGTCCGATTCCGAACAGGTTACCTATCTGTCGCGGCAACGCGACCAGAGCATGGAGATCACCGTCGTCAGCGCCAGCGGCCAGGTGCTGGCGACCGTGGGCGGACGCATCGGCGTGCTCACGCCGACCGTGCCGACCACGGCGATGATGCGACAGGCCAAGGTCACGCGCGGCTACTCGGTCGTGGAAAGCGACGACTCGCGTCCTCTCAACGGCGAGTCGGATTCGGACGGCAACCTGCGCCTGCACGTGGTGATCTCGGTGCCGGCCTCGTCCAAGGCCATGGGCCTGCAAAACGACAGCCGCTTCCTGCAGATCCTGCAGCCGGTGCCGGACTACCTCGCCACCAACGCGGAAACCCTGCGGCTGGCCTACAGCGAATACCAGCAACGCTCGGTGGCGCGCTCCGGTCTGCGCAAGATCTACATCGTCACGCTGACCCTGACGCTGCTGCTGGCGATCTTCGGCGCCATCGCCAGCGCCTTCCTGATCGCCAGCGACCTGGCCAAACCTTTGCTGCTGCTGGCCGAAGGCACCAAGGCGGTAGCCGAGGGCGACCTGTCGCCGCGACCCATCGTCAGCACCTCGGACGAACTCGGCACGCTGACGCAGTCCTTCAACATCATGACGCGGCAATTGCTGGAAGCGCGCACCTCCGTGGAAAAAAACCGCGCCGAACTGGAAAACGCCAAGGCCTATCTGGAGTCCGTGCTGGCCAACATGTCGGCCGGCGTGATGGTGCTCGACAGCGAGTTCTGCATCGTCAGCGTCAACGACTCGGTGCGCCGGATTCTCGGCTACGACTTCAGCGGCCGCATCGGCACCCCGCTGCACACCATCGAAGGCCAGGCCTTGTTTGCCGAAGCGATCATCAAGGCTTTTTCCGAACAGCGCGCGCAGCTGGCCTCCGACGCGCCGCAAGACAGCCTGCACTGGCAGCAGCAGATCGAACTGCCGCATCGCGGCATAAACACCAGCACTGACGGCGGCATCGACGTCCCCGCGCCGGAACACCGCAAGGAAGGCCACAAGGAAGGCGATTCGGCCAGCGGCAAGACCACCCTGCTGGCGCGCGGCTCGCACCTGCCGGTGGAAAGCGGCGTCGGCTATGTCGTCGTGTTCGACGACATCAGCAACGTGATTTCCGCCCAGCGCTCGATTGCCTGGGGCGAAGTGGCGCGGCGCCTGGCCCATGAAATCAAGAATCCGTTGACGCCGATCCAGTTGTCCGCCGAGCGCCTGCAGATGCGCCTGTCCGACAAGCTGCTGCCGCAGGACGCAGCAATACTGGCAAAAGGCACGACCACGATCGTCAATCAGGTCACCGCCATGAAGCACATGGTCGACGACTTCCGCGAATATGCAAAGACGCCGCCGGCCAAGCCTTCCGCGCTGGACCTGAATGCCCTGACCGAAGAAATTCTGCACCTGTACCTGGCCGGCGACGGCCGCGACAGCATCCACGTCAGGCTGGCGCCGGATCTGCCGAAGGTCATGGGAGACGCCACGCAACTGCGCCAGGTCATCCACAACCTGCTGCAGAACGCACAAGACGCCGTGGCCGAAAACGGCGACATCGCACCGCGCATCGAAGTGGCCACGGAACTGGTCAAGTATCAGGGTTCGGGCGGTGCGGCGCGCAGCGCCGTGAGATTGACCATCACCGACAACGGCCCCGGCTTCGCCTCAAAGATTTTGGCGAACGCATTCGAACCTTATGTAACATCGAAACCAAAAGGTACTGGTTTGGGCCTCGCAATGGTCAAGAAAATCATTGATGAACATGGGGGCCGCGTCGATATACAAAATCGAAGCGAAACAAGAGGCGCAAAAATACTGATTTTGCTGTTAAAGTTAGCATCCGATGCATAAGGATTAAGATTTTTGCCGTAGCTGCCGTTGATACATGGGTCTTTACCGAGTAAGGTTGCGAAATTAACCCGGCGTTTTTTGTGTCTGCGTGCCGTACGATTATGCGTACCGTCCTCGCCGACACGCCAGATTGATTTTGCAACGGTGCTTTGCAAAGAATTCACCGGTCGCACAGAAAATCTCAAAAATATCTAGTGAGGAAAGCAGGCACATGGCTAACATCCTGGTCGTCGATGACGAAATGGGCATCCGCGAATTGCTCTCGGAAATTTTGGGCGATGAAGGACATGTCGTAGCAACCGCCGAGAATGCACAACAGGCGCGTGAATTGCGATCGGGCAGCGTTCCCGATCTGGTGCTGCTCGACATCTGGATGCCGGACACCGATGGCGTCACCTTGCTCAAGGAATGGCAGCGCGACGGTCTGCTGACCATGCCGGTCATCATGATGTCCGGCCACGCCACCATCGATACCGCCGTCGAAGCGACCCGCATCGGCGCGCTCAATTTCCTGGAAAAACCGATCGCCCTGCAAAAACTGCTCAAGGCAGTCCAGCAAGGTCTCTCGCACAGCCGCGAACCGGCGCGTCCGGTGTCCTACATCCGACCGACGGTGGCGGCAAGCGCCGACAGCATCGACCACCATCCGAGTCCCCAATCTTCCTACGCACCGCCGGGCGCCGCGGACACGCTGCATCACGGGCACGGCATGACGGCCGCGCCGGCGTATGCACCGATTGCCGACAACGCCTCCAATATTTCCTTCGACTTGCCGCTGCGCGAAGCGCGCGATGCGTTCGAGCGCGCTTATTTCGAATATCACCTGGTCCGCGAAAACGGCAGCATGACGCGCGTGGCCGAACGCACCGGCCTGGAACGCACCCACTTGTACCGCAAACTCAAACAGCTGGGCGTGGAGCCCGGCAAGCTGTCCAAAAAAGGCATCTGATCCTTGATGCCCGGTGGCAAAGCGGCATTGGCCGTTTTGCCGCTTACCGTATTTCTACCATCCCCTTCCCGTCAGCCTTTCCGTCTGCCTGATCGTTGTTTGCCTTGATGCCCGGCAAGCGTTCCGGAACCTTCTCGCCGCAGGCTCATCCACTGTTGAAGGCTGCTCGCCTGTTTGTTCATGTCATTTTGTCATCCGGGCACAAGTTCTCCTCAATTACGCCGTAATTACACTCAGGGAGATTCAAGAACAGGTTCTCGGGCAGGACTGCTCTACCCTTGAAATCCCCGGATATGACGCCACTTCCTTCACAAAGCTAGCATTTGCACAAGGAGCCACTATGAACCTGATCTACAACAGTGAGCAATACAGCGTCGTTGAATTCGGTGCCGACCACGACCATGAAGCCCTGCGCTTCGGCGGTTATGAAATCATGGACAAATCGGGCCAGCGCGAAATCTACATCGACGGCCCCGCCGCCGAACTGTTTCGCAAGGACGTGCAGGATCTGATTGCGACGGAACCATCGATGGAAGACATCGATACCTTCCTCAGCAAGTACGATCTGATGATGCGTCATCCGATGACTTTGCACTAACTCTCACGGTGCAATCCCGCAGCATGACAATGTAGCGGGATTGCCTCGCGCCTGCCTTCTCGGGTACCGCGCCCATCTCCCCCCTTCCGCAACAACGCCGGCGATCCGGCCGCTTCCTTCAGACTTCCGCAAACTCACGCACTTTCCGGACGGCTATAATGTCAGGCTTCTTTCGCCTCCAGGCCCGAAGTGAACTCGTCTCCCATCACCAGTAGCCAGACCGGCATCCATGAGCAGCTCTCCGCGCTGGTCGCCAGGCATGTCGCGACGCCGTTCCGCAAACCCGTCACCGATTACAACCGCAGCGCATTCGACCGCAGCATCGTCGCCTGGCGCGCGGCTGGCGCGCCGCCGCTGATCCTCGACACCGGCTGCGGCGTGGGGCTTTCCTCCTACCATCTGGCGGTGCAGTTTCCCGATCACTTCGTCATCGGCATCGATCAGTCCGAAGACCGCCTGGCGCGCAACACCCACTGGAACGGCCCCGAGCCGCTCAACCTGTGTTTCGTCCGCGCCGATCTGGTCGATTACTGGCGACTGCTGCTGGAGGCCGGCATCTTTCCCGCGCGCCAGTATCTGCTTTACCCCAACCCCTGGCCCAAGATCGGCCACGTGGCGCGCCGCTGGCAAGGGCATGCGGTATTCCCGACCATCGTCGCGCTGGGCGGCTATATCGAATGCCGCAGCAACTGGCAGATCTACATCGAAGAGTTCGCGGCGGCGCTCAATCAGGTCGCTCAGGACAAGCTCGACCGCGCGGCGGCAAGCGAGGCCTACGCGACCGATGCGCCGATCACGCCGTTCGAGCGCAAGTACCTCGCCTCCGGTCATTCCCTGTGGCGTTGCCGGGTACAAGTGCGCTAGCGACTTGCCTCTCCTACAACCCTCCTCGCTTATACCCATCCCTTAATCCTCGCCGACATGGCCCTTCTTCCCGGATATCTTTCATGAGTTTTGCCGTCATCGCCCTGGTGCTCTGCGCCGCCTTGTTGCACGCCTCATGGAACGCCTTGCTGAAAAGCAGCGGCGACCGCCTCGCCTCGCTGACCGTCATGACCATCGGCGCCGGCATCGGCGCGATTCCGCTGGTGGTCTTCACGCCGCTGCCGCACGCGGACGCCTGGTTCTACATCATCCTCTCCGCGATCCTGCACACCGGCTACAACCTGTTCCTGGTCCGCGCCTATCGCATCGGCGACTTCGGCCAGTCCTACCCGATTGCGCGCGGTTCGTCGCCGATGCTGGTGTCGATCGGCGCCGCCATCTTCGTCGGCGAACAGATGAGCAGCCACACCTGGCTGGGCGTGGCGCTGGTGTCGATCGGCATCATCAGCCTGGCGCACATCAAGGACCGCCACAACCTGTCCGGTCCGATTGCGGCGTTCACCACCGGCGCGTTCATCGCAGCCTATACCGTGACTGACGGCATCGGCGCGCGACTGGCGGGCAACGCCATCTCTTATTCGGGCTGGCTATTCGTGCTCGACAGCTTTCCGATGGCGCTGATTTTCATGTGGATGCACCGGCGCCTGCCGATGGCGGTGGAACGCAGGCAAAACTGGCTCGGCCTCGCCGGCGGGGTCATGTCTCTGCTGGCTTACGGCATTGTGATCTGGGCGGTGACGCTGGCGCCGATGGGAACCGTCTCAGCCTTGCGCGAAACGTCGGTGCTGTTTGCAGCGTTGATCGGTGCGATCTTTCTGGGAGAAAAACTGACGATGCGGCGCATCTTCGCCTGCATCGTCATCACTGTCGGCGCCATCGTGCTGGGGATGCATCGATAGCGCCAACGTGGATGAAACCTTAGATTTCGACCTTGGTACCCAATTCCACAACCCGGTTGGCCGGGATATGGAAAAAGTCCGAAGGCTTGGCGCCGTTCTGGTACATCCACGCAAACAGCTGTTCGCGCCACAAGGACATGCCCAGCAACTTGCTCGGCACCACGGTGTCGCGCGCCAGGAAGAAGGACGTGTCCATCAGGTCGAACTCCATGTTGAACTGCGCCGCCGTCAGGTCCAGCACCTTGTGCATTTCCGGCGCTTCCTTGAAGCCGAACGCGGCGCGCAGCAGATAAACGTTGCCGCCCAGATCCTTGAGCGTCAGACGCTCTGCGTCGGCGACGAACGGCACGTCCCAGATACTGATCTTCAGGAAGAACACCCGCTCGTGCAGGATGCGATTGTGCTTGAGGTTATGCAGCAGCGCCACCGGCACGGTGTTGATGTTGCCGGTCATGAACACCGCGGTGCCGCCGACGCGATGCGGCGGATGCGCCAGCAAGCCTTCGACGAACGGCTCCAACGGAATGCCGTCGTCCTTGATGCGCGTGCGCAGCAACATGCGGCCCGAATACCAGGTCATCAGCAAGAAGAACGCCGTGCCGCCCAGCAGCAGCGGGAACCAGCCGCCGTCGGCGATCTTCAGCAAATTGGCGGCAAAGAACGCGAAGTCGACGATGAAGAACGCTCCGATCACCAACGTCACCAGCACCGGATGCCATTTCCATTCGATGCGCATGACCACCGCCGCCAGCATGGTGGTGATCACCATCGTCGTCGTCACGGCCACGCCATACGCCGCCGCCAGATTGTCGGACTTCTTGAACGCCAGCACCACCGCCACCACCAGCACCAGCAGCATCCAGTTGATCAACGGGATATAGATCTGGCCGCGCTCGTCTTCCGACGTATGCTGAATGCGCATGCGCGGCACGAAGCCCAGCAGGATGGCCTGACTGGTCAGCGAGAACGCCCCGGAAATCACCGCCTGCGACGCGATCACCGTCGCGAACGTCGCCAGCACCACCATCGGCACCAGCAGCAGGTCCGGCACCATCAGATAAAACGGATTCTTGATCGCGTCAGGATTGGCAAGCAGATTGGCGCCCTGGCCGAAGTAATTGATCACCAGGCACGGCATCACGGTGTACAACCAGGCGAAACGGATCGGACGAATGCCGAAGTGGCCCATGTCGGCATACAGCGCTTCGGCACCGGTCAATACCAGCACCACCGAACCGAGCACGATGAACGCCTGCAGCGAATGCTCGATCATGAAATGCACGGCGTAATAGGGATTGATCGCCACCAGGATGCCCGGCGCCTTGAGGATGTGGAACAGGCCCAGCGCGCCTAGCGAGACGAACCAGATGAACATGATCGGACCGAACAGTTTGCCGACCAGATTGGTGCCGTGGCGCTGAATCAGGAACAAGCCGATCAGAATCACCAGCGTTAGCGGAATCACATAATGCGAAGTACCCGGCGCGGCGATCTCCATCCCCTCCACCGCCGACAGCACCGAAATCGCCGGCGTGATCACCACGTCGCCGTAAAACATACAGGCGCCGAACACGCCAAGCATCATGAGGAACTTGGCGCGTCGCGAACCGCTCACGGCCGTGCGCAGCGACAAGGCCATCAACGCCAGCACGCCGCCTTCGCCGTTGTTGTCGGCGCGCATGACGAACAGCACGTATTTGAGCGAGACCACGATCGTGATCGACCAGAACAGCATCGAGATGATGCCCAGCACGGCGTCATGCGAGAACGCGATGCCGTGTTCCGGACTGAAACATTCCTTGAGCGCATACAGCGGACTGGTGCCGATGTCGCCGAAGACGACGCCCAGTGCCGCCAGAGTGATGATGTGGAGTTTTTGCGACCGGAAGGAATAATTTGGTCTGACCTGAGATGAACTCATTGTTTTCCCGTATTTGGTTTTGATGCTTTTAGTTCGAGTTGCGTACCGGCAGCGGCTGCATAGGAGGCCGGACGGCGTTGCGCAGTTGTTTGCATTCTCGCAGTCGTCGATTTCGGAGCCGGTAAGCGCGTACTTTATCGCACTATTTCCCCGGTGGGATGCTGCGTTGCGCAAAGGCATCTGTACTGCGTGCCGGCCTTGACATTACACCCGGAGCGGGCATCTGCGACGGCCGGTGCGCGACGGTTTTTCCTGTAAACCGCAATTCGCGGCAATGGCTTCCAAAATGCTGCGAAAACCGCATAAAGATATGCAATAAACGCGTTTTCCATTCTTCCGGCGGCTTTATATACTCCAGGCTCATAAAGAACTGCGGCTTTCGCTGCTGTTTGTTCTTAAGACTGTTTTTTCTCCGGAGTATCCATGCCCGCCAAACGTTTTCTTTCTGCAGCACGCAATGTCACGCTCAGTTTCAGCGTGCTCGCAGTGGCCGCCGCAGCCCCATCGCCGGCGCGCGCCGAAGGCCAACTGCGCATCGCCGAGCAATTCGGCATCGTCTATTTATTGCTGAACGTCGCCCAGGATCAGAAACTGATCGAGAAACACGGCAAGGCCCAGGGCGTCGACATCAAGGTCGACTGGGTCAAGCTGTCGGGCGGTTCGGCCGTCAACGACGCGCTGCTGTCGGGCGCCATCGACATCGCCGGCGCCGGCGTCGGCCCGCTGCTGACCATCTGGGACCGCACCCACGGCCGCCAGAACGTGCGCGGCGTCGCGTCGCTGGGCAACCTGCCCTACTACCTCGTCAGCAACAACCCCAGCGTCAAGACCATCGCCGACTTCAGCGACAAGGACCGCATCGCCCTGCCGGCCGTCGGCGTGTCGGTGCAATCGCGCGTGCTGCAACTGGCGTCCGCCAGGCAATGGGGCGACGCCCAGTACAACAAGCTCGACAAGATCAGCGTCGCCGTGCCGCATCCTGACGCTGCCGCCGCCATCATCAACGGCGGCACCGAAATCAGCGCGCACTTCGGCAATCCGCCGTTCCAGGAACAGGAGCTGGCCGGCAATCCCAAAGCCCACATCGTGCTGAGTTCCTATCAGGTGCTCGGCGGCCCATCGTCGGCCACGGTGCTGTACGCCACCGAGAAATTCCGCAAGGACAATCCCAAGACCTATAAAGCCTTCGTCGGCGCATTGGACGAAGCCGCCAAATTCGTCACCGCCAATCCGGACAAGGCTGCCGACACGTATATCCGCGTCAGCAACGCCAAGATCGACCGCGACCTGCTGCTGAAAATCATCAAGAACCCGGAAGTGCAGTTCAAGATCACGCCGCAAAACACCTATCCGCTCGCCGAATTCATGCAACGCGTCGGCGCCATCAAGAACAAGCCGGCTTCGGTGAAGGACTACTTCTTCGACGACGCCCACATCAACGGAGGCAGCTAAGATGCGCTTCGCCTCACTTATCGCCACCACCGCCATCGCCGCAGCACTCAGCCTGAGCACCAGCGCCCACGCCGAAGGCCAGATCCGCATCGCCCAGCAATTCGGCATCGGCTACCTGATCCTCGACGTCGTGCAAGACCAGAAACTGATCGAAAAATACGGCAAGCAGCAAGGTATCGACATCAAGGTCGAATGGAACAGCATCTCCGGCGCGACCGCCATGAACGAGGCGCTGCTGGCCGGCGCGCTTGATGTCGTCTCGGCCGGCGTGCCGCCGATGCTGACGCTGTGGGACCGCACGCGCGGCCGCCAGAACGTCAAGGCGATCGCCTCGCTGGGTTCCATGCCCAACTATTTGCTGAGCAACAATCCCAAGGTCAGGACGCTGCAAGACCTGAGCGACAAGGATCGCATCGCCGTGCCGGCCGCCGGCGTCGGCTACCAGTCGCGCACCTTGCAGATCGAAACCGCGCGCGTGTTCGGCAAGGCCGACTACAAACGCTTCGACAATATCTCGGTGAGCCTGCCGCATCCCGACGCCACCGTTGCATTGATCTCCGGCGGTTCCGAGATCAATACCCATTTCTCCAGTCCGCCATTCCAGTACCAGGCGCTGGAGAACAAGAACGTCCACAAGGTCCTCAGTTCCTACGACATCCTCGGCGGACCGGCGACCTTCAACGTGCTCTACACCACGCAAAAATTCCACGACGACAATCCGAAGACCTACAAGGCGTTCTACAACGCCCTGGTCGAGGCGGCGCAATTCATCCGCGCCAACAAGGCCAAGGCGGCCGACACCTTCATCCGCGTACAAAAGTCGAAACTCTCGCCTGAATTCGTGCGCAAGATCGTCGAAGATCCGGAAATCGACTTCACCGTCTCGCCGCAACGCAGCTACGTCTACGCCGACAAGCTGCACGACATCGGCGTGCTGAAGAACCGTGCAGCGTCATGGAAAGACTATTTTTTTGAAGAAGCGTATGCACAACCAGGCAGTTGATCAGGCGCACAGCGCTTTGCACGTCGTCGGCGGCAGCGACGTCAATAGTGACGTCAGCGGTCGCACGCCGTTGTTGCACGTCGACCGCGTCGGCCTGCAATACCGCAGCGCCACCGCCGTGGTGCAGGCCACGCATGACGTCAGCTTCGACGTCTATCCGGCCGACCGCTTCGTGTTGCTCGGCCCGTCCGGTTGCGGCAAGTCGAGTCTGTTGAAAGCCGTCGCCGGCTTCCTCAAGCCGGCTGCCGGTGAAATCCGTCTCGACGGCGTCGCCATCCACCAACCCGGACCGGATCGCATCGTCGTGTTTCAGGAATTCGACCAGTTGCCGCCATGGAAAACCGTGAAGCAAAACGTCATGTTCCCGCTGCTGGCTTCGCGCACGCTGGGCAAACGCGAAGCTGCCGAGCGCGCCCTGCACTATCTCGACAAAGTCGGTCTCGGCAAATTCGCCGATGCCTATCCGCACACGCTGTCCGGCGGCATGAAGGCGCGCGTCGCCATCGCGCGCGCATTGGCGATGCAGCCGAAGATTCTGTTGATGGACGAACCCTTCGCCGCTCTCGACGCACTGACCCGCCGCAAGATGCAGGAAGAGTTGCTGATCCTGTGGGAAGAAGTGCGCTTCACGCTGCTGTTCGTCACCCACTCGATCGAAGAAGCGCTGGTGGTCGGCAACCGCATCCTGCTGTTGTCGCCGCACCCGGGCCGCGTCCGCGCCGAGATCAACAGCCACCAGTACGACCTGCAAAGCCTGGGCGGCGTCGGCTTCCAGGAAACCGCGCGGCGCATCCATCGCCTGCTGTTCGACGAAGGCCAGGCCGAACCCGCCGCGCAGGTGAATTTCAAGGACGTGCGCTTTTCTTACTGAGCGGTGGCCCTCCTCCCGAGGGCGCGGCGGCAAGCCGCGTTCCAGCGGGAAGAACAGCCGCGACGACTATCTGACTTTGCATATATCCATTATCAGCGACGGCGCGGCCCACGGCAGTGTGGTTCGCGCATCATGGGGCATTTTTACTATCCGGGAACCCGCCATGACCACAACCGCAACAGCATCCCAGCCGACCTGCGACGCCGAACAATCCGAAGTGTTGAAGCCGATCGAACAGTATTTCCTCGGCCATGCCCGCGACGATGCCGCCCCTATGCGACTAGCCTTCCTGCCGACCGCCCACATCGAATCGATGCGCGACGGCGTGTTCACCTCGTGGCCGCTGGACGTCTACTGCGAGCGCTTCAAAGGCACCCCCGCCGCCGATGAAGCGGACCGCCGGCGCACGGTTGACTGGATCGACATCGGCGGTCTCTCGGCCGCCGCCAAGATCACACTGGTGCATGGTCCGGTCACGTTTACCGACTACTTCGTACTGCTGAAAACAGCCGACGGCTGGAAGATCGCCAACAAGGCCTTCCACGGCCGCCCGAGCTGAGCATCCCCAGCCCCCGACCTCCCCTCCCCCCATCTCGCCGCCCCAGCCATGCGCGCGCATGGCGCCGGCGACGATCGACCTCCCCTTCGCGTCCCCGCAAAAACAACCGTATCAAGCCGCCATATACAAAATCCGCATTTGTTTGTGCGAAATGATTCGTGTGCGCCGGCGACAAGATTCGCTAGGGTGAATGATTTTTCAACACCATACGGCAATCCACAAGGTCAAGTCCGCCATGAATCTCTCCCCGCCCATCCGCGACGAATACGAAATCACCCTCACGCCGCTGGACAACGTCCCGCTGGAACGCACGCTGTCGCTGCCGCAACGCATATGGCAACAAGGCTGGGTGCGCAAGACCGTGATCCTGCTGATCCTCGCGCTGACCTGGGAGGTCGTCGCCCGCATCCAGAACAACGACCTGCTGCTGCCGGGCTTTGTGCAGACGGCGCAGGCCTTTGTCGACGGCATCGTCACCGGAGAACTGATCGGCAAGGTGTGGATCTCGCTGAAGGTGCTGCTCAAGGGCTACCTGATCGGCATCGTGCTGGCGTTTGCGCTGACCACGCTGGCGGTGTCCACGCAATTGGGCCGCGATCTGCTCAGCACACTGACATCGATGTTCAATCCCCTGCCGGCGATTGCGATGCTGCCGCTGGCTTTGCTGTGGTTCGGGCTTGGTGAAAACAGCCTGATCTTTGTGCTGGTGCATTCGGTGTTGTGGGCGTTGGCGCTCAACACCTATGCCGGATTTCTGGGCGTATCGGATACCTTGCGCATGGCCGGGCGCAACTATGGATTGCGCGGACTGCGGTTCGTGCTTTTCATGCTGGTGCCGGCGGCCTTGCCTTCCATCCTCGCCGGCTTGCGCATCGGTTGGGCGTTTGCGTGGCGCACGCTGATTGCGGCGGAGCTGGTGTTTGGCGCGTCCAGCGGCAAGGGTGGGCTGGGTTGGTATATCTTTCAGAATCGCAATGAGCTGTATACCGACAAGGTGTTTGCGGGGCTGGCGATGGTGATTTTGATTGGGTTGCTGGTGGAGAATCTGGGGTTTAATGTGATTGAGAGGGTTACTGTCAAGCGGTGGGGGATGCAGAGATAGGTTGTATGTTCTGTGTTTTGTTCCGACTTGCCATTTTTAGGTAGCTTCGGTTTTTCTTTCTTCGATCAAGCCTGCCGGGGGCGGCCCGGCAAACCAAGGTTGATCGAAGAAAAAACGACATACAAAAATACCCGTCAATCACCAAGCGGCCAAAATCCCTCCTTTAAACTCCGAATCAATAAACCTCTTCACCTCATCCGACTGATAAGCCTTCACTAGCTTAGGCAACCACACCTGCTCCTTATCCTTCTCCCGCACGGCAATCAGGCAAGCATAAGGACTATCCCCACTCTCCACCACGAGGCTATCGCGCACCGGATGCAAACCAGCCTTGGCCGCATAGTCGGCATTCACCGCCGACGCATCCAGATCGTCCAAGGTACGCGGCAACTGCGCCGCATCGATCTCGATGAACTTCCACTTCTTCGGATTCTCGACGATGTCGATCGGCGTCGCATTCACTCCCGTCAGCGGATCGATTCCCGCACGCAGCTTGATCACCCCCTGCTTCTGCAACAACAGCAACACGCGGCTCTCATTGGCCGGATCGTTGGGAATGCCGATCCTGGCGCCGGCAGGAATGTCATTCAGGCCGCGATACTTTTTGGAGTAGATCGCCATCGGCCCGATGAAAGTACGCCCGGTGCCGAACAGCTTGTAGCCGCGCGTCTTGATCTGCGCGTTAAGAAAGGGGCGATGCTGGAAACTGTTGGCGTCGAGCTCGCCGGCATCCAGCGCGGCGTCCGGCTGGATGTAATCATTGAACTCGACGATCTGGATTTTGTAGCCGGGATTGCTGCGTTCGAAGACGCGTTTGACCACTTCAAAAATCTGTGCGTGCGGGCCGCTGGTGACGCCGACCTTCAGTGTTTTGTCTTGCGCTGCCGCAGTCGTGGAAAACGTCGCCGCAACGCCGGTCAACAACAAGCCCGTCAGCAAGCGGGTAAAAAATCGCGCCATGAATCATCCTCAAATAGCGCTAATTTATCTGCCGCCTGCGACGTTCCCAACGAATCTTTCGGCGTTTGAATATTTGCTTTTCAATTGCCGCCGAATCCGACGGCGATCACGCGATCAGCAACTCGCGCGACGCTTCTTCCACACCTCGACGCGCAGCGGCTGAAGGCACTGCAGCGATCAGCGACCGCGTGTATTCGTGCCGCGGCGCTTGCCAGATGCTGTCGTGGTCGCCCGATTCGACAATCCGTCCGCCGTTCATCACCAGCACCTTGTCGGCGATGTAACGCACCACCGACAGATCGTGCGAGATGAACAGATACGACAAGCCGAATTCGCGCTTGAGGTCGACCAGCAGATTCAGTATCTGCGCCTGCACCGAGACATCGAGCGCCGACACCGGTTCGTCGCAAATCACCAGCGCCGGCTTGAGCACCAGGGCGCGCGCAATGCCGATGCGCTGACGCTGGCCGCCGGAGAACTGATGCGGATA
This sequence comes from Herbaspirillum sp. CF444, assembly GCF_000282135.1. GTDB lineage: Bacteria > Pseudomonadota > Gammaproteobacteria > Burkholderiales > Burkholderiaceae_D > Herbaspirillum. The sequence goes on from NZ_AKJW01000116.1 coordinate 26,389, forward strand.
GCTGCGCAAGGCGCGCTGCGGCAAGCCGACCAGGTCGACGATCTGCTCGATGCGGCGGCGGCGTTCCGTCTTGTCCTTGACGTCATGGATCGCCAGCGCGGCGTCGAGGATCTCGGCGACCGTGTGGCGCGGATTGAGCGATGCGTAGGGATCCTGGAAGATCATCTGCACGCGGCGGCGATACGGCCGCAAACGTGCACCGTCGAGCTGCGCGATGTCGTCGCCGTCGAGCAGAATCTTGCCGGCGCTGGATGCGACCAGACGCACGATGGTTTTCGACAACGTCGATTTTCCACAACCGGATTCGCCGACCAGTCCTACCGACTCGCCGGCCGCGATGTCGAACGACGCGCCTTTGACGGCGTGCACGACGCCGTTGCGCGAGCGGTAATGCGTGTGCACGTCCTGCAGCGACAGCAAAGGCTTTGCCGGCGTTGCGATCGGCGGCAAGGGCTGCGCATGCGCGCGCCCGGTCAGGGTGAAGATGCGTTCGTCATCCTTGTCGAGCGAAGTACGGATTTCCGGCAGTCGTCCGTCGCGGTAATGATAGTCCTGTTCCATCTGCAAGGACGCGCCGAGCAGGCCACGCGTATAAGAATGCTGCGGATGCGCGAACAGGATATCGCTGCGCGCTTCTTCGACCTTCTTGCCGCCGTACATGACGGCGACGCGGTCAGCCCATTGCTCCACCACGGCCAGGTCATGCGTGATCAGCAGCACCGCCATCGACAGGTCGCGCCGCAGTTGATCCAGCAACTCCAGAATCTGCGCTTGTATGGTCACGTCCAGCGCCGTGGTCGGCTCGTCCGCCACCAGCAGACGCGGATGGCAAGACACGGCCATGGCGATCATGACGCGCTGGCGTTGGCCGCCGGACAGGTTATGCGGATAGTCGTTGAAACGGCGCTGCGGCTCGGAGATGCGCACCAGTTCCAGCAGCTCGATGGCGCACGCCCTGGCGGCCCGGGCCGACAGCGGCTGATGCAGGCGGATGGCTTCGACCACTTGTTGCCCGATGGTCAGCACCGGGTTGAGCGAGGTCATCGGCTCCTGGAAGATCATCGAGATCGCATTGCCGCGCAGCGCGCAGATTTCTTCTTCCTGCAAGGCTTGCAAGTCGCGACCTTCGAACACAATGTTGCCGGATACGCGCGCGCTCGGCGGCAGCAGGCGCAGCAAGGACAAGGCCGTGGTCGACTTGCCGCAACCGGATTCGCCGACCAGCGCCAGCGTCTCGCCGGCGGCGATGCCGAAGCTGAGATCCTTCACGGCGTCGTGACCGGGAAAGGAGACGTTGAGATTGCGGATGTCGAGGAGCTGGCTCATGGGAATCTTTCCGTGATCGACGCTCACGCAGGCACGCCTGCGCGCTTGCCTGCCCGATAGCTTGCGCCGGCATGTCGTTCCGGCAGGCGCGCGTCGCCGGTAAACAATTTTTCGCGCAAGGTGCCGGGAGCGTAGTCGTGCTTGTAAGAGCCGCGTGTCTGCAACTCGGGAATGACCAGGTCGACGAAGGCTTCAAAGCTCTCCGGCGTCACGGTGCGCGTCAGGTTGAAGCCATCGATGTCGGTCTCGCGTATCCACGCCTCCAGCTCGTCCGCTACTTGCTGCGGCGAGCCGACGATGGTGGCGTAACGGCCACCCAGTTCCAGTTGCTGGAGCAGTTTGCGCTTGGTCCAATTGAGTTCGGGGTTGGTCACGGTCTTGACCAGCGATTCGATGGAATTGGTCTTGACCTGGCGGATCGGCTCGTCCAGTTCGTACTGCGAAAAGTCGATGCCGGTGCCGCTGGAGAAATGCGCGAGGCCGGCTTCGGGGCTGGCGTAACGCGCGTACTCGGCGTACTTCTCGCGCGCTTCCTTTTCGGTCGGCGCCACCACCACGGTCAGGCCCATGAAGACCTTGACGTCGTCCGGCTTGCGCCCTTCGCGCACGGCACCTTCGCGGATGCCGCTCACCAGCTTGCGCACGGCATCCTTGCTCTGGCCGGAGACGAACACGCATTCCGCATGACGCGCGCCGAAGGCCTGGCCGCGGCCGGACGAACCGGCCTGGTACAGCACCGGCGTACGCTGGCGCGACGGCTCGCTCAGGTGATAGCCCTCGACCTTGTAGTAATCGCCGCTGTGACGGATCTTGTGCACCTTGTCCGGTTGCGCGTAGACGCGGTTCCGGCGGTCGCGGATGACGGCGTCGTCTTCCCAGCTGCCTTCCCACAATTTGTAGACCACTTCCATGAACTCGTCGGCGCGGTCGTAGCGCTGGTCGTGCTCCAGCTGTTCCGACAATCCCATCGCGCGCGCGGCGCTGTCGAGGTAGCCGGTGACGATGTTCCAGCCGACGCGGCCCTTGGTCAGGTGATCGAGCGTCGACATGCGGCGCGCAAACAGGAAAGGCGCTTCGTAGGTCAGGTTGGCGGTGATGCCGAAGCCGAGATGTTCGGTCACGAATCCCATCGCCGAAATCAGCAGCAGCGGATCATTGACCGGCAGCTGGATCGACTCGCGCAACGTGATGTCGACCGAGTTCTGATACACGTCGTAGACGCCGACGATGTCGGCCAGGAACAGGCCGTCGAACTTGCCGCGCTCCAGCAGTTTCGCCAGGTCGATCCAGTAGGCGATGTCGGTGTAGTCCTGCGAGCGGTCGCGCGGATGCGTCCACAAGCCGTGGTTGATGTGGTTCACGCAATTCATGTTGAAGGCGTTGAGGCGGATCTCCTTCTTGCCGGCGTCTGTGCTCATGCTGCGTCCGCCGTGACATATTCAGGTTCGAGCTGCACGTCGAGGGCTTCGTTGAAGCGCGCGAAGAAGGCGCACAGCGCGGCGCGCAAGGTCAGCTCGACGATCTGCGATTCCGAAAAATGTTCACGCAAACGCGTCACCAGACTGTCGCCGACGCGTTGACGCGTGGCCGCCAGCGCATAGTCGCGCACCAGCTTTTCCACCGGACCGAGGCCGGGTACGTCAGGATCAAGGATGCGCTCCACCGTCTCCGCCGACACGTGCTGCGCCGCCAGCTTGGGAGCATGGTGCGACACGCAGTAGCTGCACTCATTGGCCCTAGAAGCGGTAACCAGCACGATCTCCAGGTGCAGCTTGGAGATGTTGCCTTCGGCGGCGAACTGCAGCAGCAGGCCGTAGATGTGTTCGATCGACGCCGGGCGATGCGCCAGCACGCCGAGCATGTTGCCGAAGGCGCCGTATTCGTTCTCGACCTTCTCGAAGATCGTGCGGGCGGCGCCTTCCGGCAACTGGTTGGATAGCAAGGTGGATACGCGTGCCATGGTGTTTCTCCTATTTTCTGTCGCGCGGATCGAGCACGTCGGCCAGTCCGTCGCCTAATAAATTCAAGGCCAGCACCGTCACCACGATGGCGATGCCGGGAATCGTGGTGATGTACCAGTCGGTGCGGATCACTTCGCGGCCGGAACCGACCATGTTGCCCCAGCTCACCGCGTTGGGATCGCCCAGGCCGAGGAAAGCCAGGCTGGATTCGGTGAGGATGGCGGTGGCCACCATCAACGAGGTCGACACCAGGATCGGCGTCAGGGTGTTGGGCAAAATGTCGCGCAGCATGATGCGCAGATCGGTCGCGCCAAGCGCGGCGCTGGCCTGCACCATGTCGCTGTGACGCAGCTTGAGCACTTCGGCGCGCACCAGCCGCGCCAGGCTCGGCCAGGCGGTCACGCCGATGGCCAGCGCAATCGTCAGCAAGGTCGGTTGCACCACGGCGACGATCGCCAGCGCAAACAGGAAGGAGGGAATGGTCTGGAAAAATTCCGTCACGCGCATCAGGACCGCATCGGCAAGGCCGCCGTAATAGCCGGCCAGCAAGCCGCCGCTCACGCCCAGCAGCAGCGCCAATAAGGTCGAGACGACGGCGATCAGCAGCGACACGCGCGCGCCGTGAAAGATGCCGCTCAGCAGATCGCGGCCCAGCATGTCGCTGCCCAACAGATGCGCCGCGTCGACGCCGGGATGCAGGAAGGGCTCCGCCACCATGTCCAGCGGATCGCCGGGAAACAGCCACGGCGACGACACCGCCATCAGCACGACCACCAGCAACAGCACGCCGCCGACCAGCGCCGACGGCGAACGCAGCAGGCGACCGAACCAGCCGCGCGTGGTCGGTGCGGCGATCAGGCTGGCGGGTGCGTCAGCGGTATTCAACGCCAGCGTGGAAACAAGTTCGCTCATTGCAGATTCTCTTTCGGACAATTCAGGCAAAACGAATGCGCGGATCGAGGCGGGTGTAGACGAAGTCGACCACCCAGTTCACCACGATCACGACGATGGAGCTGCACAACAAAATGCCGAGCAGCAGGTTGAAGTCGCGCTGGAACAGCGCCTCGAACGCCAACCGCCCCAGGCCGGGCCACGAGAACACGGTCTCCACCAGCACCGCGCCGCCGATGATGGAACTGACCTGCACGCCCAGCATCGTGACCAGCGGCAGCAAAGCATTCCTCAGCACATGCGCGAACAGCACGCGCGGCGGCCGCGCGCCCTTGGCGACGGCGGTGCGTACGAAATCCTGGCGACGCACCTCGACCATGGTCGCGCGCATCAGGCGCGTGTAGACCGCCATGTAGAACAGACCCAGCGTCACCGCCGGCAACACCAGATGGCGCGCCACGTCGACGATGCGGGCCCAGCCGGTATAACCGGCCTCGATCGTGAACATGCCGCCCACCGGCAGCCAGTCAAGCCAGACCGAGAACACCACCACCAGCATCAGGCCGATCCAGAACAGCGGCGTGGCGAAGAACACCAGCGCCAATGTCGAGATCACCACGTCGGCGATCTTGCCGGCGCGGTAAGCGGCAATCGCGCCCAGCGTCGCGCCTGCGACAACGGCAAACAGAATGCTCGCCCCCATCAGCAGCAAGGTGGCCGGCACGCGCTCGCCGATCAGTTGCGCCACCGGCATGCCATGGCGGAAGGAATAGCCGAGATTGAAGTGCGCGAGGTTAAGGATGTACTTCCAGAACTGCACCAGCAGCGGCTGGTCGAGACCGAACTGCGCGCGCAGCGCCGCCATGTATTCCGGCGTCGCCGCCCCGGCCTCCCCGGCCAGCACCTGGGCGGCATCGCCCGGCGCCAGGCGCAGCAGGAAGAAGTTGATGACGGCCACGCCGAGCGCCACGCTGACCAGTTGCAACAGGCGGCGCACGACGACATTTCCGATCTTCATTTGACGGCCTGTTGCGTGGATGGCGAAACAGCTTGCGTCGCGTTGGCGACCTTGGGCGCGCTGTCGAACCAGGCGTTCTTGAGCGAGCTGTAGATCTGATCGACGCCGGTGACGGTGTCCTTCAGATTGGATGCCTGCACGGTGAAGAAGTGCAGCTCAAGCAGCGGGATCGACGGCAGGTCGGCCTGCACGCGTTGCTGGAATTTCTTGAACAACGCGACGCGTTCGTTCTGGCTGGCCGAGGATTGCGCCTGTTCGATCAGCTTGTCGGCCTCGGCGCTGCGGTAACCCGAGCCGTTGCTCCATGGGATGTTCTTGCCGACCGAATCGCTCCAGTAAGCACGCGTGACGCCCACCAGCGGATCGGCAAAGCCGGCGAACCACACCACCGACAGGTCGTAGTCGCGGTCGCCGTAGATGCGCTTGGTGTAAGTCGGCGTGTCTTGCGCGCGCACATTGACCTCGATGCCGATGCGTTTCAGGGCCTGCTTGATGTATTCGCCGCTGCGCTTGTAGTCGTCGCCGTAAGGCAGGTAGTCGAGGTTGATGCGCAGGCGGGTGCCGTCGGCGCCGCGCTTCAGGCCGGCTTCGTCGAGCAGTGCTTCGGCCTTCTTCGGGTCGTAGCCGTATTTCGGCACGTCGTCGGTGTGAAATTGCTTGAGCGTCGACACCACCGGGCTGACCGCCGGTTTGCCGAAGCCGTACCAGACCACCTTGTTGAAAGCGTTCAGGTCGATCGCATAGGCCAGCGCCTGGCGCACGCGCACATCTTTGAAATAAGGACGGTCGACGTTGACATCGAGGAACAGCCACGGCGAGATCCAGTCGTAGCCGCGCGTCTCCAGCTTCAGCCCGGGCAGCTTGGCGAGGCGCTCGGCATCCTTCAAGGGCACCGGCGAGAACGGCGCGTACTGCGCTTCGCCCTTCTCCAGCGCGGCGGCGCGCGCGCCGGCGTCAGGCACGACCTTGAAGATGATCTTGTCAAGGTAAGGCTTGCTCACGCCCTTGCTCCCGACGCTACTTTTATCCCAGTAGTTGGGATTGCGCTCCAGGGTGATGTAGTTGCCGCGGCTCCATTCCTTGAACACGAACGGGCCGGTGCCGACCGGCTTGTTGTTGTAGGGATTGTTGAGGATGTCGGTGCCTTCGTACAGATGCTTGGGCAGCACTTGCGCGCCGTTGCTGTTGAGCGAGCTCAACACGGCCAGCGAGGGTTCGCTGAAACGGATGATGACGGTGTAGTCGTCCGGTGTGTCGACGCCGGTGACGGTGCCGAAGATGATCTGGTTGCGCGGGTGGAACTTCTTCCAGACGTTCTCCAGCGTCCATTTGACGTCGGCCGAGGTGAACGGTTTTCCGTCATGCCACTTCACGCCGTGGCGCAGATGGAAGGTCAGCGTCTTGCTGTCCTTGGAAACGTCCCAGCTTTCCGCCAGCGCCGGACGCAGCTTGAAGTCGTTGTCGTATTCAATCAGCCCGTCGAACACGTTGGCGCTGAAGAAGCCGGTCGGCGCCGCCGTGTTCAATGCGGACGTCAGGATCACCGGCTCGGGCTGGATGATGGCGGTCAGCGTGCCGCCGCGCGTCTGCGCAAAGGCATGCGCGGTGAAAGCCAGCGCGATGGCAGCAGCAGCGGTGGCCGCCAGCAGTTTGAATACAGTCTTGTTCATGTTGTGTTTTCCCTCGGTATTTTTATTGCCCGGCTTTCGCCAGGTTGGCGTTGGCCGGCTCCAGCCACGCGTTTTTCAGCGCCCCCTGCGACTGGTCGCCATCCTGCGTGATGCCTTTGAGACGCGGCGAGTGCACGGTGAAGAAATGCAGTTCGATCAGCGGCAAGGTCGGCAATTCGGTCTGGGTGATCTGCTGGAATTTCTTGAACAGCGCAATGCGCTCGGCCTGGGTAGGCGCACCCTGCGCCTGTTCGATCACGCGGTCGACTTCCGGATTGCTGTAACCCGAGCTGTTGGTCCAGGGAATGTTCTTGCCGACCCAGCCCGACCAGTACATGCGCGTCAGGCCGATCTGCGGATCGGGAAAGGAAGCATTCCAGGTGATCGCGGTATCGAAGTCGCGGTCGCCGTAGACGCGCTTGGTGAAGGCCGCCGTGTCCTGGCTGCGGATGTTGACTTCGATGCCGACGCGCTTGAGCGACTGCTTGAGGTATTCGGCGGTGCGGCGATAGTCGTCGCCGTACGGCAGGTAGTCGTTGCTGATGGCGAAGCGCACGCCGTCGGCGCCGCGCGGGAAGCCGGCTTCATCGAGCAGCGCTTCGGCCTTCCTGATGTCGTAGGGATAACGCGGCACGGTGTTGTCGAAGAACTGCGACAAGGTCGTCGGCACGATGCTGACCGACGGCTTGCCATAGCCGTACCAGACTACCTTGTTCAGGCCTTCCAGATTGGCCGCGTGGGCAATGGCGCGGCGCACGCGCACGTCTTTCAAATACTTGTTGTTGAGGTTGTAGTCGAGGTAGAGCACCGGCGAGGACCACTGGTAGCCGTTGGTTTCGACCTTGACCTTGCCGGAGTCGGCCAGGCGTTGCGCTTCCTTCGGCGGCACCGGGCTGAACACGGCGTACTGGGCGTCGCCGTTTTCCAGCATTGCAGCACGCGCACCAGCGTCAGGTACGACCTTGAAGATGATCTTATCGAGGTAGGGCTTGCCCCCGCCGTTACTCTTATCCCAGTAGTTCGGATTGCGCTCCAGCGTGATGTAGTTGCCGCGGCTCCATTCCTTGAACACGAACGGGCCGGTGCCGACCGGCTTGTTGTTGTTCGGATTGTTGAGGACGTCGGTGCCTTCATACAAGTGCTTCGGCAATACCGGCGCGCCCCAGGAATTGAGCGTCGACAGCAAGGCCAGCGACGGCTTGGTGAAGCGGAAAATGGCGGTATTGACATCCGGCGTATCGACTTGCGTCAGATTGACGAGGATGGCCTTGTTGCGCGGATGGATGGTCTTCCACACGTTTTCCACCGACCATTTGACGTCGGCCGAGGTGAACGGTTTGCCGTCGTGCCACTTGACGCCCTTGCGCAAATGGAAAGTGATGGCAAGGCCGTCCTTGGACACTTCCCAGCGTTCGGCCAACTGGCCGTGCGGCTTGAGATCGTTGTCGTAGGACAGCAGGCCGTCATAGACGTTGGTGGCGATCAGCGAAGTCGGTTGTGCAGTATTGACGGCGCCGGTCAGCGTGACCGGTTCCGGCTGGACGATGGCGACCAGCGTGCCGCCGGATTTGGGCGTCTGCGCTGCAGCGATGAAAGGCAGCGACGCCAGCACCAGTGCGGAAATCAAGGAAGTCGTGAGGCGATTGTGCATGATGTCTTTTTTTGTTGTGTGGACGGCGAAGTCAACGGAGAGCCCCTCAGATCGCGCCGTGGCGCGGCGGCTTCTTGTCGTTGAGGTAGTAGTTGCCGATGGCGTGATACTTCCAGCGCACCGGATCGTGCAGCGTATGCGTGCGGGCGTTGCGCCAGTGGCGATCGAGGTTGTTTTCGGCCAGCGTGGATTGCGTGCCGGCCAGTTCGAACAGCTTGCTGCCGGCGGCCAGCGAAACGTTGTTGGTCAATACGCGCGACTCGGCGACCGCGATCGATGCGGCGGCGACGGTATCCGCCGTGGGATTGACGGCGGCCAGATCGACCTTCAATCCGGCGCGATCCACCAGCGCTTCGGCGGCGTGCAATTGCACGGTCAGGTCGCCGACTTCGCGGATGGTCAGCGGATCGTCGCCGGCGCGTTCGACGCCACTGTCGATCCATGGCCGCGAGCGCGTCGAAACGAAACGGATCAGGTCCTTGTAGGCGGCACGCGCGATGCCGAGGTCGATCGCCGCATGCAGGATCTGCGCGAGCGGACCCACCGTGGTCGGACGGTCGAAGGAAGCCTGGAAACCCAGCACGGCATCGGCCGAAACGCGCACGTTGTCGAAGATCGCAGAACCGCTTCCGGTGGTGCGCTGGCCGAAGCCCGACCAGTCGTCGACGATGCTCAGGCCTTCCGCATCGCGCGGCACCAGGGCCAGTTGCTGCACGCCGTCGTCGTCGATGGCCGAGGTCGGCACCCAGTCGGCGTAGAGTGCGCCGGTGGCGTAGAACTTGCGGCCGTTGATGCGGTAACCATCGCCGTCTTTAGTGTCGTCTTTGCTCAGGCGCGTCTTGCGCTCCGCGGAGTTTTTGGTGCCGATTTCCGCCAGCGCGTTGCCGAAGCGGTCGCCCTGCAAGACACGGTCGAAATAGAAGCGCTTTTGCGCGTCGCTGCCGTTGACGCGGATGATTTCGACGGCATAAAAATGGTTTTGCGGAATCTGGCCGAGCGAGCCATCGGCCTCGGCGATGATCGCCGTCACCTGCGCCAGCGTGACGTTGGAGACGCCGGCGCCGCCGTATTCCTTCGGCACGGTGATGCCCCACAAACCCGAGCGGACATAACGTTCCAGTTCGGCCCACGGCAGGCGGCGTTCACGGTCGCGCTCGGAGGCTTCGCGCGCCAGTTCTACGGCCAGTTTGTGTGCGACTTCGATAGCCTCGGCGTCGTCGCGGATCCTGGCGACAAGACGCGGCTCTGCGGAACCTGATGGCGCATCGGAGGATGCGATGGCAATGGCGGGATGACTCATGATGTGTGCTTTCGATGAAAATGACCGGCCGGTTCAGGACCAGTTATGGCGCGGCGGCGGCGTGTCGTTGAGGTAGTAGTTGCCGACGGCGTGATACTTCCAGCGCACCGGATCGTGCAGCGTGTGCACGCGCGCGTTGCGCCAGTGGCGGTCCAGATCGTGTGCCGACAGGGTCGACTGCGTACCGGCCAGTTCGAACAGTTTTTCGCTGGCATGCAGCGCGATTTCGGTCGTCAGCACTTTGGCCTCGGCCACGGCGACCGAGGCTTGCGCCATTTGTTCGTAGTCGATCGGCAGCGGCAGATTGTCGAGCGTGCGGGCAGCGCGTTCGAGCAAGGCATCGGCGGCATGCAGGCGAATCTTCAGGTCGCCGATCTGATTGATCGTCAGCGGATCGTCGCCGGCGCGCTCGACGCCGCTGTCGGCCCAGGGACGCGAACGCTGGCGGATGAAGGCAACCGCATCGTCGACGGCCGCATGCGCGATGCCGGCGTCGATGGCGGCCTGGATCAGCTGCGCCACCGGTCCGATGTTGTTGGGTTGTTGCGCCAGTTGATGCAGCGGCACGATGTGTCCGGCAGATACGCGTACGTTGTCGAAGACGACGGTGCCGCTGGCGGTGGTGCGCTGGCCGAAGCCTGACCAGTCGTCGACCACGCTCAAGCCCGGCGCATGGCGCTCGGCAAAAACAAACACGCCCTTGCCTTCCTCGTCGAGCGCGCGCGTCGGCACCCAGTCGGCGTACAGCGCGCCCGTTGAATAGAAGCGCGTGCCGTTGAGCAGGTAATCGGGGCTGCCCGGATCCTTGCTGATGCGCGTGCGGACGTCGAGCACGTTCTTGCTGGTGCGCTCGGGACCGGCGTTGCCGAAGCGGGCGCCTTTCAGTACTTCACCGTAGAAATAGTGTTTCTGGCTTTCGCTGGCCGTCTGCGCCAGCACGTTCAGAATACCGAAATGATTTTGCGGGATCTGGCCGATGGAGGGATCGGCGGCGGAGATGATCTTGACGACTTCAGCCAGCGTCACCCACGACGCGCCAATGCCGCCGTATGCCCTGGGCACCGTGATGGCCCACAAGCCGCTGGAAGAAAAACGCTCGATCTCCGCATGCGGCAAGCGGCGCTGCCGGTCCCGCTCGGCGGCTTCCGCGGCGAAATCCTGGGCCAGCTTGCGAGCTGTATCCAGCGCTTCTGTTTCACTGAGGATGCGGTGCGCCGGCGCACGGGACGTAGAGACGGCTGCGCCCGCGATCGATTTTTCGATGACCGCTGACATGATGGATGGCTCCGCGAGATTGACCGCATTGCCGCAGAGGGCGGCAAGCGCAGACAAGATTAGCAATGGGCCATTAAATCAAAGTCCTTGTTTTTACAAAACGAAGTATTTCGCATTTCCTAGTTCAAAAATTGCATGAACAGGGATGCCTCTCCTGCGTTCAGGTCTCGGCCCAGAGTCGTAAAAGATTGTGATAATGCCCTGCCAGAACGACGGTCTCTTCGCTGTCGCCATGCCGCCGGCGCAATGCATGGATGGCCTGGTCGAGTTCGAACAGCATGCCGCGCCGGTGATCGTCACGGATCATGCTTTGGGTCCAGAAAAAGGCGCTGACGCGGCAACCGCGCGTCACGGCGGTGACTTCGTGGCGGCTGGTGGAGGGATACAGAATCAGATCGCCGGCCGGCAACTTGACCTCGTGCGCGCCATAGGTGTCGTGCACGACCAGTTCGCCGCCTTCGTAATCATCGGGTTCGCTCAGGAACAGCGTGGACGACACGTCAGTGCGCAATTGATGGCCGGTATCGGCAACCATGCGCACCGCGCCGTCGATATGTACGCCGTATTCTTCGCCGCTTTCATAACGATTGAACAGGGGCGGCATGGTGCGTGCCGGCAAAGCAGCCGCGAAGAACGTCGGATTGGCGGCCAACGCGGCCGTGACGATGCCGCCCAGCTCTTTTGCCTGAGGCTGGTGCTCCGGCAATTGGCGATTGCGCTTGACGCGTGCGCCTTGCGAGCCGACCGTGGCACGGCCGTCGGTCCAATCGGCAGCGTCCAGCCTGGTGCGCAACAGCGCTACCTGCTCCGCAGTCAAGACACGAGGAATGTGCAGCAACACAAAATAACTCCTTGTAAAGAATGGCGCAGGAATCGGAATCGGAATCGGAACCGGAACCGCAAACGCCCGCCCCGCGTTCCGGCGTTTTCCGGCTGCGGGGCGAGGAAGATCAATAAGCCAGGTTCAGACTGAGTCTGGCGGAACGCTCGGCGCCGGGAATGTAGCGCGTGCCGCTGTTGTTGAGGGAGGCAACGTAATGCTCGTTGGTCAGGTTGTAAAGGTTGAGCTGTATGTTGACGTTCTTGTTGAGCTGATATGCCGCCATGGCGTCGGCCACCCAGTAGCTTTGCGCGTAGGGAGTATTGGTGGTCCCGCCGATGGTGGTGCTGGCGGTGCGCGCCATGGCGTCGACGTAACGCACGCCGCCGCCGATGGTGAAGCCCGACGGCAGCAAGTAGGTGCTCCACAGCGTCATCGTCTTTTTTGGCGAGAAACTCATCGCGGCGTTGTTCTGATTACTGGTGGCGGACGCGTTGGTGGTGCCGCTCGACACTTTGGCGTTCATCCATGCCGCGCTGGCGTTGACCGACCAACCCGAAGTGATTTCACCGGAAGCCGACAGCTCGAGACCGTCTACGCGCTTCTTGCCGTTTTGCACATACAGATTGCTGGTGACGGCGTCCTGCGTGATCTCGTTGCTGACCTCCGTACGGAACAATGCCGCCGACACCAACAGTTTCTTGTTGAAGACTTCCCACTTGGTGCCCACTTCCGTCGTGCTGGTTTTCTGCGGCGCGAAATTGGGATTGTCGGCGCTGCTGCCGTTGGTGCTCAGGGCAAACGCGGCGCCGCCCGGCGGTTGCTGCGATGTGGCATAGGCGGCGTAGATGCTGCCATTGGACGCGGGTTTATAAAGTGCGCCGATTTTCCAGTTCAGCAAGCTGCCGTTCTTGCCGAGCGTGGTGGGCACCAGCGTGCCGACGGGCAGGCCCGGATTGCTGGCGGTGGTCGATACGGCGACACCGTTGAAGTCGGTGCTGTAGCGATCGAGCCGCAGACCGCCGTTGATCTGGAAGGACGGCGTCAGCTCCAGGGTGTCGAACAGATACGCGCCGATGGTGTTGGTGGCGCCCTGGTTGCGGCCGCCGCTGGGCTGGATCGATACGCTCGCCGGCGCATAAGGATTCGGTGCATACAGATTGGCCGCCGCAAGCGCAGGGCCGGCATAGAGAATCGTTGTCTGTTTTTCACGAATGAACTCCAGCCCCGTCGTCATGGCGTGTTTGACGGACCCGGTGCTGAATTTGATAAGGGCATTGGTCTGGTTGGTGAAGATCTCGTTTTCCTGATCCCTGGTTTGCAACACCCGGCTTACCGTCCAGTTGGCCGGATTGACATTGCTGCCATCGACGGTGAACGGGCTGCCGATCAGATAATTCTGTTTGGTCTTGCCGTAGCGCGTCGTGTTGCGGATCGTCACGTCGGCGCTGAGATCGTGTTCAACAATCGCGGTGAACATGTCGGAGGTGCTTTTGTCGTAGTCGCCGGCCATGCCGTAGTAGTTGCTGCCCGCCACCGGAGCAGTGCTCTTGCCTGCCGTCGTGGCATTGTAAAAGCCCGGCGCGCCGATGGTCGGGATGCCGGCATCTGGCACGTTGTCGCGGTCGAGATGGAGATAGTTGAACAGCATCCGCGTCGGCGTGCCGAGGCCGAAGGCGAACGACGGCGCGATGCCCCAGCGATTGTTTTCCACACGGTCGCGGCCGGGCACGCCGCTGTCCTGCTTGAGCAGGTTGAGCCGGAATGCCGCGCCGTTGAGTCCGTCGAGGTGCCTGTTGAGGTCGGCGGTAAGGCGTTTATTGTCGCCGGTGCCGTAGGTTGCCGTGCCGGAATAAGCGTTCTCCAGCGTCGGCTGCTTGGTCACCATGTTGATGTAACCGGTCGGCGCGCCGCGGCCGTTGTCGGCGCCGGCCGGTCCTTTGACCACTTCGACCTGCTCGATGTTGAACAGGTCGCGCGAGACGCTGCCGAGGTCGCGGATGTTGTCGACGAAGATGCTGTTGGCGGTGCTGAAACCGCGCATGAAGATGGAATCGCCCGTTGCGGTGCTGCCGTTTTCGCCGGTATTGAAGGTGCCGACGCCGGCGCTGTTCTGCAGCGCTTCGGTCAGCGTGGTCGCCTGTTGCGATTGCAGCAACTCCTTCTTGATGACGGTGATGGTTTGCGTGGTGTCGACCAGCGGCTGCGTGAATTTGGGCGAACTGATGCGCTCGGCCTTGTAGGACTCGTTGCGTTCCTTGACTTCGACCGGCGGCAAATTGCCGTCGTTCTGTTGCGCCGAAACATTGAACGGCGCGGCCAGCGCCAGCGTCGAAGCGGTGATGGAAGCGCCCAGCGAAGCGCGCAAGTTAAGTGGACGGCCGGCGGCGCCGTGTTTTCTGCTCTTGATGTAAATGGACATTGAATTTCCCAGTGATAAGTAAGTGACGGTCAGCGCCGACCTCCGGATGACGCAATTCGGCAGGACTGACTGGCTGGCTGGGAAAAAGATGGGCGGGCTGCCGGATCGAACGGGATATCTTGTTGCTGTGGTCGGCGCAGCGAATATAGTTTTGGCTCCGGTTGAATGCAACGCATTCGGGCACGGCGATGCAGATATTCCGGTTTCCTTGATATCCGCCAATTCACTTCTCGAAACTGGTCGGCAGAGGCGACGAGTTGTCTCGGGATTTTTATCGTTCGCTAAAGAAGCGGCGGCATGCTTTTGTACGGCCGGAACGCAGGCGTACAATAAACAAATGAGCGAAACCATTATTTCCCTGACGGAACTGGAAGAAGCAATCAACTACTGGCGCATCCAGCGTCCCGCCACCGGCGAGGAATGCGCCTTGTCGCCCGAAGTCAATGCGCTGGCCGACGTCTATGCGGTGATGATCATCGAGCGCACCCACGCCGTCGACCTTGACGCCGTCGGCAAGGAAGCGCGCCAGCTGATCGATGCCTGGCGCAAGATACGGACGCCGCAAAACGCCTGAATGTCGGGTTGCGGCTCGCTTGTCATATTTGTGGCGTATGATTTTTATCAGTTGCTGCGTTGAACAATTTGGATAATGCGCAGTCTGCTGTATTCCAACCGCAAGGACCAAGATGCGACGCAAACCCGCAGTAAGCCCTTCCCCGCCCTCCGTATCCACTGAACGCAAGCACCGCATTGCACTGGTGCTGCAAGGCGGCGGCGCCCTCGGCGCCTACCAGGCCGGTGTTTATCAAGCCATGCACGAAAACAACCTGACGCCGGACTGGGTGGTCGGCACCTCGATCGGCGCCATCAACGCCGCCATCATTGCCGGCAACGAACGCGAATTCCGCATCCAGCGCCTGCGTGAATTCTGGGAAAGCGTCTCTCACGCCGACCTGGTCAACCTGCAGCAAGTCCCCGACGCCACGCGCCAGCTGGCGACCTGGATGACCACCATGGACACCTTCGCGCGCGGCGTGCCGGGGTTTTTTACTCCCCGCTCCTTCAGCCCGTTCGCCATCGGCTTGCCGGTGCCGCCGGAAGAGGCCAGCTTCTACAACACCGAGGAACTGCGCGCAACGCTCAACAAATACGTCGATTTCGACTATCTCAACAACAAGGATGTCGGCATCCGGCTGACCGTCAGCGCCGTCAAGGTGACCTGCGGCACGCTGGTCAAGTTCGACACCAACAATCAGCCGATCAGCGCCGACCACGTGATGGCCAGCGGCGCGCTGCCGCCCGGCTTTGCCCCGGTGCGCGTCGACGGCGACCTGTACTGGGATGGCGGTCTGTATTCGAACACGCCGCTGGAAGCGGTACTCAACGACGAGCCGCGCCAGGACACGCTATGCATGATGGTCGACCTGTGGCATGCCGACGGCCCCGAACCGCGCACCTATGAAGAAGTCCAGACGCGCCAGAAAGACGTCACCTTCGCCTCGCGCTCGCAGCGCCATATCGAGGCCTATCTGAAGCAATACCAGTTGCGCAAGCTGGCGCGCGAGCTGTACGAGCGGCTGCCTGCGGACCTGCGCCAACCCGGCGACCGCAAGCAACTGGCCGAACTCGGCGCCGATACCACGATCCATATCGTGCGGTTGCCGTATGCGGGGCGCGACTGGAACATGGCGTCCAAGGACGTCAACTTCTCGCGCGGCTCGATCGAGTGGCGCTGGGAGCAAGGCTATCAGGATGCCATGCGCGGTATCGAAGTGAGCCATGGTTGCCCGTTCCAGGTGTCGGACACCGGCGTGGTGGTGCATGAGCTGCCGCCCCTGGTGGAAGTGACCACCGGCTGATGCCGGCCGGCGGCGTAGGTAATTAACGCTGTGCAATAACAGATTGTGTTGTTAAAATTGCAATTTCCATCATTTTTGTGCGGCGCACAAAAAGTTCTTGACCTCACCAAATAAGTGCGTAAAATAGTATTTGTTGCGGCGCACAAAAATAGTTTTTCGAGACCGAAGCCGCCAATCGTCAACTGTTTTTGAAACCAAAGGAGAAGTCCATGTTTTCGTACCAAGATCAATTTTCCGCTGCAACCAAGACCCATTTCCAAGCTCAACTGGATCTGATCAACACACTGACCACCAAGACTTTCGAAGGTCTGGAAAAGATTGTTGAACTGAACCTGAGCGCCGCCAAGGCATCGCTGGAAGAGTCCGCCGCCACTGCGCAACAATTCGCCTCCATCAAGGATCCGCAAGAACTGCTGGCCCTGGCGCAGGCACAAGCCCAACCGACAGCAGAAAAGGCAGCCGCTTACGGCCGTCATCTGGCCAGCATCGTGTCGGCTACCCAGGCTGAACTGACCAAGGCAACCGAAGCGCAAGTCGCCGAAACCAGCCGCAAAGTCAGCGCCCTGGTCGACGAAATCGCCAAGAACGCCCCAGCCGGTTCGGAAAACGCCGTGGCTCTGCTGAAGTCGGCCATCGGCAACGCCAACGCCAGCTACGAGCAATTGACCAAGAACACCAAGCAAGCCGTGGAAACACTGGAAGGCCACCTGAGCAACGCGGCCAAGCAATTCACGCAAGCTGCTGAAAAGACCACCAGCCGCAAGAAGTAATCCGTAGCAATGCTACGGCGCAGTCGTCAGACTGCTGCTGCACACTCCGGACGGACCGCCTATGCGGTCCGTTTTTTATTGCCCGCTCCGCGCATTGCCCTGCCGCTTCCTTCCCCCGCATTTACGCCAATCCGGCCGCAACTCATTTACACTCGGATTCTCACAAATCGAGAATTCAATTTTCAAATATGAGAAAAATGAGGAATCATCCGGCCATGAATTCCGTCGCCGCCACGCCGCAAGCACCCGTCGTCGCCACCAGCGAGCGCTCGCTCATGGTGCTGTCCGTCATCGCCCGATACGGCAAACCGATCGCCGTGCGCAAGCTGAAAGAGCTGACCGGCTTGCCGCAAAGCACGCTGTACCGACACCTGCTGCCGCTGAAAAAATGGGGTCTGGTGCAGGAACAGGACAACTTTTACGCGCCCGGCCCTTTGAGCGTGCAACTGGCCTGGGGCTTCGACCATACCTCCTATCTCGTCAGCAACGCCCGGCCGGAAATGCTGCAACTGGCCAAGAAATGCGGCGAAAGCGTCGGCCTGATGGTCGCCGTCAACGACCAGGTGACCTGCCTGGACATGGTCGAAAGCGAACAATCGCTGCGCTGCTCGTTTTCCAAAGGCCGCTCGCATCCGCTGTCGCGCGGCGCCTCGGCCAAGGCGGTGCTGGCGCAATTGCCCGTCGCCATGGCCGACAACATCGTGCAGCGCCAGTTGCACGGCCAGGACGACGACATCGCCCGCCTGCAAAAAGAACTCGCCGCCATCCGCGCGCAGGGTTATGCGGTCAGCGAAAGCGAAGTCGACTTGGGTGTGTGGGGCGTGAGCGCTCCCGTGTTTTACAAACCCGGCCAGGCGGCCGGGGCCATTACCCTGATGGCCCCGGCAATCCGGGTCGAAGAGCGGCAGCGCGAGCTGATTGCCGCCACGGTCCAGGCCGCCGCCGCCATCAGCGAACGTCTTTCCTTGTTTTAAAGCAGCAGTTTCCAGCAGTCATCAGAACCATTCATCCGAGGGAGAAACCATGATCCACCGCCGTCGCTTTGCCAGCATGCTTGCCGTCAGCCTTGTTTTCAGTTTCGCCGCCAGTGTCATTGCCGCACCGGCCTCCGCCCAGACCGTCGACGTCATCCGCGTCGCCACCGACGCCACCTTTCCGCCCTTCGAATTCTTCAAGGACGGCAAGCGCACCGGTTTCGACATCGAACTGATCGAACTGCTGGCCAAGACCATGCACAAGAAAGTCGAATGGACCGACATCGATTTCAAGGGCCTGATCCCCGGTCTGGTGTCGCGCCGCTTCGACGTTGCTTCTTCGGCGATCTACATCACCGAAGAACGCCGTCGCGTAGTCAACTTCACCGATCCTTACTACCCGGGCGGCCTGGTGGTGCTGACCAAGGCCAGCAATACCGCGATCAAGCAGCCGTCGGACCTGGCCGGCAAGAAAGTCTCGGTACAGGTCGGCACCAAGTCGGCCAACTACCTGAAGGAGTACTACCCGCAAGCCGAGCGCATCGAAGTCGAGAAGAACCAGGAAATGTTCAACCTGGTTGAAATCGGCCGCGCCGACGCCGCCGTCACCGGCAAGCCTGCCGCCATCGAATACGCCAAGACCCGTCCCGGCATGAAGGTGCTGGACAAACAAGTCAGCGTCGAACTGTACGGCTACGCCGTGCGCAAGGACCTGCCGCAACTGACCGAAGAAATGAACGCCGCGCTCAAGAAGGTCAAGCTCGACGGCAGCTACGACAAGCTGGTGCAGAAGTGGTTGTCGTCGGCCAAGTAATTCGACAGCAACGCAATTCAATAAAAAAACAGACGTAAGGAGAACAGATGAGCCTGGATTTTTTGCCGGTGCTTGAAGGCTGGCCGGACCTGCTGCATGGCGCAATCGTCACGGTGGAAATCACCGCCATCTCGTTGGTGCTGGGTTGCATGCTCGGCCTGCTGGTCGGCCTGGGGCGGCTCGACCGCAGCAAGCGCGTGCGCTACGGCATCTGTACTGCTTACGTCACCTTCATCCGCGGCACGCCGCTGCTGGTGCAATTGTTCCTGCTGTTCTTCGGCCTGCCGCAGTTCGACATCCTGCTGCCGGCCTTCTTGTGCGGCGTGCTCGGACTCGGTATTTATTCCGGCGCCTATGTCTCCGAAATCGTGCGCGGCGCCATCCAGTCGATCGACAAGGGTCAGATGGAAGCGGCGCGCTCGCTGGGCATGTCGTCCGGCAAGGCGATGCGCACCATCATCCTGCCGCAGGCCGTGGTGCGCATGATTCCGCCGCTGGGCAACGAGTTCATCGCGCTGATCAAGAACTCGGCGCTGGTGTCGCTGCTGACCATCGCCGATCTGATGCACGAAGGCCAGAAGATCATCAGCGTGTCCTACCGTTCGCTGGAAGTCTATATCGCGGTTGCGCTGGTGTATCTGGTGCTGACCAGCCTTACCAGCATGGCCCTGCAACGGGTCGAGAAACACCTGCGCGCAGGAGGAGCCGTCTGATGCAGCCGTCCACGACATCGCCCATGATCAATATCGCCAAACTCGGCAAATCCTTCTCCGGCCATCGCATCCTGCACGGCATCGACCTGGAAGTCGCCGCCTCGCAAGTGGTCGTCATCATCGGCCCCAGCGGCTCCGGCAAGAGCACGCTGCTGCGCTGCTGCAACGGACTCGAAGTCGCGGAAGAAGGCAACATCTCCATCTGCAACCAGGACCTGCTGGTCGACGGCAGGATGATCGCCGACCACGCCCTGAACGATCTGCGCACGCAGGTCGGCATGGTGTTCCAGTCGTTCAACCTGTTCCCGCATTTGTCGGTGCTGGAAAACGTCACGGTCGGTCCGCGCAAGATCCGCGGCACGCCGAAGGACGAAGCCGAAACCCTGGCGCGCAGCCTGCTGGCCAAGGTCGGACTGGCCGCCAAGGCCGATGCCATGCCGGCCACGCTGTCGGGCGGGCAGAAGCAGCGCGTGGCGATTGCGCGCGCACTGGCGATGCAGCCGAAAGTCATGCTGTTCGACGAACCGACCTCGGCGCTCGATCCGGAACTGGTCGGTGAAGTGCTGCAAGTGATGAAGGCGCTCGCCAACGAAGGCATGACCATGATCGTGGTCACGCACGAAATGGGTTTCGCGCGCGAAGTAGCCGACGTGGTGGTGGTGATGGACCAGGGCCGCATCGTCGAGGCCGGCAAGCCCGACCAGATTTTCGTCAATCCGACGCAGGAGCGCACACGTAGCTTCCTGCAAGCCGTACTGACCCGCAACAATTCATCGGCTCCGGCATCGACGGCCGCATAAGATAGCGACAGACAAGAAAAAACATGGATCACTCACTCTGGAACGGCCGTCTCGACCATGACAGCGCAGGCGACACACGGCGCCTGCATCAACTGGTGCGCCCCTTCGACAACGGCATCAGGAACGGCGGCGCGCTGATCGGCTTCGCGTCCGATGAAGGCGTGCGACGCAACCACGGCCGCGTCGGCGCGGCGCAAGGTCCGGACGCCATCCGCCGCATGATGGCCAACCTGCCGGCGCATCGCATCGACGCCCTGGCCGACGCCGGCAACATCGATTGCCACGACGGCGACCTGGAACAGGCGCAGCAACGCCTGGCCGCCAAGATCGCCGACGTCAAATCGCAAGGCGCGTTTCCGCTGGTGCTGGGCGGTGGCCATGAAGTGGCTTACGGCACCTTCCTCGGCATCATGCGCCATTTCGGCAAGGCCATGGCGCAGCGCAAATTGCTGATCGTCAATTTCGACGCTCACTTCGACCTGCGCGAAGCCGAACGCTCGACCTCGGGCACGCCGTTCAAGCAAATGGCGGAATGGTGCGAATGGGCCGACGTCGAATTCCACTACCTCTGCTACGGCATCAGCCAGCTCGGCAACACGCCCGCGCTGTTCAAGCGCGCGCGGCAACTGAATGTGGACTACGTCATGGACACCGACGTCGCGCTCGGCAGCCTCAACACGCTCAATGCACAACTCCATGTGCGGCTGCAACAGGTCGACGACGTCTACCTGACCATCGACCTCGATGTGCTGCCCGGCGAAAAGGCGCCCGGCGTCTCCGCCCCGGCGGCTTACGGCATGGCGCTGGAAAAAATCGAACGACTGGTGAGCACCATCAAGGCCAGCGGCAAACTGGCTGCGGCCGACATCGCCGAGTGCAATCCGGTCTACGACCGCGACGGCATGACGGCCAAGGTCGCTGCCCGACTGGCGCACCTGATTCTGCAACCCGTATAAGCCTCCGGAACCCGTCCTATACTGCTTTCATGTCCCTCCTGATCCCACAATCCAAGCAACGCCTGATGCGCTGGAAAAACGGCGGCGGCATGACGTGCGAAATCATGCGTTTTCCGGAAGACAGTTCACTGGAATCGTTCGACTGGCGCGTGAGCGTCGCCACGGTGCAGCAAGGCGGCGCGTTCTCGCCGTTTCCTGGCGTCGACCGCTCGCTGGCGGTGCTGGAAGGCAAAGGCATCGCGCTCGACATCGGCGGCGTCTCGCAGACACTGACGCCGCGCGATCCGGTCTTGCGCTTTGACGGTGCGACCACCGTCCATTCCACGCTGATCGGCGGCGGCATCGTCGACTTCAACGTCATGACGCGTCGCGCCGCTTTCTCCCACACGGTGGAACAAATCACCGTCATACAGCAGACAGCGCTGCCGATGCATGGCGATGCGGTGTTGATCTATGTGGTCAACGGCAGTTGCAGCCTGTCGGATGAGAACAAGCTGCATGCCGGCGATGCGGTGATGCTTACGGCGGAAGAGAAGCATTGCATCGTCGACGCCAGCGCCGCGGAACTGATGCTGGTGCGGCTATACCGGACAGCCGGTCAGCGCCACGCTGCATGACTGCCGTTGCAGGCGTGATGCGCGACGTTTCCGTCGGATAGATCGTTTCCTGCCCGCGCAAGCTGCCGGGCAAGCGGACAGTTGATCGACCGCCAACGTCGGCAACATCGCCCGAAGATGACATTTTTGTCATCCAAATATCATGATAATGACCGGTTGGATGCCTAGAATGGTTTTTCCTCCATCCATCGGTCCCTACAATGAATATCTCCCATCCAAAGCGCCTTCGCGGTGCGATAGTATCGATTCTTGTATCCACCCTCGCCGGCGGCCTCATCCATTCTGCAGCATTTGCGCAGACGCCCGCACCGACCGGCGTACGCGGCACCATCGTCTCGGCAAGCGGCGACAATCTCGTCGTCAAGACCAACCGCGGCGTCGAACAGACCATCAAACTGGACAAGGACACCCGCGTCGCGGCGATCTCCATCGCCCGCATCGAAGACATCAAGCCCGGCAGCTATATCGGCACCGCCGGCATTCCACAACCGGACGGATCGCAAAAAGCGTTGGAGGTGCATGTGTTTCCACCAGCGATGGCCGGCACCGGCGACGGTCACCGTCCGTTCGACCTGGCGCCCAACAGCACCATGACCAACGGCACCGTCGGCGATGTGGTCGCCAGCAACGGCCGCACGCTCACGCTCAAGTACAAGGGCGGTGAAAAGAAAATCGTGGTGCCGGAAGACGTGCCTATCGTCAACATCGAAGCGGGCGATCGCTCCCTGCTGGTGGTCGGCGCCAAAGTAGTGGCGCGCTCCCGCAAGAATCCGGACGGCAGCCTGACGGCAGTGTCCGTCAGCGCAGGCAAGAACGGCGTCACGCCGCCGATGTAAGAAGGCCCCGTGAGCCCCATGATGCGCAAGTCCATCCTGTTGCACCCGCTGGCGGTCCGCGTCGCGCACTGGCTCAATGCGTTCGCCATCGGCTGCATGCTGATGAGCGGTTGGGCCATCTACAACGCCTCGCCGATCTTCGGCTTCAGGTTTCCGGCATGGGCCACCCTGGGCGGATGGCTGGGCGGCGCCATTGCCTGGCACTTCGCGGCGATGTGGCTGCTGGTGGCCAACGGCTTGTTCTATCTGCTTTACGGGGTGCTCAGCGGACACTTCCGCCGGCATTTCCTGCCGCTGCACGCGCGCGACGTGATGGCCGATGCACGCCAGGCGTTGCGCATGCAACTGCCGCACCGGCCGGGCATCTACAACGCCGTCCAGAAGTTGCTGTACTGGGCGGTGATCGCATTGGGCGTGCTGGCGGTACTGTCGGGACTTGCCATCTGGAAGCCGGTACAACTGGAGATCCTGAGCAATCTGTTCGGCGGTTTCGACTTCGCGCGCAAAGTGCATTTTTCCGCCATGGCGGGGATCGCGGCGTTTGTCCTTGTGCATCTGCTGCTGGTGGTGCTGGTCCCCAAAACCCTGCTTCCCATGGTGACCGGCCGGGGACGTTCGACAGAGCATGCGGAGAATACGCCATGAGCCGGCAAGACGACAAATCCTCGCGCAAACCTGCCGGCATCCGCCTGGCGGATCACCGCACGGCGCTGGTCAAGCTGGAACGGCGCCTGTTCCTGCGTTCATCGCTGTCGGTGGGTGCGCTGTCGCTGCTGGCCGGCTGCGACCTGCAGGACAACGACCAGGTGGACAAGGTCCTGTGGGCCATGTCGCGCTGGAACGACCGCGTGCAGGCGGCACTCTTTCGCGGCGACAAACTTGCCCCGACCTATGCCGCGAGCCAGATCACCAATCCGTTTCCCTTCAATGCTTTCTACGATGAGGCCGACGCGCCCGACATCGATATCACGGACTGGCGGCTGGAAGTTTCCGGCCTGGTACGCGACAAAAAACCATGGACCGCAGAGCGCCTGCGCGCCCTGCCGCAGGTCGCGCAGATCACCCGGCATATCTGCATCGAAGGCTGGAGCGCCATCGGCCAGTGGTCGGGCGTGCCGTTGAAATTATTTCTCCAGGCGGTGGGGGCCGACATGTCGGCAAAGTATGTCGGTTTCAAATGCGCAGACCGCTACTACTCCAGCCTGGACATGCCGACGGCGCTGCATCCGCAGACCATCCTGGCGCTGGACTTCGGCAAGGAACCGCTGCCCACGCCTTACGGCTTCCCGCTCAAGGTGCGGGTGCCGACCAAGCTGGGATTCAAAAATCCCAAGCACGTCATCGCTCTCCACGTCAGCAACGAGAATCCCGGCGGTTACTGGGAAGACCAGGGTTACAACTGGTTCAGCGGCGTCTGATGGTTGATTACTGCGCCGGAGCGCCGACGATGGCCAGCGCCACCGCTTCGGCGATCTTGATGCCGTCGATGGACGCCGACATGATCCCGCCCGCATAACCGGCGCCTTCGCCGGCCGGATACAAACCCTTGGTATTGAGACTTTGCAGCGTGTCGTCGTCGCGGCGGATGCGCACCGGCGACGAGGTGCGCGTCTCGACGCCGGTCAGCACCGCATCGTGCATGGCGTAGCCGCGGATCTGCTTGTCGAAGAACGGCAAGGCTTCGCGGATTGCATCAATCGCGTAGTCGGGCAAGGACGGGCCGAGGTCGCCCAGCAACACACCCGGCTTGTACGAAGGAATCACGCTGCCGAGCTGGGTCGACGGCTTCTTCGCCAGGAAATCGCCGACCAGTTGGCCCGGCGCATCGTAGTTGCGGCCGCCCAGTTCGTAGGCGCGCGATTCCCATTGACGCTGGAATTCGATGCCCGCCAGCGGATGGCCCGGATAATCGGCCGGCGAAATGCCGACCACGATGCCGCTGTTGGCGTTGCGTTCGTTGCGCGAATACTGGCTCATGCCGTTGGTGACCACGCGCTCCGGTTCCGAGGTCGCCGCCACCACCGTGCCGCCCGGACACATGCAGAAACTGTAGACCGAACGGCCGTTGGAAGCATGATGCACCAGCTTGTAATCGGCCGCGCCGAGGATGGGATGGCCGGCGCTGGGGCCGAAGCGGCATTTGTCGATCAGCGATTGCGGATGTTCGGCGCGGAAGCCGATCGAGAACGGCTTGGCTTCCATGTAGACGCCGCGGTCGTACAGCATCTGGAAGGTGTCGCGCGCACTGTGGCCGATGGCCAGCACGACGTGATCGGCTGCGATGTGCTCGCCGCCGGCCAGCGTCACGCCGCGCACCTGGCCGTCTTCGATGACGATGTCGTCGACCTTTTGCTCGAAGCGGAATTCGCCGCCCAGCGCGACGATCTTTTCGCGCATCAGCTGCACCATCTTCACCAGACGGAAGGTGCCGATGTGCGGTTTGCTGACGTACATGATTTCCGGCGGCGCGTCGGCGGCGACGAATTCGGTCAGCACCTTGCGGCCGTAGTGTTTCGGATCCTTGACCTGGCTGTAGAGCTTGCCGTCCGAAAAGGTGCCGGCGCCGCCTTCGCCGTATTGCACGTTGGATTCCGGCTTCAGTTCGCGCTGGCGCCACAGGCCCCAGGTATCCTTGGTGCGCTCGCGCACGGTCTTGCCGCGTTCCAGGATCAGCGGATTGAAGCCCATCTCGGCCAGGATCAGCCCGGCGAAAATGCCGCACGGACCGGTGCCGATGACGACGGGACGCTTGCTCAGGCCGGCCGGCGCTTTCGCGACGAAATGATAATTGGTGTCGGGCGTCGGCACGATCGGCGACTTGTCCTTGAGGCTTTGCTTGCGCAAGACGGCGGCTTCATCGCGCACTTCGACGTCGACCGTGTAATTCAGAAGGATCGCCGATTTCTTGCGGGCATCGTAGCTGCGGCGAAACAGGCTCACGCTCAACAACTCCGCATCGGGCACGCCCAGGCGCGCCAGAATCGCCGCGCGCAGGTCGGCTTCAGGATGGTCGAGGGGGAGTTGTATTTCACTGATTCGCAGCATCTACTTCTTTCCATTGTTCATCGCCGCCTTGCCGCTGCACGCCTGCAGACAGTCTCCGGGGCAGCCGGCATTTTACTCTACCGCGGCGTGCCGACGTTCTCTGCGCGAGTTTGCGTAGGTTTGCAGGATGGCAACATGACAACAAAAACCCGCTTCGGCGGGAAGCGGGTCTTGTCGGCGGCCTGGATTTTTTACATCACCACTGAGACGCGTGCTCGTCCTGATAAGTCAAGGCGGTCTTGCGGCGCGAACAGCTTTCCCACACCGCGGTGAAGATCAGCACCGCCGTCGTCAGTCCGCCGACCATCAACAGGTCGGTGACGTGAGCGAACATGGCAAGGATCACCAGCAGCACCAGTCCGACGCTATGCGACAGCGGAAAGCGCCGGTACACGACCTTTTTGTAAACGGCGTTGCCGAACAAATACATGGCGGGTCCCGCAATCAGCACCAGCAGCGTGGTCGGCGCGATGCGCTGATCCGGATGCGCGATCACCAGCTCGTTGCCCACCGCAGACACGATGACGCCGGCGACGATGATCACGTGCACATAGTGAAAGTAGGCGCCGATGCGGCCGGGATCGTTGGAGAGCACGATGGCTTCGCTGCCGTCCTTGCTGCTGGTGTCGAAGTAGAGCCACCACATCGCCAGGCTGCCGACAAAGGTCACGATGAACGCGACCATGATCGGCGCGTCCCATTCGTGCGAATGCGCGATGGTGGCGCCGGTGATCAGCAAGGCCTCGCCCAGCGCGACGATCACGAACAACTGGCAGCGCTCGGCCAGGTGGCCGCCTTCGATGGTCCATTCCTGCGTGTCGGAGCGGCCCATGCCGGGCAAGGCGAAACCGGTCATCGGCGAGAAGTATTCACAGGCGACGGCAATGATCCAGAACAACAGGCGGTGTTCCTGCGACATGCCGCCGGCAATCCAGAACACGGCGGAAATCACCAGCCAGCCGAACATGCGGCGGAAGTTGGGCGTGAGCGCATGGCGCGAACCGAGGCAAACCAGCACGAACAGCGTGCGACCGACCTGGATGACGGCATAGGCGATCGCGAATACCAGGCCGCGTCCGGCAAAGGCATCGGGAATCGCCGCCGCCATCAGCAGGCCGACCAGCATGATGGCGAACAGCAAAATCCGGATCGGCAAGGTCTCCGGATTGAACCAGTTGGTGACCCACGAGGTGTATTGCCACGCCAGCCAGACCGCGAACCACAGGACCAGGGTTTCGACGGCGCCGTTGAGGGTGAGGTTTTCCAGCAGGCGGTGCGACAACTGGGTGACGGCAAACACGTAAATCAGGTCGAAGAACAACTCCACGAACGAGACCCGCGCTTCGTGGCCGTCGCGTATGCGCAGCAGACCGGTTTGCGATGGCTTCTTCATGATTTCCCTCCTGTGCGTGTTGACCGTGACAGTCGTATCGTCGCATGCGCGGCGCGGCAGGGACAAGGCAAGGACGGCGACGGCGGCAGGAAAGTGTGGCGGCAGTTGCGTATTTCTGACAATCGACTGGAGGAGAATCTGTTTCCGGCCATTTCCGTTCGGCGCAAGACGCAACGGACGGATACACAAAATTACAGTCTGTACATTTCAGCCGCTCTACATTGGAGCCATCGGTTGAGCAGACTTTAAACGGAACCGGTGACTCACCTCAAAACACGGAGCACATCATGAACTACAAGAACATTGTCCTGGCCATCTTGCTGACCACGAGCGCCGCATCGGCGATGCTGGCGGCGCCGGTCGCGCAAGCGCAGCCCGCAGCTCGGTAGATATCCGCATCGGCACGCCGCCGCCTCCGCCACGCTATGAACGCGTGCCGCCGCCGCACCGCGGCTATGTGTGGGCGCCGGGTTACTGGGCATGGGACGGTCATCGCCACGTCTGGGTCGGCGGCCATTGGGAACGCGTGCGCCGCGGCTACCACCACTATGCATCGCCCGGCTGGCATCAGGACCGCGACGGCTGGCGCTTCAATCGCGGCGGCTGGGAACGCTGATCCGGGAAACCTCGCCGGCGGCCTCTCGCCAAAAAGAAAAAGCCTGCATGATCGTCATGCAGGCTTTTTTATTGGAGCAAAGACGCAATCAATACAAGGTCGTCCCGACGCGTTCCGGCAAGGCGCTGTCATACGCCGCGCCATCGATGGCGGCCTGGCTGGCGTGCTCCAGAATCTGCCCCGGCGTCGGCAGACTGCCGCGTTCCACATGGCGCGAGACATCCCACAGCCCGGCGCGCGCCACCGCGCGCGAGCATTGAAAGAACACCGTCTCCACCGTGATCACCAGCACCACCTTGGGTTGCTTGCCGTCCACGGCATAGCGTTCCAGCAAGGCCGGATCGGTGCTGATGCGTGCACGGCCGTTGATGCGCAATGTCTCGCCCAGACCGGGAATCAGAAACAACAGCGCCACGCGCGGATCGGTGATCAGGTTGCGCAGGCTGTCGATGCGATTGTTGCCGCGACGTTCCGGGAGGATCAAGGTATTGGCGTCGACCACCTCGACAAAACCGCGCGGGTCGCCACGCGGCGAACAATCCAGGCCGTCCGGCCCGGACGTGGCCAGGGCAAGGAAAGGCGAAGCCGCGATCCATTGCCGGTAGTACGCGTCGATATGGTCGCGCTCCTTGACCAGCGAGGCCTGCGCCGGTTGTCCGAACAAGGCTTCCAGCACCTCGACGGAATCGATATCGAATTGATGGTCTGCCAACATGCAACTCTCCTTTGATGGTCTGAAATCCTGTGCGCCGGAATGATGGTCAGCGCGTATCCTGCCGATGTTCCTTCAACGCAAAACGTGCGGGATCCAGCAAGCTCAGCAAGTCCTTGCCGAGCGGCGCCGGCTCCCCTTCCAGATGGCAGGCCAGCACCTCGGCGGCCAGCGGCGCCCATATCAGGCCGCGCGACGCGTAGGCCAGCAAGCCATGCAACTGCGGCTGGCGCGGCACGGCCCTGAGTTGCAGTTCTCCCGCGTCGGCCAGCGCGGCCCTGTCCGGCAAGGCCCCGATCAATGGCAAACGGTCGGCCGACACGCAGCGAAATCCAACCCGGCCCGCCAAGGCCGCCTCTTCGGCAACCGACATCAATTTCCCCACCAGCGCCGGTTGCCGCAGCAATTGGCCGAGCTTGTCGAGATTGCCGCGATGGCTGTCGATGCGCGGCGCCGGATCGTCATCCTGATCGTAACTGGCGCCCACGCTGACCATGCCGTCGACGGCGCCGGTGACATAACCGTCGCCGCACAGCACAAAAGGCAAGTCCGGCAATACCGCCGCCGGCAAATGACTGACCTGGCCGCGGATGGCCTGCAAAGGCAAGGAATCGGCCTGCGCGAATCGCGTGGCATGCATGCCGTTCGCCAGAATCACGACCGGCGCCCGCGCGATCACCCTCCCGTCCGCATCGCAGACCTGCCACGCGTCGCCGACACGCAGCAAGGACGCCGCCGTTTGCCGGAAGTGCCGCTGCACGCGGTCGCCGCACGCCGCCAGCATCGCCTCGCACACGACCGCCGGTCGCAACCAGCCGCCCGTCGGGAAGAACCAGCCGCTGCCGGTCGTCATGCCCAGGCGAACACTGGCTTCGTCCGCCGGCAGCCATTGCGCATAGTCGGCGGAATAACGCCAGTGCTGCGCCGCCTGCTCGAAGGCTGCGGCCTGTTCGGCATCGCGCGCCACCTGCAGCACGCCACAGGCCTTGCCGGCCTCGCGTGTACTGTCGAACACGCCGCTGCGCGCCCAGACCTGCTGCGCAAACAGGAAAGCCGCACGCGTGAGCCGCGCCGTCGGATTGTCGTCGCGCGAAATCGTCGGCATGTAGACGCCGGCCAGATTGCCGGACGCTTCCTGCGCGGCTTGTGCATGCTGTTCGATCAGCGCCACCTGCCAGCCGCGCGCCGCCAGGCTTTCGCACGCAGCACTGCCGGCCAGGCCGGCGCCGATGACGATGGCGCGACGCTCAATCGACGGTGCTTCGTTCGACGAAAGCTGCCAGCGCGGCGCGAAATGCGCGGGTGTCAGTCCATCTTCGTTTTCACAAACAAAGCCTGCCTGTTGCCATTCCCGCCGTGCAAACGGCAACTCGCCCTGCGCCAGCACATGCGCCTGCGGCGCCGCCAGGCGACCCAGCCATTTCAGCAGTGCCGCGTTCCACGCCGGATCGCTGCGCAGCAGGAACAGATCGATACGCGCCTCCAACTGCGGCAAGCTGCTCGCCAGATCGCCATTGATCAGCGTCAGCACGAACTGCTTTCTCCCTTGCGTCAGAAAGAGCCGGTGATAACCCGGCACCTGCGGCGGCCAGAATAGCCTCAGTTGTTCAGGCAACGCAGGTTGCCAATGCGTCAGTTGCTCGCGCGTGGGCGGCTGCGGATCGATGACGAGGTAATGCAGACGCTCCGGCGCATCGGCGTCGGCATGCCATGCCGACCATGCTTGCAACAGTTGCGCGCCGTGGCCAAAGCCGTTTTGCAAGACGGTGAAATGGACGCGTCCCTGCCAGCGCTGCCGCAAGTCGGCGTCGTTGAAGTGGGGAAAATCCGGCGAAGATGGCGTCATGCAAATGAGGAAAGAAAACCGACTCGCTGCCGACAACGGCAGCCTGCCCGATATGATACGCTGTCCTTTCGCCGTGTTTGCCTTGGCAACGCCGTTGCACTTTCCGATCGATGACAAGGTCGTCACCATTGCCGCCACTTCATGCTCGCCATCTTCAACGTCGTCTTCCCGGTCTTCGCGCTGATCTTCCTCGGCTACTTGTGCCGCAAGCGCAATATCCTCAGCGTCAACGCCGCCAGCGAACTGAACCGCTTCGTCATTTATCTCGGCCTGCCGGCGCTGCTGTTTGACTCCATTGCACGCCTGACGCCGGCCGATTTCAGCAACCTGCGCTTCATCGCGGTGTTCGCCATCGGCATCGCGACGGTGTTCCTGCTGACGGCGTGGATCAAGTATCGCCAGGGTGCGGCGGCGGGCGACATCATCATCGACAGCCTCGGCACCTCCTACGCCAACGTCGGCTTCATCGGCATCCCCTTGTGCCTGCTGGCCTTCGGCCATGACGGCATGCCGCCGGCGGTGATCGCGATGGTGATGACCGCCTGCCTGCTGTTTGCGATTGCGATCGTCTTGTTGGAAATCTGCCTGCACGCCGAAAAACACATCGGCCGCAGCCTGCTCAAGACCGGCAATTCGCTGATCCGCAATCCCATCCTGATCGCCCCCATCCTCGGCGCCCTGGTGGCCGGCAGCGGCTATGTGCTGCCGACCGGCGTGCAGCAATTGTTCAAACTGCTGGGCGCCGCCGCCAGCCCGTGCGCGCTGGTGTCGCTGGGATTGTTCCTGGCCCAGCCGATACAGGACAAGCAGTCCGGTTCGGTCGGCCTGCTGGTGAGCTTCAAACTCCTGTTGCATCCGGCCATCACGGCGCTATTCGCCTACTGGATTTTGCCGCTGCCTAAATTATGGGCAGATACCGCGCTGCTGCTGTCGGCCATGCCGATCGGCACCGGCCCCTTCATGCTGGCGGAGTTGTATCAACGCGAGGCGGCGCTGATGTCGCGCGCGATCCTGATTTCCACCACGACCTCGCTCGTGACGATCACGCTGATCCTCGCCTGGATTGCCCACTGACACCACATCGCCCATGCAAACTCGCCCATGAAAATCCAGATCGCCTCCGACCTCCACCTCGAACGCATGCGCGATTTCCCCGGCTATCGCGCGGTCGAGACTACCGACGCCGATGTGCTGGTGATCGCCGGCGACATCCACAACGGCACCGGCGCGATCGATGCCTTCGCCGACTGGCCGGTGCCGGCGATCTATGTACACGGCAATCATGAAGCCTACGACGCGCAGTACCCGGTCGTGGTCGAAGACATCCGGCGCCATGCCGCCGCCAACGGCGGCAATGTCATCCATCTGGAAAACGATGTGCGCATCCTCGGCGGCGTGCGTTTTCTCGGCTGCTGCCTGTGGACCGACTATGCCTTGCGGCAGGACGGCGTGGAAGCGTTGACGCTGGAGGCGGCGATGGAAGAAGCCGGCAAAATCCTGTACGACCACCGCGTGATCACCATGCCCGACGGCGTCTTCCTGCCGCAGCATGCCTTGCAACTGCACCGGCAATCGCGCCGCTGGCTGGAGCAGCAGCTGGCGCTGGACTTCGACGGTCCCACCGTGGTGGTGACGCATCACGGCGTGCATCCGCAATCGATCCATGCGCGCTTTGCCGGGTCGCCGCTCAATCCCGGCTTCATCAGCGACCTCACGCCCTTGCTGGCGCAGGCCGACCTGTGGATACACGGCCACGTGCATGACAGTTTCGATTACGAGGTAGAAGGCTGCCGCGTCGTCACCAATCCGCGCGGCTATGCGCTCAATCTGCGGCAGGCGGGATCACTGGCCGAAATCGAATGGGAGAATCCCCGCTTCCATCCGCAACTGGTAGTGGAAATCTGACCGCCACGATCTAGCGCGAACTGCTCACCAGCGAGCTCTTCATCAGATCGCTCTTCTGCTTCAGCAATTCTTCGAAGCGCTCGGCCGGCACCGGCGGACTGAACAGATATCCCTGCATTTCGTCGCAACCATGGCGGCGCAGATAGGACAGTTGCTCCTGCGTCTCGACGCCTTCGGCGATGACGTGCAGCTTGAGGCTGTGCGCCAGTGAAATGATGGAGACCGTGATCGCCGCATCGTCGGCGTCGACCGTGATGTCGCGCACGAAGGACTTGTCGATCTTGAGCACGTCGATCGGGAAACGCTTGAGGTAAGACAGGCTGGAATAACCGGTGCCGAAGTCGTCGATGGACAGGTGCACGCCGAGTTCCTTGAGCTGGCGCAGGATGCCGATGGCGTGGTCGACGTCGGTCATCACCAGGCTTTCGGTCAGTTCCAGCTCCAGCAGGTCGGCGTCGAGCCCGGTGTCCTTGAGCACGGCCTCGATCGACGACACCAGGTCCTTTTGCACGAACTGGCGCACCGACAGATTGACGGACACGCGCAACTTGTCCCAGCCGGCGTCCTGCCAGGCCTTGGTCTGTTCGCAGGCGGTGCGGATCACCCATGAGCCGATCGGCAGGATCAGGCCGGTCTCTTCGGCCAGGCTGATGAACCGCACCGGCGACACCATGCCGAGTTCCGGATGCTGCCAGCGGATCAGCGCTTCCATGCCGACGATGTTGCCGCTGCGCAGATCCACCTTGGGCTGGTAGTGCAGCAGGAATTCGTTGCGCTCCAGCGCCAGGCGCAGGTCGCCTTCGATGCGCAGGCGTTCGAGCGCCTGCTCGTTCATCGCCGGGGTATAGAACTGATAATTGTCGCGACCGTTCTGCTTGGCGCGATACATGGCGATGTCGGCATGCTTGACCAGCACCTCGGCGTCGCGACCGTCATCCGGATACGCCGCCACGCCCAGGCTGCAGGTCGGAAAGAAGGTGTGCCCCTCGATCGTCATCGGCGCCGCGATGGCGGCCTGGATGCGTTGCAGGTTGCGCGTGTCGAGCCCGACGTCGGTGTATTCGGACATGACGATGATGAATTCGTCGCTGCCGAGACGGGCGATCGTATCGGTGTCGCGCACCGCGCCGCGCAGGCGCCCCGCCACGGTCTTGAGCAACAGATCGCCGGCCTTGTGACCGAGCGTGTCGTTGACGAACTTGAAGCGGTCCAGGTCGACGAACACCACCCACAACGAGCGCTGGTAGCGTTCGGCGTAGGCCATGGCTTCTTCCAGCACCTTGCGCAGCATGTTGCGGTTGACCAGCCCGGTGAGCATGTCGCGGTTGGCCTGGAACTCCAGCTCGGCTTCGTAGCGCTTCATCGAGGTGATGTCGTACAGCGCCGCCACGAAGTGCGTCACCTTGCCGTCTTCGCCCCGGACCGGCGCGATGTAGAAGTCGTTCCACATCAGCGCGCCGTCCTTGTTGTTGGTGCGCAGGACGACGTTGCATTCGCGCTGTTCGTTGAGCGCGCTCCAGATATCGATGAAGCCTTGCTTGTCGACGTTCGCGCCTTCGAGCATGCGGATGCTGCGGCCGGCGACTTCGGCGGTGGCGTAGCCGGTGATGCGTTCGAACGCCGGGTTGACGTACTCGATCGGATAGTCGGGCGCGTTCGCCTGCATGATGATGATGGCGTTGGCGCTGGCCTCGATGGCGCGCTGGCGCAACTGCAAGGCGCGCTCGGCCTGCTGGCGCGCGTGGATGTCTTCCTTGAGCAGGACGTTGGTCAGGCGCAGCTCGGCGGTGCGCTCGTCGACGGTGCGCTGGATGCGGCGCGAACGCATCGACAAGGTATAAAGATACGCGGCGGCGAGCAAGGTCAGCAAGGTCCCGGCGCAGAGGATCAGCAGCGAATTGGCGTGATTGGACGTCAGCGGTATCGGCGCGGATTTCACTTCCAGGTGCCAGGGCTGGCCGGCGATGTCGAAGGTGCGTCGCACATGGATGGGACGGCGATAACCCAGCCAGCCAGGCAAACCGGGGACGATCGCAGCGCGCCGGATGTCGTCGGTGCGGTACACCAGATCTTCGCGGTTGGCGCTGGTGCCGATGTAGACGCTGACCTCGAGGTCTTCGCGCCGGACCGGTCCGAAGGAATTGAAAATCCGCTCCAGCAATACGCGCGCATGGAATACCGCCGTGGTGTCGCCGATGACGGCGGCGCGGCGCTCTTCCATGGTGTTCAAGGGCATGCCGTGCCGGTAGACCGGCATCAGCACCAGCAGGCCGCGTTCGTTGGTCGACGCTTGCGCCAGCCGCAAGGCGCCGGTCGACACCGGGCCGTCGATTTCGATGGCGCGCTGCAAGGTATCCATGACCACCTGGTTGGCCGAGAGGTCGAGACCGAGCGCGGCCTGGTTGCCTTGCAGCGGCTCCAGATAATCCACCACCAGATAACGATCGCGCACCGGCGCCGGAATGGTCTTGCCCTCGACCAGCGTGGTGACGCCGAAC
Organism: Herbaspirillum sp. CF444; assembly: GCF_000282135.1. GTDB lineage: Bacteria > Pseudomonadota > Gammaproteobacteria > Burkholderiales > Burkholderiaceae_D > Herbaspirillum. The sequence goes on from NZ_AKJW01000116.1 coordinate 61,077, forward strand.
TTCGGGTAGCGCGCCTGCATCGCCGCCTCGAAATCGAAGCGCTCGCCGCGCGTGACGAAACGCTGGAAACTGAAGGCCTGCACGTGCGGGTATTTTTGCAGCAGCGGGTCGGTGAAGGTGTGGAATTGCTCGCGCGTGGGATTGTCGACGGTCGCGAACAGGCGGTTGATCACCGTCAGCACCTGCACCGCTTCCTCCAGCCCGCGCTGCAGGGTGGTCACGCGCAGCGAGGCGCGCCGCTCGAAATCGAGATGAAAGGCGTCGTCTTCGAGTTTGCAGGTCCCCAGGAACAACAAGGCGGTCGCGCCAAAACCGATGATCAGTGTCAACGACACCGAGATGGAAGCCCCCACGCGTTTGATCGCTTTGTACATGCCGAGATGACGTTTTTCGTGACCTTGAATGAAGTCATCATAAACGCGACATCGCCGGCACGACCATATTATTCATTAATTTTTCCGCAACTTTATCTGCGGCAATTTTCTCCTCCGTCGCAGTGGCCGCGGCCTCACTAAAACAGCGCGCAGCTGTCCTACAAGGAAAACTCTTGCTGTGCGCAGGACCTCACCATAAGAGGGCGACGCAGAAGACAAAACGCGCCTCAAAGTGCGGCGCGTCGATGTGGCTTCAAGGAAATATTTTCAATCGGGACATTGCTGCGACTGCGGCATTTTTACCACGCGGCGGATTGCTTGCCGTCGTTCTGGGCGCGCTGTTCTTTTTCGATGGCCTGGGCCTGCATGAAGGCGGTGAAGGAGCGTTCGATGGTGGCGCGTTCGATGTCCTTGGTGATGAACACGATACGCGTGCGGCGATCTTCCGAAGGCCAGGCCGGCAAGGTCACCGTCGGATGGAAAATGTGCTGCACGCCGTGGATCACGGTCGGCTTGTCTGCGCCGGCAAGGTTGACGATGCCCTTGATGCGCAGGATGTTCTGCCCCTTGAAGCCCACCAGCAGACTCAGCCATTCGTCGAACAGATGCGGCTCGATCGGGTGGTCGAAGCTGAAGCAGAAGGCGCGGATGTGGTCGTCGTGGCGATTGACGTCTTCGTGGCTGTGGTGGTCGTGCTTGTGACCGTGGTGATGCTCATGTCCGTGATGATGCCCGTGATGATCGTGCGCAGGTTGCGCATACGATTCCTCGTTCAGCCAGCGCTCGACGTCGGGGGTCTTTTCCGCGGCCTTGAACAATCCCGCATCCAGCAGTTTCTGCGGCGCAACCCGTCCCTGTTGCGACAGGATTTGCCCGGCGCTCGGATTCATTTGCGCCAGCCTCGCCTGCAGGTCCTGCAATGCCGCCGCGTCGGCGAGGTCGCTCTTGGTCAGCAGCAGACGGTCGGCGACGGCAGCCTGCTGCACCGCTTCAATGTGGTTGTCCAGCGTCTGCTTGCCGTTGACGGCGTCGATGGTCGTGATGACGCCGTCGAGCCGGTATTTGGACGCGATGAAATTGTCGGTCATCAGGGTGTGCAGGATAGGGATCGGCGACGCCAGTCCGGTGGTCTCGATGATGACGCGGTTGAATTTGCGCTTGCCGCCTTCGGCGAAGCGCCAGGTGATGTCCTTGAGCGTTTTCTTGAGATCGCCGCGTATCGTGCAGCACAGGCAGCCGCTGCTCATCTCCACCACGACGTCGTCCTGGCTGTGCGCGACCAGCAGATGGTCGAGACCGATCTCGCCGAATTCATTGATGATGACCAGCGTGTCTTTCAGCTCGGGCTGCGCCACCAGGTAGTTGAGCAAGGTGGTTTTGCCGCTGCCGAGAAAACCGGTCAGCAGGGAAATCGGAATCAATGCGGGAGCGTCTTGTGTCATGGCAGGCATCAGGTAAGCAGGCGTCGCTTCAATCGTTGTCGTGCGAAGGCAGCAGGTGGCCGAGCTTGGTCGCCTTGGTGCGCAGATAGCGGATGTTGAAGGGATTGCGGTTTTCCACCAGCGGCACGCGCTCCAGCACGTCGATGCCGTTTTCCTGCAGGGCATTGACCTTGCGCGGATTGTTGGTCATCAGGCGCAAGCCCTTGATGCCGAGGTGATCGATCATCGGCACCACCATGGTGTAGCGCCGCATGTCGGCCGGGAAGCCCAGTTGCAGGTTGGCTTCCACCGTGTCGGCGCCGCCGTCTTGCAGATGATAGGCGCGGATCTTGTTGAGCAGGCCGATGCCGCGGCCTTCCTGGCGCAGATAAAAGATCACGCCGCGCTTTTCCTTGGCGATGCGCTTCAGCGCCGCTTCGAGTTGCGCGCCGCAGTCGCAGCGCTGGCTGAACAAGGCGTCGCCGGTCAGGCATTCGGAATGCACGCGCGCCAGCACCGGCTCGCCGTTGGCGACGTCGCCCAGCACCAGCGCCAGGTGTTCCTTGCCGGAAATGTGGTCGACGAAGGCATGCAATTGAAAAGTTGCCCACGGCATCGGCAATGCGCAGGAGCTGACGAATTCCAGATTTTCTTCGGGAATGACGACGTCTGTTTCGATGTTTTCTGTTGACGACATGATGAACCTAGTGTGATCGCCTTAAATCGAGGCGCAGCTGCATATCTTACCTCGCGGCTTCAATTATTTCAGGCATGCGGAAGTTGTTGCTGCCCGGTGTATGTCTGTACTAGGGCCTGTTCACACTAAATCTGCGAGTGCGAACGCGCGGCAGGCGTTGACTGCCTAGGCGCAGCGACGCGACGTAGCGGTGCTACGGCAAGGAGCTGCAACA
>NZ_AKJW01000117.1 GCF_000282135.1 Herbaspirillum sp. CF444
CGCTGGCGACCGGCCCCAGCCAGTCGCACATGCTGGCGCTCGATTACGCCTTGCGTCCGGTGTTGTCGTCGTTGAATCCCAAGCATGTCCTGCCGAGCATTTATGCGACGGAAGCGCAGGTCACCTGGTCGGAGCAGGATGGCCTCGTACTCGATGCGCCTATCGTGGCGCGCGTGCAGGAAGGCGTTGAGCAACTGTCGAGCAGCCTGATTGCCTTGCACAAGACCGCGCCGGGTGAATTTACCGACGTTCCGTTTTCGCAGATCCGATGTAGCGTGTAAGCGTCAAGCGCCACACAGAATTTCATTACTGACGCCTCAGAAATCGATGTCCGCGCCAAGCGTGGAGGGGCGTTGTTACGCCAAAAAACTATTCGGGAAAACAACATGAGTTCACAACAAGGTATTACCAGACGCCGCACTTTGGGTTTGCTGTCGGCACTGACGATCGCAGCAGCCGGCTTGGGTATCGCCAATGTCGCGCTGGCCCAATCCAAGCCGGTGTTGCGCATCGGCTATCAGAAAGCCGCCAGCACGCTGGTCCTGCTCAAGGCGCACGGCGCGCTGGAAAAACGCCTGCAAGCGCAAGGCGTGGAAGTGAAATGGGCTGAATTCGCCGCAGGTCCGCAACTGCTGGAAGCGCTGAACGTCGGTTCGGTCGACTTCGGCTACGTCGGCGAGGCGCCGCCGGTATTTGCACAGGCGGCCGGCGCCAACTTCGTCTACACCGCCTATGAAATCCCGACGCCGAACGCCGAAGGCTTGCTGGTGCAAAAGGATTCGCCGATCAAGACCGTCGCCGAACTCAAGGGCAAGAAGATTGCCTTCAACAAAGGCTCCGATGTGCACTGGCTGGTGGTCGCCTTGCTCAAGAAAGCCGGCCTGACCTACAGCGACATTCAACCGGTTTATCTCGCGCCCGCCGATGCGCGCGCCGCATTTGAAAAGGGCGCGGTCGACGCCTGGGCCATCTGGGATCCGTTCCAGGCCGCCGCCGAGAAGCAGATCAGCGCACGCCGTCTGGCGACAGGCGTGGGCGCCGTCAGCCACCACCAGTTCTTCCTGAGCGCGCGTCCGTTTGCTGAAAAGAACGGCGAGATCCTCAAAGTCCTGCTGGAAGAAATCACCAAGGAAGGTCAATGGATCCGCGCCAACACCAAGGAAGCCGCAGCACAGCTGGCGCCGATTCAGGGCCTGGACGCCGATGTCATCGAAGTCAGCCTGAAGCGCTATGAACACATCTTCAAGCCGGTCGACGCCAAGGTACTGGAAGAGCAGCAGCACATCGCCGATGCCTTCTTCGAGCTGAAGCTGATCCCGAAAAAATTGAACGTCAAGGACGCGGTGCTGAAGTAACGGCATCCGTGCGCCACGCTCTCCGGAGAGTGATGCAAAAACCGAGTTGGAACGGTATTGAATATTATCGATTGGAGTCTGCAATGAACGTTTTCTGGTTTCTCCCCACCCATGGCGACAGCCGCTACCTCGGCACTTCGGAAGGCGGCCGCCGCGTCAGCCACGACTATCTGAAGCAAGTGGCCGTCGCTGCCGACACGCTCGGCTATGACGGCGTGCTGCTGCCGACGGGGCGATCCTGTGAAGACGCCTGGGTGACGGCATCGAGCCTCATCGCCGAAACCAGACAACTGAAATTCCTGGTGGCGGTGCGCCCGGGCCTGAGTGCGCCGACCTTGTCCGCGCGCATGGCCGCAACCTTCGACCGCCTGTCCGGCGGACGCCTGCTGGTCAACGTCGTGACCGGCGGCGATCCGGCCGAACAGGAGAGCGACGGCATCTTCGGTACGCATCAGGAGCGTTACGAAATCTCCGACGAGTTCCTGAAAATCTGGCGCGAAGTCCTGAGCAAGACCCACACCGGAGAAGAGACTAATTTCGAAGGCAAGCATCTGAGCGTCAAGGGCGCCAAGGCCATTTATCCGCCGATCCAGACGCCGTATCCGCCCTTGTATTTCGGCGGCTCTTCGGACGAAGCCATCGACTTGGCGGCAGAGCAAGTCGACGTCTACCTGACCTGGGGCGAACCGCCGGCAGCCGTGGCGGAAAAAATCGCCAAGGTGCGCGCCCGCGCCGAAAAGGCCGGCCGCAAGCTGCGCTTCGGCATCCGCTTCCACGTCATCGTGCGCGAAACCAATGAAGCCGCCTGGCGCGCCGCGGACGAACTGATCAGCAAGCTCGACGACGAGACCATCGAGAAGGCGCAGAAGTCGTTCGCCAAGATGGACTCGGAAGGCCAGCGCCGCATGGCCGCACTGCACGGCGGCAAGCGCGACAAGCTGGAAGTCAGTCCCAATCTGTGGGCCGGCGTCGGCCTGGTGCGCGGCGGCGCCGGTACGGCACTGGTCGGCGATGGTCCGACGGTGGCGGCGCGCATGAAGGAATACGCCGATCTGGGCGTCGATACCTTCATCCTGTCGGGCTATCCGCATCTGGAAGAGTCCTATCGCTTTGCCGAGCTGGTGTTCCCGCTGTTGCCGCGCAAGCAGAAAGAAGATCTGCCGGGCTTCAACATCACCGGGCCGTTCGGCGAGATCGTGGCCAATACCCACGTGCCGTCGGCACCCAAGGCAACGGCAGCCACGAAAGAGTCGCCAGAACTTCGCGTCTCCGAAAGCTGAGGAATCGACATGAGCGCAGGCATCACAAGTTCAGGCGTGACGGAAGCGGCGGCAGTTACTGCGCCCGTTACACAGGCGAAATCGCTACGCAAGGCCGAACGCGGCGACAGCTTCGGCGGCAAGCAACTGGCATCATGGGCGTTGCCGGTCGGACTGATCGTCGTCTGGCAGATCGCCGCGCAGGCCGGTTGGCTGTCCAGCCGCATTTTGCCGGAGCCGTTCGCCGTCTTGCGCGCGGCATGGCATCTCGCGGTGACCGGCGAGCTGTGGGTCCATCTGGGCGTGAGCACGGGACGCGCGGCTTCCGGTTTTGCCGTCGGCGGCGGACTTGGTTTGTTGCTCGGTCTGCTGACCGGCACCTTCCGTCAGGCCGAGACTTTGCTAGACACCACCTTGCAGATGGTGCGCAATATTCCGGCGCTGGCGCTGATTCCGCTGGTGATCCTGTGGTTCGGCATTGACGAGACGTCGAAGCTGTTCCTGGTCTCGGTCGGCGTGTTCTTTCCGATTTATCTCAACACTTTCCATGGCATCCGCTCGGTCGACAAAGGCCTGATCGAGATGGCCAAGAGTTACGGCTTGTCGGGCTGGCCGTTGTACCGCGACGTGATCTTGCCGGGCGCCTTGCCGTCGATACTGGTGGGCGTGCGTTTTGCGCTGGGTCTGGTGTGGGTGCTGCTGATCGTGGCAGAGACGATCTCGGCGCAGGCCGGCATCGGCTACATGACCATGAATGCACGCGAGTTCCTGCAGACCGACGTCGTGCTGGTCGGTATTTTGCTCTACGCCTTGCTGGGCAAGCTGGCCGACGTGCTGGCGCGCGGCCTGGAAAAATTCTGGTTGCGCTGGCATCCGGGTTACCAATGAAAGAAGGTGACATGATGCAAAACAATCACGTGGAAACTACCGAAGTAAAGCAGGTCGCCGAACGTCTGGTACGTGGTGTCCGTGTTTCAGTCAAGGCCTTGTCCAAATCCTACGGCGGCCGAGAAGTACTCAAGTCGGTCGAACTTGACGTCAAGCCGGGCGAGTTCGTCGCCATCGTCGGTCGCAGCGGCTGCGGCAAGAGCACCTTGCTGCGCCTGATCGCCAAACTGGAAACCGCCACCAGCGGCGACATCGCCTTCGCCCAGGACGGGCATCCGCCCGAGACGCGCATCATGTTCCAGGACTCGCGCCTGTTGCCATGGAAGCGCGTGCTCAACAACGTCGCACTGGGCTTGCCGAAATCGGCGCTGTCGTCGGCGGCGCAAGCCCTGCGCCAGGTCGGTCTGGAAGAGCGCGGCGGCGAATGGCCGGCGGTGCTGTCCGGCGGCCAGCGTCAACGCGTCGCCTTGGCCCGCGCACTGGTGCACGACCCGGAACTGTTGCTGCTCGATGAACCGCTGGGCGCGCTGGATGCGCTCACGCGCATCGAGATGCAGCAACTGATCGAATCGCTGTGGCAGAAGCGCGGCTTTACCGCCGTGCTGGTGACCCACGATGTACAGGAAGCGATCGCGCTGGCGGATCGTGTCGTGCTGATCGAAGACGGTCGCATCACGCTCGATCAGCTCATCGACCTGCCTCGTCCTCGCGCTCGCGGCAACCTTGCCTTCGCCCAGCTCGAAGAAACCATTCTGTCGCGCGTGCTGCAACATCCGGCCAGTGCGCCGGACGGTACGCTCGGCGATATCTCACTGCAAAAGAGCGTCAGCCAGGTGCAGTGGGCCATTTGATTTATCTCATTTTTTAACCGCAGTCCCTCAAGGAGCAAAGCATGACCATTCAAGCCATCAACGTCCGTAATCAATTCAAGGGCAAAGTAAAAGCCATCATCGAGGGATCCGTCGTCTCCGAAGTCGATGTCGAGACGCCGGCCGGTATCGTCACCTCCGTCATCACCACACGCTCGGTCAAAGACCTGGGCCTGGTGATCGGCAGCGAAGTGGTTGCACTGGTCAAGGCGACCGAAGTATCGATCGCCAAGCTCTGATCCTGGCTGCATCTTTAGAGCGGCTAACAAAACGCCGATGGCAAGGCGCGCCGACGAAGACAGTACGAAAGTACGGCTAGGAGAAGCAACGCCGACAGCGGCGTTTTGTTAGCCGCTCTTATTGCATTGGAGCCATTGATGAAGTATCAAGCCCTGGAAAAATATCTTGCTCGTCTCAACGGCTCCGTCAGGGAAGAGTCCAGGGTATGGTTGGATGCGGAAGGGCGGGCGCAAGGCAAGTATTTCAATACGACGCTGACGTCCGCTTTTCAACCGATACGCGTGTTCGGCAGCGGCAGTGGCAGCACAGCGATTGCCGACGCCGGCATCGTTGCGCATGAAGGGTTTGCGCGCAGCTATTCGGAAGACGACAGCGGCCTGCACCTGTGGCGCCTGCTAGATCAGGCCGCCAGCGACGACGAATCGATCGAACTGGATCGCTTGTGCCGCATGCTGCATTCCATCAATTTTTATCGCCAGGTGGAGGACAACGTCAGTCTTCATTTGAGCGTGCACGCGCGCCTGCTGGCGGCGGTCGACAGCAACCACGGGATTGCCTTCCGGCGCATTCTCAACATGCTGGAGCTGCCGCACGAGCAGATCGTGTTGCAAATGCCGGTGGTCACGCAAAACCAGCGCTGGCTGCTGAACTATGTGCTGGACAACTATCGGCGCAACGGATTCAAGCTGGGCATCAGTGCGGCCGACGCGCGCGATGCGCTGGCCTTGCTGGAGAAGGTCAAGCCCGATCTGATCAAGGTCGATGCGCGCGAGATCACCGATGAGCAAAGCACCGAGAAACTTCTGCGCATCGCCGGCGAGCAGGATATCCGGGTGGTCTTCAAGCGTGTTGAAAATCCGGTCGTGTTCGCAAAATTGCAGGCATTCGGGCAAGCTCTCGCGCTGCCGGTGTATGCTCAGGGCTATCTGTGGGATACGCCGAAATCGACGCTGGCTGCGCCGGTTGTGCAAGTTTCGGCGCCCTCGCACGCGGAGACCAGGGTGGCCTGACATGAGCAAGACGACGCAGACGCAATCGGAGTGCAAGGGCACGGCAAAGCACAGCAGTGTGCCGCGTCTCGCCGATTTTCGTGTGCTGGTCGTCCCGGGATTGCATGGCAGCGGGCCGGAACATTGGCAGTCGCGCTGGCAGCGTCTTTATCCTTCTTTTGAACGCGTCGAGCAGGATCGTTGGGATACGCCTGATCTGCCGGTGTGGTCGCAACGCTTGCAGGATGTCTTGCAACGAGACGTCCGACCGACGCTGATCGTGGCGCACAGCTTTGGCTGTCTTACGACGGTGCATCGTGCTGCTGCGGATGCCGGGTTGATTGCGGGGGCTTTGTTGGTGGCGCCGGCTGATCCGGTCAAGTTTGGTGTGGTTGATTCCGTGCAGGTTGCGTTGCCATTTCCCTCTGTTGTGGTGGGGAGCGGGGATGATCCCTGGATGACTGCTGCGCGGGCGGAGTATTGGGCTGGCGTGTGGGGGAGTGAGTTTGTTTATGCCGGGGAGGTGGGGCATATCAACTCGGAGTCGGGGTTGGGGGATTGGGTTGAGGGGCAGGAGGTGTTGGGGCGGTTGGTTGCCCGGATAGCGTCTCCGGTCTCGGCTTCTATCTCCGGTTGAGTTGTTTCGACTTGTCGTTTGTCGTAACTTCTGCTGTTCTTTCTTCGATCAACCCTTCGCCGGGAGCGGCCCGGCAGCCGCTCACTTTTCTTGCTCCGCCAAGAAAAGTAAGCAAAAGAAGGCGGCCGCTAGGTCGTAGCCCC
>NZ_AKJW01000118.1 GCF_000282135.1 Herbaspirillum sp. CF444
ATGTGGCTGCCCACCACCACTCCCCTTCTGCCCCCTTCCCGCGACTGACATATCCAACCATCGGAGGTAAGCTTGCTGAAACGCTTGCGCGATAACATTTACGCCCGGAAATGGCCGGCGTACATCGAAAAACCACTGGTCTCGCTGGTCTATCTTGTCGCCGTGGCGCTGGCCTTGATCCTGCTCGGATTGTGTTGCGCAGTCGTGATGGGCTTGTCGCCCATCGTCCGCTCCTGGTTTCACTAGACCGGAAGCACGTCGTGCAGCGAACAGGCGAGAAAAAAGGAACGTGATTCAATGAAGCTGACCCTGGTTGTCTTTGACGGTGTGCAAGCGCTCGACGCGTTTTGGGACGCAAGCAATCTACGGTTCCGATGTATGCTGTAACAAGCTATCGGGGCATTACGCCGAAACCGGAAATCGGGGGATTCCAATGCAGAAAATACAGCCGCTCGTCACCGCGAAAGCCGTCGCCATTGCGCTGATCCTGTCCATCTGCGCCGTCGCAGGCGATCGCGCCGAGGCTGCCACCGGCTACTACCTCGTGTCGGTCTATAGCGCCGAAGACCAGGTTTCCATCGATTACAAATACTGGAACGCCAAGAGAAACGACAGTGCGCCGGTCGGCGCGCCCGAACTGGGCATCGGCTATGGCGTCAACTCGCGCTGGTACACCGAAGTCTACGGCACGTATTTCCAGACGGCGGCGCAAGGCACGCAGTTCGGCGGCCTCAACTGGCAAAACGACTTCTTGCTCACGCAAGGGCAATACTGGTTCGATCTCGCCATCCATACCAACATCGAGCAATACAAGCAGCGCGGGGGATATGGACTGGAATGGGGGCCGGTGTTCCAGACCGAGATCTGGCGCACGCAGCTCAATGCCAACGTATTCCTGCAACGCGACTATCGCGGCAGCAGCGACGGCAGCACCGGCAACAGCAATGCAACGCAACTGGTCTATCAATGGCAGGTCCGGCAACACTGGAAGCCGCTGTTCAACTTCGGCCTGCAGGGATTCGGCGAACTGGGGCGCTGGGACAACTGGAACAGCACGGCAACGCAATCGCATCGCGCCGGCCCCGCCGTGTTCGGCACCTGGTATCTGCCCGATACGCACAAGCTCCTGTATGAAGCGGCCTATCTCATCGGCAAGAACGCCGGCAACTCCGCAAAGAGCTTCACGATGCGCATACAGTACGCGTTCTGACGGACGACTGGCCGCAGAGCGGTCCTTGTTGCCGTTGCGCATGAAAATTTCAGCGGTCTTTTCACGCTCGATAAAAAGACGGTTGACCGATTGACATCAACGTCGGACGCGGATTACGCTGGACCAAACGCAGCCAACCGGAGATGCTCCCATGACATTGTCCAGCTCGCGACCAGCCTCGCTACAGGAAGTGATGGAACATCACATCCAGTTCACGGAGAACGGCATCGCCATCTTCGATCCGGACGATTTCTTCATCTTCCACAATCGCGCCTTCGTCAATATCTTCGGCCTCGATCCTGCTGCGATGGCGGGTTGGGGACTCGACGACTGGCTGACCTGGATGTATGTGCATCGGGGCGGCGTCAACATCGAATGGGATTCGCTCGAAGCATGGCTCGGCTATGTCCATGGCGTGTCGCGCTCAAAGCCGTTCCGCCGCTTTGAAACCGACCTGATCGACGGCCGCTGGCTGCTGGTGAGCGAGCAAAGCTATCCTTCCGGCCACCTGGTCTTGCACTGCGCCGATATCACGCTGCAGAAGAAAACGGAAAAGGATCTGAAGGAAGCCATCGCCAAGATCGAGCACATCGCCCAGACCGACGAACTCACCAACCTTCCCAACCGGCGCCACATCCTCGGGCGCTTCCATGAAGAGTTGCTGCGGGCGGCACGCTACAAGCATGATTTCTGTTTCGGCATCCTCGACATCGACCATTTCAAACGCGTGAACGACACGTACGGCCACCCGGTCGGCGATCAGGTGCTGCGGCATTTTTCGGCATTCCTGCGCGATCGTCTCCGCTCTCAGGACATCGTCGGGCGACTGGGCGGAGAAGAGTTCGCCGTGCTCTTTCCGGAGACCAAGGTGGATGACGCGATGCTGGTCCTGAGCAGGATCAACGAGGCCTTGCATCAGGAGTGCCTCGCACAGATCGCGCCCGATTTTTCTTACAGCTTCTCTGCCGGCGTGGTGTCGACGCAAGCCGACCTGATGCAGGACTGCACCCTGCTCATGGCCAAAGCCGACAAGGCGCTCTATCAGGCGAAGAACGGCGGGCGCAATCAAGTGCTGCGCTATCGGGATGATGCCTGACAAATGCATCAGAACTCATTTCATCAATAGGCGTGAGATGCGTTCTACTCATGCATCTGCGTCTTCACATGACAAGTTGGCATCACAATCGCCCGTTTTCCCGGTACGTTGCGCTCAAGCAGGGAGATCCGATCAAGGTTTCCTGACATACAAAGCCAAACGGCGTTGTTATCATCCGGCAAGTTATTCAAGAACGCGTTCCACATTTCAGCATGTTTCTCTTCCGGCGATATCTCTGTCGGCGGAGTCGATTGCTTTTGCGACTGATCTTGTCCGCAAAAGCCGATCTGCAGCATTTCACCTGTATTGACGGTTTATTCACATTGCGATTGAGGGATGCACAAAGAGGCGCACCGATCCGTGCAGGAATCGGGATCAACGCCCGGGTGTGTGTACGAACAAGCGCGTGGACAGCGAATAAGGGAGGACAAGGATATGGCGGTAGCTGCGTTGACCATGGATGTTCCGGACTTGGGCGCGAAGGATTTTTTCCTCGCCCGACAGCCGATCCTGAACATCGAGCAAGAACTGATCGGATATGAGTTGCTGTTTCGCAGCACCGCCGTCAACCGCGCCACCGTCACCGACGATGTCGCCGCCACCGCCGCCGTCATCGAGCATGCGGCCGAGCTGGGTCTGCACAACGTGATCGGCTCCCTCACCGCTTTCCTCAACGTCGACGCCTCCATGCTGATGAGCGAGGTGATCTTCGTGCTGCCCAAGGAGCAAGTCATCCTGGAGATTCTCGAGACGGTGGAACTGACGCCGTCGCTGATGCGGCGCATCGAGACGCTGGTCGAGGCGGGCTATGTATTTGCCATCGACGACCTGGTGGAAGAGTCGGCCCGCACCGAACAGCTCATGCCGCTTGCCCGCATCGTCAAGGTCGACGTCCTGGACATGCAGGTCGAAACGCTCGCCGCCCTGAGCGCCAGCCTCAAGCTGAAGGGCAAGAAGCTGCTGGCCGAGAAGGTGGAGACCAGCGAGCAATTCAAGCTGTGCCGCGACTACGGCTTTGATTACTACCAGGGCTACTACTTCGCCAGGCCGGACGTGTTGCAAGGAAAAAAGCTGAGCGCCTCGTGCGTGGTCATCATGCAGATCCTGGCGCTGATCATCAAGGGCGCCAACAATTACGAAATCGTGCGCTTCATCAAGCAGGACGTTGCACTGAGCCTGATGCTGCTGCGCCTGGTGAATACGCCGCTGTGCGGATTCCGCCGGCATATCGCTTCGCTGGGCCAGGCCTTGCTGGTGCTCGGCGATCGCCAGCTGAAACGCTGGCTGCAGATATTGCTGTACGCGAACCCCAACAGCAACCGCAATGCCGCCTCTTCGCCGTTGATGATCCTGGCCGCCACGCGCGGCAAGATGTGCGAACTGCTGTCGCAGAAGATCCAGCCGCGCCGTCCCAACAAATCCGACACCGCCTTCATGGTCGGCGTGCTGTCGCTGACCGATGCACTGTTCAATCTGGAAATCGCCGACGTGATCGGCCCGCTCGGCGTGTCTATCGAAATCAGGGAAGCGCTGCTGTCGCGCGCCGGTTTTTACGGCGGCTTGCTGACGCTGGTGGAGTCTGTTGAAAGACCGGAGCTGCTCAGCTCCGCGCAACTGAACGAAATGTTGAGCAATTTTCAATTATCCGCCGGAGAGTTCTACAACTTGCAGAAAGAGGCTTTTGAATGGGGCGACAGCATTTCGGAGAACATGAGCGCCGATACTCCTTGACCGAATGACAAGATTGAAACGGGAGGAAAGCATGGAGATACTTTCTTCACCGACGCGGCAAACAGACTACACGGCAGACCACACAGATTCTTTTGCACGCAGCAAGCGTAAAGAGCACTCAAAGGCTTTCGTCTGCTGTTATGCTGATGCCGCTCAGCAAGCGTGGACCCGGCTGGCTGAACTCACTGCGAGTTACAAAAAACAGCTTCGGGCCGCCGACAAAAACAGAAAAATAAAAATCCATACGAATGATATGAAGAGTCTGATTTGCACATCGGCAGATGACAATTGCCTCAAGAAGGACGACCTGTACCGCGCGCTGGTGGATGCGTTCACGGACGGCATCGTCATGCAGCACGAAGACGGCGCCGTGTTCGATTGCAACGGCGTCGCGGAGAGCATTCTCGAATGTCCGAAGGAGGCCATGGCCGACATGGTGTCGCTGCTGCGCGACCGCAAGGCCATGAAGAGCGACGGCACCGCCTTCGGCGAGGCGGAATACCCGATGGTCGTTGCCGGCACGTCGCTGCAGCCGGTCAGCAACGTGATGATGGGCATGACGCGGCTGGACGGCCGCTTCTGCTGGCTGGAGGTCAGCGCCAGCCCGATCATGGTCAACCGCGGCAAGGACTTCATCGGCGTGGTGACCTTCCTCAGGGAAATCACCGAACGCAAGGAAGCCGAAGAGGCGCTGGAAAAGCGCCATCACGAACTGGAAAAAGGCATCTTCAAACGCACCGCCCAGCTGGAGTTCACGCTGGGTCAGCTGAAGCTCGCCGTGAGCGCGTCCAACACCGGATTGTGGAACTGGAACCTGCGCACCGACCAGTTCTACTTCTCGCCGGAATGGAAACGCCAGATCGGCTACGCCGACCACGAGATCGGCGACACCATGGACGAACTGGTGGCGCGCATCCATCCCGACGACCGCGAGCGCGCCGTGACGGCGACCGAATCCTATCTCGATGCGCCCAGGGAATCGCTGGAGATCGAGTACCGCATGCGCCATCGCGACGGCAGCTACCGCTGGATCCTGTCGCGTTCGATGGCGATGCTGGATGAAAACGAGAAGGCGATTTTCCTGCAGGGTTCGCACGTCGACATCACCGAAAGAAAACAGTCCGAAGAAAACCTGCTGGCCCTGACCCGCGAACTGCGCGACGTCTCGCGCGAACTGGCCCGCGTGGAGGAAGCCGAACGCCGCCGCTTCGCGCAGGAACTGCACGACACCATCGGTTCGGCGCTGGCCGCGCTGAGCATCAACATGACCATCATGAGCGGCGAGATCGCCGGAGACAATTCCTCCGGCATGGAAGCGCGACTGAAGGATTCCATCGTCCTGCTCGACGACACCACCGACGCCGTGCGGCGCCTGATGGCGGAATTGCGGCCGCCGGTGCTGGACGACTACGGACTGGAAGCGGCCTTGCGCTGGCAGTGCGAGCTGTTCGCCGAACGCTGCGGCTTCCAGTTCACGGTGGATGTCTACGGCATCGCCGACCGGCTGGAGCCGGAACTGGAGATTTCGCTGTTTCGCATCGCCCAGGGCGCCATCACCAACATCGCCAAGCACGCGCGCGCGGCCAATGTCGAGGTGATGCTCAACATCTTGCAAAACGCCGTGACGCTGACCATCATGGATGACGGCGTCGGCTTCGTGCCCAACCCGCATCGCGACCAGAAGCTGAAACCGACCTGGGGCCTGGTGTCCATGCGCGAGCGCGCGCAAGCGCTGGGCGGCAACCTGAAAATCATTTCCGAACCCGGCAAGGGAACCTGCGTCGAAGTGACGGTGGAACTATGACGGCGACCGCGCCCATCCGCATCTACATCGCCGACGACCATACCATCGTCAGGGACGGCCTGGCCGTCATGCTGCAGGTGCATAGCGACATTACCGTGGTCGGCTCCGGCAGCGACGGACGGCAGGCCGTGAAAGAGGTCGTGAGCCTGCGCCCCGACATCGTGATCATGGATATCGCCATGCCCAACCTGAACGGCATCGAAGCAGCCCTGCTGCTCAGGAACGATGCGCCGGGCGTGAAGATCATCATGCTCTCGATGTATGCGACGAAAGAGCATATCTTCCGCGCGCTACAGGCCGGCGCGCGCGGTTACCTGCTGAAGAATTCGGCCGGCTCGGAACTGGTCAACGCCATCCGCATCGTGCAGGCCGGGCAGCGCTACCTGAGCCAGAAAATCTCCGATACGGTGGTGGACGACTACCTGCTGGAAAACCGTGTCTCCGGACCGCTCGACGCCTTGAGCGCGCGCGAACGGGAAGTGTTGCAACTGGTGGCCGAAGGACACTCCAGCGCGCAGGTCGCCGTCATGCTGTCGCTGTCGCCCAAATCCATCGAGACCTACCGCAGCCGGCTGATGCAGAAAATCGGCGTCAGCGACCTGCCCAGCCTGGTGAAATTTTCCATCCATCACGGTTTGATTTCGCTGGAATAATTCCGCCGGATCGCGGGAAACGGCAGGCCGCCGGCATGCCGTCCGACGCGTCGGATGTCGGGATATTTCCCTTCACTTGTCCGGCTTTCCCTACATCAATACCGGCGCGGAACCGCTAGTATCAAGGCTGCCCGCGCTGCGCCCTTCCGATCTTCCCGCGCGGCCCCGGCAGCGGCATGCCAACAAAAAAACATGTGCATTCCCGATGAGCGTATCGCGTGGATGTCTGCATGCATAACCAGAACTCATGCCCTGCATACCTCACCGACGTCCATCACGATGGGTAGAAACATGCGATCGACTTATGTGTTTCCATTGCTGTTTTTTTTGCTGGCGGGATGCGAGAGAAGCCCGCTGGAAAAGCTGGTGTTCGAACATGCCAGGGAACAGGCAAAGATCAACGCCGCCAATTTTGAACGCAACAAAGAGGCGCGCGCGCGACAACAACTGGCGCTGCGCAAGAAGTTCGATCCGGATGAACCAGGTGCGGATTCCGATTCGCCTTGAAGACGCCGCTACCGCAACCGTGCAGCAATCGTCAGCGCAGACCAGAAGCCTGCCCGTATCGGTATGCATCGAGATCGTCCAGCTTCTGCTCCTCGCTGTCGAGGAGCTTCAGATGCTTGTCGACGCCCATGCACGCCCAGACCAGCAAGACGTCGAGAAGAATGATGCCGATGTTCGTGAAACTGATTCCGTAAGTCATAGCAGCCTCCTGGTTCCGATCACACTGAGTAAACTCCCCCTGTTGCTGACTACAGCATACTCAATATGTTGGGATATCCCAATCAGGGAATTCCTGATTTCCGAAGGGTAATTTGCCGCCGGAAAATGTTGCCGTCAGGCCCTAGCCCTCGCCGTCGGCGATATTTTTTTCCAGTTCGCGCAGGCGCACATTGAGTCGCCCCACCAACTGCGCGAGCTGTTTCTTTTCCGCCGGATCCAGGACTTCAAACAACTGATCGCCGAAACGCTTGCGTATCGGTTCCGATAACTGCACCACCTCGACGCCGGCCGCCGTCAGCGAAATGTGCTTGACGCGGCGGTCGCCGGCATCGGCCACGCGTTCGACCAGACCGTCTTTCTCCAGCGCATCGACAGCCTCGGTGATGGTGCGCGGCGCGAAGCCGAAGGCTTCCATCAGATCGGTGGAACGCACCTTTCCCTGACGATGAATAAAAATCATCATTTTGGTCTTTGCGAACGAAGCGCCTTGCGCCGCCATCAAACGGTTCAGCGCACGTTGCGAGGTCTGGTAAAAATCGCGCAGCGCTTCGGCGGCCTCGACGTTTTCGGAGGCGAGTGTAAAGGTGTTGGACATATTTTTCTCTATTAGCATATTATATGGTACCTCCATTAATTTGAGGCGCCAACGATTTCACTCCGGTGCCGATAAGTTTCCTACCGACCAGGACAGAACAAGCATGAGCGCAGCGGACATCTCTACTCCAGCACCGGCCCCGACTCCGGAAAAACCCAAAAAACGCCTGAGCCCCCGCGCCAGATTCATCCTGCGCGCCGCTGCAACCGCCGCCCTGATCGCGCTGGCGGGATGGTTCTTTTACCATGAAACGCGCGGCAAATATATCGAGAGCACCGACGACGCCTACATTCGCGCCGACAACGTCACGGTCTCGCCCAAGGTTTCCGGTTACGTGGAACAAGTCTACGTCGCCGAGAACCAGGACGTGAAAGCCGGCCAGCCGCTGGTGCGCATCGACCCGCGCGACTATGCCGCGCAGACCGCGCAATTCAGGGCGCAGATCGACGCCGCGACGGCCAGCGAAGAATCCGCCAAGGCCTCGCTGCAGGAACAGAAGAGCGCCATCGCCCAGGCGCAGGCGCAACTGGCTTCGGCCGAAGAAGACGCGCGCTTCGCCGCCAGCGAAGTCGAACGCTACACGCCGCTGGCGGCCACCGGCGCAGAAACACGAGAAAAACTGAACTCGCTGCGCAATCAGGCGGCCTTGTCGCGGGCTACCGTGGCGGCCCGCCGCGCTGCGCTGGAAGCGGCGCAACTGCGCGTGAACTCGATGCAGGCGCAAATCCGCCAGGCGCACGCCCAGGGTGAAAACGCCCAGGCGCAGTTCGACGCCGCCAACGTCAACCTGGCGTCGACCGAAATCCAGGCCAGCACCGACGGCCGCATCGGCGACAAGTCGGTGCGCGTCGGCCAGTTCGTCTCGGCCGGCACGCGCATGATGTCGGTGGTGCCGACGGCGTTCTACGTGGTCGCCAATTTCAAGGAAACCCAGATCGGCATGATGCGCGTCGGCCAACCGGCGACGGTGGAAATCGACGCCTTGCCGGGACGGGAATTGCAGGCCCACGTGGAAAGCATTTCGCCCGGCACCGGCGCGCAGTTCTCGCTGCTGCCGCCGCAAAACGCCACCGGCAATTTCACCAAGATCGTCCAGCGCGTACCGGTACGCATCGCCGTCGACGTCGGTCCTGAAACGCGTCGCCTGTTCGTCGCCGGCCTGTCGGTGACCGCCAGGGTCAATACCATCAATGCCAAAGACGCCAAGGACAATGAAGGGAAACACCTGTGAGCACGCCCCAGGCCCCTGCGCGCGCCGATGCCGCAGCGTGGCTGGCGGTCGCCGCCGGCACGCTCGGCGCGCTGATGGCGACGCTCGACATTTCCATCGTCAACTCCTCGCTGCCGACCATCCAGGGTGAAATCGGCGCCAGCGGCACCGAGGGCACGTGGATCGCCACCGCCTATCTGGTCGCCGAAATCATCATCATCCCGTTGTCGAGCTGGCTGGAAAAATTGCTGGGCCTGCGCACGCTGCTGTTGCTGGCGGCAAGTTTGTTTACCGGTTTCTCGATCCTGTGCGGCCTCGCCAACAGTCTGCCGATGATGATCATCGGCCGCGTCGGCCAGGGCTTCACCGGCGGCGCGCTGATTCCGACGGCGATGACCATCATCGCCACGCGCCTGCCGCGCTGGCAGCAGCCGGTCGGCAACGCCATGTTCGGCGCCACCGCGATTCTCGGCCCGGTGCTGGGGCCGGTGCTGGGCGGCTGGCTGACCGAAAACGTCAGCTGGCACTATTCCTTCTTCATCAACGTCCCGGTCGGCGCGGCGCTGATCACGCTGCTGCTGGTGGCGATGCCGTATGAAAAACCCAAGTTCGACCTGCTGCGCGAGGCCGACTGGTTCGGCGTGCTCGGCATGGCGCTCGGACTCGGCGGCCTGACCGTGGTGCTGGAAGAAGGCGAGCGCGAGCAGTGGTTTTCTTCGCCCGACATCCGCTGGCTGGCGACGGTGTCGGTGATCGGTTTCATCCTGATGGCAATCGGCCAGATTCGCGCGCGCCACCCGGTGATCCAGCTGCGGCTGCTGCGGGACCGGCAATTCGGTTCGGTGGTCGCGATGGCGATGGTGGTCGGCGTGGCGCTGTACGGCACCGCGTACGTGATTCCGCAATTCTTGTCCGGCATCGCCGACTACAACTCGTTGCAATCCGGCGAGATCGTGCTGTTGTCCGGCGTCCCGATGATCTTGCTGATGCCTTTCACGCCGATGCTGATGCGGCGCGTGGACATTCGCCTGGCGGTCGGCACCGGCCTGCTGATGCTGGCCGTCAGCGCCTTCATCGAAACCGACCTGAGTCCGTTGTCGAGCGGCGTTTCTTTCGTCGCCTCGCAATTGCTGCGCGGTCTCGGCACCGTGCTGGCGATGATCTTCCTGAACCAGGCGGCGATCCGCTCGGTGCCGGCGTCGCAGGCGGGCGATGCGGCCGGACTGTACAGCGCCGCGCGCAACCTCGGCGGCTCGCTGGCGCTGGCCGGCATCGCGGTGATCCAGGACCAGCGCATCTGGCTGCACAGCCGCCGCCTGGAAGACAGCCTGTCGGCCAACTCCGACCTGGTGCAATCCTTCATGAGCGCGCAAAGCGCTGCGCTGGGCGGACAAGCCAACGCATTCCAGGCGCTGGGCGGCACGATCCAGGTGCAGGCGCTGACGATGACTTACGCCGATCTGTTCTGGCTGCTCGGCGTCGGCATACTCTGCGTGACGCCGCTGGTGTTTTTCCTGCGCCCGCTGCCGATGAACGCGCCTCCGGTTACGACTCACTGATGCTCACCGATGAACTCCATGCCCCCTACTTCTTACCTCATTCCGCTCGCTGTTGCAGCGCTGCTGTCGGCCTGCACGCTCGGTCCCGACTACGCCGGCCCGCCCGACGTCGCGCCGCACGCCACGCAGAACGGCCGCTTCCTGCGCGGCGGCGATGCCGTGCAGACGCAAGCCGCGCAACTCAACAACTGGTGGGAAGGCTTGTCCGACCCGCTGCTCAATGAACTGGTGCAGCGCGCGCTTGCCGCCAACCCCAACCTGAACGTCGCCAGGGCCAGGCTGCAGCAATCGCGCGCGGCGCTGAACCTGGAACAAGCCAACGCCATGCCGAGCGCCAGCGGTTCGGCGCTATATGCCCATGCCAAGCTGCCGCCGCTCTCGGGAAGCGGTTCGTCGACCACCACGAATCTGTACAGCCTCGGTTTTGACGCCTCGTGGGAAGCCGATATCTTCGGCGCCAACAAACGCAGCATCCAGGCTGCACGCGCCACGTCGGAAGCGGCCGAAGCCTCGCTGGCCGACGTCCAGGTCAGCCTCGCCGCCGAAGTCGCCAACGCCTACATCAGCCTGCGCGACCGTCAGCAGCGCATCGCCCTCGGCGACCAGTCGATCGCCACGCAAGAGCAGATGCTCACGCTCGCGCGCCAGCGCCTCGACCGCGGCACGGCATCGAACCTCGATATCCTGCGTCTGCAAAACCAACTGGAAGGCACGCGCGCCGACCTGACGCCTTTGCGCGCAGAAATGGAGTCGTATCTGAATCAACTGGCGACGCTGGTCGGCGAAGAACCCGGCGCGCTCGACGACAAACTGAGCGCCGCGACACCACTGCCGTTGCCGCCGGCTGCCGTCGCTGTCGGCGATCCGACCGAGCTGCTGCGGCATCGTCCCGACATCCGCGCCGCCGAACGCACGCTCGCCGCCGACACCGCCAAAATCGGCCAGGCCGAAGCCGCACGCTATCCCAGCCTGAAACTGTTCGGCGTGATCGGCCTCGGCGGCACGCACGCTTCCGACCTGACCAAGCTCGATGATTTTGCGACCATCCTGGCGCCGATGCTGAGCTGGAACATCCTCGACTTCGGCCGCAATGCCGCGCGCGTGACGCAAGCCGAAGAAGTGCGCAATGAAGCGGAAATGAAATATCGCCAGACCGTGCTGGAAGCCCTGAGGGATGCAGAAGATTCGCTCTCGCGATTCCGCCATGGCCGCATCACCGTGGCGACACTGGCGCGCAGCAAGGTGTCGGCGGACCAGGCGCTGGATCTGGCGCAGCAACGCTATCGCGCCGGCACCACGACGCTGGTCGACGTGCTCGACACCACGCGCCAGCAGCTCAGCGCGCAGCAGAATCTGCTGCAGGCCGAAGCCAATCTGACGCGCAATTTCGTCGCCATCCAGAAGGCGCTGGGACTGGGCTGGAGCAGTTAGACCTGCCGATCAGAACTGCTCCCACGATGCGTCTTCTTGCGCCGCGGCTGCCGGTTTGCCGATCGCAGGCTTGGCGCCGATTTTGGCGAGCGGCTTGCTGACCGTATTGGCAACCAGCTTCGACGCTGAAGGCGTGATGTCTACGGTCCGGCTTTGTTGCACGAACTGAGGCGGTAACTGATGCGCCAGCTGGCGCGCCGATGCAGATTGTTCCGCGCCGAGTTTGAAAATACTTACTACTTCCAGCAAGGTGCCGGCCTGGTGCTGCATCGACTGCGCGGCGGCCGCCGCTTCTTCCACCAGCGCGGCGTTCTTTTGCGTCACTTCATCCATCTGCGTGATGGCGAGGTTGATCTGCTCGATGCCATCGCTTTGTTCTTCGCTGGCCGAGCTGATTTCGCCGACGATGTCGGTCACGCGCCTGACGCTGTTGACGACGTCGGTCATGGTGGTGCCGGCCTGCTCCACCAGCCTGCTGCCGACGTCGACCTGCGCCACCGAGCTGTCGATCAGCGCCTTGATTTCCTTGGCTGCCGCAGCCGAGCGTTGCGCCAGTCCGCGCACTTCGGAGGCGACCACCGCGAAGCCGCGTCCCTGCTCTCCCGCACGCGCCGCTTCCACCGCCGCATTCAGGGCAAGGATATTGGTCTGGAAGGCGATGCCATCGATGACGCTGATGATGTCGACGATTTTCTTGGACGACGCGTGGATCGTGCCCATGGTTTCTACAACTTTGCCCACCACATTGCCGCCGGCGATCGCCACTTCAGATGCGGAGGCCGCCAACTGATTGGCCTGGCGCGCATTGTCGGCGTTCTGCTTCACCGTCGAGGTCAATTGTTCCATCGCCGATGCGGTCTCTTCCAGCGAACTGGCTTGCTGCTCGGTGCGCGTCGACAAATCCAGGTTGCCCATGGCAATCTGGCTGGAAGCGGTGGCGATGGTGTCGGTGCCGGTGCGCACGTGGCCGACGATCTCCGCCAGGCGGTTGCGCATGACTCCGATCGAGGCCATCAGGCTGGTCTGGTCGCCATGACGCAAGATGATCGATGTCGACAAATTGCCGTTGGCGATGTCGCCGGCCACGGCCATGGCATAGTCCGGTTCGCCGCCGAGTTGGCGGATGATGCTGCGCGTGATGAGCACGGCCGCGATCAGGCTCAGGACGAAGGCTACGGCACTGACGGCAAACAGCAAGGCGGTGGTGCGACGATAGGTTTCCTGGCTGTCGGCGACGGTCTTGTTCATCGCGTCGTGCTGATAGTCGGACACCTTCTTGAGCGCGTCGAACATTGCGTTCTGCTTCGCGCGCATGGCGTTGAACAATAGCTGCTTTGCCTCGGCAAGCTTGTTCTGCGCCAGCAGATTCAGCAGATTCTGCTGCTCTGCATAGTAGTCGGCGCCGGTACGCTGGAGCGCCGCCATCAACTCCTTGCCTTGCGGCGTGACGATGGCGTCGCCGAGTTTCTTCAGCGTCGCGTCGTTTTCTTCCCGCGCCTTGACGATGCGCGCCAGTTCCTGTTTCGAGCTCGCTTCGTCGTCGGACAAGGCGATATTGCGCACCACCCGCGCGACCAGATTGACGTTGTTGGAAATCGCATCCGCCAGCGCGATCTTGGCGTAGCGATCGTTCACCAGGAAATTGATGTTGTCGTTGAGCAGCGCCATGCGCGTAAAGCTGAAGAACGCAATGCCCAGCAACAGCGCCAGGACCAGCCCGAATCCAATATACAGACGACTGGCGACTTTTAATTTGGACAGATTCATGACACGGTTCTCCTGAAAGGGCATACAAGGACGTGATGCTTTCGGATCAGCCTGCTGCGGAGAATTCTACTGCCAGAACTGCTTTTTCTGTGACGGCATTTCATCGAGACCGAAAAAGATGCCGGGATGACAAGCTGCGCTAAAATTCCTGCATGACAGAAATCCGACCCGCCCAATTTCCCGCTGACCGCGATGCCGTCATCGACATCTTTCGCGAATACATCGGCAGCGTCAGCGTCGATCTCGGCTTTCAGGATTACGAAACCGAATTTGCTGCGCTACCGGGAAAATACGCCCCACCCGACGGCAGGCTACTGCTCGCGTGGCGCGACGACCGCGCGGTTGCCTGCGTGGCCTTGCGCAAAGTCGATGCGCAGCTCTGCGAGATGAAGCGCGTCTATGTGCGTCCGGAGGCGCGCGGCGAGCGACTCGGCCGGCGTCTGGTCGAGCGCATCCTGCAAGAGGCGCGCGACGCCGGTTATGTACGGATCTGCCTCGACGTGCTGCCGGAGTTTGCTGCTGCGCAGCACATTTATACTTCGTTCGGATTTATCGAAACGACGCCCTTCACGTTCAATCCGGTGCCGGGAACGAAGTTCCTCGGCCGCGACCTCCAGCCGTTTTTGAATCCATCTGCTGCTGCGGCGACACTCCCGCCATCGGCGCCTGGATAATGCCGTGAGTCAAACCCGGAGCTGGGTTGCGATGATGCTGTTCATACCGTCTCCTTTGGTCGACGGGTCTTAGTTTCCCGTGTCCGCCGCCTTGCGGCAAGCCCACAAGTTGGCAACGGCGCCGAACAACAACATGCCGCTCGTCAGAAAAAACACCGAGCGCATGCCGATCATTCCGCCCATCGCACCGCCTGCCAGCGGACCAAGTACTTGTCCTGCATATTGCGAGGACTGTGAATAACCAAGTACTTTACCCAATGCGCTCTCCGGCACGGATTGCCGGATCTGCTTGGCAATCGACGGCAACAGTCCGGCCAGCGCCGCGCCCAGCAAAAATCGCAGGATCGCCAGTTGCCACCACGCCACAACGAAGGCCTGCGGAATCATCAATAACCCGGCAGCGGCCAGACAGTACACGATAACGCGCCAACCGCCGATGCGATCAGCCAACCGGCCCAGCGGCGCGGCCATGATGATGCTGCCGAGCGCCGACGCAGCCATCACGATGCCGGCATCGAGCACGACGTGGCTGCGGTCGGCGTGGATGTCCTGCAGGTAGACGGTGATGATCGGTTCGATCGACATGTTGGCGAACAGCACGAGCATGGCCGTTGCAAACATGGCGCCGACGATCAGGCGCCGATGTTTTGTTGCCGCCGGCGCCGCTGCATTGCTGCTGCGCGGGCGCGGCACGAAATTCTCCTTCACCAGCACGATGGTCAACAGCGCCGCCACCGCGATCATGGCACCGGTCGCGAAGAAGGTATGGCGGATGCCGATCAGGCCGGGCAGCAGACCGCCGATCAAGGGCCCGGTCAGCGTGCCCGCCAGCGCGCCGGTCGACAGGATGCCCAGCGCCCAGCCGGATTTGTCCGCCGGCGTCTGCGTCGCCACCAGCAAGGTCGATGAAGAAGCGTAGCCGCCGATCACGCCGGCCAGCAGACGCAGCAAGGTCAGTTCGTAAACGTTGTGCGCGCAGCCGATCAGGGGCATAACGATCGCCATGCCGATGGCGGCGCGCACCAGCATGGGCTTGCGGCCGTAACGGTCGCTCAGGTAACCCCACAGCGGCGCCGTCAGGCCGGTACCGAGGAAGGTGGCGCCGAAGGCGAGGCCCGACCACCAGACGATGGCGGCATTCTGTCTGACGCCGAGTTCCTCCACGTAGACCGGGAGGAACGGCAGCAGCAGCGTCAGGCTGACCAGCGTCGTGAAGGAGCCGAACACGCAGACGATCAGATTGCGCTTCCAATGCAGGGCGTTGTCGCTGGCGTAGGAATTGCCGGCAACGGCGAGTGCGTCTTTCATGTCCGACTCCTTCACTTTTTGCTATATCGTTTCGAAGATCAGTTCCAGCTCAAGCGGTGCGCCCAGCGGCAGCGAGACCACGCCAATCGCTCTGCGGGTCGACGTCTTGTCCTTGCCGAACACCGCCTCCAGCAATTCCGATGCGCCGTCCGCAACGATCGGATGCGAACGGAAATCGGGATCTGCCACGATGTTGACGCCGAGCCGCACGACGCGACTCACCTTGTCCAGCGACCCCAGTTCGTCACGCACCACGGCCAGCGCATTCAGGAAGGCCGTGTGGGCGGCGGCGCGGCCGGCTTCCAGGTCCAGCTCGACGCCCACCCGGCCGACGTGCTGCGGCTTGCCATCCACGACCGGCAGGATGCCGCTGAGGAACAACAACTTGCCGGCCTGCACCGCCTCGACGTAAGCGCCCAAAGGCAACGGCGCCGGCGGCAGGACGATGCCGAGCTCCTGCAGCCGTTGTTCCGCGCCGCTCGCCGACGCTGCGTGCGCGCTTACCATTTGCCCGAGTGTGCGCCGCCATCGACGTGCAACACTTCTCCGGTAACGGTCTTCGATTCGGTCAGAAAAACCACGGCGTTGGCGATGTCCTGCACGTCGGAGATCACGCCCATCGGCGACAAGGTCTTCAGGAAATCCTTGGGATTTTTCTCATGCAAGGGTGTGTCGACGATGCCGGGGGCGACCACGTTGAAGCGGATGCCGTCCTTGGCGTATTCCAGCGACAGGTTGCGCGACAAGGCGTTGATGCCGCCCTTGGTGATCATCGGCACCGAAGCCGTCACGCCGGCGATCGGATGTTCCAGCAGCGAGGTGGTGATGCCGACCACGCTGCCGCCCGTGCCTTGCCTGAGCATCTGGCGCACCACGTGTTGGGTGATGTAGAGATAACCTTGCAGATTGGTCGACACGAAGGCCCGGAAGTCTTCTTCCGTGTAGTCGACGAAAGGCTTGGTGTAGAAGATGCCGGCGTTGTTCACCAGCGCGTCGATGCGGCCGAATTTTTCCAGTGCGGCGGCGACGACTTGCTCTGCCGTCTTCTGCTCGCCGATATCGCCGTCGACCAGCACCAGATTGGCTGAAGCGGCGAAGGCGCCGCGCCGGGCGATGCTGCGCGAGGTGGCGACGACGTTGTAGCCGCGCCCGAGGAAGTCGCGCACCAGGCCTGCGCCGATGCCTTGCGATGCGCCTGTGATGATGATGGTTTTGCTGTTGCTCATGATGTATTCCTTCAATGAAATGGATGAAACGAAGTGGAATGCGTCAGCGACGCTGAGTACCCACGGCCGCGATGGCACAGGAAGGAGAATGAGGCAAACGGGCTTGCTTGATTAGATGGAAATATGTGGAATTTCTTTTCCATTTATGGAAATATCATGCCATGGCGGATCTCAACGACATTGCGATATTTGTGAAGGTGGCTCAGTTCGAGAGCTTCAGCCGGGCGGCGCATGCGCTGGGCATGCCGGTGTCGACGGTCAGCCGTCGCGTCTCGGAGCTGGAGCAGCAACTGGGCGTCACCCTGCTGCAGCGGACCACGCGCAAGCTGACGCTGACGGTGCAGGGACTGGATTACTTCCATCAATGCCAGGAGCCGCTGAACATCCTCGCCGACGCCGAGCGCGTACTGACGCAGACGCAGAAGAAGCCGGAGGGCATCCTGCGCGTCACCGTTCCCGTGGTGTTGCGGGAACAGGCGTTTCTCAATTTCGTGTCGGACTTCCTGAAGAACTATCCGCGCATCAGGATCGATCTGTTCATCACGAATGAATTCATCAATTTCGTCGAACGGAACGTCGACGTGGGGATACGCTTCGGCGACCTGGAAGATTCAAGCCTGATTGCCAAAAAACTGGGGGCGAACGTGCGCTATCTGGTGGCGACGCCGTCCTATCTGGAGGGACGCCCGCTTCCTGCAAGGCCGGAAGACCTGCGCGCGCATCAGTGCGTGCTGATGAACGGGAAAAATGTGGAAGCCAGGTGGGACCTGGTCAACGGCAAGAAGCAAGTGTCGGTCGAGGTCTCCGGCGCGATCTCCAGCCGCGACTTCAACAGCGTCAGCTATTTCACGCACAACGGCCACGGCATCGGTTTGCTGCCCTTCAATTACTGCAACGACATGCTGGCCGATGGTCGCCTGCAGCGCGTCTTGCCGCAATGGAGTTCGCCGAAGATTCCGGTCCATGCACTGTATCCGACGCGCAAATTCCTGCCGGCCAGGCTGCGCGTGTTTCTCGAGGCGCTGGAGGCGTGGGACAGTCCGTTCTGGAACAAATGAGAGCCCGACGGTGGAGCGAAAGCCTCAGGATTGGCGGGTTTTCCAGTTCAGCCGCGCGAACAGCGACGCGCCGAACAGATTGACGATCAGGCCCACCATCAGCAAGGCTGCGCCGACGAAATGGATCGTCTGCAGCGCTTCGCCAAAGGCCAGCCAGCCGGTCGTCAAACCCACCAGCGGCACCAGCAGCGTAAACGGCGCCACCCGATTGACCGAGTAGCGCGCAATCAGGAAATTCCACACCGCATAGCCGAACAGCGTCGACGCCCACGCTATATACGCCACGGCGGCGATCGACTGCAAGCTCATGTGCTGCAGCGCCGAGCCGATGGCGGCGGGTCCTTCCATCACCCACGACAAGGCGAACATCGGCAGCGGCGGCACCAGGCTGGCCCACACCACGAAGGCCAGCTGATTCATCGGACCGTAACGTCCCACCGCGCGACTGACGATATTGCCGCATGCCCACATGGCGGCCGCGGCAATCGTCAGCAGGAAACCGAGCAAAGGCATGGACGCGCCGTGGGCGCTGCCGATCAGCGTCAGACCACCGGCCGCGAGCAACAGTCCCGCCAACTGATTGGCGCGCCATTTTTCGCGCAGCCACAGCACGGTGAGCAGGAGCGTGAAAAAGGATTGCGACTGCAGCACCAGCGACGCCAGTCCCGACGGCATGCCGACATGAATCGCGCTGAACAGGAAGGCGAATTGTCCGACCGAGATGGTCAATCCGAACGCCAGATAAAGACGCAGCGGCACCTTGGGCGGACGCAGGAACAGCAATGCCGGAAACGCCGCCAGGATGAACCGCAGGCTGCCCAGCAGCATCGGCGGCACACCCGCCAGGCCGACCTTGATGATGGCGAAGTTGACGCCCCAGACCAGGATGACGAGCAGCACGAGCACCAGATGGGTGGAACGCATGGATTGAGCTTGCATGGAGATCCGGAGAAATAGGAAGGACGAAGCGGCATTCTACAAAATACCGGGACATTCTGCCGCACCTGCAATAAGAACAGGCAAAGCGCCGGACGAAATACGCCTTGCCGGCACGCTTGCGGGCAACAACGCATCTTGCAAATTGATTGCTGACAGGCCCTAGTTCCTCAACCGGTCGCAGCGCAGTCGATGCCGCTCGTCGGTCACCGCTTTCGCTGCCAGGTATACGCTCCCGGTGGCGGCCAGTCCGCTGCCGCCGGCGAGGATGAACATCAGCAGGATCTGGTACTTCGCCGCATCGACCGCATCGACGCCGGCCAGGATCTGGCCCGACATGATGCCCGGCAAGGTAATGATGCCGGCCGCCGACATCTGGTTGATCACGGGAATCAGGCCGCTGCGGATGGCGTTGCGCATGTAGGGGGCGAGCGCTTCGTAGCGGGTGGCGCCGAGTGCGAGGCGGCCTTCGACGATGTTGCGCGAAGCGGTGACGCCGCCGAAGAAAATATCCAGCCCCAGGCTCGCCGAATTGAGCACGCTGCCGAGCACGATGCCCATCAGCGGTACGGCGTAATGAGCATCGTACCAGGGCGAGGGACGAATCGCCGTCAGCAGCGCCAGCAGCACCGTGGCGATCGACGTCGCGCTCACCATGGCGGTACTGATGCCGTAGCTCTGCCAACCCTTCAGACGCCATTTCGGCCGCACCGTGACTTCTCTTGCCGCGGCCAGGATCATGGCGACGATCACCAGCGTCGTCAGCAACGGCGACTTCGATTCCAGCACGTAGCGCAGCAACAGGCCGACCAGCAGCAATTGCACCACCATGCGCGCGGCGGCCAGCAGCACGGGCTTGTGCAGGCGCAAGCCGAGCGAGACGGAAATCGCGGCATTGATGATCACCAGCACCGACGCGATGGCGAGGTCGGCTGCGGAAATGGGCTGCAGGGTCATGGCGCCTCCTTGCGGGCGATGTGCAGTCTGTCGTCGGCCAGGCGCCCGGCCTGTTCCGCCGAATGGGTCACCAGAACCAGCGCCAGCCCGGCTTGCAGCCGCGACTTGAGCACGGCTTCCACTGCCGCCGTGTTGCTCTCGTCGAGCGCGCCCGTGGGTTCGTCCAGCAGCAGCACCGCCGGCTTGACGAGCAGCGAACGGATCAACGCCATGCGCTGGCGCTCGCCGGTGGACAGCCGCGACACCTCGGCGTCGAGCATATCCGCCGGCAGATTCAGCTGCGCCAGCAAGGCGCTCGCATCGGTCAGCTGCGCTTGCTGGAAATGGTCTTTGACATGGATCTCCCACCAGGCCGGCTCGGCTGACTGATACACCACCTGGCGACGCCAGTCGGGTGCAAAGATCTGCGAACGCGGCACGCCATGCAAACTGATCTCGCCTGCGTTTTCATCGAGGTCGGCAATCATGCGCAACAACTGGCTTTTGCCGGCGCCCGAAGGACCGCTGACGACCAGGCAGCGGCCGCGCGCGAGCGTGAAGGAATACGGACCGGCGCGCACCGAATGCAGGTCGACCGCTTTGAGCACCTCGGTCTGCGCGGCAGCAGTTTGAATGGATGACGGATTCATGTTCATGGATGAAGAAAAATTCCGGCCTGGCGATAGCTGGGGTGAATCCGTTTCTGCTGCCCGATAAATGCCGGCAGCTTACAACCGGTCCATGGTCGCCGCCACTGCCGTCAGGCAAGCCAGCGCCTGTTCGATCAGCGCGCTCACGCCGGCCTCGCCGCCGCGATAGGCGTTGACGATCAGCGGCGCGCTCAGGCACAGACGCAAGGCCCATGCCGGAGACGATCCGGGGCCGCCGCATTGCACCGGCTGGCCCAGCAGATACCTGCGCCCGTCGGCCTGTACCGTGTTTTGCAAAGTCCGGTACAGGCGCTCCACTTCGCTGCGCTCCAGCATCTTGCGATCCGGAGCCGGTCTACAGGGAATGAAGGCGTGGATGGTGAGCGGTTTCTTCGCTGCCGATGCTGCGGCGCTGTTGTCCAGCGCCTGAAAATGCGGATCCGACGACAGCCTGTTTTGCACGGCCGCCGCACATGCCGATACGATGCGCCGGACATCATTCGCCGGCACTTGCAGGAAGTTCTGCATCTCTTGCAGCGCCGCCTCCCAACGCAGCAGCAAACCCATGTTGGGAACACGCGTGAGTTCGTCCCTGCCCGGCCAATGCGCCGGCCACTCTGCGCTGCGGGAATAGCTGCGCAACAAGGCCGGCATGGTCCGCGCCCGCAGCTCTTGCCCCAGCGTTGACGGAATCAGCAAGGCGCCGCAAAACGAAGGCGCCGCGAAAAACTTGGAGCCGGTGACGGCGACCATGCAGCCGAGTTGCAGATACGCGTGCAACGCCGCGCCGTCGAGGCGGAACTGGCAGGCGTCGACCAGCACCGTCAGTTGCCGGCCCCAGCGATTTTTCAATCGGGCGAGTGCTTCCATGCCCGGTGCCGCGAGACCGGTTTTCGATACGTCCACCGCGACCAGCAGGGCCGGCAAACCCTGTTCCAGCACATGCTCGGCCGCACGCTCGAAATCGGCATCGACTTCCGCACCGGGACGGGCAGTGCCGTCGGCTGCGCGCAGATCGATGTGGATCAAGGACGTGCCGGCGGCGGCCGCGGACTCAGGCGCAGGCGGGACATCGCCGGTGGCGGTGCGGGAAGAAAACGCTTGGCCGCACAATGCCGCGGCAACGCCGCTGCCGCTCTCTTCGCACTGGATCATGATGGCGTGCAGCGGTGCCTCATGCAGCGTTTGCGCGAGACTCGCCGCGATCAGATGCGCGTCCGTGCCGGAGGCGGAGAAGATCATCTCCGTCGTCGCTGTCGATAAATCCCACAGCGAGAGAAAACGCGCGCGCAGTTGCCGCAGCTCCTGCGCGTACACCTGTTCGGACGAAGATGCGGAGACCGCTTCCTCCAGGCGGCGCTGGAGCGACTCCAGCGCGCCGAAGGTGGAGGCGGATACGTGCGATGCCGTCGACGAACTGAAATCGATACAGTCCGCGACCGGATAGGGACGGCATCCGTATTTATTGAAGGCCTCGCCGTCGAGCAGACGGATTCTGTCGTCGCCGCCCTGCAACAGCAGGGCGGAGGCAGGCGACAGCTTACCCGGCTTGGCTGGGAGTGCTGGCATCGGCGTTACCGGATTGTCTGGCTTTGGCTTTGTGCAGCATGCTCTGGAAAGCAGCGAACACATTGCGCATGTTGTCCTGCTTGTAGGGGAACATGTCCACCGGATCCATCGCGTGCACGATCATGCCTGTGTCGACTTCAAAAATCAGCAGGCGGCCGTCCTTGGTTTCGGCGCAGTCGAGGCCGTAATAATCCAGCGGAAAGCTGCGGTTCAGCACGTCGAATGCAGCCTGATGGCGTTCGGCAAAGTCCTGATCAAAGTTGCGCATGACGGCGGCTTCTTCATCGCGCTTGAAGCTGTTCTCGCCGGTCATGTTGGCGTTGAGGTAGTGCACCATCCAGTTTTCCGAGATGGCCATGTGGCACAGGAAAGGACGACCTTCGATCAGCACGATGCGGTATTTGCGGAACAAGCCGTCGGCGCTGCTGTAATCGACGAAGCGCGAAATGAAGAATTCATCGCTGTCGTGCGTTTCCAGATAGGCCGCGATGTCGGCAGGCGCGAGCAGCTTTTCCAGGCCCTTGCCGGCGTGCGAACCGATAGGGCGAATGATCAGCGGGAACTCGCCGTCCGACAGGAAGCTCGTCAATGCGGCGGCGCCGTTCTGCAATTCTTCCAGGTCGTAGCGATCGACGCGCGCGGTCAGCGGTATCGACAGCTCGGGCTTGTCTTGCAGCAGTTCTCCGACGCGATCGCGGGACAGGTCCAGCGAGGGACGCGGATGATTGAGCAGCGGCGTGTTCCAGCCGTCCACGGCTTCGCACAATTCTTCCAGCAGGTCGCGCGTCATGTCGGATTCGCCGACCGCCACGAACAGCACGTCGTGCGGCGGCAATTCGGTCGGCAGGTCGCCGTAGGGCTTGACGTACAAGACGTCGAGCGCCACGTCGGAACCGGTGAGCATGAACTCCAGCGGCGTATTGGCCATGAAGTCCCCGGTCACCATCAGCGCCAGCAGACGCAAACCGGGCTTGCCGCCGGCAGCGGTGGGCAGATGGTAGAGCTGCTGCATCTGGATGGCGTCGAGCTGCGTCGCCGCGGCAACTTCGTCATTGCCGCGGATGTACAGAATCGTCGACAGATCCATCATGGCCTTGTGATCGTCCGGCGCCGATTGCAGGTGCTGGATCAGCGTATTGCCGATCGGTCCCAGATCGACGTCGAAATAGGCGGCGGTCAGCAGCTTCGCCAAGCCGATCAGGTAGGGAGAATCCGGATCGAACCGGGGCGTGAGGTCCTGCAAAGATGGCTGGATGTTCTGGCTCATGGTGTGCGCAGCGAGGAGGTCACGGCTCAGGCGCGCGATGGCGTCGAGCAGTTTATCCATGTCTGCGGTGATGCTCCGGTGGTTGAAGAGGGCGGCGCGGATGACGAGACGGCCGTTGACTTTGGTGGACGACGGCGCGGCGACGCCGGATTCCTGGATGGCGATCAGCAGTTCACGGTTGACCGCGTCAAGCGCCGCATCGGACATCTGCGCGGTGCCGCGCAGGCGGAAGCAGACGATGTTCAGGTTGACCGGCGCCATCATCTCCAGCGTCGGGTCGGCCTTGATGCGTTGTTCCAGATAGCGCGCCAGCCCGCAGCTGTGGTCGATCACCTGCGCCAGTCTGGCGGCGCCGTAGACCTTGAAGGTGAACCAGGTCTTGAGCGCGCGGAAGCTGCGCGACAGATCGGGTCCGAGGTCGCACGGCCAGGGCGAGCCGGCGGCGATGCCGCGCGTGTCGCGTGCCAGATAGGTCTTTTGCTCGTCGTCGAAGGTGCTGAGGTGCAGTTCGCCGTCGCGCGCCAACAGGAAACCGGCGTCGTAAGGCACCTGCAGCCACTTGTGGAAATCCATGGCGATGGTGTCGGCCTGTGCTATGCCTTTTAGCTTCTTGCCGTGCGTGGGCGACAGCATGGCCATCGCACCGAATGCGCCGTCGACGTGGAAATGCAGTTGCTCGCGCCGCGCCAGCGCGGCGATGGCTTCGAGGTCATCGATGGCGCCGATGTCGACCGACCCCGCCGTGCCGACCACCAGGAAAGGCTGCATGCCGGCGGCGCGGTCGGCGGCGATGGCTTGCTCCAGCGCCGCGAGGTCCATGGCGCCGTCGGCCTGGATGGGAATCTTGCGCAGGTGCTTGCGGCCGAGGCCGGCAATGTCCATCGCCTGTTCGATGCACGCGTGGGCGGCGATCGAGGTGTAGGCGACCACGTTGCTGCCGGTCTGCGTGCCGTCGTCGCGGACTTCGACACCGAAGGCGCGGCGCCGCGCGATCAGCACGCCGATCAGGTTGGCGGCCGAGGTGCCGGTGACGAACAAGCCGCTGGCGCCGTCGGGAAAGGAAAACAGCTCGCGCATCCAGCGCACGATCTGGCGTTCGACCTCCACGGGAATCTGATTGCGGCCGCCGAGATTGGCGTTCAGGCCGGCGGCCAGCATCTCGGCCAGCATGCCGACCGGCGTGCCGCCGCCGTGGACCCAGCCCATGAAACCGGGATGGGCGTTGCCGACGGCATAGGGAAGAATGTCTTGCATGAAGACCTGATGAACGCTGTCGAGCGAACTGCCCTGCATGGGCAGGCGTTCGCTGAAACCCTGGCGCACGGCATCCGGAATCGGTTGCCATACCGGGCCCTCGCTGACGTTTTCAAGGTAGTCGAACATGTCGTCCAGCATTTTATGTCCCTGCTGCCGGAGATCGCTCCAGTCCGCTGGGTCCAATGAGGAGATCGACTCCGGTACCGCCATAAGCCCTCCCTGGCCTTGTTGCATGCGCTGCACTGATGTGCTGATCGATCCCGGTCAACGAGAGTCCGACAAACGCCGTCGAGACCGACATCACAGAGAGATAAATAATATCATGCCGGCAAGACGGAAACGCTCGTACATGAAGAGCGACGACAGGAAAACCAGCACTGCGGCTGCAGCAAAGCTTAATTGACGAAAAGCCTGGACCTCGCTTTGCCTGTCCCGAACTTTTCTGCTCCCGATTACATAAGTCATTTCCTCAGTCGCAGCTAAGTTTTCTCGCTTACCCTGCAAGCTCGAGACTGCGGAATCCGGCGTACGGACGTATTTCCGGCAATACCCGCCGCATGGACAAGGGAAGCCGCCAGCGCTGTATAGTCGGCATGGCGTGCGGCCGAATGGCCGGGTTCGTCCGGCCATCGGACATTTTTCGGGACAAGGAGCGAGGCGCATCGTGAGAGTGCTTTTGGTGGAAGACGACAAGATGATTGCGCAAGCGATCGAACAGGCCCTCAGGGACGCGGCCTATGCCGTCGACTGGGTGAATGACGGTCGCGCCGCGCAGACTGCCATCAAGGCCCAGGAATATGGCGTCGTCCTGCTCGATCTCGGCCTGCCGCATCTGGACGGCTTTGAAGTGCTGCGCCACATTCGCCAGAGCGAGGTGCCGGTCCCGGTCCTGATCATCACCGCGCGCGATGCGCTGGAAGACCGCATCCGCGGACTCGACGGCGGCGCCGACGATTACGTCATCAAGCCGTTCGAAATGGGGGAATTGCTGGCGCGCATGCGCGCCGTCCTGCGCCGCAACGGCGGCAGCGGCAACCCCATCCTGACCAACGGCGCCATCAGCCTGATTCCTTCCACCCGCGAAATCACTTTCGAAGGCAATACGCTGCGTTTGTCGTCACGCGAGTTCGCCCTGATGCAGTCGCTGCTGCTGCGTCCGGGTGCCATTCTGTCGCGCCGCGATCTGGAAGACCGGATCTACGGCTGGAACGAAGAAGTCGAAAGCAATGCCGTGGAATATCTGATTCATTCCATACGCAAAAAACTGGGCAACCAGATCATCAAGAATGTCCGGGGACTGGGATGGATGGTTTCAAAAGAAAAATAACGCATTCGCTGCAAGCGCAACTGCTGTTCTGGCTGTCGCTGGTGATCGTCGTCGCCGCGC
Organism: Herbaspirillum sp. CF444; assembly: GCF_000282135.1. GTDB lineage: Bacteria > Pseudomonadota > Gammaproteobacteria > Burkholderiales > Burkholderiaceae_D > Herbaspirillum. Next base: position 26,051 of record NZ_AKJW01000118.1, read on the forward strand.
TGGGCGGGGGTTATTTTTCGTTCCGGGGCGCCTTCAATGAAGCCTATGAATTCCAGGACGATCAGTTGCGCCAGATCGCCGGCCTGATGGAGCAGCAACGCCCCGCGCCCGGATTCGTGATTACGGAAATTACCGAAGAAACCGCCGATCCGGAATCCCAGGTCATCGTGCAGGTAATGGGCAAACACGGCTCTGAAATCTCCGTGCGCCATGACGAAAAACTCAGTCTGCCGCCGAATTTGCCCGAAGGCATCCAGACCTTCCAGTCCAGCCATCACGCCTGGCGGCTGTTCATCCGCAACCTGCCCAGCGGAGACCGGCTGGTGGTCGGCCAGCGCACCGAAGTACGCGACGAGATCGCGCACGGCAGCGGCTTGCGCACGGTGTTGCCGTTCCTCGTGCTGATGCCGGTGCTGCTGATTGTGGTGAACGTGCTGATCCGGCAAATGTTGAAGCCGATCGCCAAATTGTCGGGCGATCTCGACCGGCGCGGCGAAGCGGACCTGGGCGCCATGGATGATCGCCACGTGCCGGCGGAGATCCGCCCCTTTACCTCGTCCATCAACGCGCTTCTGCTGCGCGTGGAAAAATCGATGGAGATGCAAAAACGCTTCGTCGCCGATGCCGCCCACGAATTGCGCTCGCCGCTGACGGCGCTGTCGCTGCAGGCGGAGAACCTGTCCAAGATCGATCTGCCGCCGCCGGCCACGGAACGGCTGTCCGCGTTGCGCGGCGGCCTGCAGCGCATGCGCACGTTGCTGGAGCAATTGCTGCTGATGGCGCGTTCGCAGGCAAGTCCGCAGGGGCAGTCGCAGCAGCCCTTGTCGCAGGTCCCGATGGAAGACATGTTCAAACAGGTGCTGGAAGACCTGATGCCGATGGTCGAAGCCAAGAAGCTCGACATCGAAGTGCGCGCCGACCGCGAGACCCGGTTTCACGGACATGCGTTCGACTGCGTCGTCGTCATCAAGAACCTGGTCGACAACGCCATCCGCTACACGCCCGAATACGGCCGCATCGTCATGAGCGCGCGCCAGGACGGCAACCAGGTGCTGATCGACATCGAAGACAGCGGCCCCGGCGTGTCGGACGAAGACCGGAAGCGTATCTTCGATCCCTTCTACCGCGTGCTCGGCAGCGGCGAATCGGGATCAGGACTGGGGCTGGCCATCGTCAAAGCGATTCTGGATCGCAACGGCGCCAGCATTTCCGTTGCCAATATGAAGGACGCCGGCCAGACCGTTTCCGGCCTGCGCGTGACGGTCTGCTTTCCCGGCCGTTTTCCAACGGCCTGAAGCGCGTTTCGTGCCTCGCTCAGGGTTTCCTGACAATCAGCCGCTGTATGGTTTTTCCTGAAGACAGACTGGTTTCCGTCTTGTTGAACAACACGTGATGGCCGGCACAGGCATCCAGTACGGACTGTGCATCGAAGGCCGCGTACAGGCGCTGATGTTTGTCGCGCTGTGACGCATCGTCGGTGACGCGCCAGCTCAGATACAAGGTGCCGCCGGGACGAAGGAGCGCCAACAAGCGAGCGGTCGCCGCAGGAACATCACCGGGATCGAGATGCATGATGACGGTCTCGCACAGCACGTTCTGAAACTGTCCGGTCGGCACGCCGTCGAGCGCCGGCAACAGGGCGCTCTCGAAGGTCAATGTCGGATAACGCCGCTGCGCCTCTTCCAGCAAACCGGCAGAACCGTCATAACCTGCCGCATCGAAACCGTTGGCATTGAGCCAGGCGACATCGCGCCCTGCGCCGCAACCGATGTCGGCCGTCGGGCCGGGTGCAAAATGTTCACTCAGCAGCGCATACATGTCATCCGGCGCCGGCTGCGCCAGCCAGTCGTCGGCAAAGGACGCGGCGTTGCTGTCGTAGGCATGCAATGTCTGGCTATCCATAGCGCATCTCCTTCTCTGAATCCGGTCATGATAGCCGCACTGCACTGTTCTTGCCGGACGGCAGCGACTTTCGTCCTGTTACAGCGAGCGGGTGATGCCGCCGTCGATGCGGATGTTCTGGCCGGTGATGTAGGCCGCATCGTCCGACGACAGATGCGACACCAGCGCCGCGATTTCGGCGACCTTGCCGTAGCGTCCCATGGGGATCTGTTCCCGGATGCCCGGTTTCTCCGGCAGGCTGTCGATGAAGCCCGGCAGGACGTTGTTCATGCGGATGTTCTCGGCGGCGTACTTGTCGGCGAACAGTTTGGCATAGGCTGCCAGGCCGGCGCGAAACACGCTGGACGTCGGGAACGACTGCGACGGCTCCACCGCCGAGAAACTGGAAATATTGATGATGGTGCCGCCGCCCTGCCGTTGCATCAGCGGCGTGACCAGGCGCGCCGTGCGCACCACGTTCATCAGATAGACCTCCATGCCGAGCAGCCATTCTTCGTCGCTCAGCTCCAGCACTTTTCCCTTCGGACCGTGACCGGCGCTGTTGACCAGCACGTCGATACGCCCCCAGCGGGCCATGCAGGCGTCCACCACTTTTTGCAGATCGTCCGGTGAACGATTCGAACCGGTGACGCCGACGCCGCCAAGGCTTCCGGCGAGCGCCTCGCCCTTGCCTGACGACGACAGGATGGCCACGCCGAATCCGTCCGCCGCCAGTCTTTGCGCCACGCCGGCGCCCATGCCGCTGCCGCCGCCGATGACCAGGGCGACTTTTGTAGAGGATGTTGTGTTCATTGCTGCTCCGCCTTTTGAATTTGTGAAATCTGCAAGCTTCGATCGCAGGCGACAGCGTACACGATCGCCCGCCGGCTTGCCGGGCGTCATCTTTTACCGCAGGAGAAACGATTTGCGGTTTTCCACAGTTGTTTTTAACTCGCGTATTTAACCTGTGATTTTTTCGCAACACTTTGACCAATAGCAGGCCGCATACGCTCTTCAAGGCCATACCAGGCAGCATGTTCTGCTTGGTATCGAAGATGCAAATGGTTATGATTCTTATTTAGTTACATATCCAAAGAATACTTTTACATGTCTGCCTGAGCCCCTTAATCGCACGCCGGCAGCACCACTCGCTTTTATATCAACCGAAACGACCATGACTCCATTTACTCTCCCGCGCTCCGTCGCGACGCCGAGCCGCTGCGCCGTCGCCATTGCAACCGCTTTGTTGTCCCTGTCCGGCGCGTCGTATGCACAGCAGGCAACGACTGATACGCCCAACACGCTGGAGTCCATCCAGGTCAGCGGCGACTGGCTGGGCAGCAATAGCCTCGAGACAAGCGTGAAGACTTTCCCGGGAGCGCGCACCGTGGTCAAGAAGAGCGAAATCGAAAGCACCGGCGCCGTCAGCATCGGCGACGTGATGCGCCGCATTCCCGGCGTGCAGGCAACCGACAATTCCGGCACGGCCGGCAGCGCCATTTCGCTCAATATCGGCGTACGCGGCCTGACCGGACGCTATTCTCCGCGTTCGACCATCCTGCTCGATGGCCTGCCGATGGCGGTGGCGCCCTACGGCCAGCCGCAAATTTCGTTTGCGCCGCTCAGCCTCAACAACATCGAATCCATCGACGTCGTGCGCGGTGGCGGCGCGGTGCGCTACGGTCCCCAGAACGTCGGCGGCATCATCAACTTCAAGACACGTTCGATCCCGAACCAGCCGGGCCTGACCAGCGATGCCAGCGTGCGCTACAACAGTTTCGGCCAGGGCGGCTCCAGCACGCAGTACAGCGCTTTTGCAGGCACGCAGCTCGACAACGGCCTCGGCCTGGCGATGCTGTATTCCGGTTCGGAAGGATCGGGATGGCGCGACAACAGCAACGAGCGCCTGAACGATTTCGCGTTGAAGTTCCGCTTCGAAATCGATCCGAGCTCCGAGATCTACGGCAAGGTGTCCTACTACGACGTGCTCTCCCGCACGCCGGGCGGCCTGACAGTCGCGCAGTACAATGCCAATCCGTTCCAGAACACGCGCAAGCACGACTTCTGGTCGGGCAACCGCAAGGCCATCGACCTCGGCTATCTGAACACGATCTCGGACACCAGGGAATTTGAAATCCGCACTTACTTCGTCGAAAGTTTCCGCCAAAGCGTGCTGATCGGCAGCTCCACGACCAATTACCAGCATCAGCCGCGAGACTACCAGACCACCGGCATCGAACCGCGCTACACGCAACGCTTCATCACCGGCAAAGTCGCCAACGACGTGACCGTCGGCTATCGCTACATCGGCGAGCGCGGCACCGACAAGACCTACAATGAGTCCATCGCAACCGGTGTCAATGGTGCAGTTTCTTCATTCAAGAACAGCACCGATGCGCATGCGCTCTATATCGACGACAAGATTGCTTTCGGCGCATGGCGCATTACGCCGGGTGTGCGTTACGAGCACATCAACTCCAGCCGCATCGATTCGACCACCAACGGCAAGTTCGAAGTCACCAACAACAAGCCGCTGCCGTCGGTGAACGTGGCCTACCTGTATTCGCCCGAGCTGACGCTGTTCACCAACTACAACACGTCCTTCGGCGTGGTGCAGAACACCCAGCTCAACTCGCTGTCGGCCAGCAATCCGCTGTCGCCGGAACTGGCCAAGACCGTGGAAGCCGGCGCACGCTGGAAGGGCAACAATCTGTCGGCTGAAGTCACCGTGTTCGACATCCGCTTCGACAACCAGATCTCGCAAATCCCGGGCACCAATCCTGCACTCTTCCAGAACATCGGCAAGACCCAGCATGACGGCGTCGAAACCTCGGTCGATTACAGCTTCGACAAAGACGGCGCCCTGCGCGGCCTGAGCCTGTACGCGACCTATGCCTACACCCGCGCCTTGCAAAAGTCGGGGACGACCTCCGGTCTCGACGTGCCGTTCTATTCGCGCACGACCGACACCATCGGCACACGTTACGAGACGGGTCCGTGGGCGTTCAATCTGTCGACCACGCATCAGAGCCGCCAGTTCATGGATGTCGCTAATACCATTACGGAAAGTGCCGACGGCAGCGTCGGCGAGATCCCCGGCTTCCGCACCTGGAATGCGCAAGTCAGCTGGAAGATCCCCAACGCCAAGGGCTTCGATGTCATGGCGGGTGTCAACAACCTGACCGACAAGCGCTATTACACGCGCAACATCGACGGCAATCCCGGCCGCATGGTCGGCGCCCCCCGCACGATCTACGTGCAAGGCCGCTACGCGTTCTGATAGTTTGATTGGCGCCATGATACAAACCGAAGTACGCAAAGCCCGGCGTACTTCGGCTTCGGCCCCTTCCCGTCGGCGCCGTGCGGTTTGCCTCACCTCGCGTCAGCTCACATCCGGGACGGCCTGAAACTCTTCGCCAGCTGATTCAGCATGAACTCCGGCGCCAGCCGGCTCATCAGCTTGAGCACGTTGCTCAGACCCGGACGAATTTCCAGCTTGCCGGCTTCGATGCCTTTGATCGCATGTTCAGCGAGCACTTTGACGTCCATCGCTTTCATGTCCTTCACCTCTTCCTTGAACTCGTCCCGGAACAAGGGCGTCTCGGTCCCCGGCGGCGCCAGTTCGATCACCGCAACGCTGCTGCCGCGCAATTGCACGCGCAAGGCTTGCGAGTAGGAATGCAGTGCAGCCTTGGTGGCGCTGTACACCGGTGAAGAAGCGAACGGCACGAACGCCAGTCCCGACGACACGTTGATGATGGCGGCATCCTTCTGCGCTTTCAGGTGCGGCAGGAATTGCTGCACCATGCGCAACGGTCCGCTCAGATTGATGTCGATTTCGCGCGTGATGTCGGCGACGCCGTGACGCGTGTCGTTGAGATCGAGATTGCGCATGATGCCGGCATTGTTGATCAATACATTCAAGGCGGGAAACTGCGCCGTCACCTGTGCGTGCAAGGCGGCAATCGCCCCGGCGTCGCTGACGTCGCTCTGAATGGCGTGCACTTGCGGCAACACGCGTTTTGCCGCGTGCAACTTTTCGCTATCGCGGCCGGTGATGATCACGGTGTTGCCGAGCGCGATCAGGCGGCGCGCCAACTCAAGGCCGATACCGCTGCTGCCGCCGGTGATGAGGATGGTTTTATTCTTCAGTTTCATGACTGCTCCTGGGTGAGTCCGATGATGATCGATGGATGAGCGACAAGTTTCGCTTGCCAGAAAACCCGCTGAAACCCAGTATATGGACTACACTCTCTTTTAGAAAGTAGGCACTATCAAGTGCGAGAGTTACCGAAAAGAGAGTAACAGGAGAGCCAGAAAATGAAGATCGCACCGCCCACCAAAGAACAAATTGCCAAGGCGCACTACTATATTACGCAAGCGCCGCCGCAAGAAATCGATCCGCGCCTGGAAGCGCTCGTCACCGAAGTGATCGGCCGCGTCGCCGACAAATGGACCATGCTGATTCTGGAAGTACTATCGGAACACGGCGAGTCGCGCTTCACGCGCATCGGCGAACTGGTCGGCGGCATCAGCCAGAAGATGCTCACGCAAACCCTGCGCCAGATGGAACGCGACGGCTTGCTGATTCGTACCGTACATCCGGTGGTGCCGCCGCGCGTCGAATACAAGCTGACCGGGCTCGGCATGAGCCTGGGCGCAGCATTTTGCGGCGTATGGATCTGGGCTGCAGAAAACTTGCAAAGCATCGAACAGGCGCGCCGCGAGTTCGATCAGAGAGCGAATGACAAGACGGTAAAGTAAATGCAGAAATGAAAACGCCCTGCATTCCTTTCATGGAATGCAGAGCGGAAGGCAAGCGACGACATTCAAGCCATCGTCATCAACTCAACGCCAGCCGCGATGCCAGCCGTATTGCGGATGACGCCAACCCCAACCGTAGTGGGCGTGATACTCCCAGACATAGCCCGGTCCGGGCGATGCATAGGTCGGCTGCACATACACCACGCCCGGTGGCGCAACGTAAGCCGGTTCGACATACGCCGGGCGCACCGATGGCGGCGTCACCACGCAACCACTGACGGCTACCACCACGGCCGCCACCGACAACAAGCCTGCGATCCTGATCATTCGGGTATTCATCTTTTTGCTCCTCGTTAGGAAATCGGACAATGATGTCAGCCCTATATCAACCGCCCGGGCAGACGCCGGACGCAACAAGGCTGTTACCCTCTTAACGAAGAAAGACCACAAAACGAAGACGGTAAAGTTGTATTAATCTGTAAGAAGATTCAGCAGTTTGTCAGACATTGCCAAGAAATAAATTTGCCATGCCGTCATCACCGAACGCGTCTCCGATTGCGCTGTTTCAATCTACGCGGCATCCGTCGAACACGTCAGCACTTCCCATTGCGCCAGCTCCTGCGTCAGCTCCGCCAGCTTCTTCCTGACCAGTCCCAATGCATCGCTTCCCAACAGCAAATGCGCCGGTGGCGACGGACTATCCACCAGCGTCAACATCGCCTGCGCAGCTTTGCGCGGATCGCCCGGCTGCTTGCCGCTGCGCTCTGCACGTGTATTGCGGATGGGGTCGAACAGCGCGTCGTAGTCGGCGACACTGCGCGGCGAACGCACCATCGAACGCCCCGCCCAGTCGGTACGAAACGATCCCGGCGCCACGGCAGTGACAAACACATTGAAGGCCCTGAGTTCCTTGCCCAGCGTCTCCGAAATTCCCTCCAGCGCGAACTTGCTGCCGCAGTAATACGCGATTCCCGGCATCGTAATGAAGCCCCCCATCGAGGTGATGTTGATGATGTGGCCGCGTCGGCGTTGACGCATGAAGGGCACGAAGGATTTTGTCACCGCCACCGCGCCGAACACGTTGACGTCAAATTGACGTTGCAACGCATCCATGCCGGACTCCTCGAAGATACCCTCATGACCGTAACCGGCATTGTTGACCAGCACGTCGACCGGGCCGATGGCGGCTTCAACATCGGCCGCGATCTTTTCTGCGGCGGCAAAATCAGTGACGTCGAGAATACGTGCGAATGCGCGACCCGGCGTTGCTGAAAACTGCGCTTTGAAATCGCTTGCGGCAGCGGCATTGCGTACCGTGCCGATCACGCGATGGCCGGCATCGATGGCAGCTTGCGACAAGGCGCGGCCGAAGCCGCTGCTGACGCCGGTGATAAAAAAAGTTTTGGATGCAGACATGGCAATTCCTTTGCTGTGCGTGAAAAACAAGAACAAAAATCGACCAGGCCATTATCGATTTCCACGCATTCTGAAGCTGCCGGTTCTTCTCGCATGTTTGCCTGATTCTATGAGACACCTGCAAATACAGGAAAACAATGGCACAGTGGCGGCATTGCCAATTGCCGGATTCAATGACATGCCAACCTCCTTGCCGCTCAGCACGCCGAAGGAAATCCGTCGCCGCATGGCCGAACGTATGGTCGAGTTGCTGGCGGCGCTGACGCCGTTGGAAGGCTACAACCTGTCGCCGCTGCCGGACGTGCGCTTCCTGCGTTCGAATCGCCCGCTGAAGCGCATGCCGGTGCTGTACGAGCCGGGCATCGTGATCGTGGCGCAGGGACGCAAACGCGGCCATCTCGGTTCGGAAGTGTATTTGTACGACGCTCAGCACTATCTGGCGGTATCGGTGCCGGTGCCGTTTTCGATGGAAACCGACGCCAGCGAGAAGGAGCCGATGCTGGCGATCTACCTGCGTCTGGATTTCAAGGTCGCGGCAGAATTGATGATGCAGATCGATGAATGCGTCGGCCCCAGCGCCGCCAAACCGCGTGGGATGGTGTCAACGCCGATGGAGACGGCGCTGAGCAGTTCCGTGCTGCGTTTTTTGGAAGCCATGAGCAATCCGCTGGAAGCGGAAGTATTGGGTCCGTCGTTGAGACGCGAAATCTACTTCCGCGTGTTGACTGGTCAGCAAGGAGGATCGATGCGCGCCGCGCTGACCATGCAAGGACAGTTCGGCAAGATCTCGCGCGCCATCAGCATGATCCACCGCAGCTATGACGAAGCGCTCGGCATCGAACAACTGGCCAGGGAAGCCGGCATGAGCGTGCCGACCTTCCATGCCCATTTCAAGACCGTGACGGATACCTCGCCGCTGCAGTATCTGAAATCGACGCGGCTGCATCAGGCGCGCCTGCTGATGCTGCGCAACGGCATGACGGCGGGCGCCGCCTGCGCGCAAGTCGGTTACGAAAGCGCATCGCAGTTCAGCCGCGAATTCAAACGCCTGTTCGGCCGTACGCCGGTCGATGAAGTCGAACGCATGCGCAAGAGCTTTACACTGCCGCCGCAGGATGACGGCGCGCAGTTTGTGTCCTCACATTGATTGCGAAAATCTCACGTCGCACAAATGCTGCAGCTATGCCCCTTGCAATTGTGCAGCACGCTGCTGCGCCCCGCGCCTGCATGCGCGCCCGGTCCCGCGGCACCCTGCCCGGCCAGCTGTTCTGCGCCGTTGCGCGGACGCCAGCGCTCCGTCACCTGCAAGCCGACGCGACCTCCTGTCAGCAATGGCGCGGCGATGGTATCCGTTTTGCAGTAAGGGCAGGCAACCTGGCCATGCAAGGCCTGCATGTTGAGGAATTTTTCGAAGATGCCTTCGCAGTGGCTGCAGCGGATATCGTATAAGGGCATGTTCTGCTCCGGTGTGAAAATTGCTTTGACGCGAGGATCGCGGACGAAGTGAGACCTCCATCCGCGATTGGACTAAACGACTAAGGTTTTCGCCCCCAATACGACTTGTCATTCAACATCCCCTTGGGCGTGATGTCCTGATCGAAGATCGAGGTCGGCAGCGACACCGTGCACGCGCAGTTCGGAATATCGACGATGCCGCCGATGCGTCCTTCCACCGGCGCCGCGGTCAGCAGCATGTAGGCCTGGCTGCCGGTGTAGCCGAAGTGGGTCAGGTAGTCGATCGCCTTCAGGCAAGCCTGGCGATAGGCGACGGTGGCGTCGAGGTAATAGTTGACGCCGTTTTCGACGCTGATGCCTTCGAAGGTCAGCCACTGCTCGTAGTGCGGCTTGACCACGCTCGGCATGAAAATCGGCGAGGTGATGTTGTACTTCGCCATGCCGCCCTTGATCAGATCGAAGCCGACGTGGCTGACGCCGTCCATTTCAATCGCGCCGCAGAAACCGATTTCGCCGTCGCCTTGCGAAAAGTGCAGGTCGCCCATCGAGAAGCCCGCCCCCTTCACATACACCGGGAAGAAAATCCGCGTGCCGGCCGACAGATCCTTGATGTCGGTATTGCCGCCATGCTCGCGCGGCGGCACGGTGCGCGCCGCGACCTTGGCCATCTCGTCGAACTTGGCGCCGGTCAGGCCGCGCAACACGGCAGTGCTCGGATCCGGCGGTTTGGCCAGGCCCTTGGCGGCCAGCGGCGCTTCGCGGCGATTCCATTCGGCCAGCAGATCGTGCGACGGCAAACATCCCATCAGGCCCGGATGCGTGAGGCCGGCGATGCGCACGCCGGGAATGTGGCGCGAGGTGGCATACAAGCCTTTCAGATCCCAGATCGCCTTGTCGGCCTCGGGGAAATAATCCGCCAGGAAACCACCGCCGTTTTCCTTGGAGAACACACCCGAGAAACCGACCGGCGTCACCGGCTTGATGTCGAGCAGGTCGATCACCAGCAGATCGCCAGGCTCGGCGCCTTCGACATGGAAAGGACCGGTCAGCGGATGCGCGCGCGTGAGGTCGACGTTCTTGACGTCGGCGACGTCGTCGGTGTCCTTGATCTGGGCATCGAGGAAGTCCAGCGATTCGATCAGAATCGCTTCGCCGGGCTTGACCGACGACAGGAAAGGCAGGTCGGGATGCCAGCGATTGTGTCCGAGTTCAGGCTGCTCTGCCAGCGGTACGCCGGGCTTGATCTTGAAGTGTTGCATGCGACTCTCCTTCTCGTGTGGGATCTGTATGAATGAGCGGTTATTCGTTGGGAATGCCCGGCACCGGGCATTCCGGCGTGCCGGCGGTCTTGCGCGTGATGGCTTCAACCTTGGCGCGCGCAGCCTGCGGATCGTTGACCCAGGTCTTGTAGAAATCGAAGGGACAATCGGCCACGCCCGCCGACGACTCGCCGGAATTAATCTTGCCGGTGTAGCCGCGATGCAGCAGCTTGAACAGATGGTTCTGCGACTGCCAGTTGCGGCGCGCATCGCGAATCGCGCCGACCGACAGCTCGGCATACTGAATGCCCATCTCTTCGGTCTCGCATTCGCCCAGCGTGCGGCCGTCGAAACCGATGATCGCCGAGTGGCCGAAGTAGGAATACACGCCGTCGAAGCCGGCCGCGTTGGCGACGGCGACATAGACGTTGTTCATCCACGCCATGGCCTTCGACACCAGCACCTGCTGGTCCTTGGCCGGATACATGTAACCCTGGCAGCGCACGATCAGCTCGGCGCCCTTCATGGCGCAGTCGCGCCAGATTTCCGGATAGTTGCCGTCGTCGCAGATGATCAGGCTGATCTTCAATCCCTTGGGACCGTCGCAGACGTAAGTCGTGTCGCCCGGATACCAGCCCTCGATCGGCGTCCACGGCATGATCTTGCGGTACTTCTGCACGATCTCGCCCTGGTTGTCGATCAGGATCAGCGTGTTGTAGGGCGCCTTGTGCGGATGTTCTTCATGGCGCTCGCCGGTCAGCGAGAACACGCCCCAGACGCCGGCGATGCGGCAGGCATCCGAAAACACGCGCGTTTCTTCGCCGGGAATGCTGGCGGCGGTGTCGTACATTTCCTTCTCGTCGTACATGATGCCGTGCGTCGAGTACTCCGGAAAAACGACAAGATCGAGGCCGGGCAAGCCCTGCTTCATGCCGACCAGCATCGCCGCGATCTTGTTGACGTTGTCCATCACCTCTGCGCGGTTGTGCAGGCGCGGCATCTTGTAATTGACGACCGCCACGCCTACCGCGTCTTTACTGCTTGATATGTCTCCGTGCCTCATGGTGCTCCTCCTTAAAGACTGCCGATATACAAATGAACTGCGCAGAAAAATCAGACCGACAAATACTTGCTGATGGTCGGTGCATCGACGTTGGCGCGCGTGTCTTCATAGACGAAACGGCCCTTGTCGATCACCAAGAAACGGTCGGCGATTTCCAGCGTGAAGCTCAGCACCTGTTCCGACACGATGATGGTGAGCTCGCGGATCTTGCGGATCTCTTTCAGGCTGCGCGCGATGTCCTTGATGATGGACGGCTGTATGCCTTCGGTCGGCTCGTCCAGCAACAGCACGCGCGGATTGGTTGCCAGTGCGCGTGCAATCGCCAGTTGCTGTTGCTGCCCGCCAGACAGGTTGCCGCCCTTGCGGCTGCGCATCTCGTACAGCACCGGGAACAGCGCGTACAGCTCGTCCGGCACCTTGCCGCGTGCATCGGCGGCAAGGCCGGTCTGGATGTTTTCCAGCACCGTCATGCCGGGAAAAATCATGCGGCCCTGCGGCACGTAGGCCACGCCGCGCGAGACGCGCTGATGGCTTTCCATGGCGCCGAGTTCGACGCCGTCGATCTTGATGCTGCCGTCGCGCAGCGGCAGGATGCCCATCAGCGTCTTGAACAGCGTGGTCTTGCCCATGCCGTTGCGGCCCATGACGGCGACGATTTCTTCCTTCGCCACCGACAGGTTGATGTCGTGGATGACGGCGCTCTGGCCGTAGCCGGAAGCAAGATTGGATACGTTGAACATGGCTGGCTCCGGGAATGAATTAGTGACCTAAATAGACGTCGATAACCTTCGGGTCAGACTGCACCTTGTCCATGCTGCCTTCGGCGAGGATTTTTCCCTGATGCAGCACAGTCACCTTGTGCGCGATGCTCTTGACGAAATCCATGTCGTGCTCGATCACCACCACCGAGCGACCCTGGCTGATACGACCCAGCAGTTGCGCGGTCTTTTCGCGCTCGGACACGCTCATGCCGGCGACCGGTTCGTCCAGCATCAGCAGCTCCGGTTCCTGCATCAGCAGCATGCCGATCTCCAGCCACTGCTTCTGGCCGTGCGACAGCAGGTCGGCCTGGGTGTACAGATGCTGGTCGAGGAAGATCTCCGCCGCCACCGACTCGACGCGCGCCACCACGTCGGCGGTGCGCTTGAAGGTCAGCGCGCCGAACACCTTGCGACCGCGCGGGAAGGACATCTCCAGGTTCTCGAACACGCTGAGGTTTTCGTAGATCGACGGCGTCTGGAACTTGCGGCCGACGCCGACTCGCACGATGGCGTGTTCGCTCATCTTGGTCAGCTCGTGGTTGTTGAAGCGGATGCTGCCCGAGGTCGCCTGCGTCTTTCCGCAGATCAGGTCCAGTACGGTGGTCTTGCCGGCGCCGTTGGGGCCGATCACCACGCGCACTTCATTGCGCTGGACGTACAGGTTGAGCTTGTCGACCGCCTTGAAGCCGTCGAAGGAAACCGTCAGGTCCTCTATCGCCAGAACTGGATGGTCGGTCGATTCGAATCCGATGGGTGCGTTGCTCATTTGCTGGCCTCCAGGTTGGCGCCGTCGAGATGGATATCGGTCGAATCGGTCTTGGCTACGGCTTTTGGCTTCACCGGTTCGGGTGGTGTTGCTTTTTTACGGGACAGTTTCGCCATCAAGCGCTTGCCCTGTTTTTCATACACGCCGGCCAGGCCGTTGGGGAAGTACATCACCACCGCGATGAACAAACCGCCCATCAGGAACAGCCACAGCTCGGGGAAAGTCTCGGAGAAATACGTCTTGCCGAAGTTGACCAGCAGCGTGCCGTACACCGCGCCGAGCAGCGACATGCGACCGCCCACCGCGGCGTAGATCACCATCTCGATCGACGGCACGATGCCGACGAAGGACGGCGACATGAAGCCGACCTGCAAGGTGAACATGGCGCCGCCGATGGCCGAGAACATCGCCGCCACGCAGAACACGAACACCTTGAAGCTGGCGACGTCGTAGCCGGAGAAGCGCACGCGCTCCTCCTTGTCGCGCATCGCCATCAGCAGGCGGCCGAGCTTGGAGGTCAGGATGTAGCGACCGAACAGGATGCAGGCGAACAGCAGACCTGCATTGACGAAATACAGGATCATCTTGGCGCTGTCGGTGCGGATATCCCAGCCCATCATCGTCTTCAGATCGGTGATGCCGTTGACGCCGCCGGTCAGGCCCTGCTGGCCGATGATCAGGATCGACAGGATCGCCGCAATCGCCTGCGTCACGATCGAGAAATACACGTCGCCGACGCGGCGCTTGAACATCGCCATGCCGATGATCAGCGCCAGCAAGGTCGGCACCGCCAGCACGGCGAGCACGGTGAAGCTGAAGCTATGGAAGGGCTGCCACATCGCCGGCAGCGACGTGATCTGGTTCCAGTCCATGAAGTCGGGGATGCCGGGCGTGGACTGGATCTTGGTGCTGATCGGGTCCGATGCTTCCAGCTTCAGGAACATCGCCATGCAATAGCCGCCGACGCCGAAGAACACGCCCTGTCCCAGGCTCAGGATGCCGCCGTAGCCCCAGCACAGCACCAGGCCGACGGCGACGAAGGCGTAGGACAGATATTTGCCGACCAGGTTAAGACGGAAGATATCCAGGCCCAACGGAAAGATCACCAGCAACAGCACGCCCAGTATCAGCAGCCCGGCCAATCCGGATCTGCCGCCCAATATTTTTTCGTATGCTGCATTCATTGTCGAACCTCGCGGAGGAGAAATCTGAAAGACGTCATCACTTACTTGCGCTTATTTGCGCTTATTTGCGAACGCGTACCGAGAACAGGCCTTGCGGACGTAGCATCAGGATCAGGATCACCGCCGACAGCGTCAGCACCTTGGCCATCGAACCGGTCAGGAAGAACTCGGCGGTGGACTGCGTCTGCGCAATCGAGAAGGCCGAAGCAATCGTGCCGATCAGGCTTTGCGCGCCGCCGAACACCACCACCAGGAAGGTGTCGACGATGTACAGCGAGCCGCTGGTGGGACCGGTCGAGCCGATCGTGGTGAACGCCGCGCCGGCTACGCCCGCCACGCCGCAGCCAAGAGCGAAGGTGGTGCGGTCGACCTTGCGGGTATTGATGCCGACGGCGCCGCTCATGACGCGGTTCTGCATCGTGGCGCGCACTTGCAGGCCCCAGCGCGAACGGAACAGCAGGATGAAGATGGTGCCGGTCAGCAGCACCGTCAGCGCCATCATGAACAGGCCGTTGATCGGGATGTCGATGGCGTCGGTCGGCTTGAAGGAGCCGAGCAGCCAATCCGGCAGGGTCGCGCTGACTTCCTTGGCGCCGAAGATCGAGCGGAAGGTCTGCTGCATCGCCAGGCTCAGGCCCCAGGTCGCCAGCAGCGTGTCGAGCGGGCGTTTATAGAGACGGCTGATCAGCAGCAGCTCGGTGAGATAGCCGAAACCGTAAGCGACCAGGAAGGACAGCACCACCGCGCCGAAAAAATAGTAAGGCTGCAGGCTGGGCGCATAGGTCGTGGTCAGATGCGACAGCAGATACGTGATGTAAGCGCCGATGGTCAGGAACTCTCCGTGCGCCATGTTGATCACGCCCATCTGCCCGAAGATGATCGCCAGGCCCAGGGCCATCAGCAGCAACACGCAAAACACCGACAGGCCGTTGAAGCCTTGCATCGCGAAGATGGCGAAAAATTCGGATAGAGAAACCATGTTGACTCCCGCCCTGAGTGATGAAATGAAAATGCATTTTCTAGATGCCGCAACGACGTGAAAACTACATGGGCGGCAACGCCCGCATGTCACTACAGACGCCGCCGCTTTGCTGCCAACAAATCAGAATCCATTGACCGCTGCCCCCTCACCGTCGTCCCAGCGCACGCTGGGACCCAGTGACGTTGCGCGCCTCACCGCTGCTCGCTGCCCACCTGTTACGACTGTTACGACGCCGGGTCCTGACTTTCGTCAGGACGACCGAGAAATGATCAGCAGTGCTTATTGGTAACCCTTGGGGAAAGGATTCGGCTCGATCAGATCGGACTCGTAGATGACCTTGAACTGACCGTCCTTCTGCGCTTCGCCGATGCGGGTCTTGCTCCACAGGTGATGGTTGGCGTGGACCTTGACGTAGCCTTCCGGCGCAGTCTTCAGCTCAAGTCCCGGCGAGGCGGCGACCACCTTGTCGACGTCGAAGCTGCCGGCTTTTTCAACCGCGGCCTTCCACAGCCACGGGCCGAGGTAAGCTGCCTGCGTGACGTCGCCGATCACCGAGTTGGCGCCGAACTTGGCCTTGAACTCGGCCACGAATTTCTTGTTGTTCGGGTTGTCGAGGCTTTGAAAATACTTCATCGAGGCGTAGAAGCCTTCGACGTTTTCGCCGCCGATGCCTAGCATTTCATCTTCGGTCACGGAGATGGTCAGCAGGTTCTGCGTCTTGGCGGTCACGCCGGCTGCCTTCAATTGCTTGTAGAACGCGACGTTGCTGCCGCCGACCACGTCGGCAAAAATCACATCCGGCTTCTTCAGCTTGATCTTGTTGATCAGCGAGCCGAACTGGGTGTTGCCGAGCGGGTAGTACTCTTCGCCGACCACCGAACCCTTGAGCACGTTTTCGATGTGCTTGCGGGCGATCTTGTTGGAAGTGCGCGGCCAGATGTAGTCGGAACCGATCAGGAAGAAAGTCTTGGCCTTCTTCTCTTTTGCTACCCAGTTGAGGCCGGCCAGCACTTGCTGCGTGGCTTCCTGGCCGGTGTAGAAGACGTTCTTGGATTGCTCCAGGCCTTCATAGAAAGTCGGGTAGTAAAGCAGGCCGTTGTCTTTTTCGAAGACCGGCAGCACGGCCTTGCGCGAGGCAGATGTCCAGCAGCCGAACACGGCGGCGACGTGATCGTTCTCGAGCAGCTTCTTGGCCTTTTCGGCGAAGGTCGGCCAGTCGCTGGCGCCGTCTTCCTGGATGATCTTGATCTTGCGGCCGAGGATGCCGCCCATGGAATTGATCTGGTCGATGGCCAGGCGTTCGGCCTGGATCGAACCGGTTTCGCTGATCGCCATGGTGCCGGTGGCCGAATGCAACTGGCCGACGGTGACTTCGGTGTCGGTGATGGCCAGCTTGGTGGTATTGACCTTGGCGGTCGGGAACTGCTGCGCCATGGCCAGGCCCGGGAGCGCCATGGCAGCACCGGCGGCACCGGCGACGATGCCCATCATGATCTTGCGGCGTTGGGATGAAGGCGGTTTGGAAGAGGAACGGTGCGACATGCGGTACTCCTTTCGAGCGTTATTGGTTGTTGTGCTGGTCAGAGAAAGTCAGGGAACTCACAGAGCTTCGAAACGAGTGGAAAGACCGGCCCATTGCCATCGCATGACCACAGCGTGGCGCTGCATCGCATGCGAGTTTTTCTCCCTGCCGGTTGTTCTTTCCGTTCGTTCTGGGACGAAGAATAGGTTTTGCGATGCGGCGCAACAATACGTTGTTTGACGTAAAAATCTGCGCATGCCGGGCGTGGAAAAAACCGCCCGGCCGCACAGCTTTCGCTCATGCGCGGCATGGTATTGGTGCGTTTTTCCGGCGACGCTTTCTCCGGGCGCTTGACAGCAGACCGCAAGGACGCTGCGTTTTGGTGAATCAGGCCGGAAGCGGCGTTCCGGCATACGTCATTTGACGTATGCCCTCACATACCGATTGGTTTGAAAATTGCTTTCACGGAGCGGCAGTCGCAAGGATGTTGCTCTGCCCTGCAAAGGGTTTCGTCCTGCCGGCATGTTGCACGGCGGACGGCAACGGCCTCAGCGATACTGGCCGCCACCATGAACGCGAGCAAAATGTGACCAATCCCGCCATACAACGCATCGTCAAAGTCCGGCGCGACTACAACACCTGGGTCGCCAACGAGACGCTGGAAGACTACGCGCTGCGCTATACGCCGCGCTCGTTCCGGCGCTGGTCGGAGTTCCGTCTGGCCAACACGGCGCTGGGCGCGACCTCGTTCCTGGCGCTGGAAGCGATCAGTGGCGCGATCACGCTGAGTTATGGATTTACCAACACCTTCTGGGCGATTGCCTGCGTGGTGGTGCTGTTCTTCCTGACCGGTCTGCCGATCAGTTATTACGCCGCCAAGTACGGCGTCGACATGGACCTGCTCACGCGCGGCGCCGGCTTCGGCTACATCGGCTCGACCGTCACCTCGCTGATCTACGCCAGCTTCACCTTCATCTTCTTCGCGCTGGAGGCGGCCATCATGGCGCAGGCCATCGAAATCTATTTCGGCCTGCCGCTGGTGTACGGCTACGTGCTGTGCTCGCTGATCGTGATCCCCATGGTGGCCTACGGCATCACGCTGATCAACCGCCTGCAGATGTGGACGCAGCCGGTGTGGATCGTGCTGCTGACGCTGCCTTATATCTGCGTCCTCTATAAAGAACCGGAAGCGCTCACCAATCTGATCACCTTCGCCGGTCGTGCCGAAGAAGGCGGTTCGTTCAACATCTATCTGTTCGGCGCGGCGGCGACGGTGGCGTTTTCGCTGATCGCGCAGATCGGCGAGCAGGTCGACTTCCTGCGCTTCCTGCCGGAGAAAACACAAGCCAATCGCGGCCGCTGGTGGACCGCGCTGCTGCTGGCCGGGCCGGGATGGATCTTGCTGGGCGGGGCGAAGATGCTGGGCGGCGCGCTGCTGGCCTTCCTCGCGATCCAGCATGAAGTGCCGATGGGCAAGGCGGTGGAGCCGACCCAGATGTATCTGATCGGCTATCAGTACGTGTTTTCCAATCCGGCGCTGGTGCTGGGTGCGGTGGCGCTGTTCGTGGTGGTGTCGCAGATCAAGATCAACGTCACCAATGCTTACGCCGGTTCGCTGGCATGGTCCAATTTTTTTGCGCGGCTGACGCACAGCCATCCGGGCCGCGTGGTGTGGCTGGTGTTCAATGTGCTGATCGCGGTGCTGCTGATGGAGCTCGGCGTCTTCAATGCACTGGAGCACGTGCTGGCGCTGTACAGCCTGGTGGCGATTTCGTGGATCGGTGCGGTGGTGTCGGACCTGGTGATCAACAAGCCGCTGAAGCTGAGCCCGGCGCACATCGAATTCAAGCGCGCCCACCTGTACGACATCAATCCGGTGGGCGTCGGTTCGATGGCGATTGCGTCCATCCTCTCGGCCATTGCCATGGCCGGCGTGCTCGGCAAACTGGCGGCGGCGATGTCGCCGTTCATCGCGCTCGGCACGGCCTTGCTGGCTGCGCCTCTGATCGCCATCGCCACGAAGAGCCGCTATTACATTGCGCGCAAGGACACGCTGGCGGCGCACGAAAATAAGTACGCGTACAAAGAACACGGCCACCAACATGCCCAGCTCGACTGCGTCATCTGCGGCAATCAGTTCGAGACTCCCGACATGGCGCATTGCCCGGCCTACCAGGGCGCGATCTGTTCGCTGTGCTGTTCGCTCGACGCCCGTTGCAACGACCGCTGCAAGACGCCGGCGGCGCGCCTGCCGAACCAGGTGTTCAGCACCTTGCAAGCACTGCTGCCGGCGCGCTTCACGCTCAAGCTCAACACCCGCATCGGCCATTACCTGATCGTGTTCGGCCTGATCTCGGGCGGGCTGGCGGTGGTGCTGTGGATGCTGTACTTCCAGCAGATGGCGGGCATCTCCGGCCTGACGCCCAGCGGTCCCGATTCCATCCAGAGCATTTTCATCAAGCTGTTCTGCACGCTGCTGGTATTGATCGGCGTCGGCTCGTGGTGGCTGATCCTGACCAACGAAAGCCGCAGCGTCGCGCATGAAGAATCGGAACGCCAGACCAATCTGCTGCTGCAGGAAATCGAGGCGCACAAACAAACCGACGCCGAACTGCAACGCGCCAAGGAAGCCGCCGAATCCGCCAACCTCGCCAAGAGCCGCTTCGTCACCGGCATGAGCCACGAACTGCGCACGCCCCTGAACAGCATCCTCGGCTATGCGCAGATCCTGCATGTCGATGCGACGATTCCGCCGGCGCGCAAGGACGCCATCGCGGTGATCCGGCGCAGCGGCGAACATCTGCTGAGCCTGATCGACGGCCTGCTCGACATCGCCAAGATAGAAGCCGGCAAGATGCGGCTGGCCTCGGACGAACTGGCGCTATCGGAATTCCTCGAACAGATCGCCGGCATGTTCGCGCCGCAAGCCGAGCAAAAGGGCCTGAGCTTCCGCTTCGAGAAAACCGGCCGCATTCCGCACATCGTGCACGCCGACCAGAAGCGCCTGCGCCAGATCCTCATCAACCTGCTCGGCAACGCCGTCAAGTTCACCGACCGCGGCGGCGTGACGGTGCGCGTGCGCTACCTGCGCGAGATCGCCTACTTCGACATCATCGACACCGGCATCGGCATTGCCGACGACGACCTCGAACGCATCTTCCTGCCGTTCGAACGCAGCAATGCCGCCAACCTGCGCGAAGACATCGGCACCGGCCTGGGACTGGCCATCAGCAGCATGCTCACCCATATCATGGGCGGCGAACTGGCGGTCAAGAGCAAGGTCGGCAGCGGCAGCAGTTTCCACCTGAAGATCTATCTGCCGGAAGTGCACGTGCCGCGCCCGCGCCTGAAACTGGAAGACCAGATGTCGGGCTATATCGGTCCCTCCAAGCGCGTGCTGGTGGTCGACGACCAGGCCTCGCAACGCCTGCTGCTCAAGGAGATGCTGCTGCCGCTGGGCTTCGAGGTGATCGAGGCCGACGGCGGCATCGCCTGCCTGGAAGAACTGGCGCACCGTACGCCGACGCCGGACCTGGTGCTGCTCGACATCGCCATGCCGATGATGGACGGCTGGTCGGTGGCGCGCGCCATCCGCGCGCGCGGCCTGGCGCAGCTGCCGATCATCATCGTCTCGGCCAATGCTTTCGAAAGCGGACACGAGCGCGGCAACGAACGCAGCAACGATGGCGGCGATCCGCCTCTTTATAACGACTTCGTCGTCAAGCCGGTGTCGTACAGCGAATTGCTGTCCAAGATAAAACAGCAGCTGCGCATCGACTGGGTATCCTCGCCCGGGACATCGGAATCGGCGCCGCCACCTTTACCGCCATCCGCTCCTGAGAAAAAAATCGTCACCGCCCAACCGATGATGCTGGTGCCCTCGCAGGAAAAACTGCAGGCGCTGCTGGAGCTCGGCTCCATCGGTTACGCCAAGGGCATCATCAGGAAACTCGACGAGATGGAACAACAGAATTCCGCTTACCTGCCCTTCACCACGGAACTCCGGCAACTGGTCAAACAGTTTCGCCTGAATGAATATGTCACCCGCATCAAGGAGATGATTCGTCATGATGTCAACAACGTCCGATAGGCATGTCGTCCTGATCGTCGACGACAAGCCCGACAACCTCGCCATGCTGTCCGATTCGCTCGACGAGAGCGGCCACATCGTGCTGGTCGCCACCGACGGCATCAGCGCGCTGGAGCGGCTCGACTACATCACGCCGGACCTGATCCTGCTCGACGCGATGATGCCCGGCATCGACGGTTTCGAAACCTGCAAGCGCATCAAGCTGATCAAGAGCGTCAACCACGTGCCGGTGGTGTTCATGACCGGGCTGACCGAAACCGAACACGTGGTGCGCGGCTTCGAAGTCGGCGGCATCGACTACGTCACCAAGCCGATCAAGCCGCAGGAAGTCGTCGCCCGCATCGGCGCCCACATCAAGACCGCGCGCATGATGTCGCAGGCGCGCGGCATGCTGGAACACGCCGCGCACGCCGTCATCGTCCTCGGCGGCAACGGTCTCTCGCTGTGGCAGACCAGCAAGGCATCGCTGTGGCTGGAAAAATATTTCCCCGTCGGCGTCAATGCGAACGCCAGCCACAAATTGCCGGCGATGCTGCAATCCTGGCTCAACGAAAGCCTGGTGCGCCAACGACAGAGCATGGGCGGCGGCGACATCCGTCCGCTGGTGATGACGCAAGGCGACTGCGAATTGCGCATCGCCCTTTCGGCTGCCGGACAGGGGCACGAAATCACCCTGCTGCTGGAGGAAAAAAACATCGCTGCCGCCACGGCCACGGCGTCGATGCATCCTGCGGCCGGCAGCGAACCCGCAGCCAATCCGCTCGCGCTGGAAAGTTTCCACCTGACGCCGCGCGAAAGCGATGTGCTGATGTGGCTGGGCAAGGGAAAAACCAACCGCGACATCGCCGACATCCTTGGCATGAGTCCGCGCACGGTCAACAAGCATCTGGAACACATCTTCGTCAAACTCGGCGTGGAGACCCGTTCGGCAGCGGCAGTGATGGCGAACGGTGCGCAGCAGACGCCGAGGAGCGGCAGCGGGCTGTTGCAATAGATCTGCCCCCAGAATATGGCGCCTGCAAGAATGCAATGATCGGCTACGGTAACAGCCCCGACCTTCTCTCGCACCAGCGTCCGATCAAACTCATCCAAGAATTTTTCTGTGCTCTGGCCATGGCCTTCCGGATTCCGGCCACCGCGAAAACGATTCCTTCCATTGATGACGATATGCCGCGCCTTCGCGTGAAAAGTGGCGGTCGATGGCTGCCGCCGGAGCGATATACGGCTGCGCCTGCATGGACGCAGGGCAGCCGTCGTCCGGGCGACACAGATGGGCTCAGGCGGACGGCAGGACGTGCAGCATGTCTTCCGGCTCCGGACGGTGGGTGTAGTCGGGATTGACCTCGGCGTACAAAATAGTGCCGTCCTGTGCTACCACATAGCGCGCCGGCATCGGCAGCGTCCAGCTGTCGTCGCCGTTGAACGTCGGCAGGTCGTTCTTGAGCATCTTGTACAGGTCGACCAGATAGTCTGGCAGGGCAAAACGCAAACCGAAGGCAGCGGCGACGTCGTTGTGCGTGTCGCTCAGGATGGGGAATCCCAGATTGTTGTTGCGCATCGACTTGCGGCTGTTGGGCGCCGTCTGCGGCGAGATCGCCACCAGGCTGGCGCCGGCTGCGCGAAACGCGGGCAGCGTTTCTTGCAAAGCAAGCAGCTCCATATTGCAATAAGGGCACCAGACGCCGCGATAGAAACTGAGGATCAGCGGACCTTGCGCCAACAGATCGGCGGACGACACCGACTTGCCGTCGGGATCGTTGAGCGTGAACGAGGGCGCTTTATCGCCTGCCTTCAATGCACGGCCGGCCTGGCCGGAAGCGATCAGTTCGGCGGTGGCGCGGGCCATGATCGGATGGATTGCGGCGGGCGCGTTGTAGGGTGGCTTGCCGGCGACGAAATCGGCTTTGAAGGCGTCCAGTCTGGCTTGCAATGTCATGATGATTCTCCTGGTTGGGGATCGCGGAAGTGCAATCGACGGATGCATCTTCTGCCAATCGGGCAGGCCTGAGAACGCAGGCGCACGGCATATGATTCATTCCAAATTGGAATAAACTATGCTCCTGACGCACAAAACCACCAATCATCGCGTCACGACAAATTCCAGGGAGGAATACAAATGGACAGGCTGAATGCGATGGCAACCTTCGTCAACGTGGTCGAATCGGGCTCGTTCTCGGGCGCCGCGCGCCGGCTGGAAGTAGGCCAGCCGGCCGTGTCGAAGACGATCGCGCAGCTGGAAGAACGCCTCGGCGTGCGCCTGCTGCTGCGCTCCACGCGCGGCCTGACGCCGACCGAAGCAGGCCAGCGTTTTTACGAACGCGCCCTGCGCGCCATCGAAGAAGCCGACGCAGCCGAACGCAGCGCGCGCGATGCCGGCACCGGTTTGTCGGGGCCGCTGCGCATCTGTGCGGCGGTGACGTTTACCCGCCTGCGCATCCTGCCCTACCTGCAACCCTTCCTCGACCTGCATCCGCAACTGAGCCTCGACATCGTGCTCGACGATCGCCATATCGACATGCTCGAAGAAGGCATCGACGTTGCCCTGCGCATGGGTTCGCTCACCGACTCCGGCATGACGGCGCGCAAGATCGCGCAGAGCCCGCGTTCGGTGGTCGGCACGCCGGCCTACTTCGCCAGACGCGGCGTTCCCGCCACGCCGGCCGATCTGGGTTGCCATAGCGCCGTCATCTACGGCCGGGTCGGCGGCGGCAGCTGGGAATTCCGGCGCGGCAGCACCGAAGTCTCCGTCGCCGTCAGCGGCCGCATCAGGGTCAACGCCGCCGAAGGCGTGCGCGCCGCGGTGCTGGCCGACATGGGACTGGCAATTTCGTCGGAATGGATGTTCGAACCGGAACTGGCCAGCGGCGCATTGCAACGCGTGCTGACCGAGTGGGAATTGCCGCCGGTCGACTTGTGGGCGGTGTATCCGGGCGGACGCATGGCCAGCGCCAAGGCGCGGGCGTTTATCGCCTATGTCGAGGAACTGCTGTCGGCCCGATAGGAAATCTTATTTGCCGCTTTTACGCTGCACAGCCTTGAACGCCTCCGGCGTCCACGGCCGTACGGCCATGATGAAGCTGGTGCCGAAACGCTGCTCCAGCGGCAATTCCAGATCCTGATGATGCAGCGCCGAGAACTCGGCGCCCAAGCGACGCATGTGCTGCTGCACGACTTCATTGCTGGCGTGCGACAGCATGCCGCTGACCATCATCATCTTTTCACCCTTGCCGTCGAAGCGCGAATTGAAGAAATCATTCTTCAACTGCGCGCGAAAATACTGCTGGATGGGGCCGCCCGGCAGCCATTGGAAATCCGGCGCCACGCGCACCCTGATCTTGTTGTTGGGCAGCAGGTCGATGATGCCCAGCTTGTCCAGGCGCGCCAGCAGGCGGATGCATTCGGCCTTGGTGAACGCAAAGGCTTCCACGATCTCTTCCAGCGTCCAGTGATTGACCGCATGCACGGCGATCAGCAGCAAGCGCGGGTCGGCGACCAGCTTGCTCTCCTGCTCCCGCGTCAGTTGCACCGGCGTGACCGACTCGTGCGCGACCATGCGCGCCAAGTCGCTGATCTGTATGTTCAGCAGCGAGCAGACCTGATCGAAACGTTCCAGCGTAAAACTCTTTTCGGCGAAGACGCGTTTGACGCTGGCTTCGCTCAGGCCCAGTCCTTTTCCCAATTTGGCATAGGTCACGCCGCGCGCCTTCAATACGTTTTTCAATGCGCCGATGAGCGCGTCTGCCTGGGCCATGTTGTTCTCTCTGTGCGATGCAATGCGATTGAAGTATCGAATTTCGATACTTAATTCATAATTTTTCGATTCTACCAGCATTCATGACCCATTTTTCAATACCTTTGCTACAGTCCGTCTGCGCTCAACGGAAGCGCATCCCGACAACATCACAGAGAGAACAACATGAACACATCACCACTGTCCTTCGTCCGCACCCTTGCACTGAGCTGCGCATTGTCTTGCACCCTGCTGTCCAATCCGGTCGCCGCGCAATCCACCGCCAGCGACGCCTCGGCGATTTCGGTCGTGGCGTCGGTGGTTGCGCCGGCGATGTTCATCTCCGAAGGCGGCGAATACCTGGTCAAAGGCGTAGAGGCATCGGGCAAGGGTTCAGTGTATGTACTGGAGAAGATCGGCACCGGCGTGCGCGGCTCGGTCACCGTGAGCGCCAATGTCAGCGGCGCCGCTTCGGTCGGCGTCGGCGCCAGCATCAAGGCCACGGCGACATCGGCCGGCATGCTGCTGGTCAGCGCCGGACAAGTGCTGGCGATCATTCCCAATGAACTGGGCAAGGCGCTCATGAAGAGCAAGAAGATTTCCTGATAGTCGCCCGTCACACCATCACGCCATCACAGAGAGCACAACATGCATAAAAAATTCTTGCTCGCCGCCGCCACTTCCTTCTGCTTGCTGCTGCCGACGGTCGGTCATGCCGGCCAGGGATGCGAACAGAAACCGCCCACCGAGAACATGGTCGCCAAGGGCATCACACTGGCGGTCAAGACCGTCGGGCAACTCGACGCCAGCGGCGCCGACGTTGTCGTCATCGGCCGCGTCGGCCAGGACCTGAGCAAATACAAGCAGCACTATTCGCACATCGGTTTCGCCTACAAGGACAAGGGCAGCTGGACCATCGTGCACAAGCTCAACGAATGCGGCACGGCGGTCAGCAATATTTACGAGCAGGGGATGGGACAGTTCTTCCTCGACGATCCGTTCCGCTTCGAAACCGCGATCGCGGTGCCGACGCCGGAAGTACAGCAACGCCTGCGCGCCGTGCTCACCGATCCGCAAAAAGTGCTGGCCGAACACACGCCGAGCTACAACATGCTGTCCTACGCATGGAGCACGAAGTACCAGCAGTCCAATCAATGGGTATTGGAAACGCTTGCAATGGCGCAAGAGTCCGCCATCCGCAATCGCGAGCAGGCGCAGGCGTGGCTGAAGTTCAAAGGCTATGAACCTACGGTGCTGAACCTTGGTCCGATGACGCGTCTGGGCGGAAGGATGTTCAAGGCCAACATTGCCTTCGACGATCATCCCAACGAGAAACGTTTCAGCGATCGCATAGAGACCATCGGCGCAGATTCTGTATTCGCTTTTCTGGAACAATCGGGAATGCAGCTCGCGCGCATCGTTGTCAATCTCTGATCGGAACATCGGCAACGCCAGTCAGGGAGCGGATTTGCGAAGAAATGCACGACGCGCTGCGGGCATTTCTTCGCGTCTCGTCTGGCGTCTCAGTTAGACGATCTCTTTATATCAGTCATTCTATTTTCGGATAACGCTGAAATATCTGGTTGCAAAACAAAACTCCGATCCCAGATCGGTACTGAGCCCGAACGAACCAACCCCGGTTTCACTTCACGGCTTCACTTTTTGCCTTATTTGCATCAACCATTTACTCAGAGAGAATGAAATGAACATCGCTAAAATTATCGCCGCTACCGCCCTGATCGCCGCCGCTGGTTCCGCTTTTGCAGAAACCCAATATCCGGTCGACCAGCCTTTCGTGTCCACCAAGAGCCGCGCTGAAGTTGTCGCCGAACTCAAGCAAGCCGGCGGCGATCTCGGTCGCAAGAACTATCAGGAAACCTTCAACCCTGCACCTGTCGCATCGGCCAAGACCCGCGCCGAAGTCGTGGCTGAGTTGGGCAAAGGCGGCGACATCGCCCGCAACAACTACATCAACACCACGCACTAATCGGTTGCAGCACATGCCGATGACAGATGGTCCGCCCCCGGCGTAATGCCGCCGGCGGACTATCTTTGTTGACTGTTCCTTTTCGCTTTCCTGCGAGGCTGCCGCGCAAGGTCGCCGCGGATCATGTCGTCCATTTGCGATCGATCTGTGTTGCGCTGTTCTCCCGGGTCTGATTCTGCACGCCCTTCCTCACTGCTTTTTCATCTCCGTTTTCGCTCCTTCCTTTTGCCGTTTTTGTTTAAGCAAAGTCGTAAACAGTCGTTCCAAATCTCATGCAATATTTTTATACTTGCTGTTCCGCGAAGACAGTCTGCACATCCGTTCACGCCGAAAAAATCCGCTGACGATTTGTGCAAAAATTTGCCGATGGCAAATCGCGGGCGCGCCAATAAAAGTGTGATACATTCACCGACTTGCTCCACCTGGATTCGGGGAGTTGCACCCCCGGCTTTGGTTATAACCGGCAACCCTTATAAGAATAATCGACGATGAAATCGAACAACCCGGCCGACAAGGCTGCTGCCCACGCAAGCATGTTTGCGCAAGACATCAGCCTGGCATGTCCGCATTGCGGACAGCTCATGTTGCAACTGTCTCCGGACGCGCGTCCGATACAGGAAAAGAAAGTGGCGTGCCCATCGTGTTGCAAACAAAGCAAGATGGCAAAACTGAAAACCAGCAGCGGCGATACTTATCAACTTTACATCCGCCAGATCGATCCGAACGCGCGCATCGGCGTCTACAGTTACAAAAAATAAATTATTTCCCGCCGGACCAAAACAAAAGCCCCGCACGTCGCCGTGAGGGGCTTTTTGATTTTGCAGGGCAAAAAAATAACACCGACATGTGAGTAGATTCGCGCCGCCCAGTGCTATCTGCAAAGTGGCCGCGCATTTGAATCTGCTCACATGTCGGTGCTGCCGACATGAGGACGATGCCGCGGGAGTAAGCACCATCCTGCTTTCCTTCGATTTCACAACAACACCGCAAATCATGAAGCAAAGGGGAGAGATTCCACTATATCGCTCTTGCCTCTGCGCATCAAAGAATCAATCCAAGTATGCATGCTCGGATTTGTCATGATCAGGCGGCGTCGCGCTCTTCCTTATCCACATACTGTCCGGCCGCATCCAGGAGCGGCGCCAACAATACCGCCTGCCGCAACAGCTCGGCAATGGTGCCGGATTCAAACAGCACGCCGCGCAACGGCAAACCCATGGTGGAAATATTGCCAGACGCTTTGCCGTCGATGCCGATCACCGCCAGCGTCTGTGGATCGGCATCGATCCCGAGGCCAAGCGCGCTCGGGCGCACATATCCTTTTTCCAGCAATCGCGCCGGCAAGGGCTGGTCGCTCACGCGCTTCCATACGTATTCGAAACCGGTGCAATTGATGACGGCGTCGCTGCGCAAGGTCGTCTCCAGCGATCCGCCGCGCAAACGCACCCAGACATCGAGCCTGCCGTCCGCAGAGGATTGCACCGCAGTCGGCGTACCAGTATGCAAATGCAAGCGACCGCTGGCCCGCACCGCCTCGAAGACCGCGGCGCTCGGCGGCGGCACGCGATGCAGGAACATATCCCAATAGGCGCGCACGTGACGCATGAAACGCTGTCGCTCGACCAGTGAAGCACCTTGCCACAGACGCGTCAGATGCGGCCGTACTGCGAGTACAACGCGCTGCCAGTCTTCACCCGCAGCCTTCGC
This sequence comes from Herbaspirillum sp. CF444, assembly GCF_000282135.1. Classification (GTDB taxonomy): domain Bacteria; phylum Pseudomonadota; class Gammaproteobacteria; order Burkholderiales; family Burkholderiaceae_D; genus Herbaspirillum. The sequence continues at coordinate 54,618 of NZ_AKJW01000118.1, forward strand.
CCTGGCGATTTGCACGCGCACTGCGCGCAGCACTGCACGCGCGGAGACCGGCGCCGCGACATCGGTAAGAAATTCCGGCCAGGCCTGCGTCTCGCTGCGACCGACCGGCACCAGCCCGCGGCGCGAGACAACCTGGTAGTTGCCGCGATAGCCGCGTGCTTCCAGCGACACCACGGCGTCGATCATGGTCAGGCTGCTGCCGACCAGCAGCACATCCTCGACGTTCTTCAGTTTGTCGAGTGCTTCCGGATTCCATGGATCGGCAAGATAACGCCCGTCGTCGTGCAGTGCCTGCGCAACGGCAAAACCCGGCCGCGCCTTGAATACGCCGGGCGCCAGCAAGACATGGTCGGCCAAGAACTCGCGATGCGCATCGACCTTGATGCGCACCCGGTTGTGCTCCTGCACGATGTCGTCGACGCGTGCGAGCACATGCTCCAGTTCGACCCCAGGTGCCGCGACATTCAATGCTTCGGTGAGCTCGGCGCGAATGTAGTCGCCATATAGCCAGCGTGGCGCGAAGGCCAGCAGCCCATCGTCAAAATCGCGCCAGCCGGAGCGATTGGCGCGCGCCTGCAGCCAGTCGGCAAAATGATTGGCGTCATCCGGTCGCAGGCTGAACGCCTTGGCCGGCCCGTTCAGGCGATGGCTGAAATCAGTAGTGCCATAGGCGACGCCGCGTCCCAGTTCCGGATTGGGATCGAAGAGGCGGATCAGCAACGGCGTACGCGCCTGGCGGATCAGACGAATCGCCGCCAGCGTGCCGGACATGCCGCCGCCGATGATGGCCACTGAGCGCGGCACGGTTTCAATACGAGACATCGCCGCCCCTATTCGACGCTGTGCGCGACGACAGGCTGTCCCTCGACGCCGACCGAGGGCTTGCCGTCGGGACCGACCGGCACATCGCCGACCAATGTGATGCGATACAGCTGACGCTCGAAATCGGTATCGTAAATATCCACCGGCGCCAGATGCGCGGTCGAACGGTTATCCCAGAATGCCAGCGAACCTTCTTCCCATTTGAAGCGCACCGTGTATTCCGGGCGCACCACGTGCTCGAACAGCAACGCCAGCAATTGCTCGCTCTCGCGCGGATGCAGGCCGACGATGTTCTTGAGGAAACCGGGGCTGACGTACAGCGCCTTCTCGCCGGTTTCGGGATGCACGCGCACCAGCGGGTGATGACTGACCAACGGCGTCGCCGCCACCTTGTTGACGAAGTCTTGCGTGGCGCGATTGCCTTCGGGCGGCGTAAAGCGATGTTCGCCCTGCAGGGTGTCGACGAAGGCGCGCAGCGTCGGCGACAGTCCCTGATAGGCAGCGACCAGGTTGGTCCATTGCGTGTCGCCGCCATACGGCGGAATCGCCACGCCGCGCAAGATCGATGCGGCCGGCGGATTGATCGCGGCGGTCACGTCGGTATGCCAGCCGGTCCACGGGCGCACCAGACGCGGACCGTCGAAACGATTCTTGAAGCGGTCGCGTCCGACTGAATAGATTTCCGGATGGCCCGGCTCGTAGCCGAACACCGGATGACCGACCGTCAGATCGCCGAATTGTTTGCCGAACGCCACATGCTGCGCATGGTCCAGCGCTTGATCGCGGAAGAAGACGACTTTCCATTGCAGCAGCGCTGCACGGATCTCCGCAATGGTCGTGGCATCGAGCGGCGTACGCAGGTCGACGCCGGAGATCTCGGCGCCGATGTGCACTGCCTGCGGCTTGACAACAATCTTTTCGTAAATCGGAACAGTCTTGCCTGCAATCGCGTTCATGTTGCCTCCGGTAGCCGATGAAATGTGCAAGCGATTATAGGAAGCGCAATTCAGGCTAGTCCAAGAAGGAATTCGCATAACTTTAGAAGACAAATTGCCGCACGAAAAAACCGCGCTCGACAACGCGAGTTTTTTTACCGGCTAAATGCTTGTTCCTTCTCGCGCAAGGCCGCCGGCATTGCATACGTCAACAGCAAGGCGCACAGCAAAGTCATGCCACCGATCGCATACAAGGCCGGCGTCGTGCTGCCGGTCAGATCCTTGATGCGGCCGACCATCACCGGGCTGACGATGCCGCCTAGCTGGCCGAGCGTATTGATGAGCGCGATGCCTGCGGCGGCACCGGCGCCGGTCAGCAGCTTGGGCGGCAGCGCCCAGAAGGCAGGGATGGCGGCAACCACGCCGGCGCCCATGATGCCCAGTGCGACGATCAGCAAGACGGTTTGTTTTTCGAACACGCCGGCGGCAAAGAAACCGATGGTCGCCAGCATCAGCAAACCGATCACGAAGCGGCGACGCTCGCCGCGGGCATCGGACAGACGGCCGACGATGATCATCGCGGCGGCGCCGCAGAGATAAGGCACGGCGGTCAGCAGACCGATGACGGTCGGGTTCTGTGTGCCGGCGGTGCGGATCAGATGCGGCGCCCAGAAGTTGAGACCGTAGGATCCGACCTGGATCAGGAAGTACACCAGCCCCAGCATCAGGAAGCCCGGCGTCCTGATCGCGCCGAGCAGCGAGTGACCGCGTTCATGCGAAGTCGGACGCGTGACGTTGGCGGCGAGGACCTGCTGTTCGCGCCGGCTGAGCCAGTCGGCGTCTTCAATCTTGTCCTTGAGCTGCCACAGCACGACCAGGCCAAGGCCGATGCACGGCAAGCCGCCCAACATGAATAGCCAGTGCCAGCCGCGGATGCCGAACGCACCTTCCATGTGGCCGAGGATCATGCCCGACACCGGTGCGCCGATCAGTCCGGCGAAGGCCGACGCCAGGAACAGCATCGAGGTGATGCGTCCGCGATACGACGACGGGAACCACAACGTCAGGTAGTACAGCACGCCTGGTGCAAACCCGGCTTCCATCGCGCCGATCATAAAGCGCAATCCATAGAACTGCCACTCGCTGCCGACGAACACCATGGCCGCCGTCGCCAGCCCCCAGGAAATCATGATGCGGGCGATCCAGCGACGCGCGCCAACCTTGTAGAGGAACATGTTGCTCGGCACTTCGAACAGCACGTAGCCGACCACGAACAAACTGGCGCCGAGACCGTAGGCGGTGTCGCTCAGCCCGAGGTCACCTTGCAGCTGGAACTTGGCGAAGCTGATGTTGATGCGATCGAAGAAGGCGAATAAATAGCAGATCATGATCAGCGGCATGATGCGCCAGGCGGCTTTGCGCACGATGGCGGCAAGGTCTGCAATAGCGTCGGGATTGCTGTCTGCCTGAAGCGTGACGAGTTCTTGCTGGGCCTGTCCCGCGGCGGTATGGGTGTTCATGTTGTCTCCTGTTGGCGTCCGATTGCTCTGTTGAGACTATCGATGCGCCCTTGGTTAAAGGCGATGTGCTCTTGTTCTTTTACTGTGTTGCTGCAAACATTTTTCAGGCAGCGGCCTGCAACGCAGCCGGAATCGGATGCAGATCGCCATTGCGTCCGGCCTTGGCAAGCTGGCCCGGCACCTCATGCCCCAGCAGCGCCGGCAGTTTGCGCGACATGGCGATCAGCAGCGGCAGATCGATGCCGGTCTCGATGCCGGTTTCCTCGCACAGGTTGACCAGGTCTTCGGTGCAGATGTTGCCCGAGGCGCCTGGTGCAAACGGACAGCCGCCGAGGCCGCCGAGCGCCGCATCGAAACGGCGCGCGCCGGCCTCATACGCCGCCATCACGTTGACCAGTCCAAGTCCGCGCGTATTGTGAAAATGCAGCGTCAGCGCCGCCGCCGGCAGGCGTTGCAGGACGCGTCCGACGATGCGTGCCACCTGGCGCGGATTGGCCATGCCGGTGGTGTCGGCCAGCGTGATGCCGCCGATTGCATGAGCCCCGAGTTGCAGGTAGTCGTCGACGATGCGCATGACGCGGTCCTCGTCGATCTTGCCTTCGAAGGGACAACCGAAAGCTGTGGCGATGGTGGCGTTGAGCGATACGTTATCCATGCCGCCGGCCAAGCTCACGATATCGGCGAAACCGGCCAGCGATGCTTCGCAGTTCATGCGCATGTTGGCACGGTTGTGCGTCTGGCTGGCGGACATGACCATGTTGAGTTCATCGGCGCCGGCCAGCAGCGCGCGTTCTGCACCTTTGACGTTGGGAATCAATGCGACGTAGATCACGCCGTCCTTGCGCGCAATGCGGCGAAATACGTCATCGCCGTCGCGCAGCGCCGGAATCGCCTTCGGCGAGACGAAGGAACCGGCTTCGATGCGCGAAAATCCGGCTTGCGACAGACCGTCGATCAGCGCAATCTTGTCTTCGGTCGGGACCCAGCCCGGTTCGATCTGCAGGCCGTCGCGCGGCGATACTTCCTGCACGATCAGACGATCGGAAACCTTATTCAGAAGAGCGCTCATTGCACCACTCCTTCTTCCTGCAAGCGACGAATTTCTTCTGCACCGAGCCCGAGTTCCGACAACACTTCGACGGTATGCGCGCCGAGCGCCGGGCCTTGCCAGTGGATTTCGCCGGGAGTGTCGGACAATTTGGGCACGATGCCGGGCATCTTGACCTTGACGCCGCCCGGCAGTTGCGCCGACAGGATCATGTCGCGTGCCTGATAGTGCGGATCGGCGACGATGTCGGCGACGGAATAGATGCGACCGGACGGCACACCGGCCTGCTCCAACACGGCGAGCACATGTTCCATGCCGTGCAGCGAAGTCCAGCCGGCGATGGCGGCGTCGAGCAGGGCGACTTGCCGCACGCGGCCGTCGTTGTGTTCGAAGGCCGGATCGTCGGCGAGGTCGACGCGACCGATGGCGTGCATCAGGCGTTTGAAAATCGGGTTGCTGTTGCCGGCGATGACGACATAGCCGGCGTCGCGCGTCGGGTAGGTATTCGACGGCGCGATGCCGGGCAAGGTGCCGCCGCTGCGTTCGCGCACGTGGCCGAGCAGGTCGTATTCCGGCACCAGGCTTTCCATCAGGTTGAACACGCTCTCGACCAGCGAAACGTCGACCACCTGGCCGAGACCTTGCCCGGTCTTCACGCGCAGCAGCGACATCAGCGCGCCGATCACCGCGTGCAGCGAAGCCAGCGAGTCGCCCAGGCTGATGCCGGCGCGCGCAGGAACACCATCGGGTTCGCCGGTGGTATAGCGGATGCCGCCCATGGCTTCGCCGATGGCGCCGAAACCGGGACGGTCCTTGTACGGGCCGGTCTGGCCGTAGCCGGAGATGCGCACCAGCGTCAGCCTGGGATTGAGCGCGCGGAGTTCATCCCAGCCCAGGCCCAGGCTTTCCAGCGCGCCCGGCTTCATGTTCTCGATCAGCACGTCGGCATCGGCCACCAGTTGCCTGATGAGCGCGATGCCTTGCGGCGCCTTCAGATTGACCGACAGCGATTTCTTGTTGCGCGATTGCAGATACCACCACAGCGAGGTGCCCTCGTGCAGCTTGCGCCATTTTCGGATCGGGTCCCCGTTGACCGGGGCCTCGATCTTGATGACGTCGGCGCCAAACTCGGCCATCACGCGCGCGGCAAACGGCGCCGCGATGAGCGTGCCGATTTCGATGACGCGTATTCCTTTGAGTGGTCCACTCATCACTGTCTCCTTCTACCTTTTTTACAGGATAGAAAGAGAGCACCATTCGCGTCCAACCGTAAGTTGGCAAGCAGCGTTCGCCAAACACGAACGCTCGCCGTTATTTTGCTTTTCTTGTTTTCGGTTTGACGCCGATGTTGCCGGCAGCGCGCTCTTCCGCACCGCAGAGATAATCGTACAAGGCCTGCGACACCGGCGACAAACCCCTGGGATCGCGCACGACGATCTTCAGCTCGCGGCTGGCCCAGTCGTCGCTGAGCGGGATTGCGGTGAGGCCGAGCGAGCGGCCGATGGCTTCGTATACGCCGGAAGGAATCACGCCGAGGCCCATGCCCGCCTGCGCCATGCGGCACACCGCATCGAAGCCCGGCACGTGGATGCGCATCTTCAGCGACTTGCCGCTGGAGCGCGCCGCCAGATGCGTGCGCGCGTTGATGGAGCTGTCGGCGTGCAGGCCGACGTGATCGTAGTCGAGCGTGTCGGCGAAGCTCGCGCTCTTGCGTCCGGCCAGTGCGTGATTGTCGCGCATCACCAGCACCAGGCGGTCGCGCCGGTACAGCGTGGTGTGCAGATCATGGGTTTCGGTGTCGCCGGAACAGATGCCGAGATCGGCCCAGCTGTCCTGCACGCCTTTGACGACGCTGCCGCTGGGACGCTCTTCCAGGTCGAGCTTGACCTGCTCGTGCAATTGCGTGAAGGCCATCAGGTCTTCGGGCAGGAATTCGACGATGGCCGACAGGTTCGCCACCATGCGCACATAGCCGCGCACGCCTTGCGCATGTTCGGCCAGTTCGAGGCCGATGGTTTCGACACTGAGCAGCACGCGACGCGCGTGGGTGAACAAGGTCTCGCCTGCCGGCGTCAGCACCATGCCGCGCGCATGCCGCACGAACAGCGCCACGCCGATGGCCTGCTCCAGCTCCACCAAGCGTTTGCTGGCGGCGGACACGGCGATGGACTCGCGCGCCGCGGCGCGCGTGAGCGTGCCTTCTTCCTGCACCGAGACAAACAAACGCAAGGTGGTGAGATCGAGCCGGCGCAAGAGATTATTGACCATCATCGTTGAGTTGTTTCCGAGGCTGCGGACAAGCGAATGGCGCTCAGTGTGCCACTACTTGTCGTGGCGTGCACGCAGGGCGCCGCCAAAGACGCATCAACGATGACCGCGACCGCCGTCCTTTTCGTTCTTGCGCCCGGCTGCCTTGTCTTCGTACATGCCGTGATCGGCCAGCTTGATCAGCGTCTCGGCGTCCTTGCCGTCTTGCGGATAGAAGGACACGCCGATGGACGCGCCGACCGTCATGCCGTCGGCGCCCTCGACCTCCTCCAGGCACAGCAGCGGCGGCGCGAGGGCGTCCTCGATCTTCTTCCTGACCTTGTCGGCGAAATCGGTCTCGGCAATGCCCCAGAACACCAGCACGAACTCGTCGCCGCCGAAGCGCGCCACCACGTCGTCTTCGCGCATGATGGTGCGCAGGCGCTGGCCGACTTCGATCAGCGTGAGGTCGCCGTATTCATGACCGAGCTTGTCGTTGATGGCCTTGAAGCGGTTGAGATCGATGAACATCACGGTGAAATGCTCGAACAGTTCGGCGGCGCGACGGCCGCGTTTGTGCACGGCGGCGTCGAGATAGCGCAGCAAGGCGGCGCGGCTGGTGACGCCGGTAAGCTTGTCGGTGCTGAGTTCGCTCTGCATTTCCATGAAACTTTGGGCGAGCTGGCCGATTTCGTCGCGCCGTTCGATCTTCAGCGCCACATTCATCTGGCCTTTGCCGATGCGCGCGGCGGCGCGCGACAGGCGGCGCACGTCGCGCACCACCCAATGCACCACGCTCAGTCCCAGCAACAGCGCGATGGCCACCGCAAACACGGCGATCACCACGGTCCAGCGCGCATTCTTGTCCAACGTGTCGAGGAAGTCGCCGCGCGGCACCGCGACCACCGTCACCCACGACAGGCCGGCGTTGTCGCGCACCCACGAATAGGCGGCATAAATCACTTCGCCGTCGGCCCCCTGGAAGGTAAAGGTATTGTCGGTGCCGCCGAGATTCTCTTCCTGGGCCAGATGCGTCTGCAAGGTCGCATAGGCGTTGCGGATGGTGGAATTTTTGCTGGCTTCGGCACGCAGGCGCCCGAGCTGTCCCTGCTGGTCGGTGAAGATGTTCTCGCCGTCGGAAGAGGCGATCAGGTTGCCGTTCGATTCCATGATGAAGGCAATGCCGCGCGGGCTGACATGCAGGTCGTGGATGAAGTCATTGAGCGCCTTGAGCGAGACGTCGGTGGCGATCACGCCCTCGAACTGGCCGTTCGCCGCCAACACGCGCCGCGCGCGCGTAGCGACCAGATCCTTGTCCCAGTAATTGATGTAAATCTCGCTCCAGGCATCGCGGTCGCTGTTCTGGCCCGCGGCGTACCACGGCCGCAGGCGCGGATCGAACTTGGTCTCGTCGTTCTTGGGCATGCTGAGCTGGCCGTTGATGCTGTCGAAGCGATAGGCGCTGCGATAATCCACCGCGGCGCGCTTGACGCGCAGTTCGGCGTCGTCGACGCCATAGCGGAACAAACCGACGAAGTCGCCGCTGCGATTGCCGTAGAAGACGTAGTTGTTGAGATCCGGATGCATGGACGTGGCGCTCCAGAAGCGCGCGCGGATGGCGTCGAGGTCGACATTGATGTCGGGACCCGCAGGCAGGCCGCGCGGGAATGCCGATTCGAGCACGGAGGTGGCGCCGTCGATATGCCGCTGTACGGTAAGCGCGACGCGATCGGCGGTCTGGTCGAGCATTTGCTCGGCCACCGACACAATGGCATGCCGTCCGGCAAAATACGACAGCAGTCCGACCAGCAGCGACAACACGAGGATGAGGACAACAAACGGCAGAATCAGCACCTTCGCCAGCGAAGATGACGAGCGCAGTATATGAATCATGGAACGTCCCCTCTTTGTATTTCTGTTTGTTGTTGCCTGATGTTCCCTGATGCTGCTTGATACTGCTTGATACTGCTTGATACTGCTTGATACTGCTTGATGTTACCTGATGTCACTCTTTGCGAGACGGCGATCCGTCTGAGTATTATCGGCAGAATGAGACGCAAAATGAAGTAATTCCGCAATGAAATTTTCGGCACGCAAGAAAACACCCCGCCGGCCTCCATGCTGCAGAAGCGGACGGGGTGAGGAGATGACTATCCATGCCGATCCGGCATGGGAGCGATCAGGCGCGCTTGCGCTGGTGGCTGAGTTGCGGAGCGGGATTCACGACCCTGGCGCCGACCGGGCGCAGCGGCACGATGTTGCCGGCGTTCACCGGTGAAACAACTTGCGCACCCGGCGCTTCCAGGCTGAATACGCCGACGGCGTGGTTGAGGCTGGCGGCCTGGTCCTGCAAGGTGCCGACGGCAGCGCTGGCTTGCTCCACCAGGGCGGCGTTCTGCTGCGTGACCTGATCCATCAGGGCAATCGCGCGATGCACCTCTTCGATGCCGATGCTTTGCTCGTGACTGGCGGCCGAGATTTCACCGACCACGTCGGTCACGCGCTTCACGCTGGAAACGATCTGTTCCATGGTGTCGCCGGCTTGCTCGACCAGTCTGGCGCCGGTGTCGACTTTTTCCACCGAGTCGTCGATCAGTTGCTTGATCTCTTTCGCCGCGGCCGAACTGCGTTGCGCCAGGCTGCGCACCTCCGTCGCCACCACCGCGAAACCGCGGCCCTGCTCGCCGGCGCGCGCCGCTTCCACCGCGGCATTCAAGGCCAGGATATTGGTCTGGAAGGCGATGCCGTCGATCACGCCGATGATGTCGACGATGCGGCGCGACGAGGTGTTGATCGAATCCATGGTCTGCACCACCTGGCCGACGATGGCGCCGCCCTGCATGGCGATGTCGGAAGCGTTGCGCGCCAGCTGGTTGGCCTGGCGGGCATTGTCGTCGTTCTGCTTCACGGTCGAGGTCAGTTGTTCCATCGCCGACGCGGTTTCTTCCAGCGAAGCGGCCTGGTCTTCGGTACGCGCGGCGAGGTCGCGGTTGCCTTCGGCGATCTGGCTGCTGATTTCGGTCACGCCGGCGGCGGCGTCGCGCACTTCGCTGACGGTATTGCGCAGGTTGCTGCTCATTTCGGACAAGGCCGCCATGATGCTGTTGCGGGCGGCGCCGTCCTTGTTGACGTCGACGGCGTCGAGCGCGTGGTAGAGCTCGCCGCGATCGACCGCGAAGGCCAGTTCCTTGACCTCATCCGGTTCGGCGCCGAGCGCGCGGCGGATATAGCGCGTGATCAAGGTGGCCAGCACCACGCCGGCCACCATCGCCACCGCGAGGAAAGTCAGCATCAGCGCCTGAAAGCCATGCGCCAGATTGCGTGCCCGGGCCGATTCGTCCTGCGTCATCTGTTCTTGCAGATCGATGAATTTGTTGATCGACGCCAGCCATGCGGTGAAGGCCGGCTTGCCCTGCTGCAGCATGATCCGGCGGGCGCCGTCGATGTCGCCGGCGGTGCGCGCGGCGATGATCTTTTGCACCAACGGCATGGCGCGCGCTTCGATGTCCTTGATCGCGGCGAGGTCGGCGCGTTCTTCGGCGCGCACCTTCTTGCCCTGCTCGCCGGCGAAGATGGCGTCCAGCGGCCGGGCCGATTGCTGGTAGTCGTTGTCCAGTTTGCCGATCAGGCCGATGACGTCCCTGACCTCGGCGTCGCCCACCAGCGTCAGGTCGCGCAAGGCGATGGCGCGGTCATGCACGCTGCCGCGGAAGTTGATGGCGTAACGCTGCTTGACGTTGTTGTCGTCGCTGATGGTAGTGAGGCTGCCTTCGATCGAGTTGACCTTCATGATGCTGAGGATGGTCAGCGCCAGCATCATGGCCAGCACGATGGCGAAACTGATGCCGAGGCGGGCCGCGACGCTGATGGCGGATCCTTTGGCAGGCCGAGATGAATTGTTCATGTGAAGCTCCCTGATGATTGACGCCTGCCGATGGCCGGGGCGATGTTTTTGTCTGCTGTCCGTTTGCGTGAAAGCAAGAAAATGGACATGGAGCAATCTTAGGGAAAATCAATCTCTAGGGAAAATTGATAGTCTTCATCAATCCAATAGCTTTTTACCGGTACAGCGGCCGGGCGCGGCTTGTAGCGCTTTTCCGGAAAAATGCCTGGAAGGCCGCGGCAGCAGAAAACCGCAGATTGGCAAAAAAACGCCGGTCATGACGTGACCGGCGCGCCATCCATCAGTCTGCTGCGCGCAGCTTCTTCACTTCCGCATCCGACGGCTGCAAACCGGCGCCGTCGACGTACACGAAACTGCTCATGATGCCCTTGCCGTCCTTGACGCCGGTGCGGCCGACGAAGGCGCCCAACGTGGACTGGTGATCCTGGGCGCGATAGACGATGGTCGCCACCGGCGTCTCCACCTTCAGGCCCGAGAACGCCGCCGCCAGCTTGTCGGAATCGGCGCTGCCCGCTTTCTTCAGACCCGCCGCAATCGACATCAGCGCGCTGTAGCCGACCAGCGATCCGTTGCGCGGGGTGTCGTTGTATTTCTTGCGATAGGCGTCGACGAATTTCTTGTGTTCAGGCGTGTTGATGGCGTACCAGGGATAGCCGGTGACGAGCCAGTTGCTCGGCGCTTCGGCGCGCAGCGGATCGAGATATTCCGGCTCGCCGGACAGCAGCGAAACGACTTCGCGTCCCTCGAACAAACCGCGCGTATTGCCGTCCCGCACGAACTTGCCGAGGTCGGCGGCAAACAGTACGTTGAAGATCGCGTCCGGCTTGGCGTCGGCCAGCGCCTGGGTCACCGCGCCGGCGTCGATCTTGCCCAGCGGCGTGGCTTGCTCGGCGACGAATTCGATGTCCGGCTGCGCCGCTTTCATCAGCGTCTTGAAGCTGGCGACGGCGGATTGTCCGTATTCATAATTTGGATAGACGATGGCCCAGCGCTTCTTCTTGAGCTTGGCCGCGTCCTTCACCAGCGACGCCACCAGCATGTAAGTCGATGGGCGCAGCCGATAGGTATATTTGTTGCCGTTGTGCCAGACGATCTTGTCGGTCAGCGGCTCGGCCGCGAGGAAAAATATCTTGCGCTGTTTGGCGTAGTCGGTCAACGCGAGACCGGTGTTGGAGAGAAAGCCGCCGAACAGCAGCGACACCTGCTCGCGCTTGACAAGCTCTTCGGCCACGCGCACCGAGTCGCCCGGATTGCCGTTGTCGTCGCGCGAAATCACTTCCAGTTTCTTTCCAAGCACGCCGCCGCCGGCGTTGATTTCTTCCAGCGCCATTTCCCAGCCCTGGCGGTACGGCTCAAGGAAGGCCGGCTGCGCCTTGTAGCTGTTGATCTCGCCGATCTTGATGGTAGCTTGCGCCGAGGCGTTGATGGAAAAGCTGCCGGCGCCGAAAGCAAGGCTCGCCGCAGCGATGGTGAACTGCCATGAATGGTTGAAGCGATTGCGCGAAATCATGATGTCCTTCCCTGTAAAGACGACAAGTATAGCGAGCGGCGGCACAACGCACAGAAAGCGCGAATTGGCGGCAATCCGACACAACACCGACGCCAAGATTGCGAGATCGCATCCGCGCAAGTATCATGGCGGGGTTTTGGTGCTCGCAATCAGATTCCTTGATTGCAGTTAAACGGGAAACACGCGCTCCGGTCAGGTAACTATCCGATGACTGCAGCGACAAACGTGTGCTGTCCCCGCAACGGTAAAACAGGCGCCGTGCAGGATGTTGCTGCATGGCAGGTTGTCTCAATAGTCCACTGTGCCGCTTCAGATTTCAGGCATGGGAAGGCGAGGCGATCGGTCCTGTTAGCCCGGATACCGGCCAGAACGGATGGAAGCGAGCGGCCGGGGTGTGCCGTGAACTGCGAAACGCTGCACACGCACACCGAATCTGAATCCGCCGCACCGCGCCCTTCGGCTCTTGCCCAAGGCTGCCGGTTCGTCGCGCCCGTCACGTCCGATGTCCGTCGCGCACCGCTTCGCTTTTCACTCTCACACTGTTTGCCAGCTTCCTTTGATCACGACGCGCGGGGATGCGCGCCGTACAAAAACAGATCGTCACAATCAGACTCGACGGTCATCAAAGGGAATTCACATGAAACACTCGCCACCGCTGCGCGCAGGCAAACTGCGTCGCTCGTCCTGCGCCATTGCAATCACCGGCGCGCTCGGCGCTGCCTCCGCCGCAGCCCAGACCACCGACCAGGCCTCCCTGCCCGAGATCACCGTCTCGGCGCCCGACAACAGCAGCTCGCTGAAAACGCCATCGACCGCCGGCGGCCGTCTCAACCTGACGCCGCTGGAAACACCGGCCAGCGTCGCCGTCATCATGGGCGACACCATCCGCGAGCGCGGCTATCAAACCCTGCTCGACGCCGAAACGCGCGCGCCCGGCATCACCTCGGTGCCGTTCTCGGGCAACGGCAACAACTCGCTGTCGGCGCGCGGCTTCTACGGTCCCAATTCGATTTCCCAGCTGTACGACGGCTTGCAGCTGTACAACGCCGGCGGCGTGGTGACCTTCCCGGTCGATCCGTGGAACGTGGAACGCGTGGAATTCCTCAACGGTCCGGCATCGGTGCTGTACGGCACCGGCTTCGTCGGCGGCGCGGTCAACGTCGTGCCCAAGCGGCCCGACCTGAAACAGCAATCCAATGAAGTGCAATTTTCGGCCGGCTCCTTCGGCACCTACCGCAAGGCCTTCGACAGCACCGGCCCGCTCAGCGACACGCTGGCGTATCGCCTTGACGTCAGCCACATCAATTCCGACGGCTGGATGGAACGCGGCCGCAGCGACAGCCTGACGGTATCCGGCTCGCTGCTGTGGAAAGCCACGCGCGACCTGACCCTGACGCTGGCGAATGATTATGCCGATATCCATCCGGGCAGCTACGAAGGCACGCCCATCGTCAACGGCGCCATCGTGCCCGGCACGCGCTTCAAGAACTACAACGTCGACGACGCCCAGGTGCGCTTCACCGAAAACCGCACCTACCTGCGCGCGCGCTACGAACTCAGCGACAAGGTCGTGCTCAACAACGACATCTATCTGATCAAGCATGACCGTCGCTACAAGGAAACCTACACTTATACCTACAACCCGACCACGGGTAATGTGACGCGCTCCAACTACCGCGACATCGTCGGCGCACAAACGCAATACGGCGACCACGGCTATGCCACCATCGACAGCGAACTGTTCGGCAACAAGAACCAGCTGGTGGTCGGCTTCGACTTCAACCGCTCGCTGTACGACCGCAACGACAACACCAACACCTCGGGCAATTTCGCCGGGTCGAGCACGGTCAATGCGCTCAATTTCAACCCGGGCGTTTTCGCGCAAGGCAACTCGCCGGCGATCCGCGCCCTGTATCGCGTGACCGTCGACCAGGCCGGCCTGTTCCTGCAAGACCGCTACCAGTTGAGCAAACAATGGGCCGTCACCGGCGGCCTGCGCGGCGACAACTACCAGACCAGGCGCGACGATTTCATCACGCTGACCAGCGCCAACGGCAACCAGAACGCGGTGTCGTGGAATACCGGCGTGGTCTTCACGCCGGTCGACGACACCTCGCTGTATGCGCAATACGCGGTCGCCTCCGACCCGGTCACGTCGCTGGCGAGCATCAGCGCGTCGCAAATGCAGTACGGCGTTTCCAAGGGCAAGCAGGCCGAAGTGGGCGTCAAGCAAGCCTTGTGGAACGGCCGCGTGGAATGGACGCTGGCGGCGTATCGCATCATCAAGAACAACCTGCTGGCGCCGAGCATCAACAACGTGTCGATCTCCGATACGGTCGGCCAGCAATCCTCGCGCGGCCTGGAAGGTTCGCTGACCTTCAAGCTCAACGACGACTGGCGCGTGGAAGCCAACGCCTCGGTGCTGCAGGCGCGCTTCGACAACTTCGTCGCCACGGTCAACGGCAAGGCGACCTCGCTCGCCGGTTATCGTCCGCAGTTCGTCCCGAAGCGCACCGGCAACCTGTTCGTGCTGTGGAACGTCACGCCGCAATGGGAAGCCCGCACCGGCGCCCACTACGTCAGCGACCGCTATTCGGACAACACCGACCAGTCGCGCCTGCCGGCTTACACCGTGCTCGACGCCGGCCTGGCCTGGAAGGTGTCGCCGAAGCTGAAGTTCGACTTCCGCATCGACAACATCGCCGACAAGGTCTACGCCGCATCGACCTACGCCGGAACGGCGACGCAGTGGATCCTGGGCGCGCCGCGCACTTACACCATGACCATGAACTATGCATTCTGAGCGCGCCGATCAGCTGAGGCACGGACAACAACTGCAAGGGCTGCGGCCTTTGCTGTTGTTAGCTCGGTTATTCTTTTTATTGATCCTGCCGGCATGGGCGACGCTGGTCCATGCACAGACGGATCGCCACAGCCTTACTTTCCACGACGACGTCGGCCGCGAGCTGACGCTGAAGACGCCGTTGAAACGCGTCGTCGTCTTCAACCGCTACACCACGGAATTCGTGCGCGCCGTCGCCGGCATGCAGCCGGTGGTCGGCGTCGACATCGACTCGGCGCGCAGCCACAGCTACTGGCCGACGGTGACGCCGTCCATGCTGGCAGGCCAGGGCCAGACCAGCCCCAATTACGAAGCCATCGTCGCGATGCAACCGGACGCGGTCTTCTTCCCGCGCAACAGCGACTGGCAAAAAGCGGCCACGGTACTCGGCCGCTTCGGCATCCCGGTGGTAGTGGTTACCGCCTGGGACGTGCTCAAGCACGAAGAAAACGTCACGCTGTTCGGCAAGCTGTTCAAGCAGCCGCAACGCGCAGCCAGACTCAACGCCTTCTACCGCCGCTATCGCGACCTGCTGGCGCAACGCCTGCAGAACTTGCCGATGGCGCAGCGCAAGCGCGTCTACATCGAAGAAGTCGGCGCCTACAAAACCCTGCTCAAAGGCTCAGGCTGGCACGACATGGTGGAGATCGGCGGCGGCGTCAACGTGTTCGGCGACGTGCGCATCCTGAACCAATCGTCGGCGCGCGGCAGCGTGCAAGGCTTCAGCGTCGATCCGGAGGAAATCATCGCGCGTCGGCCCAACGTCATCGTGAAGCTGGAGCCGGGACAATACGAGCCGCACAGCCGCGCCTTCTCGTCGCAGGTGCTGGAAGCCGTCGCCGCGCGGCCCGGCTTCGACCGCTTGCCGGCGGTGCGCAACGGACAGGTGTATCACATCAGCTATTACCTGGCGGGCGGCTGTTCCAAGATCATCGGCGCGCTGCAGATCGCCAAGTGGCTCTATCCGGATCGCTTCAGGGACGTCGACCCCGACCAGGTGATGCGCACCTGGCTGGAAGACTTCCAGCAGGTGCCGGCGCCGGGCGGTTACACCGCTTCGCTGGCGGAATTGCGCAAGTGAAGCCCTCCCGACACGTCCTGCTGCATGCGCTGCGACGCCAGCGCTGGCGCAACCGCCTGGCGCTGCTGGCCGGCGTATTGTTGCTGATCGCGGCGATGACCGTATCGGGTGCGCTCGGCGTGCAAAAACTCAGTCTCGCGACCAGCCTGCGCGGCCTGTTTGCACCCGTGCTGCCGTCGGCCTGGCTGGCGGATATTCCGGCGTGGCAGATCGGCTTGCTGCAACAGCTGCGCCTGCCGCGCATCGTCATGGCGGTCATCGCCGGCGCCGGGCTGGCGCTGGCCGGCGTCGCCATGCAAGGCATCACGCGCAATCCGCTGGTGAGTCCCTACACCGTCGGCATTTCCCCCGCCGCCGCTTTCGGCGCATCGCTGGCGATACTCTCGGGCGCGACAAACGCTTGGAGCGGTCCCTATCTTACGGTTGCCGCAGCGTTTGCCAGCGCCGTATTGTGCGCGACCCTGGTGCTTGCCTTTTCCGCCTTGCGCGGCGTCAGCGCCACGATGCTGGTGCTGGGCGGCGTCGGCCTGACTTATCTGTTCAGCGCCTTGACGGCGAGCGTGCAATTCGTCGCCACCGAACAGCAACTCTCGGCCATCGTGCAATGGACCTTCGGCTCGCTCAACGGCAGCACCTGGAATGAAGTCGCCATCGCCGGCGGCGTGCTGTTGCTCGGCGCGCCCTTGCTGCAATGGCATGCGTGGGCGCTGAATGCGTTTGCCGCCGGCGGCGACGACATCGCCGCCTCGCTCGGCTTCGCGGTCGGCCGCGTGCGCGCCATCGTCACCATCGTCGCGGTCATGATCACCGCTGCCGTGGTCAGCTTCACCGGCGTGATCGGCTTCGTCGGACTGGTGGCGCCGCACATCGCGCGCCTGCTGATCGGCGGCGACCATCGCTGGCTGCTGCCCTTCTCCGCCGTCGTCGGCGCACTGCTGGTGCTGTTGTCGGACATGGCGGGCCGCCTGCTGTTTGCGCCGGTGATCATCCCGGTCGGCATCGTGGTGGCGTATGTCGGCGTGCCGCTGTTCTTGCATCTGTTGCTGTCGAGCCGGCACAAGGCCGCACTGTGATGCTGAACATCTCCGGACTCCATTACCGCCACGGCAATCGCCTCGTCCTCGACGACGTCGACCTGCAGGTCGGCGCCGGCGAAATCGTCTGCCTGGTCGGCCCCAACGGCGCCGGCAAGAGCACGCTGCTCAAGTGCGTCAATCGCATCCTGTCGTCGCAGCACGCGAGCATGACGCTCGACGGCACCAACCTGCAAGGCATGTCGCGCCGCGATCTGGCGCGCGCCGTCGCCTATGTGCCGCAACACACCGGCTCGTCCATGTCGCTGCGCGTGGCCGACATGATCGCACTCGGTCGCGCGCCCCATCGCACTTGGAACAGCAGCGAACGGGATCGCCGCATCGTGCTCGACGCGATCGAACGCCTGAACCTGCAAACGCTGTCCTTGCGCTCCTACGACGAACTCAGCGGCGGCGAACGCCAGCGCGTCCTGCTGGCGCGCGCACTGGTGCAGCAAGGACGTCTGTTGCTGCTGGACGAACCGACCAGCGATCTCGACCTGCATCATCAGCTTGAAGCCATGACGGCCGCGCGCGAGGTCGCCAACAACAGCGCCGACAACATCGCCGACCCCCAGCGCAGCGGCGTGCTGATCGCCATCCACGATCTGGGACTGGCAGCCCGCTTCGCCGATCGCCTCGTGATGCTCAGGGAAGGCCGCGTGGTCGCGCAGGGACATTGGCGCGAGGTACTGACGCCGCGACATATCGAAGCCGTCTATGGCGTCAGCGCACGGGTCGGCAGCGATGGCGATATTCCCTACGTGATTCCCCTGCGTGCATCGTCCGGACAATGAGCGCATCATGAATTCTTCCAGCAAACCACGCATCGCCTTCGACCAGCCGGCTTATTCGGCCGGCACCACGCACGCCGACGAGATCGATGTCACGGCGTGAACCCATGAATTGATCCGAAAAACCGTCAGGTCTTCATCATTTCCAGAACGGCCTTTGAAAGAACGTTGCCCGCATCATTCAACGCTTCCGGTACTTCGAAGTGATTCTTTCCGGAAAGGACAAAACGTCCGCGCAACTTCCCCATTCCCGCGAGGACGGTGGCAAACTCGCTCGCCTGTCGCTGGAATTCCGGGCTCTCCTTGTCGCCGTTGACGACCATCACCGGACACATGATCTTGTCGAGATGACGAAGCGGACTCAACGCTGCCGCTTCGCCTGCAGACACCTTGACATAACTGCTGCGCGCCGACAGCAGCACCGGATACAACTCGTACATGCCGCTCATCGTCACCCCGCCCTTGATGAGATCGGCAGGAGCGCCGAAACTGCTCCAGTCGGTCGTCAGCAACACGGCGCTCAGATGACCGCCGGAGGAATGGCCGGACACGAAGATGCGCTGCGGGTCGCCGCCGAACCGGGCGATGTTGGCGTGCAGCCACAGCATGGCGTTCCTGCATTGCATCGCCATGTCGGGCAAGCGCACCGTCGGAATATTGGCGAAGTTGAGTGCGACATACAAACAACCGTTCTCGACGAAGGTCGGCGCCGGTGCGGAGGAATCGTCCTTGCCGAGCGCGCGCCACGCGCCGCCGTGCACGAACACCATGACCGGTAAATTTTTTACACCCGCAGGCGCAAAAATGTCCAGCGACTCGGCTTCGCTGCTGCCATAGCGTTCGGTACGCGGAGGATACTTCTTGCGCACCGCCATGCTGTCGCTGCCATAGCGCCCGATCACCTCGGCGGAATTCGGCGCCCAGTTGCGCTGATCGTAGGCTTTGTCGAGTTCATCCTGGGTATAAGCGAGGAAGGGATTGCCCGCAGCGAATGCGACAGCTGGAGTGCCCAGCAATCCCGCGAGAGCGAGGGAAAAACGGCGGCGGTCCATGAAAACTCCGAAGGATGCAGCAGGTAAAAAAAATGGCGCCGGAGAACGGCGCCTGTTGTCGATCCGATCTTAGCGCAGGATTTCACCGATCACCGCCTGGCACACCGGACTATCTGCGTCAGCCAGCGGCCATAGCACCGTGTAGTGATGCGTCTCCGGCACGACATGATGTGCGACGACCTGCTGCCAGCAGTTGGCAATGACCGCCGCCTGGATGTGAAACTGCAGCGTCTCATGCTCGCCGATGATGGTGTGCACACGCGTGCTCGACGGTCCTGCCATCAATACCGGGCTCAGGTTCTCGGCGCGTTGCAGATTCAAGGTCAGCGCCTTGTTCAACGAGGTCGGAACCAGCGGCGCCAGATCGAACAAACCGCTGACGGCGAACACCGCTTGCACCGGATCATCCTTGCGTTGCGCGGCAACACAGGCGGCGAGATGACCACCGGCGGAATGCCCCATCAACGAAATGCGACTGGCGTCAATGTCGAGCCGGGCCGCCATGATGTTGATCTGTTCCAGCATGGCATGCACCTCTTCCACCATCTGCTCGATGCCCGCCTGCGGCGCCAGCGAATAATTCATGACGGCAACGCTGATGCCGGCGCGTACATACGGCGCGGCGATGAAGCCGATGTCGCTCTTGTCGCCGCCTTGCCAGTAGCCGCCGTGGATGAATATCAGCAGAGGACGGTTGCTGCCGGCCGCACGATAGAAATCGAACTTTTGCAAGAGCTGCGCGCCGTAGGCGATGTCGCTCTCGCTGAGCATGGCTTCGCGTAGCGTCGCCGTGGCGTTTTGCCAGCCTTGCAAGACGTGCGGAAAATCCGGGAAGGCGGCCTTGAGGTTATAGCCGGCTTCGCAATCCTGCTCGGCGCAAAACACGCGTACGGCGCTGGTTTCTACTTTGGCTGTTGCTTGATTCATGAACTTGTCCTTGCTCTTTCTCTATACGCTCAGATAGCGATCCCACAAGTCCGGCTGCGCCGACAGTTCGGTGGAATTGCCTTGCCAGACGACTTTGCCTTTTTCCAGGATCGTGTGCCGGTCGGCAAAACCGATCAGGCGCTTGATGTATTTGTCGATGACGATGATGGTCAGGCCGTACTCGCGCAGCGCTTTCAGGCAGGACCAGATCTCTTCGCGCACCAGCGGCGCCAGGCCTTCCGTGGCTTCGTCGAGGATCAGCAGATGCGGATTGGTCATCAGCGCACGACCGATGGCCAGCATCTGCTGTTCGCCGCCGGACAGTTGCGCGCCGCCGTTGGTGCGGCGCTCTTTCAGGCGCGGGAATTGTTGGTAGATTTTTTCCAGCGTCCACGGATTGTCGCGGCCGTTGCGGTGCGCGGCGAAGGCGGACAGGTTTTCTTCAACGCTGAGGTTCTTGAAGATCTGCCGCCCTTCCGGGACGATGGCGATGCCGCGCCGCGCGATGTTGTCGGCGCTGTGCGCATGGATGGGCTGGCCGCGAAACGATACCTCGCCGCCGGTGGGTCGGTTCAGTCCGAGAATCGTGCGCAGGGTCGTGGTCTTGCCCATGCCGTTGCGACCGAGCAGCGTGACGACCTGGCCTTCGTTGACGCGCATGTCGATACCGAACAGCACCTGGCTGGAGCCGTAGCCGCCGGTCAGTCCGGACACTTCCAGCAATGTGCTCATTGTGTTTCCTCTCGCATTTCTTCTCCGTCCTCTTCCCCGTCCTCTTCCTCCTCGCCGAGGTAGGCCAGCTTGACTTCAGCATTGTTGCGGATCTCGTCGACGCTGCCGGTGGCCAGCACCGCCCCCTGTACCAGCACCGTGATGCGGTCGGCCAGCGCAAACACCGCGTCCATGTCATGTTCGACCAGCACCACGGTGAGTTCCTGTTTCAGGGATTGGATCAGGGCGATCATCTCACCGGATTCTTCATGCCCCATGCCTGCCATCGGTTCATCCATCAGCAGCACCCGCGGCTTGCAGGCGATGGCAAGACCCACGTCGAGACGGCGACGCGCGCCGTGCGACAACTGCGATGACAACTGATGGGCGAATTTTTCCAGGCCGACGCGACGCGCCACCGACAGCGCGGCTTCCCTGGCCTCTTTGTCCTGCGCGCTGCCATGGAAGAATCCATAGCTGACATGCTGCCGGCGCTGCACCGCGACTTGCAGGTTTTCCAGCACGGTCAGCTCGTCGAAGACGCTGGTGATCTGGAATGAACGCGCCAGCCCTGCGCTCACGCGCGACTGCTCTGCGCGACCATGCATGGTTTCGCCGAACAGAAAGACTTCTCCCGCATCCGCCGCCAGCGCGCCCGACAGCAGCGACAGCAAGGTCGTCTTGCCGGCGCCATTGGGACCGATGATGGCATGGACGTGGCCTGGCGCGATATCCAGGTCGACATCGCGCGTGGCGGCAAGGCCGCCGTAACTCTTCTTCAATCCCTTTACGGACAGGGCCGATGAAATCGACAACGCATCATGCGCCATGTTGCTCTCCCTGCTTCAAGGTCTTGCCGATGCTCATCAGCGAGCTGACGCCGCGCGGCGCCACCATCACCACCAGCAGCAGGATCAGCCCGACATAGATTTGCCAGTATTCGAAATGCGTGGACAGGATTTCTTCCAGCAGCAGGAACACCGCCGCGCCGAGTATGCCGCCGTAGAAATAGCCGACGCCGCCCAGCGCCACCATCACCAGCAGGATGCCGGACTGCGACCAATGCAGCAGCTTGGGGCTGGCGAACAGATTGCTCATGCCGATCAGGCTGCCGGCGATACCGGCGATCACGGCGGCGATGACGAATGCCGCCAGCTTGTAACGCAAGGTCGGGTAACCGATGGCCTGCGCGCGCCGCTCGTTCTCACGCATGGCGTTGAGCGCCAGGCCGAAGCGCGACTTCAGCAAACGCGCCAGCAACACATGCACCGCCAGCAGCCAGGCCAGCACCAGCCAGTAAAAGCCATTGTCGCCGCTGATGTCGAGACCGAGCCCGATCACCGGCCGACCGTTGATCTGGATGCCGTCGTCGCCGCCGTAGTAGCGAAAGCCGACGAAGAAGTAATAGAACAGCTGCGCCAGCGCCATCGTGATCATGATGAAATACACGGCGCGCGTGCGCAGTGCGATGGCGCCGATGGCCAGTCCCGCCAACGCGGATACCAATGCCGCAAGCAGCCAGATGACCCAGGCGCTGGTCACGCCGTGGAAGCTGGCGATCGCCGTCGCGTAGGCGCCCAGACCGAAGAACACCGCATGGCCGAAACTGACCATGCCGCCGTAGCCGAGGATGAAGTTGAGGCTGGAAACGACAATCGCGAATATCAGGATGCGCGTCAGCACGCCGATGTAGTACTCCATCCCGGCAGCCTGCGCCAGCACCGGCAACAATACCGCCAGCACGATAAAAAACAGCAAAAGCAAACGTTGCATGGACATCCTCAGGAACGAGCAGGGAACAAACCGCTGGGACGCCAGAACAGCACCGCGATCATTACCAGGTAAATCATCATCGAGCCCAGCGCCGGGCCGACCGATGCGGCGGCGTCGGCGCTGAGGAAGAGTGCAAAAAACTGCGGCAGCAAACCGCGGCCGAGCGTGTCGACCACGCCGACGATCAGGGCGCCGACCGCCGCGCCCGGCACCGATCCGATGCCGCCGATGACCACCACCACGAATGCGAGGATCAGCACGTCGTCGCCCATGCCGGCCTGCACCGCCACCAGCGGGCCGAGCATGATGCCCGCCAGCGCCGCCAGCACCAGGCCGAAACTGAACACCAGGCGAAACAGCAGACGGATGTTGATGCCCATCGCCGTGACCATTTCCAGATTGTTGGAACCGGCGCGCACCCACATGCCGAGCCGGGTGCGGTTGATCAGGAGATACAGGCCGATCGCAACCGCGATGCCCACCGCCATCACCAGCAGGCGGTAGCTGGAGTACGGCAGGCCGAACAGCATCACCGGACCGGCAAACGCCGCCGGCATGTTCAGCGGCAATGGCTGCGGCCCCCAGATCATGCGCACGCCGTCGTTGAAGATCAGGATGAAGGCGAACGTCGCCAGCACGTGCACCATGTGGTCCTTCTTGTAGAGTCGGCGGAACACCAGCCACTCCAGCAGGAAGCCGAGCGCCGCCGTCAGCGGCAACGCGCCCAGCAGCCCGAGCCAGAACGAACCGGTGGCGCCGGCGATGTACGCCGCCAGATAGGCGCCGATCATGAAGAAGCTGCCGTGCGCCAGATTGACGAAGTTCATCACGCCGAAGATCAGCGTCAATCCCGAAGCGATCAGGAACAGCATGACGCCGAACTGCAGGCTGTTGAGCACTTGCTCAAAAATCAGATTGGCCAAGATCGTCCCTTATTGCAGCTTGCATTCGCCGACATAGGCGTCGACGTGATCGGTCATCAGCGTCTGCGTCATGTTGTTGACGTACTTGCCGTCGGCGGCTTTGGTGATCACGCGGGCATACTGATTCTGGATCGGGTAGTGATTGGCTGCGAATTTGAAGCCGCCGCGCACCGACTTGAAATTGGCCGCCTTGATGGCGGCGATCAATGCTTCGCGGTTTTCCACCTTGCCGCCGACGGCCTTGACGGCGCTGTCGATCAGCATGGCGGCGTCATAGGCCTGCGAAGAGTACATCGACGGCTGATGGCCGTATTCCTTGACGAAGGCCGTGACGAATGCGCGGTTCTGTTCGTTCGGCAAATCGGCCGACCATTGACCGGTATTGGCGACACCCGCAAGCAGGTCGCCGTTGGACAGCATCTGCTGGTCGGCATCGTAGGCCGGCATCACGCGCACGATCTTGGGATCCATGCCCGCCGCTGCGTATTGCTTGACGAAATTCACGCCCATGCCTCCCGGCAGGAAGAAATAGACGGCGTCGATATTGGCCGCGCGCAGTTGGGCGATTTCGGTGGCGAAATCCAGCTGGCCGAGTTTGGGAAACAACTCGATTGCAGGCTCTTTTTTCAGGAAGCGCTTGAACCCGGCCGACGCATCTTTGCCGGCAGGATAATTCGGCGCGATGACGGCGACGCGCTTGTAGCCCTTGTCGGCGATCAGCTTGCCGGCGGCTTCGTGGGTGGCGTCATTCTGGTAACTGGCGCTGAAGAAATACGGCGAGCAACCGGCGCCGGCGAACTGGGCAGGGCCGGCGTTGGCGCTGATCACCACGGTCTTGCTGGCGAACGCCGCCGGCGCGACGGCCAGCAGAATGTTCGAATAGACGAAGCCGGTCAGGATGTCGACCTTCTCACGCTTGAGCAAACGGTCGGCGCCTTGCTTGGCGGCGTCGGGACTGAACTGGTCGTCGACGGTGATGACTTCGGCGCGCACGCCGCCGAGCTTGCCGCCCAGGGTTTTCAGCGCCAGCGTGAAGCCGTCGCGTTCGTCGATGCCGGGTGCGCTGGCCGGGCCGCTCAAGGTGGTCAGAAAGCCGATCTTGACGACATCCGCCGCCTGCGCGCCGACGCTTGCCCCTGCCGCCATCGCCAGCAAGATTGCGCCTGCCATCGTTGTTATTCGATTCATGCCAAAACTCCCCATAGTGGATGAAAGATACATGGTGAAACAAGAAACCTGTCTTGCAGATGCGCTCGACCAACGTCAGGCATCGTCTCAGTTCCGGCTGTCGGCCTTCGACAAGAATGCGTCTGCAAAGAAATCCGTTTCCGGCAGACCGCAACTGCCGGTGAAATCGCGCCGTGCGGATTCGACGACGACCGGCGCACCGCAGGCGTATACCTGGTATTGCTGCATGGCGGGGATGTCTTGCATGACTGCCTGATGAACGAAACCCGTGCGCCCCGTCCAACCGGATGCACTGTCGGCGTCCGACAGCACCGGCACATAATCGAACCATGGCAGGCGCGCCGCCCAGTCGCGGCACAGCGCATCCATGTACAGGTCGGCCTGTCTGCGCCCTCCCCAATACAGACGCATCGGCCGGTTGTTGTTCTTTGCGATTGCCTCTTCGACCAGCGCTTTGATCGGAGCAAATCCCGTGCCACTGGCCAGTAGAATGACAGGGCTCGCGCCATCGCGCAAATAGAAATTGCCGCCCGGTCCTTCGAGCTCCAGCATTTCGCCTGCTTGCAAGCCGCCGAAGACGCGGTCAGTGAACAGACCGCCCGGCAAATGGCGTACGTGCAGTTCCAGCATGTCGGGACTGCCGGCGGCATGCGTCGCCATCGAATAGCTGCGGCGCTGGCCGTCGGCCAGCAACACGTCGATATACTGACCGGCCTGATAAGCCGGCGCCGCGCCGTCGCAACGCAGCTGCAGCACCGCGACATCCGGCGCAGCGCGTGTGACGGCATGAATTGTCGCCTGCATTTTTTGCACTGCGGGAGCAGCCTCTTCCTGCGCCGCCGCACCCATGCCGATTTCCACGCGGCCGGCGACGACGCGCACCGGAAAGCTGCGCACCGCCTCGGTCACCGGCGCACAACGCGGCGCACCGCTGCGGATGTCGAACAGCCCCTGGTGCAGCGGGCACTCGACGCAGCCGTCCTCGACATAGCCGTCGGACAGCTTGGCGTTGCCGTGGGTGCACAGGTCTTTCAGCGCGAACAATTCCTCGCCGAGACGAAACACCGCCACCGGCTGGGGGGGGGGGGGGGGGGGGGG
>NZ_AKJW01000119.1 GCF_000282135.1 Herbaspirillum sp. CF444
TCGTCAGGACGACGGCGAGGTGGCGAAGGCCTTTTTCTTTGGGTGGATATCGCGCTTGCGTGTTGTCACCAAGGCAATGCCGAAACGGCATGGGACTTTCCCATGCTGAATTTGTATAGTGGTATGCCGGAAAGTAAACAGCCTCACACGGCATCATCAGCGCGGCATTCAAGCCGGACATCAGCGAAAAGAGCGGGAAACAATGGAAATCAAATGGGTCGAGGACTTCTTGTCGGTGGTGGAGACGCTCAACTTCAGCCGCTCGGCCAAGCTGCGCAACGTGACGCAGCCGGCCTTCGGCCGCCGCATCCGCTCGCTGGAGACCTGGCTCGGCGCCGAGCTGTTCGACCGCTCCACCTACCCTTGCGCGTTGACGCCGGCGGGCGAGTCCTTCGTGCCGATCGCGCGCGAGATGCTCAACCAGTCGACCCAGGCGCGCCTGATCCTGCGCGGTCAGTTGGCCGGCGCGCAGGCGACGGTGAAGTTCGCCATGCCGCACACGCTGCTGCTGACCCTCTATCCCAAGCTGCTGTCCGAAATCGAGCAGACCACCGGCCCGATGGCGACCACGGTGCAGGCCACCAATGTGCATGACGCCGTCATGGCGCTGGTCGAGCGCAACTGCGATCTGCTGATCTGCTATCACCATCCGCAGCAGGGCATCGATCTGGACAGCGAACGCTACGCCATGCTGTCGCTCGGCAAGGAGCCGCTGCGTCCCTACGTCAAAGCCGTGCGCAAGGGCGTGCCCAAGTATGCGCTGCCGGGCACGCCGGCGGAGCCGGTGCCTTTCCTGAGCTATTCGTCCTATTCGTCGCTGAGCCGCATCGTCGAGAAGCAGCTCAGCGCCAGTCCGCGCCCGGTGCATGTGTTCCGCCGCTTCGAATCCGACCTGGCCGAGGGTTTGAAGAGTATGGTATTGGAAGGCCACGGCGTCGCCTGGCTGCCGGCCAGCGCCGTCACGCGTGAAGTCGCCGAAGGCAAGCTGACCCTGGCGGTCGCGCCCAACGACAACGAGGCGCTCGCAACCGGCCTGTGGAGCGACGAAATGGATATCCGCGTCTATCGCCGCATCGACGACGCGCGGCCGGAGCTGGACCGCATCTGGGCCTGCCTGAGGGCGGCGCACGGGGTGCGCTGATCCCTTGCACGGACAAGCACAAGATTTCGTTTTGCATCAACCAATGTTTAGAAGAGGACCATCGTGAAGCTCATTACCAATCAACAAGTCAGCGAACTCGTGACCACCGCCGACGCCGTGCAAGCCATGCGCGAAGCCTTCGCCGGCGCCGGCAGCGGCGCCCAGCAGGCGCGCGTGCGCACCAGCGCTTCCAACGGCGTGATGCTGTCGATGATGGGCGCGGTGATTCCCGACGCGGGCATCGCCGGCGCCAAGGTGTACACGACGATCAAGGGCGCGTTCAAGTTCGTCATCACGCTGTTCTCGACCGAGACCGGCGCGCCGCTGGCGACCATCGAAGGCGACACCATGACCGGCCTGCGCACCGCTGCCGCCACCGCCGTGGCCTGCGATGCGCTGGCGCGCAAGGACGTCGAGACGCTGGCCGTCATCGGCACCGGCGTGCAGGCGCGTTCGCATATTCCGGCGATCCTGCAGGTGCGCAAGTTCAAGGAAATCCTGATCGCCGGTCTCTCCGGCCAGCAGGAACTGGCCGATGAAGTCACCAAGGCCTACGGCGTGCCGGCACGCGTGGTCGGGATCGACGAAGCCGCGCGCCAGGCCGACGTGCTGGTGACCGTGACGCGCGCGACCACGCCGCTGTTCTCGGGCGACTTGCTGAAGCCGGGCGCGTTTGTTGCCGCCGTCGGCGCCAGCAAGGCCACCGTGCGCGAGCTGGACGACATCGCCATCAAGCGCGCCGCCGCGCTGGTGGTGGAATGGAAACCGCAGGCGCAAACCGAAGCCGGCGACCTGGTGCAATGCGCGCCGGGCACCTTCGACTGGGCCAACGTGTGGGAGCTGGGCCAGGCCGTCGACGGCAGCATCGGCTATCAGCGCAAGGACGGCAAGGACGACGATATCGTGATCTACAAGGCCATCGGCATCGGCCTGGAAGACGTGGCGCTGGCGGGCCTGGCGTATCGCAAGGCGGCGGCGCAGAACGGCTGGTGATGCGTTGAGCAGGCGTCAGGCACCGTAGCAATGAGATGGAGCAGGAAGGCAGCGGCTTGATGGCTGCTGTTTTCTTTTGCGGAATGGGTTTGTGTGCGCGGACGTTTTTGACGACGCTGGGTCCGGACTTTCGTCAGGACGACAGGGGGAGCGATTTCTGCGGGCATTGATTTCACCTTCCGTCGTCCCAGCGTCGCCAGATGGCTTCCGGCAGGCCCGCACATGCCGCCAAGTCGCTTCACTGTTCACTGGCGCACCACCCGAGTTAAGTGTGAAACATGCTTGCTGGTTACCCAAGCCTGTATCGCCGTCGTCCTGACGCAAGTCGGGACCCAGCGTCGTATCGGCGCTTGTCACGACACTGGGTCCCAGCGTTCGCTGGGACGACGGTGAGCGATGAAAGACGACAATAGGCGTGACTGAACGGCATTGCCGCCCGGGCATGGATTGTTTCAGCGCAGCAAGCCATGCAGTCGCCTGCGCGGATGCGCCATGACAGACGCGCATCACAGGAGTAAGCTGATCCCTGTCCGGCACGCATGCGTCTGCCCGTTTGTCCTTGTGGGGACGCAGCAGGAAGCCTGAAGGAGAACATCATGCGCAATCAACAGTCCGCTCGTCCGACCCGCCCGTTCCGTTTCATCGCTCCGGTGCCTCCTTCTCCTCCGGCTGACGAAAAACCCTTCGACCCCGATCACGAATACGAAGACTCCACCGAAAGCCGGCTGGACCACACCCGCCCGCCGCGTCACGACGAAGCGGCCGGCAAGCTGGAAAAGCACAAGGAAGAGCCGCAGATTTCCATCGGCGACGCATAAGGCGCATCCGGTTTCAGAGATAGTGTGCAGAGTTGGTACTACGACGCCGCGCGCGCCAGCGTGATCGCCCGCTCCGGGCACGCCGTCACGCACAGTCCGCAAGCGCGGCAGGCGTCGGCGTTGGGGGTGTAGGCGACCTGCATGCCGTGCACGCGCAGTTTCAGTTTGTTGAGCAAGCCGAGCGGGGCATAGTCCGCATCGTCGATACGGCGAATCGTGAAGACGTTCTCCGGGCACACATCGAGACAGTCGCCCTTCCCTTCGCAACGCTTCAGATCGACCACCGGCACGATCACGCCGGGAGGCTGATTGCAGCCGGTCGTTGAGTTCTTGTTCATGGTGTTCCTTCCGCCGACCGGCTTTGATTTGATGGTGACGGCTTAAACGCTGCCGGGTGTTTGTGGCGGTTCTTTAACGTCTTTGCTCTCTACGTCGCCGCGATGCCAGCGACCGCGAAAACCGCCGAAGCCGCGCATGCCTTCCTTGAATTTCTGACGTTCTTCTTCGCTCATCTGTTCCCAGCGCTGACGGCGCTCATGCCAGCCGCCGCGACCGCGGAAGCCGCCGAACAGGATCTTGCACAGCACGAACAATCCCAGGGCATGCCAATAGTCGATCTGCTGCGCGCCGGTAAACAGGGACGGCATCAGCCAGTTCCACAGCGACATGACGACAAAGCCGAGTGCGGCGACGCCGACGATGATGAAGACCAGGATCTTCCAGAATTTTCGTTTGCAATGCATGGGGCCGTTCATTTTTTCCTCCTTACAGATGGGCTACAGATGAGTTGGTTAAAGATGGAATTCAAAGTGCGCGCCGTACTTGCAGCTACAAATTGAACTCGTCGTATAAGGTTTGCAGGCGCGCGCGCAGATGCAGCACCGCATAGCGTTTGCGCCCCAGCAGCGTGTTGATGCTCACGCCGCTTTCGGCGGCCAGTTCTTTGAAACTGCGCCGCTCCAGTTCATGTGCGATGAAGACTTCGCGCTGTTCGGGCGGCAGTTCTTCCAGCGCGTCCTGCAATTCGGCCAGCAGCATCGAGCGCGCATAGGCGGCTTCCGGGCCGGCGTCGGTGTCGGGCAGCAGTTGTTCCAGCCAGCCGTCGTCGTCCTCTTCCGCATCGGCGGAGGCGTCCGGCAGGGCTTGTTCCTTCTTCTTGCGAAAGCGGTCGATGATGCGGTTGCGCGCCACGCGGAACAGCCAGGCGCCGACCTGTTCGATCGGCTCGGGCAGGCGGCAGGCTTCCACCAGCTCGAAAAACACATCCTGCAAAATGTCCTCCGCCTCGCTCGGGTCGGGCACCCGCGTGCGAATGAAGTTGCGCAGCCGTGCTCGCTCGCGCAGGACGGTGTCGGTGATGTGTTTATCGTTTTGAGCCATCGTCGGTTCCATGCTGTGAAGACGGATCACGGCGGCGGATATTGTGTGAACGGCGAAATAATCTGATTGCCGGAATGTGTTGCCGCAGGAAATCATTCATTGTGTTTTTGCTTCACCAGCAGGCGCTGCGGCCCGGCGCCCTGTGCCGCCAGCTTGTCGAAGAGATTGCGCAGGCGGCAGCGGTCGATCGACAGGCAGCCGCAGCCGATGCAGTCGTCGAGCGTGTCGCGCAACTTCTTGAGCTGGGCCATGCGTTCATCCAGCTCGGCGCGCCAGCCGGCGGAGAGGCGTTCCCAGTCGTGGCGGCCGGGTGCGGCCGTGACCGGCAGCGTGGCGAGCGCGGCTTCAATTTCGGCGAGGCCGATGCCCACGCGTTGCGCCACGCGGATGAAGGCGATGCGGCGCAAGACCTCGCGCGCATAGCGGCGCTGGTTGCCGTCGGTGCGCGTGCTGGTGATCAGGCCCTTGGATTCGTAGAAGTGCAGCGTCGACACGGCCACCCCGCTGCGCCGGGCGACGTCGCCCACCGACAGCATGGGCGCGATGCCCGCCTGCTCAAGCAAGATGTTCATGCATTCTCCCCTTGACCTCAACTTTACTTGAGGTTTTAGACTGCAAACGGATCATCATTCTAAGGGAGAACATCGCATGTCCACCGCTATCAAATCCTCATCCGTTTTTCGCGTCGACAAATTCGTCGTCCCCGCCGCCTCGCTGGATGCCTTCATCGCGCGCATGCGCTATGTGCACGCGATCCTGGTCGACCTGCCGGGATCGCTGCAGCGGCACATCCTCACGCAGACCGGTGGCGACGGCGAATTCAACGTCGTGACCTTCCTCGAATGGTCGGATGCCGACGCCGTGACGGCGGCGCTGGCGCATGTGCAAAAGCGCTTCGCCGAAGACGGTTTCGATCCGAAAAAAATGGTTGTGGAGTTGGGCATACGCGCCGACCAGGGCTTTTACCGTAAAGCCTGAAAACCCGGCTGGAGGCGGCTTCGCGCCCGGATAGTTGTCGACATTGCCACGAAAGTTGTCGATGTTGTTACGCTTCGGGCGCGTAGCGCTGTGTTTTTATTCAGCCTTTTTCATAAAACCTGTCTGTAGCGCATTTGAGGGATGTACAGTTGCGCCGGTTCGTTTTACATTCTCTGATTAAGATGTGGTATTTCAGGGGCTGGATCAAAAGCTGAATCAAAAGTTATACATAACAACAACAGGAAAAACGGCGATGACAGTTTTGCGGGCGGACGTCAGCGATAAACACGGTTTCGGCATCGGCCTCAGCGGCGGCGCCGGAGCGACCGTGTCGTTGCGTCTTCCCGGTCATCCCATGAGCGAGCCCGATGAGCGCCTTGGTCGCCTGCTGTGGAACATCACTTCGCTGGCCGGCCTGCTGTGCGACGCGCCGATTGCGATGGTCTCGCAACTGCAGGGCGAATTCGATTGTTCCGAACGCGGCGCCTTGTCGATGACGGCCGCCGTCGCGCTCGACAGCGGCGTCGATCAGCGCCGTCAATGGTGGCGCTTCGCAGGACAGTCGAGCGTGGTGTGCAGCACCGCCGACTTCAGTCTGTGCGAAACCGCCGTCACCACACCCGACCGCATCACCGAAATCGGCGACCTCAGTCTCGACAATCGCTTCGCCGACCTGGCCATGATGAAGATCGTGCCCGAGGTGCGCTTCTATGCGGCGATCCCGCTCAGCGACCAGCACGGCGAACTGATCGGCACCTTGTGCGTGCTGGACCGCGTGCCGCGCCGCCTGTCGCCGCATCAGCGCGACGGCCTGCGCCTGTTGGCGCAGCAGTTCATGGAACAGCTGGAAATGCATCGCGACATGCAGCAGTTGCAGCGCCAGACGCTGACCGATTCGCTGACCGGCGTCGGCAATCGCCGCGGCTTCGACCGTCGCCTGCATGAAGAATGGTCGCGCCACGTGCGCAGCGGCGCCGCGTTGTCCTTGCTGATGATCGACGTCGACAAGTTCAAGCAATACAACGACTCTTACGGCCATCCGGCCGGCGACGTCATCCTGAATCTGCTGTGCGAGCTGTTGCGCATGCCGCTGCGCGCCAGCGACTTCGTGGCGCGCTACGGCGGCGACGAGTTTTCCATCATCCTGCCGAACACGCCGCAAGCCGGCGCGCAACTGGTGGTCGACCGGATCCAGTCCATGCTGACGGCGGCGCAGTGGCCGCATTGCGTGGTCACCGTCAGCGTCGGCATCGCCACGCTGGAACCGGAAGAAGTCTGCGATTTCGCCACGCTGCTGCAGCGTGCCGACCAGGCCATGTATCTGTGCAAGTACCGCCGCCGCGAAGCGGAAAAGCGCGACTGAGCCGCAAGCCCGGGCGCTTCGGCAACTGCTCCTGCTTCAGGGCGCCTTCGACTTCAATGCCTCCAGCAACATCTGCCCCATGATCTCCGGCCGTCCGCGGAAGATGGTCTGCACCGCATCGACGCCGGTCAGCTCGCGCCGCAACTGATTGCGCAGCGCATGCTCGTCGGCCAGCCGGATGGTCGCCTTCACATAATCGTCCACCGTCGGCGTCACCAGCCACTGCGGAAACTTCAAGCGTCCGAACAAGCCTTGGTCGATGTGCTCGTGCACTTCGGGCCCGGTCTTGCACACGCCGACCAGCCCGGCGCTGACGGTGTCGATGATGCCGTTGGTATTGCCGAAGGGGAAAGGATTGATGAACATGTCGCAACCCGCGATCACCTGCATGTAGGCGCTGTAATGCTGATGCGGATACACCGTGGCGGCGTCGCCGAGGTACTGGCCGATCACGCGCTTGACCTGCGGATAAATCAGCATGCCCTGCGCCTGCCCGATCAGGAAGTGGAAATGGATCTTGCTCTTCGCTTCGCGCAGGATGCGTTGGCACGCCAGCAGGAAATCCGGATTGAGTTTCATCGTCGTCGACGCCACCACGATCTGCACCACTTCCGGTTCTTCGCGGATGTGCCCGGGCAGATCGAGTTCATCGGCCAGCGCCGAGGCGCGGTAGGGCATGCCGTCGCCGGGCAGGCGCAGCAGCTGTTCGCTGAAGCAGGCCGGGTCGCCGACGTAGTCGTCTTCCACCACGACGTAATCCATTTCCTGCGAATGCGAGGTGGCCGGATGGCCCAGCGCCATCGCCTGCACCGGCGCGATGCGCAGGTTGCTGAGGAACATCGTCAGCGCAAACATGCCCACGCTCGGCATGTACAAAATCTGCGCCGCTTTTGCCTCTGCCACGCCGCGGATCTGCGCCAGCTGCTGCTGGATCTCGCCGGCGCCGATCTCGACGAATTCGTCGAACACCGCGCGTCCGGCATCGTCCACGGTCTTGCCGTAGCCCATGCCGACGACGTGGAACAATTCGCGCGCCGCTTCCAGCGTGCGCGAGTGGGTGCGATAGATGGAGTGCGCCGCGCTGAACCATTCGACCACCACCAGCAGCACCGGCTTGTCCTTGCCGTCGAGTCGTATCGGCGTATTGAGCGGCGTCAGGCCCGCCTTGGCGATGCTGCGTCCGAGCAGCGCGTTGATCGGTTTCTTGATGTCGTGCTTGTCGGCGCGGCGCGCGTAGCTGCAATGCATGTAGACGTCGTGCAGGATGCCGGCGGGCAGCTGGGCGAGGTCGTCGATCTGTTCCAGCCGCTGCGACAGCCACGGCAGGATTTGTTCACGCTTCTCGTACGCCACCGGCGTGGCCAGCAGGCGCGGCGACAACAGCGCCAGGCACAGGCTGGCGACCAGCACCTTGTCGTGCGCCCAGAAGGCGTCGAGGTCCATCGGGATTTCGGACTCGGGCGAATACAGCAGGCAGAATTTAACCAGGTCGCGGTTGCCGATTTCGACTTCGCGCAGGTTGCCCTTGCCGCGGATGTTCCAGGCGCGCACCACGTGGTCGGCGTTGCGGAAGGGACTGGCGGCGAACAGGCCCGACAGCCAGCGATGCATCAGCAGCATCTGGCCGAAGCCGATCTGGGAGAACTGGAATTCGCTGTCCGCGAACAGGCAGGAAATCGCCGCCGCGATGCGCGTGACGACATGGTCGTTCAGCTCGTTGGGCAAGACGCTGCTCAGCGGTTTGGCGCTGAAATTTTCGCCCGGCAGGCCGTAGTTGCTGTCCAGTCCGGACAGCAGGTCCATCAGCTCGCGCGCGGCGGCTTCGTGTTGGCGCGAATAGGCCAGGTATTCGAAGTTCTCCAGCGAAAAACCCATGTCTCTTCCTCAATGCCGTTCGGTTAATTCTGTGAAGCGTGAAGCTCCGGGAATTCATTGCAAACCTTGAATTGCCGTCGTTACCGTCGTCCTGACGAAAGTCAGGACCCAGTGTCGTATCGACCGTCTTTACGACACTGGGTCCCAGCGTGCGCTGGGACGACAGTCAAAATCTTCTTTCGCTTTATTCTCAATGCTGTTCTTCCGCCTCGAAACCTGCCTCGCGCAGCGCATTCAATACCTGCGCCAGATGATCGCGACCGCGCGTCTGCAACACCAGCTCGATGTCGACGTTCTGCGCCGCCAGCATGGTGAAGGCGCGCTGGTGATGCACTTCATCGACGTTGGCGCCGGCTTCGGCGACGGTGGCGGTGATGCGCGCCAGCACGCCCGGCACGTCGCGGGCGGACACGCGCACGCGCGCCAGACGTCCCGCGCGCACCATGCCGCGTTCGATGATGGCGGCCAGCAGCAGCGGATCGATATTGCCGCCCGACAGCACCATGCCCACGCGCTTGCCGCGGAAGCGTTCCGGATGGCGGATCATCGCCGCCAGGCCGGCGGCGCCGGCGCCTTCGACCAGGGTCTTTTCGATTTCCAGCAGCATCAGCACGGCTTGTTCGATGTCGCCCTCGTCGACCAGCAGCAGGTCGTTGACTTCGCGCGCGATGATTTCGCGCGTCAGTACGCCAGGCGTGCCGACGGCGATGCCTTCGGCGATGGTGCTGCTGCCGAGCGCATGCGTGGTGCCCTGGATGGCGTTGACCATGGACGGGAAGCGCTTGGCCTGCACGCCGACGATGTCGATGTCGGGTTTGCGCGCGCGCGCCGCGACCGCCATGCCGGCCAGCAGGCCGCCGCCGCCGATGGCGACCACCAGCATGTCGAGGTCGGGCACCGCATCGAGCATTTCCAGCGCGACCGTGCCCTGGCCGGCGATGATGGCTTCATCGTCGTAAGGATGGACGAAACTCAGGCCGCGTTCCTGCGCCAGCGCAAAGGCGTGGGCGCGGGCTTCTTCCAGCGTGTCGCCGTGCAGCACCACTTCGGCGCCGAAGCCGCGCGTGCGCTCGATCTTGACGCCGGGCGTAAAGCGCGGCATCACGATCAGCGCGTGCAGGCCGAGGCGTTGCGCGTGATAGGCGACGCCCTGCGCATGGTTGCCCGCCGACATCGCGATGACGCCGCGCGTGCCGTTGGCGGCGAGGTCGGTCAGTTTGTTGCAGGCGCCGCGCTCCTTGAAGGAGGAGGTGAATTGCAGGTTCTCGAACTTCAGGAAAACCTGGGCGCCGACGATGTCGGACAGCGTGCGCGATTCCACGCACGGCGTGTTGAGGATCTGGCCTTGCAGCCGCGCTGCGGCGCGCTGGATGTCGTCGATGGTGGTCATACGGTCCGCTCAAAGTCTGCACAAAAACAGGGAGCAGACATTGTAGCGAGAGAGACGGCGGCTGCGGGAATGTATTTGCGCGGGGTGCGCTACGTATTTTCCGCTGCCGCAGAGGGATTTGGGGAGTGGAGGATTGGCATGTCAGCTACTGCACGTCGTTCAGTCAAACCTGTTTCTCTATCCCGGTCGTCCCAGCGGACGCTGGGACCCAGTGTCGTAAAGACGGTCGATACGACACTGGGTCCTGACTTTCGTCAGGACGACTGCTCTATGGATTTAACCTGGCCTTAACGTGAGGCTCAGTGCAGCTTGAAGATGCCGACGATCTGCGCCAGGCTGGCGGCCTGATCCTGCATGGCGCGCGCGGCGGCGGCGGCTTCTTCCACCAGCGCGGCGTTCTGCTGGGTGCTTTCATCCATCAGCACGATGGCGCGGTTGACCTCTTCGATGCCGGTGCTCTGCTCGGTGCTGGCGGCGCTGATCTCGGCCACGATGTCGGTCACGCGCTTGACGCTGGCGACCACTTCGCCCATGGTCGCGCCGGCGTTCTCGACCAGCTTGCTGCCGCTGTCGACCTTCTCGACGGAGTCGGTGATCAGTTCCTTGATTTCCTTGGCGGCCGAGGCCGAGCGTTGCGCCAGGCTGCGCACTTCCGACGCCACCACGGCAAAGCCGCGGCCCTGTTCGCCGGCGCGGGCGGCTTCCACCGCTGCGTTCAACGCCAGGATGTTGGTCT
>NZ_AKJW01000120.1 GCF_000282135.1 Herbaspirillum sp. CF444
GCGGCGGCCGATCAGCCGCCGCCGTAGCTCATCATCAGTAATAAATCATAAAAACAAATTCAATGGAGATGTCATGAAGAGGAAACTCGTCGCTGCCTGCAGTCTCGCCGGCTGCTCAGCACTGGCGCAAGCCGAAGCCAACGTCACGTTATATGGCGATATAGACCAATATCTGGGTTACATCCACAGCAGCAGCGGAACCAGTGTCACCGGCCTCAACGACGGCGCCATCTTGCGCAGCCGCCTCGGCCTGCGCGGCATCGAAGAACTGGGGGGCGGTTACCAGACCAGGTTCACGCTGGAGCAAGGCTTGAACGCCAATACCGGCGGCGCGGCGGACTCCAGCCGCTTGTTCGACCGCCAGGCATGGATCGGCATGAATACGCCGGCGGGCGAGTTCCGCATCGGACGCCAGAACAGCATCCCGTTCTTCATCGGCGGCGCCATCGATTACACCGAACGCACTACTTACGGTTCGGTCATCAATACCTTTGGCGTGCCGTCGCGCTACGACAACGACCTCTCCTACAAGTCGCCGCGTCTGGCCGGCTTTCAGCTTGATGCACATTACGCATTGACCGAAACCGCGGGCGAGGGCCTGGGCGCGCGCGGCGTCTATCAACTCGGACTGGATTACAGCCAGGGACCGTATCGGGCAGGCTACGCCGGGCTGTGGGCGAAACCGGCGGCGAAGGCGCTCTATTCAGAGCGGGTGGTTTATCACAACCTGTATGCGGATTACGACTACGGCCAGGGCAAGCTTTATTTCGCCTACGTGCGCAGCAACAACGTGACCAGCAATGCCAGCGGCAACAACGCCACCGCCATCCTCAGCAATGTCAGCATCCCCGACAATGCCTTTGCGGGAAACAATCCGGACGTACTGCGGATGTACAACATCTATCAGATATCGGCCGACTATCGCCTCACTCCGCAATGGCGGATCGGCGCCTTGTACGGTGTCATGCAGGACACGTCGCACCGTGATTCAGGAGCACGGGGCGGCAACGTTGGGACTTACTACGATTTATCCAAGCGCACCACGCTCTACGGTTTCGCCAATTACATGAAGAACGGCGCCAACGCCGGTTTTCGTTTCAGCGGTTCCGCCGGACCCGCTGCCAACCTGGCGGGAGCAGACATCAACGGCAAACGCCTGATCGGTTTGCAAGCCGGCATCCTGCACCGGTTCTAAGAGCGCTGTCCGCGCGCACTATGTGAACGCCATCATGCAGAGAGTTTCTTCTCTTCGTGAAAAAATCAACCCATGGATTACCGAGGACGTCATGTCTACATCGACAGTAACGAAACAAATTCCGGACTTGCATACCGACAGCACCGCGAACTCCGCGCCGCAAGCCGCTACGCGTTCGCCGCGCAAGGCAGCGCTGGCCAGCTGGATCGGCAGCGCGGTCGAGTATTACGATTTTTTCATTTACGGCACCGCGGCGGCGCTGGTGTTCGGCAAGATATTTTTTCCATCGTTCGACCCGGTTGCCGCTACCGTGGCGGCGTTCGCCACCTTTGGCGTCGGTTACGTCACGCGGCCTGTCGGCGCGGTGCTGCTGGGCCATATCGGCGACAGGTACGGCCGCAAAAAAGTGCTCACCTTCACCTTATTGACAATGGGTATTTCCACCTTCCTGATCGGACTGCTGCCGACTTACGCTCAGATCGGCATCAGCGCCCCGATCCTGCTGGTGATCCTGCGCATGCTGCAAGGCGTGTCGGCGGCAGGCGAACAGGCCGGCGCCAATTCGATGACGCTGGAGCATGCGCCGCCGCATCGGCGCGCTTTTTTCACCAGCTTCACGCTGAGCGGCACCCAGGCCGGCCTGATTCTCGCGACCCTGGTTTTCCTGCCGATTTCCGCGTTGCCCGAAGATCAGTTACTGGCATGGGGTTGGCGCATTCCGTTTTTCCTGAGCGCGATCGTCGTCATGGTCGGGATCTGGGTTCGCCGCACCCTGCCTGAGACGCCCGCTTTCGAACAGGAAAAAAACCAGCAGCAAAACAAGTTGCCGCTGATGGTGCTGCTGCGCAATCACAAGAAGAACCTGGCGCGCGTGATCTTTTGTGCGCAGATCTCGGTGGTGAGCACCATCTTCAGCGTGTTTACGCTGTCCTATGCCGTCAATATCGTGCATATTCCACGGGCTACCATGCTGACGGTATTGATCCTGGCAAACGTGGTGGCGCTGGCGGCGATTCCGGCGTTCGCGGCATTGTCGGACCGCATCGGCCGCAAACCCGTATTCATCTTTGGCGCGCTGGCCTGCGCCGGTCTGATCTGGCCTTATCTGTGGAGCATCAGCCAGGCCAATATCGCGCTCATCTTTGTGCTGGGGCTGCTGTTGTCCGGGGTGGTGTACAGTGCCGCCAACGGCGTCTGGCCGTCGCTGTATGGTGAAATGTTCGATACGCCGGTGCGCCTGTCGGGCATGGCCATCGGCACCCAGATCGGCTTTGCGGTGGGCGGTTTCGCGCCGACCATCAGTGCGGCGATCCTGCGACCGGGCGTCGACGGCTGGATGCCGGTAGCGATATTCGTCAGCGCCGCCGCACTTGTCGCCGCGCTCTCAGCAGCCACGGCGCGCGAAACCTGTCGCACGCCGATGGATGAGCTGGGCAAGGAATAAGCGCATACAAACCATCAAGAGACCATCATGAAGACCATTATTCTCGCAACAGAACATGCCGCCACCGGAAGCAAGGCGCGCAAAGCAGCCTTTGGCAGCTTCGTCGGCGCAGTCGTCGATTGGTATGATTTTCTGCTTTACGGCATCACTGCCGCCCTGGTATTCAACAGCCAGTTTTTTCCTACTGCCAGCCCGACCATCGGCACGCTGGCCGCCTTCGCCACCTTTGGCGTCGGCTTCCTGTGCCGGCCGCTGGGCGGCATCGTGTTCGGCCATTTCGGCGATCGGCTCGGCAGAAAACGCATGCTGGTGATCACCGTGGTCATGATGGGCGTCTCGACCGCGTTGATCGGCCTGCTGCCTACTTACGCCAGCATCGGCTGGTATGCGCCATTGGCGCTGGTCGTGCTGCGCGCCCTGCAAGGTTTTGCGGTTGGCGGCGAGTGGGGCGGAGCGGCGTTGATGGCGGTTGAAAACGCACCGGAAGGGAAGAAGGCGTTCTACAGCAGCGGCGTGCAAGTCGGTTATGGCGTCGGACTGGTGCTGGCGACAGGAGCGGTCTCGATTCTCACCCATACGTTGGGCAACGAGGCCTTTATGGCATGGGGGTGGCGCGTTCCCTTCCTGGTCAGCATCGTGCTGGTGTTGATTGCGGCATGGATACGCTCGACCATGGAAGAATCACAGGAATTCATCGAAAAGGTCGGCTCGCATGGCGAGCGCAAGGTGAAAATTCCGGTTTTGGCGGCCTTGCGCAATCATCCTGAAAGTTTCCTGCTGATCATTGCACTGCGCATGGCGGAGATGTTCACGATGTATATCGTCACCGCCTTCGCCCTGGCTTATTCGACCAAGAATCTTGGCATGTCGCGCGACCTGTTCCTGAACATCAGCCTGCTGGTCGGCGCAGTAAGTTGCATCACCATTCCTGCTTTTGCGATGCTGGCCGATCGCATCGGCTTCAAGCGCGTGTATGTGACCGGTGCGCTGATCGGCTTGCTTTCCTCCGTGCCGTTCTTTCTTGCAATGGAAGCCCGTTCTGTTGCCTGGATCGTGATTTTTTCCGTGCTGCTGGCAAATATTGCGCACGATATGGTGGTCAGCGTGCAGCAGCCCTTGTTCACCGAATTTTTCGGCGCCGAGTACCGCTACAGCGGCGCCGGCGTCGGTTATCAATTCGCCAGCGTGGTCTGCGGCGGATTTACCCCTTTTATCGCCACAGCCTTGCTGGGCATCAATGGCTCATGGCACATCGTGGCCGCTTATCTGGCAGGCGGTTGCTTGCTGTCGGCAATCGTTTCCTCACGCATGCAAATGGGAAAGCCGATCCAGCAACCCGATGCAGCCCGGAATCGACTTGCAGAACCGGTCTCATAGACAGGCTGCTCCCTCGGCGTTCTGCCCGGGATGCATCTTGTGCTGCTTTAGAACTCATTTCATAAATAGGCGTGAGATGCGTTCTTCCCAGAAAGGGTGCTGGCAAGGGTGTAGCAGGGGTTTCGCGCAGCATGCTGCGCGCCTGCG
>NZ_AKJW01000121.1 GCF_000282135.1 Herbaspirillum sp. CF444
GCCACCGGCGGCCACCGGCCGGTGCCACGCATCCAGCTCAACTACAACGATGCGATCAAGAGTCTGGTGGCGGCCGGCTATGGCGCCACCTTGCTGCCGCATGAGGATGGCGCTTCGCTGCCCGATGCGCGCATCCAGATGCGGCCTTTGAAGCCGGCGCTATGGCGTCAGTTGGGCATTGCGCATCGCGCTGAGAATATCGAACGGCCGACGCAGCATGTGCTGGATGTGTTGTGGGGATTCAGTCTGGACTAAGGCGGCAGCCGAACGTCAGGCCAGCGCATCGCTAAGCGACGGCTTCTCACCGTCAGGCGCTGACTTCAACTGGTGCAGCGACGCCACCAGGTCGGCAAAACGCTGCCCCTGCACCATCACATGCTGGCGCAGCAATTCCACCGTGCGTTCGCTGTCGCCGGAGATGATGGCCTTGACCACGCCTTCGTGTTCGTCGTAAGACCTTTTCAGGCGATCGCGCACGCGCAGTTGCAGGCGACGGTAGGGGCGCAGGCGGCGCTGCAGGACGCGCGCCTGTTCTTCCAGGAAAGCGTTGTGGCTGCCGGCGTAGATCTGGCCGTGGAAGTCTTCGTTCTTGTAGAAATAGGTATCCGGATCGGCGGCGTCGCGTGCATCCTTGCAGGCCTGATGCGCCGCCATCAGCGCGGCATGCTCTGCCGCCGACATGCGGCGTGCCGCCAGGCGGCCGCACATGGCTTCCAGTTCCGCCATGACTTCAAACATCTCGATCAGTTGCTGCGGGCCGATCTCGGCCACGATGGCGCCGCGCCGCGGCCGCATCACGATGATGCCCATCGACGCCAACTGGATCAGCGCTTCGCGGATCGGCGTACGGGAGACGCCGAACTGTTCGGCCAGCACGGTTTCGTCCAGATGCTGGCCGGGCGTCAGCTTGCCGACGGCGATCAGCTCTTCAATCGATTCGCGCAATGTCTCG
Organism: Herbaspirillum sp. CF444; assembly: GCF_000282135.1. GTDB lineage: Bacteria > Pseudomonadota > Gammaproteobacteria > Burkholderiales > Burkholderiaceae_D > Herbaspirillum. The sequence goes on from NZ_AKJW01000121.1 coordinate 953, forward strand.
GAACGCTTCTTGGGGATGTCCATGATGATATCAAGTATGCAATGAATCAATTCTAAATCATCTCTGATGCTTGACAATGTATTTGTTTTGTAAGAACGTGTATACAAGAAAGATACATAAAAAAGCAAAGACAGCAAAGCAAGTGCAGAGACGACGTCGCAAGGCAGCTACAAAAACACCGCGATGCAAGGCAAGAACAGGCAAGAACAGGCCGGGACCACCTCAGCAATATCCCGGCAAGCATTCGCAACAAGCCGGCACCGAATAATTAAAAAGCAGTATTTCTTTCACCCTAAGGAGGAGCAGCAATGACTTCGCAAACCCGTAGAAGCATCATCGGCGCGCTGGCGACGGCGCCGTTGTGGACGGCCGGCACGTCGGCCTGGGCACAGGCCACCACCTCGCTGAAGATTTCCCATCAGTTTCCCGGCGGCACCATCAACGAAGGCGACTTCCGCGATCGCCTGACGCGCATGTTTGCCGAAGAGGTGACCAAGCGCACCAAGGGCAGCCTCAAGTTCGAAATCTATCCCGGCTCTTCGCTGATGAAGGTCAATGCGCAGTTCTCGGCCATGCGCAAAGGCGCGCTCGACCTGTCGCTGGTGCCGCTCAACTACGCCGGCGGCGAAGTGCCGGAAACCAACATCGGCCTGATGCCCGGCCTGGTAACCTCGTACGCGCAAGGCTCGGCCTGGAAGAACGCCGAAGTCGGCAAGGAACTGGCCCGCATCCTGGCGGAGAAGGGCATCCTCATCGTCAGCTGGATCTGGCAGGCGGGCGGCGTGGCCTCGCGCGGCAAGCCCATCGTCGATCCGGCCGACGCCAAGGGCATGAAAGTGCGCGGCGGTTCGCGCGAGATGGACCTGATCCTGAAAGAAGCGGGCGCCGCCGTGGTGACGCTGCCGTCCAATGAAATCTACGCCGCCATGCAGACCGGTGCGATGGATGCGGCGATGACCTCGTCGACGTCCTTCATGTCCTTCCGCTTGGAAGAAGTCGCCAAGGCCTTGACCACCGGCCGCGACAAGGCGTACTGGTACATGTTCGAGCCGCTGATGATTTCCAAGTCCGTGTTCGAAAAACTGAGCAAGGACCAGCAAGCAGCGATCATGGCCGTCGGCGCCGAGATGGAGCAGTTCGCGCTGAAGGCCGCGCAGACCGACGACGTCGCCGTCGCCGCCGTGTACCAGAAGGCCGGCGCCAAGGTGGTCGACCTCAACGCCGCCAACGTCAAGAAGTGGCAGGATATCGCCCGCGCCACCGCCTGGAAAGACTTTGCCGCACGCAACGCCAACTGCGCCAACCTGATGAAACTGGCGGAGAAACTCCTATGAGCCACGGCTTCGAGATGCAGCCGCCGGCCAAACCTGCGGTGCCGGCCAACGCCGCGCTGGCCGGGTTGCACCATGCGCTGGAGAAGTACAACAAGCTCGCGGTGTTCCTGGCGATGATCGCGCTGATGGTGACGTCAATGATCCTGACGTACTCGGTGGTGGTGCGTTATTTCTTCCATCAGCCGACCGACTGGCAGGACGAAGCATCGGTGTTCATGCTGGTCGGCGTGATCTTCCTGTGTTCGGCCTACGTGCAATCGCTGCGCGGCCACATCGGCATCGAAGCGCTGGCCGGCTTCCTGTCGCCGAACGCAAACAAGGTCCGCATGTTCATCGTCGACTTGATCTCGTTCGTGTTTTGCGCCTTCTTCGCGTGGAAGTCGTGGACGCTGTTTCATGAAGCCTGGGTCGATGGGCAAACCACCTCGTCGACCTTTGCGCCGCCGCTGTGGATTCCCTACGCGATGATGGCGCTGGGCATGAGCATGCTGACGTTGCAATTGCTGGTGCAGGTGCTGACCCGCATCACCGGAACGAAGGAGGCCGCATGACGCCTTTAGTCCTCGGTTCCCTGTACGGGATCGTTACCATCCTCGTGATGTGTTCCGGCATGCCGATCGCGTTTGCGCTCGGCGTGGTGGCGACATCGTTCATGTATTTCTTCATGCCGGCGTCGTCGCTGGACACCGTCACGCAAAACGTCTATGAAGAAATCGCTTCCATCACCTTGTTGTCGATTCCGCTGTTCATCCTGAAAGGTGCTGCGATCGGCAAATCCCCGGCCGGCAAGGATTTGTACTCGGCCATCCACGCCTGGTTGAATCGCGTGCCCGGCGGCCTCGGCATCGCCAACGTGTTTGCCTGCGCCTTGTTCGCCGCGATGGCGGGTTCGTCGCCGGCGACTTGCTCGGCGATCGGCTCGGCCGGCATTCCGGAAATGCGCCGTCGCGGTTATTCGCCCGGGTTTGCGGCAGGCATCATCGCCGCGGGCGGCACGCTCGGCATCCTGCTGCCGCCGTCGATCACCATGATCCTGTACGCGGTGGCGGCGGAGCAATCGCTGGGACGCCTGTTCCTCGCGGGCATCGGGCCGGGCGTGTTGCTGGTGATCCTGTTCGCGGGCTATGCCGTGTTCCGCGCGCGCAAGGAGTACAAGATGGCGCACGCCATCTACACCGGCGGCGGCGCCAAGTCGGCTTACCTCGACGACGAGCATTTCACGCTGGCGCAAAAGGTGGAAATGCTGCCGCGCGTGCTGCCTTTCCTGATCCTGCTGATCGGCGTGATGGTGGCGCTGTACGGCGGCTTTGCCACGCCGTCGGAAACCGCGGGTCTGGGCGCCTTGCTGGCCATCGTGCTGATCGCCGTCGTCTACCGCATCTACAAGCCGCGCGAGCTGGTGCCCTTCCTCAACTCGACCATCAAGGAATCGGGCATGCTGCTGCTGATCATCGGCATGTCGCTGCTGTATTCCTATGTGATGAGTTACCTGCACATCAGCCAGTCGGCGGCGCAGTGGGTGGTCGACATGCATCTGTCGAAATGGCTGCTGCTGGCGGTGATCCTGCTGATGGTGATCGTGCTTGGTTTCTTCCTGCCGCCGGTATCGATCATCCTGATGACGGCGCCGATCATTTTGCCGCCTTTGCGCGAAGCCGGGTTCGACCTGATCTGGTTCGGCATCGTCATGACCGTGGTGATGGAAATGGGCCTGATCCATCCGCCGGTAGGATTGAACTTGTTCGTGATCAAGAACATCGCACCCGACATCCCGCTGTCGGAAGTCATCAAGGGCACGATTCCTTTCCTGGCGCTGATGTTCCTTGCGGTGATTCTGTTGTGTTTCTTTCCGGGCATCGCCACCGGCTTGCCCAATATCCTCATGGGAGTGAAGTAGATGCCTGTAGCCACCCCGACCGACCACGTCTGGAATCGTCGGCAAACCAATCGCAATGAACGCCTGGCGCGCGCAGGCAGCGTGCTCGGCAATGCGCTCGAAGGCAAGCTCTTGCCGTCGGCGCGCATTGCCGATTTGTTGTACGCCGTCATCGAATCGGGCGATCGCGTCTGCCTTGAAGGCAACAACCAGAAGCAGGCCGATTTCCTCTCGAAGGCGCTGGCCGGGCTCGATCCGGCGCGCGTGCATGACCTGCACATGCTGTTTTCGGTGCTGGCCTTGCCGGAGCATCTGGACGTCTTCGAAAAAGGCATTGCCTCGAAACTGGATTTTTCCTTCTCCGGTCCGCAGGCCGGTCGGCTGGCCAAGCTGGCGTCGGCCGGCAAGCTCAATATCGGCGCGATCCATACCTATCTGGAATTGTTCGGCCGCTATTTCGTCGACCTGACGCCGCGCGTCGCCCTGGTGGCGGCGCAGGCGGCGGATCGCCACGGCAATCTCTATACCGGACCCAATACCGAGGACACGCCGGCGATTGTCGAAGCCACCGCGTTCAGCAGCGGCATTGTGATCGCACAGGTCAACGAAATCGTCGACGTGCTGCCGCGCATCGACATCCCGGCCGACTGGGTCAGCTTCGTGACCAAGGCGCCGACGCCGCATTACATCGAACCGTTGTTCACGCGCGACCCGGCGCAGATTTCCGAAATCCAGGTGCTCATGGCGATGATGGCCATCAAGGGCATCTACGCCGAATACGGCGTCCAGCGTCTCAACCACGGCATCGGCTTCGACACTGCCGCGATCGAATTGATCCTGCCGACTTACGCCGAATCGCTCGGCCTGCGCGGCAAGATCTGCAAGCACTGGGCGCTGAATCCGCATCCGGCATTGATCCCGGCCATCGAAGCGGGTTTCGTCGAGTCGGTGCATTCCTTCGGCTCCGAACTGGGCATGGAAGACTACATCCGCGCGCGTCCCGACGTCTTCTTCGTCGGTCCGGACGGCTCCATGCGCAGCAACCGCGCGTTTTCGCAAACAGCGGGCCATTACGCCTGCGACATGTTCATCGGCTCGACCTTGCAGATCGACTTGCAGGGCAACTCATCGACCGCGACATTGGGACGCATTGCCGGTTTCGGCGGCGCGCCCAACATGGGCGCCGACGCGCGCGGCCGCCGTCACGCCAGCCCGGCCTGGCTCAAGGCCGGCCAGCAGGCGAGGGCCGGCAAGAACGCCATCCCGCGCGGGCAGAAGCTGGTGGTGCAGACCGTGGAAACCTTCCGCGAACACATGCAACCGGCCTTCGTCGACAAGCTCGATGCCTGGCAACTGGCCGAACAGGCCAACATGCCGATTCCGCCGGTGATGATTTACGGCGACGACGTCACGCACATCCTGACCGAAGAAGGCATCGCCAACCTGCTGCTGTGCCGCACCGAGGAAGAGCGCGAGCAAGCCATTCGCGGCGTAGCCGGTTATACGCCGGTCGGCCTGGCGCGCGACAAGCGCATGGTCGAGAACCTGCGTGATCGGGGCATCATTCGCCGCGCCGAGGACATGGGCATCGACAAGCGCCTCGCCACGCGCGACCTGCTGGCGGCCAAGAACATGAAGGATCTGGTGCGCGCCTCCGGCGGCCTGTACAACCCGCCCAAACGTTTCAGGAACTGGTGATATGGAAACCTTGAACTATCGTTTTGAAAACGGCACCCGCAAGCTGTCCGCCAAGGCCGAACTGGTCGGCGTGGTCAGCTCGGGCAATCTCGAAGTGCTGATCGAACCGGCCGACCTGCAGGGCGGCTGCGCCGTCGAAATCAAGACCGCCGCGCGCGGCTTCGGTGCGATCTGGGAAGCCGTCATCGGCGACTTCAACAAGCGCTGGCAACTGGCCGACACGCGCATCTCGATCAACGACATGGGCGCGACGCCGGCCGTGGTCAGCCTGCGCCTGGATCAGGCGGTGGAAGCCATGGTGGAGGAAAAATGATGGCGGTGAAAATGTCCAGTTATCTGGAAGCCAACGCCCGCGAACGCATCGCACAGGTGCTCGACGCCGGCAGTTTTGAAGAATTTTTGCCACCGTCCAAACGCATCGTCAGTCCGCATCTGGGGCAGCTCGATGCACCGGTGTCGTTCGACGACGGCGTCGTGGTCGGACGCGGCAGTCTCAACGGCGCGAAGGTATTTGCGGCAGCGCAGGAGGGCGGTTTCATGGGCGGCGCGGTCGGCGAAGTCCACGGCGCCAAACTGGTTGGCTTGCTCAAACGCGCCGTGCAGGAACAAGCCGAAGGCGTCATCCTGCTGCTGGAAACCGGCGGCGTGCGCCTGCATGAAGCCAACGCCGGCCTGATCGCCGTGTCCGAAGTGATGCGCGCCGTGCTCGACACGCGTGCGGCAGGCATTCCCGTCATCGTGCTGGTGGGCGGCTCCAACGGCTGCTTCGGCGGCATGGGCATCGTCGCGCGCTGCGCCAACGCCATCATCATGTCGGAAGAAGGCCGTCTGGCCATGTCGGGACCGGAAGTGATCGAGACCGCCAACGGCGTCGAAGAATTCGACTCGCGCGACCGCGCGCTGGTGTGGCGCACCACCGGCGGCAAGCATCGCTATTTGCTGGGCGATTGCCAGGGCATCGTTGCGGATGACACGGAAGCGTTTCGTGCAGCGGCATCGCGGACCTTGCAAGCATTCAAGGGCAATCCGACTGCGCTGACGCTGCAAGCGCTGGAAGCGGAGCAAGCCATGCTCGAACAACGCATCGCCCGCTTCGGCGACGCCGCCGATCCGCAGGAAATCTGGGAGCGCCTGGGGGTGGCGCAGGCACAGCAGGTTCCGTTGCTGGAAGCCGGACCGTTCGTCGCCCTGGCCGAAGCGCATCGCGTGAAAGGAACACCATGAGCTGGCAAACATTGGCGGACGATTTGTTTCCGCAAGGCCACAGCATTACCGAGAAAGCCGAATTTTTGTCCGGCACGGCGCAGGTCGACGGCGAGGTCGTCACCGTCGTCGGCACCACCGGTCATACGCCGATCGGCATCGAGATCGCCTTGTCGCAGGCGCAGGCCATCCTGCAAACCGTGCGCGCGCATCCGGGGCGTTCCATCGTCATCCTGGTCGACACGCAAGGCCAGCGCCTGCGTCATCGCGACGAGATGCTCGGCATCAACAGCTACATGGCGCATCTGGGCAAGTGCATCGACCTGGCGCGACGCGAGGGACACAAGATCATCGGCCTGGTGTACGACCAGGCGCTGTCGGGCGGCTTCATCACCAGCGGTCTGATGGCCGACGCCTGCTACGCCTTGCCGGATGCGACCATCCGCGTGATGGGCTTGCCCGCCATGGCGCGCATCACCAAGGTACCGGAAGAACGGCTGGTCGAGCTGGCCAAAAGCAATCCGGTGTTTGCGCCCGGGCCGGAAAACTATCGCCGCATGGGTGGCGTCGCCGACATCTGGAGCAAGGATCTGGCCGCGCAACTGGTGCAGGCGCTCGCCGATGCCGACAACCGGGACGGACGCGCCGCGCTCGGTCAGCAACGCGGCGGCCGCAACTGGTCGCAGCGCGTCGTCAACGCCATCGTCAGCGGCAGCGATGTCCAGCCCCTATAAGCGACACAGCCTGGTCTGGCTGAGCGAACGCGGCTGGCAGGATGCCGCCGCGACGCTGCCGGACGAACATCGCCATCACGTCCGGCGCTGGCGGATGCACGACTGGCCGGCGGTAGTGCGTCGGCAGGATGCGGATTGCCCGGAGGATGCGATTTGCCTGGGCGTGGCCTTGCCTCCCGATACCGAGGGTAATAAGCTGCGTCTGCCTTTGCGCGTAGCAAAGACGCAGGTGCGCATGGTGCGGGCGCCGCTGGAAATTGCGGATGTCATTCCGCACGCGCCGTTGTCTTGGCATGCTGCGTTACAGCAATTGCATGGCGACATTGCCGCGCAAGGACTGTCAGTCGGCGTCTATGGTTCGTTGGCCTTGCAGGCGCTGACAGGTCAGCGGTATCTGCGCGATTCTTCCGATATCGATCTGTTGTTCCGCCCATCGGGCGAGCAGCAATTGACGGAGGGTATCCGTCTGTTTGAACGGCATGCACAAGTCTTGCCGCTGGATGGCGAAGTCGCCTTTCCCGATGACGCCGCCGTGTCGTGGAAAGAATGGGCGCAAGCCGGCAGGCGCCCGGATAACCGCGTACTGCTCAAACGCAGTCGCGACGTCTCCCTCGTGCGTGTCGGCGACCTTCTGACCATGCTGAACAATAGAGAAACACATGAGAGGCCGACATGTCCGGCCTGAATCATCTTGATCATCCGCCGGCCATGCCAGCGATGCGTCTGGCAAGCGTGCCGCACTATACCGAGCGCCGCCGCCGGCGACGCAGCTTGCGTGCCTTTTGCGGCATGCTGGCGCGCGCAGCGGTGCGCAGCCTGCATCAGGAGCTGACGCTTTATCCCAAACCGGGATTGGTCTCGCTGGTGGACAACGGCAGCCACGACGACATGGATGCGTCGACGTTCATGCGCAGCCTGTTCTCCTTGCGGCACTACTTCTTCGAGATTGCCGAGGCGGGGGCGAGCGGCGCGCCGTTCAGCGTACTCAAACAACTCGGCATCAAGGCCGAGCAGCGCATGCTGCAGGCGACTGGTGGCATCAATACTCATCGCGGCGCGATCTTTTGCCTGGGCATGCTGTGCGCCGCAGTGGCGTCGTGCCGCGCGCAGGACATGACGCTTTCTCCGCAGGCGGTGCGCGCGACATTGCTGATTCAGTGGGGCGATGCCTTGGCAGCGCACACAAGAGCCGCAGAAAACGACAGCAACGGTCTGCGCGTGGCCGCACACCATGCCGTCGGAGGCGCGCGCGAAGAAGGTGCGCTGGGATTCCCATCCGTCTTTGATGTCGCCTTGCCGCAATTGCAGGCGACGCTCGATGCCGGGCGCGACTGGCAATGCGCCAAGGTTGACGCCTTGTTCGCGTTGATGGCGCACGTCAGCGACACCAACGTCTATCATCGCGGCGGCAGTGCCGGAGCGGCAAGGGTGCAGCAACGCAGCCGTGCTTTCATGAACGACGGCGGCACCGGCAATATCGCCTGGCAAGCACGGGCGCAAGCATGCCATCATGAATTCGTGCAACATCGCCTGTCGCCGGGCGGCGCCGCGGATCTGCTGGCGGCGGCTTGCCTGTTGCATGCCGTGTGCGGCGGCGAAGGGCAGGGCAAATACAACGCCGGCCTGAAAGCATGACGGAGCGGTTTGCCATTCTCTGTCCCGGACAAGGCGGCCAGCATGCCGCCATGTTCGATCTGCTGCGCAACGACGCGCGTGGCGCCGGGGTCTTGCAGGAATACGCACTGGATCAACGCCTGGCGCATCCGCTCGACGCGATACTGCAGGACGACAGCCTGCTGTTCGCCAATCGCCATGCGCAGCCACTGGTGGTCGCCGCCGGGCTGGCGGCGTGGCAGGTGTTGCGCGATGCGCTTCCGACGCCGGACCTGGTTGCCGGCTACAGCATCGGCGAGTTGACGGCATATGGCGTTGCAGCTTCCTTGCGGGCAGCGGTCGCGATCGACCTGGCAATTGCACGCGCCGGATATATGGATGCATGCCTGCGCGATGAACCGCAGCAGGGATTGATGTCGGTGAGCGGTTTGCCGGTTGAAGAGGCTGCGGCCGTATTGCAGCAGCATCATGCCCATGTGGCGATACGGACAGGTTTCGATACGCTCATTGCAGGCGGTCGCAGCGCGGACCTGCTGACGGCGAGGCGGCAATGCGAATCGCTGGGTGCGAGAACCAGCGTGTTGCCGGTCGGCATCGCGTCGCATACGCCGCTGATGGCGTCGGCGCTGGCGCCGTTTTCATTGGCGTTGAATGCCGTCGAGTTCAACGATCCCGTCACTCCCGTCCTGGCCGGTATTTCGGCGCAAGAGATCCGCGACAAAGATGCGGCGAAGCACAGTCTCGCAGAGCAACTGACTGACACCATCCAGTGGTCGGCGTGCATGGACGCCTGCGCGGAACGAGGTATTGCCGTCGCGCTGGAACTCGGCCCGGGTTCGGCGTTGTCGCGCATGCTGCGCGAGCGCCAGCCGCATATCGAATGCCGTTCCCTTTCCGATTTCCGCAGCCTTGCGGGTGCCTCGACATGGTTGCAAAGCCGCCTCGGTTGATGGCATTTTTCAACCTACCGGGAAGATGTTGATTGGCAAAAAATCAAGTTTTGCACACGCCTCTTCAAAACCCGTTACGTACGCTTGAAATGTAACTATCAATTAGGTACATTGGACTCGTCACCCGGGTTTTACAAAAATATAAACAATCAGCCTTGTTCCACTGACCGAGTTTTGCGCACTTTCGAAGCGCTTCATGACCAACAAGAACCAAGCAAGAAATTAAGAAAATCAAGAAAATTAAGTCTGCCCTGACATGACAATGTGCGGGGTGCGAAGCATGCGGCTTGGTACTCGACGTGCTACTCGAGATCCTTGCGGCTCTTTCAAGATACGGACATAAGCGATGACATTACAGGTCTGCGCAAAGGGGATTGCAGATTTTCGATTGCTGTTCGAATCGGTGCCGGGACTGTTTCTGGTCCTGCTGCCCGACTTCACTATTACCGCCGTCAGCGATGCCTATCTGCAGGCGACCCTGACGCGACGCGAACACATTATCGGACGTCATCTGTTCGATGTTTTTCCTGACAATCCGGACGACCCCAATGCCGACGGCGTCGCCAACCTGCGTCGCTCCCTGGACCTGGTGCTGGCGACCAAAATGCCGGACGCCATGGCAATGCAGAAGTACGATGTGCCGCGGCCCGACGGCAGCGGCTTTGAGGAGCGTTATTGGAGTCCGTCGAACTTCCCCGTGATGGATGAGGCGCGCAACATTCTCTACATCATGCATCGCGTGGAAGACATCACGTCCTATGTGTTGCTCAAGAAAAATCGCGATGAGCTGGGTCGCTTGCATGAGGAACTGCAAAAAAGTATCGGCGCGGATGAACTGGAACTTTCGGAGTCGACTGAGGATGTTGCTGCCGGCAATCAACACCTGCATGCGCTCAATCGCGCCCTCAAGCTTGAAATCCTTGCGCGCGGCAAGCTGGAGGAGACCAACCGCGAACTGACGCGGCAGCTCAAGAACAACATCGAAAAACTGGAGGCCAGCAACAAGGAACTGGAGAGCTTCAGCTATTCGGTTTCGCATGATTTGCGCGCGCCGCTGCGCGCCATCGACGGTTTTGCGCGCATGCTGGAAGAAGACATCGCCGAACAACTGGACGAGGAAGGACGGCGCAAGCTGGAAATCATCCGCAACAACACCCGCAACATGGGGCGGCTGATTGATGAACTGCTGGAGTTTTCTCGCCTGGGACGCAAGGAGCTCAACTACGGCCATCTCGACATGGCGGCGCTGGCGCAGGCTGCGTTCAACGATGCCACGAGCGCGGCAACCAACACCACCACGCTGTCGATGGACGAGTTGCCCGTGGCGCGAGGCGACCTTACCTTGATCAGGCAGGTCTGGTTCAACCTGCTGTCCAATGCTTGCAAGTTCAGCGCCAAGCGCGAACAGGCGCATATCACGATCAAGGGAGCAGTGGATGGCGGCATGCTGACGTACACGGTCAGCGACAACGGCGCCGGTTTTGACATGCGCTATTACAACAAGCTGTTCGGCGTGTTCCAGCGCCTGCATCGCGTCAGCGAGTTCGAGGGGACCGGCGTCGGCCTGGCGATCGTGCATCGCATCGTGACGCGCCACGGTGGACGCGTCTGGGCTGAAGGCGCCGTCGGCGAAGGAGCAGCGTTTCATTTCACGCTGCCTGTGGTGTTGCGAAAGGATGGCGGAGAGGGTGGCAATGAGCAACTTTGAAAAGATCGACATTTTGCTGGTGGAAGACAATCCCTACGATGCCGAGTTGTCGCTGCGCGCGCTGCAAAGGAAGAAGCTCGCCAACAAGGTGGAGTGGGTGCAGGACGGCGCGGATGCGCTGGATTTCATTTTCTCCAAGGGCAGCTATGCACATCGCGCGCAGGACGAGCCGCTCAAGCTGATCTTGCTGGACATCAAGCTGCCCAAGGTCAGCGGCATCGACGTACTGCGCAAGATCAAGGAAGATCCCGTCACGCGAGCGATCCCGGTCGTCATGCTGACCTCGTCCGCCGAAGAGCAGGATCTGAGCGAGTGCTACCAGCTTGGCGTCAACAGTTACATCGTCAAGCCGGTGGATTTCGAAAGTTTCCAGGAAGAGGTGGAAAAGGCCGGTTTCTACTGGATGCTCGTCAATCGGGTGCCGGTATCCTGAACATAGGACATGGGGATGAGAAGAGGCACACTCAAGATTCTGATGGTCGAGGACGATCCCGACGATGTTGAATTGTCGCGTTATGAGCTGGTGCGTGCCGGGATTGCCTGCGATGTTCGCCAGGTGGACACCGAGGATGCGTTCGTCGACGCCTTGAGCAATTATCAGCCGGATATCGTTCTGGGCGATTTTTCCCTGCCCACCTTCGACGGCATGTCGGCGCTGCAAATCGTGCAGGAAACGACGCCGAGTACGCCGTTCCTGTTCGTGTCCGGCACCATGGGCGAGGAGCGCGCCATCAAGGCGTTGAAACACGGTGCTTACGACTATGTGCTCAAGTCCAATCTTGCGCGCCTGCCGTCCGCCGTGGAGCGCGCCCTGCAGGAAGCGCACCAGAACAAGATCCGCCGCAAGATGGAACAGGCGTTGCAGACTGAACGCAATCTGCTGTCCGCCATCTTCGACACCACCGGCGCGCTGGGCATGATGCTGGACAAGGACGGTCGCATCATGCGCTTCAATCAGGCCGCCGAGCGTACCACCGGTTACACGCTGTCGCAGGTGCAGGACAAGCAGTTCTGGGATGTTTTCTTTCCGACGGAAGAGATCGAACCGGTGCGCAATCACTTCTTGCACTGGCATCTGCAGACACAGCCGCTGCAATATCAAAGCCGCTGGATGACGGCCGGCGGCGAGCGGCGCGAGATCCTGTGGTTGACCACCTTCCTGCAGGACGACAGCGGACTGGCGTTCAATTTCATTTGCAGCGGCATCGACATCACGCAATGGCGCCAGGCGGAAGATCGCGTGCATCGCCTGAGCAACTACGACGTCCTGACCGGCCTGCCCAATCGCAGCCTGTTGCGCGACCGGCTGGAGCAAGGCATCACGCGGGTGGAGCGCGAACAACGGCCCGGCCTGATCGCCGTCATCCTCATCGGCGTGCGCGGCGCCATCGCCGTGCGTGAAAGCCTGGGGTTGAAACTGAGCGAAGAGGCGCTGGTGGAAGCCGGTCGCCGCCTGGCGGAATTGATGCAGCATGACGCGACGCTGGCGCGCTTCGGCGACACCAGCTTTGCGATGGTGTTGCATGTACCTGCGCAAGACCAGATCGCCATGGCGGTGCAAGAGATCATCGACGTGCTCGATCTGCCGTATCACGTCGACGACAGCGAGGGCGTCTATCTGGAATCGAACATCGGCGTGACCGTCTATCCCAATGACGGCGACAACGGCGACGCCCTGCTGCAAGCGGCCGAGGTCGCCATGCATCGCGCCATGGACAACGTGCTGGAGCGTTTCCAGTTCTATACGCCGAGCCTGAACAGCCAGGTCAGCTACCGGTTGCAAATGGCCTCGCAGCTGCGTCAGGCGGTGCAGAAGAACGAGCTGATCCTGCACTATCAGCCGCAGATATCGCTGGAAAGCGGCAAGGTCGTCGGCATCGAAGCCCTGCTGCGCTGGCAACATCCTGAAAAGGGCATGGTTTCGCCGCTGCAGTTCATCCCGCTGGCGGAAGAAACCGGATTGATCGTGCCGATCGGAGAATGGGTTTTGCGCACGGCTTGCGAACAGGGCAAGCGCTGGCACGACATGGGGATGCACGGGCTGACGATGGCGGTCAATTTGTCGGCAAAGCAGTTCGCCCTGAAGAATCTGGCCAGCGTGGTGCGCAAGGCGCTGGACGACAGCGGGCTCGATTCGCGTTGCCTGGAGCTGGAACTGACCGAAAGCGCCTCGATGGAAACGCCGGAGAAAAGCATCGAGGTCATGCAATCGCTCAAAGCCATGGGCATACGTCTGTCAATCGATGACTTCGGCACCGGCTATTCCAACCTCAACTATCTCAAGCGCTTTCCGGTGGATCAGTTAAAAATCGATCAATCCTTCGTACGCGATGTCACCACGGACGCCGACGATCTGGCCATCTCCAAGGCCGTCATTGCCCTGGCGCGCAGTCTGCATCTGGAAGTGCTGGCCGAAGGCGTGGAAGAGCAGGGGCAGCACGATGTCATGAAGCAGAGCGGCTGCGACAAGGTGCAGGGCTATTACTTCAGCAGGCCGCTGGCCGTGGACGATTGCACCCGTTTCCTGCTGCGGTACGGGAAAGCCGACTGACGATGCCGTGTCGAAGTTGCACGGACGTTGTTTTGATGGATAATTGGCGTCCATGATCTCCGCCACTTCTACTCTTTTCCCTTCCTCTTCTTCCTTTCGCGGCCTCTTGCTGGCTGCCGGAAAAGGCTCGCGCTTCGATGCCGGTGGCGCCGACAACAAATTGCTGGCGCGTTTGCCGGATACGGACGACTGCGTCGTTGAAGCCGCGGCGCGCAGGCTCCTGAGTGTGCTGCCGGTCGTCGCCGTGGTCAACGATCTGCCGGGAGAGGTTGGCCGGCGTCTTGCGGCAATCGGTTGCGAGGTGGTGGAATGCGCCGATGCAGCCGAGGGCATGAGCGCCTCGCTGATGTGCGGCGTGCGGCATGCGCGGGATGTCGCAGGATGGATCATCGCGCTGGGCGACATGCCGCATGTGCTGGCGTCGACGCATGGCGGCTTGCTGGCGGCGCTCAAGGACGGCGTCGACATCGCCGTGCCGGCTTATCTGGGACAACGCGGCAACCCGGTTGCCTTCAGCCGCCGCCATCTGGACGCATTGCTGCAACTGAGCGGCGATCGCGGTGCGCGGGAATTGCTGAAGAGGTTCCCGGTCAATGACATCCCCGTCAACGACCCCGGCATTCACCGCGACATCGACACAAGAGACGATCTTGCCGCTGCCTTCTCCTCGCCCTGAGGGAACGCGGCAACCCTTTTGCGGCAACCCTTTTATTTCGTGAATTCGCCGACCATGCAACTGCCGCCGCCTTCGGCGCCGGGAAGGGGATCGGTGCGTGCGGCATGGGTCTGCGAGATGGAGACGCCGTTGCGGATGGCGGTCATTTCGGCCAGGATGGCGACGGCGATTTCGGGCGGCGTGCGCGCGCCGAGGAACAGGCCGACGGGGCCGTGCAGCTTGTCGATCTCGGCGCTGCTGATGTCGAACAATGCCAGCCGCTCGCGGCGCTTGATGTTGTTGGTGCGCGAGCCGATGGCGCCGATATAGAAGGCCGGCGACTTGAGCGCTTCGATCAGCGCCATGTCGTCCAGTTTGGGGTCGTGGGTGAGCGTCACGACGGCGCTGTTGGCGTCCAGTTGCAGGCGCAGCAGCAGATCATCGGGCATCTCGTCGGACAGCTCGACGCCGGCGATATCCCATTCCTTCAGATATTCTTCGCGCGGATCGCAGACGATCACCTGATAGTCCAGCGCCAGCGCAAACTGCGCGACATAGCGCGACATCTGTGCGGCGCCGATGATGATCAGGCGGTAACGCGGGCCGAAGGGCGCAATGAGTTGGCGATCCTGCACCAGCGTCTGGCGTGCGTTGCTGTCGGTGGAAAGCGTTGCCGCGCCGGTGTCGAGATCCAGCGTGCGCGTGACGCGCAGGCCCTGGCGCACGGCTGCCAGCAATTCCGCGATGCGCGACATGGCCGAGACCGGCTCCATCATGATTTCCAGGGTGCCGCCGCAAGGCAGGCCGAAACGATGCGCCTCGTCGGCGGTGAGTCCGTATTTCAACTCGAACGGCAAGGCATCCTGCAATTCGCCGGCTTGGATGCGACGGATCAGATCGTCCTCCACGCAGCCGCCGGAAACGGAACCACGGACATGGCCATCGCCGCGAATCGCCATCATCGAGCCGACCGGGCGCGGCGCCGATCCCCAGGTATGGATGACGGTGCCGAGCAGGACGCGGTGCCCCTGCTCGTGCCAGGCGAGGGCGGTATTGAGAACGTCGAAGTCGATGGATTCCATGGGTGCTCCGTGTTGACTAAAACTGACGGTTTGTCTTGCAGGTTTCCGTCGTCATGCTTTTTTCAGCTGCTCGCGTATCGGCAACTGGCGGATGCGCTTGCCGGTTGCCGCAAAGATTGCATTGCACAGCGCCGGCGCAATGGTCGGCGTGGCCGGTTCGCCGACGCCGCCCAGCGGCACGTCCAGCGCATGCGGCACGATGTGCACCTGGATTTGTCCCGGTGCGGCGAAGGCGCGCAAGACTTCGTAGTCGTGGAAGTTGCTTTGTTCCACGGCGCCGTTCTTGAACGAGATCTCACCCGTCATCGCCAGGCTGATGCCCATGATGCAGGCGCCTTCGACTTGCGAGCGGATGCGGTCCGGGTTGATCGACGGGCCGCAATCGACGGCGATGTCGACGCGCGGGATCGATACTTCGCCTTCGTCGTTGACGACCACTTCGACCACCGCCGCGATATACGTGACGAAGCTGTAGCATACCGCCAATCCGAGTCCGCGGCCCTTGGGCAGCTTGCGTCCCCAGCCGGCCTTTGCCGTTGCCAGTTCGATCACGCCGCGCATGCGGCCGGTATCGAGCGGATAACGTTCAGGCGATTCGCCGTAGTTCCAGCCGTCGGACATCTCCGACGGACTGATCTTGCGTGCCGGGCCGATGAGTTCAAGCAGGTAGTCGCGATGATCGCGCTTGGCCGCCGCTGCCAGTTCGGCGCTGAAAGATTGGACCGCGAAAGCATGCGGAATGTTCGATACCGAACGGAACCAGCCGATGCGCGCGTGCGCCTCGACTTCCGGCGCTTCCACGCGGAAATTCGGAATCGCGTAAGGAATGTTGATCGCCGACATGCCCAGTTCGAACGGCGCTTCGCCCTTGGCGCCGGCGACGAAGATCGAAGCGATGGTCGGCGCGACCGTGCGGTGCAGCCAGGCGTTGACCTTGCCGTTGGCGTCGAGCGCAGCTTCCAGGTGTTCGACGGAAACGGTGTGCAGATAGTCGTGGTGGATGTCGTCTTCACGCGTCCAGGTGACCTTGACCGGCGCGCCGTTCATGGCCTTGGACAGCAGGGCCGCTTCGGCGGCGAAGTCGGGCTTGGACTTGCGGCCGAAACCGCCGCCCAGCAAGGTGACGTTGACGGTGACTTGCTCCGGCTTCAGGCCCAGATGGCCGGCCACGGTTTCGCGCGTGGCTTGCGGCGCCTGCACGCAGGCCCAGACTTCGCACTTGC
Source organism: Herbaspirillum sp. CF444 (assembly GCF_000282135.1). Taxonomy (GTDB): domain Bacteria; phylum Pseudomonadota; class Gammaproteobacteria; order Burkholderiales; family Burkholderiaceae_D; genus Herbaspirillum. The sequence continues at coordinate 17,581 of NZ_AKJW01000121.1, forward strand.
CGTCGACGATGCGGGCGACGGCCGCAGGCGGCTCCATGGTCGCGTGGGCGATGTGCGGCAGATAATATTCGGCCTCGATGCGACGTGTTGCCGTTGACAGCGCGGCCATCGCGTCGCCGTTGTTGCGCACGGCCTTGGCCGGTTTGCGCGCAGCGGCTTCCATGGTCTTGCGGTATTCGGCCGAATCGTAAGACGCGTTGGGACCGTTGTCCCAGGTCAGCTTGAGCGCTTCGCGGCCCTTGATGGCGGCCCAGGTGTTGCGCGCGATCACGGCGACGCCGCCGAGCGGATTGAACAATGCCGGCGGCGGGCTGCCCTTGAGTTCGACGACGCGGATCACGCCGGGGATTTTCAGTGCTTCGCTGCTGTCGACGCCGGCCAGCTTGCCGCCATATACCGGAGGGCGGGCGATCACGGCGTAGACCATGCCTTCGAGGCGGGTGTCGATGCCGTATTGCGTGTTGCCGGTGACGATGTCATGCAGGTCGATGCCGCGCGTGCTGTCCTTGCCGATGTAGCGGAACTGTTGCGGCGTCTTGAGATGGACGGCGTCGCGTGCCGGCAGCGGCAATTTGGCGGCTTCTGCGGCGACGTCGCCGAAGCCGAGCTTGCGGCCGCTGGGCTTGTGGATGAGTTCGTGGTTCCTGGTTTCGACTTCGGCGACCGGGACTTTCCAGCGCGCCGCGGCGGCGGTTTCCAGCATCAGGCGGGCGGTGGCGCCGACCTGGCGCATGGGGCCGAAAGAATGGCGCATGCTGCGCGAGCCGTCGGTGTTCTGGTTGCCGTATTTTTCCTGGTCGCCTTGCGCCTGCAGCACGCGCACGCGACTCCAGTCGGCTTCCAGTTCATCGGCCACCACCATCGGCAGGCTGGTGCGCACGCCCTGGCCCATTTCGGAGCGGTGGGCGACGATGGTGACGATGCCGTCGGCGCCGATCGAGACGAACAGCAGCGCGCTGTCCTTGAGTCCGCCCGGCATGCCGTCGCCGCCGTATTTGGGCGCGTCGGCGGCCGTGGCGATGCCGACAATGCCATTGCTGCCGACCGTCAGCGCCAGGCCGGTGAAGGAGACCATGCCTTTGAGCAGGCTGCGGCGGCTCAGTTGTACTTTGCCGAGTTCATCGACGCGTGTACTCATTCCTGCGCTCATTTTGCACCTCCGTTCTGTGCCGCGGCCTGCTTGATGGCGGCTTTGATACGGGTGTAGGTGCCGCAGCGGCAGATGTTGCCGCTCATGGCGTCGTCAATGTCCTTGTCGGTCGGGTTCGGCGTGGTCTTCAGCAGCGCCGTGGCGGACATGATCTGGCCGGCCTGGCAATAGCCGCATTGCGGCACGCCCAGCGCCATCCAGGCGTCTTGCACCGATTTGCCGACCTTGTCTTGTGCAACTGCTTCGATGGTGGTGATCTGTTTGCCGGCGGCGGCCGAAATCGGCGTGATGCAGGAGCGGATCGGCTGGCCGTCCAGGTGCACCGTACAGGCGCCGCACAAGGCCATGCCGCAGCCGAATTTGGTGCCGGTCATGCCGAGCTGATCGCGCAAGGTCCAGAGGATGGGAGTGTCTTCGGGCAAATCGACGTTGTGCTGTTTGCCGTTGATGGTGAGCGTGGGCATTGTTCCTATACCTTTCCGACTTGGGGGAGACCTAGTGAAGGAATATTTCGCTGCCATAGGCAATGTAGCAGCAAATCCTGCGAGTTGTTGGAGTATCGCAATGATTAGTGCGCGTTGAAATGAAAAGCTTTGGAATTCTAGATTCCTGATTGAGGAATAATGGAGGGATTGCTTCAGGTAGCCGACTTTGAGCCGATCGGAAAATCGTCTGAAGCGGAAAGCGCCTCCACCAGCGCATCGAATACCAGCCGTACGCGGGCAGGAACCGGGCCGCGCTGGGGGCGGTAGACGTAGAGGTCCCACGGCGTCGGTTCCAGCTCCGGCAGCACCGTCACCAGTTCGCCGTTGCGGATATAAGGCATGGCCATGAAGGCCGCCAGTTGGCCGAAGGCCACGCCGTCGAGCACGGAGCGGCGCTCGGTATCGGGATCGTCGGTAATGAAGGCCGGCAGGCGCGGGCCGACCTGCTGGCCGTCGGCGAAATACCAGGGCCAGAGACGGCCGGTGTTGCGGTCGACGATGGCGCTCATGGGGCGCTCCACCAGTTGTTCCAGCGTGGTCGGCACGCCGCAGCGCGCAATCAGCGCCGGGCTGGCGCAGACGAAAAACGCCACCTTGGCGACGGCGCGCGCCACATAGCGGCTGTCGCGCAGAAAGCCGACGCGGATGCCGATGTCGATCTTGTCGTCGACCGCATCGGTGATGACTTCCGACAGGCGCAGGTCCAGCGTGATGTTGGGATGGTCGAGCGCAATCTTGTTGAGCAGCGGCAGCAGGTAGGTGCGCGTGAGGGTGCTGGGTGCCGTGATGCGGACGATGCCGCGCAATTCATTGTCGTTGCGGTGATTGTTGTCGAGAAACAAATCGTCGAGCGCATTGATCGACATGCGGGCGCGATGCATGAGGCGTTCGCCGAACGCGGTGATGCGTACCTGGCGGGTATTGCGATGAAACAGCAACTCCCCGAAAGCCGTTTCCAGTTCCTTGACGGCGCGCGTGACCACTTGCGGCGAGATGCCCATGCGCACGGCGGCCTCGCGAAAGCTGGCGCTTTCTGCTGCCATGCAAAAGATTCTTAGCTGCTCGATGCGGTTCAGTTCGTTCTTCCTTGTTGCGGGGGTTTTTGGAGCGTTTTTATCGGCGCGACAGACGTCGGAGCATTATTCCACAAACAGGAACTTAAGATGCGAGAGGCGGCAACCCCTGCAATCCTGCATGGATGGTGTATGGTGGAGAGAAGAAGCCGAAGACTGTCGGCGCGTATCGCAGTATCGCAAAGAAGACGAAAATGCGACCCGAAGTCGCAGCTTGGTGGTCGCAGAAATCGGGTTGAACTAATGATTTTTGCCCTAGTCCCACTTGAAGATCATGCTGAAAAGCACGTATTTCCGATCATGATTGACGTGATGATGTGATTGACAAACCGGCAAGGGAGAAATGATGAAAGTGGACGTGTACAAAAGGTCTGAAGACAGCAATCTTTGTTCTTATCTCGTCGTTCCGACCGAGAAGCTTTTGCCTCAGGAAGTCGCCAGCACAGACTGGCTGGTGCATGAATTGAATGTGGATTTTGAGCGCGATGGCGGCAAGCATTACACCCTCAATCCCGATGACGCTTTTCACCAGATCGGCGAAAAGGGCTACGCGATCAGTCATCTGGGCGATCGCACCACCGATACCGATGCACATTGATGTGAGTTTGTAGAATAGAAAACGGAAGAGCGGGACGCCGTGGATCGCAGCTTCCGACAGCCATGAATGACCGCACGCAGACGAGGAGACATCATGCCGATAGAACAGGTAGGGGACTACGAAATCGAGTATTCGGGGGTGAAGCTGGTTTCGGACCGCAATAACTGGGCGGCGACGGTGGCCATCTTCGGTCCGTCAACCAACCCCATGCATCGCAACGCCATTTTCCCGTCCCAGCGCGTCTTGCTGGACACCATCTTTGAAGATGAAAAATCGGCAGAGCGGGAAGCCAGAAAGGCAGCGGTGGAAATGCTGCCGCATCACTGAGCGTCGCGGAGCGTGTTCAGGCTGGCCCGCAGGCCGGCGGAATTTTGTCGTCGCTGCTGCACACCTGGTTGCGTCCGCGCGCCTTGGCGGTATAGAGCGCCTTGTCGGCGGCGCTGACCAGATCCATCAGGTTGCAGTTCTTGGTCGGTACGATTGCCTGCACGCCGACGCTGATGGTGACGATGCCGGTCGGATTCTTACCGTGCGGAATGTTGAGACTACGCACGTCGGCGCAGATTTTCTCGGCGACGCTGACTGCCCCTTCCAGATCGGTGTTGGGCAGCAAGATGGCGAACTCCTCACCGCCATAACGCGCCGACAGGTCGCCCGGGCGGTTCATCTTGATGACTTTGCCGATCTTTTGCAGGCAGACGTCGCCGGCCGGATGGCCGTAGGTGTCGTTGTATTTCTTGAAATGGTCGACGTCGATCATCAACAGCGCCAGCGACTGGCTTTCACGCTTGGCTCGGTTGAATTCGTTGGCCAGCGTAACGTCGAACTGACGCCGGTTGGCGACCCCGGTGAGGCTGTCTTCCAGCGCCATCTTCTGCAACGTTTTGTTCATTTCCACAAGTTGTTCGCGCGCGGACAGCAGCTTTTGCTGGGCCTGGGCGCGCAGCTTGATCTGATTGACCAGGCGCTTGCCCAGCCAGGCCAGCATGGCCACCAGAATCAACACGCCTATCGATTGCAGCAGCGTTTCGGTGCGCCAGCCGGAGAGGACTTCATCGTAAGAAACGCCCGCGGTGACGAACAGCGGATATTTCTCCAGACGCTTGTAGCTGTATATGCGCAGTAAGCCGTCGCGCGGCGACTGGATCAGGGCGACGCCGCGCTTGTTGCGACGGGTGTGTTCGCTGACGAGATTCTCGTTGCTGATGTTCTTGCCGATGGAGTCGGCCTGCAGCGGAAGTTCCGCCAGCAAGATGCCGGCCTGCGACGCCAGCAGGATTTCGCCTTTTTTGCCGGTGTCGAAGCTGGCGTAAAACTTGAGGAAATAATCGACGGGCACCGTGGCCAGCGCGACGCCTGCGAAACTGCCGTCAGGCCGATTGATGCGTCGCGAGACGGGAATGATCCAGTCGCCGGTCGAGCGGCTCTTGACCGGCAGACCGATGTGCGCGTTGCGATCGGTATGGGTCATGTGGAAGATGAAATACTCGCGATCCGCGTTGTTCAGCATCCAGGGCGAGTCGTCGAGCGAATTCACCAGCCATTTTCCGGTCTGGTCGTAGATGAAGAGGCCTTGCAGTTGCGGCAGCTCCTTGACGTAGGACGCCAGCAGCGGATACAGGCGCGCCAGAGCTTCGCGATCGTTGCCTTCCACTTCCAGGCGCTGCACCATGCCGAACAGCACCGAATCGGCCGAAGTCAGCGTCGCTTCGGCATGCTCGGCCAGCGCGCGCGACAGGTTGGCGGTGGCGACCTGGGCATCGTCGATGTCCTTGCTGCGAACATTCCACGAAAAGAAGATATGCAGCGCAAGGATGGAAATGCAGACCAGCCCGACGAAGACGGTAGCAAAAATACGAATGTTGACGCGCTTGGCGCTGGAGGAGGCCGGCGCCTCTTCAAGGGTAGTCATCTATATCGATTCCATTTTCGTTCTGTGAACGGATATCGCTGAAACATAACTACGGGCTATAACAATGGGTGTTTTTGCCGCCGATGCAATGTGTTTGTTTTAATGCAGCGGATTGGTTACACGATAGCAGCATTGACAGGAGATGTGCGCAAAGAGAAGACGAATTAATCCCTCTTATTTCTCTTGCTTCTTTCACTGGCCCATACAATCGCGGCGGCCGCTTCACCGCGTGTTTTGCCGATGATGCAGCGGCGCACCGCGCGACTCAGCCGCGCGCGCCCGGCACGCTTTGCCAACGCACGCTGCGGATGCTTTTTTCCAACCCGAGGCGGCTGACCAGACGCACCAAAGCGGCGCGTTCGGCGGTGGAGCAGGCCAGCGAGATGGTGTAGTCGACCAGTTGCAGGTGTGCGCGTGGCGTGATTTCCAATTCGTAACCCTGGTCGAAGCCATCCTGCAGCTGCAGCAAGATCAGTTCTTCAATCCGCTGGGCCTCGTTGCAGCGGCACGATGCGATCACTTCATAAGGAAGGCGTTGTGGCGCGGCGGGCGACGACGTATTGTTCAGAAAATAGTTGCCGTTGAAAAAGGTGTCGAGTTTGGTTTCCAGTTTGGTAATGCGCATGGTGTTGCTCCTTCCCCTGGACCGTCCCTGTCGCCTGGCGGCGCGGGACGACCCTTTATATGATTTCTATAACGTCCTGATCCTATACTTCGACGACATTGAGTACCGCCCAACGCGCGGCGCTGACGCCTTTTTCAAGGCTGACCCGACTGACGATCTGCTCCAGTTGCAGATGATTGCTGGGTGAGGTGATCAGGTCGGCGCGTACCTCCAGATGATTGCCGGAAGGAAGGTCTTCGCTGTGCAGCGATTGCACGATCAGGTGCGGCATGCCGTTGAGCATATGCAGCATCAGCGTGCGGACCTGCACTTCATCGTCGGGACGGCAGACGATGGAGAGGCGGTAGACCTGTTCGATTTCCGTTGCGCGCTGCAGATCCTGTTTGTTGATCAGATGGGCGACGCTGCGCAACAGTACGTTGGCGCCCAGGATGGCGCCTGCGCCGATGCCGGCTTCCAGCGGATGGCCGAGACCGGACAGCACGCCGATGGCGGCGGAGCACCACAAGGTGGCGGCGGTATTGAGGCCGCGCACGTTGATGCCTTCGCGCATGATCACGCCGGCGCCGAGAAAGCCGATGCCGGAGACGACGTAAGAGGCGATGCGCGTGGCACCCTGCGGGTCGGTCTCGAAGGCCGAGACCATGACAAACAGCGCCGCGCCGGTCGACACCAGCGCATTGGTGCGCAAGCCGGCCATGCGCTGGCGCATTTGCCGTTCGGCGCCGATGATGGAGCCGAGAACCAGCGCCAGCAAAATGCGTAACGCGAAAACGTGTGCATCCATGGGTAAAAATCCTTCCCTGTCCGGATGCGCGCGACGCCCAGGCCCATAAGCCCATAGGCGTGTGCACATCGTTCTTGCCGGCGCGAACAATAGCGCGCCTGCGCAAGCATTGAAAATGAAAAGACGGGAAGAAAAGGGAAGGGTGAGAATTCACCGCGACACTGCAACCGGAACAACTTCGGCTGCAGCAGGGATGGCGCTGCGAGGGAAAGCTGGTCCGGGTTATCGACCCGTCTGCATTAAGTAACTAGAACAACTGTCCACTTCGTGTTTTCACCAAAAATTGAGATGGGCGCAATATAAAGGATGAGAAATCATGCGTCAAGCACAAGCGCCGGCAATGTTGCTTTCGGTGTACCTGAGGATGGCCGCGCGTCGCAACGCAATTCAACATAAAATTGTATGGGTACAGATTACGCCTTTCTCTTCCATTTCAATCCGACAATGAAACCTCAACTCCTGGTCCTTATTCATCTTTCCGAACAAAGCAAGGCCACCATCGGCGGTGCTTTCGAGATCCTTTATGCACCCGACAAGCAGACGCGCGACGCGGCCATTCCCGGTATCGCCAAAGACGTCAAAGTGGTGCTGACCAATGGTTCGACCGGGCTGACCGCGGCCGAGATGGACACTTTGAACCAACTGGAACTGGTCTGCGCCCTCGGCGCAGGTTTCGAGAATATCGACAGCGCACATGCCGAAAAGCGCGGCATCAGGATCGCCACCGGCGCCGGCACCAACGACGATTGCGTCGCCGATCACGCCATGGGGCTGGTACTGGCCGTGATGCGCAATATTCCGCAGCTCGACATCGCCTGCCGCGCAGGCATCTGGCGCGAAACATTGGTCTTGCCGCCGCAACTGGCGGGCAAACGCCTGGGCGTGGCGGGGTTGGGCGCGATCGGCAAGAAGATCGCGCGTCGTGCGGCCGCCTTCGACATGGAAATCGGCTATTTCAACCGCTCGCGCCGCGACGACGTCGATTACCGTTATTTCGAAAGCGTGCCCCAGTTGGCGAGTTGGTGCGACGTGCTGGTGACGGCGACACCCGGTGGTGCGGCCACGCGACATCTGGTCGGCGCGCGCGAATTGCAGGCGCTGGGCCCCAAGGGCTTTCTGGTCAATATCTCGCGCGGCAGCGTGGTCGATACTGCAGCGCTGGCCGAAGCCTTGCGCCGGGGCGAACTGGGCGGCGCCGGTCTGGACGTCTATGAAAGCGAACCCAAGCCGCCGTTGGAACTGCTGGAATTCAAGAACGTGGTGCTGACGCCGCATATGGCAGGCTGGTCGCCGGAAGCGATTACCGCGTCGGTTGACAAGTTCTTGCGCAATGCCGAGGCGCATTTCTCAAAAACGGCCTGAGCAGAGGCGCTGACGGATGGTGTTTTGACTTGCCTGGCGGGATTATTCCAGTTAGTCTTTCCGCTTTGTTGCGCTGCGTCGCAAAATCGAATGAAGCAAGGGGCTGGGCAGCTTCAAGTTCGCCGGCGGCGTGACGTAAATAACGCGTAAATAACGCATACACGACCTGAACTCATCCAAAAAGAGAAAGCCGCGCACCATGGACATGCCATCTCACCAACTCACCATGACCGTCCTGATGACGCCCGACATGGCCAATTTTTCCGGCAACGTGCACGGCGGCACCATTCTCAAATTCCTCGACCAGGTTGCCTACGCGTGCGCCAGCCGTTACGCCGGTCAATACGTGGTGACGTTGAGCGTGGACCAGGTGATGTTTCGCCAGCCCATCCATGTCGGCGAACTGGTGAGTTTCCTTGCCAGCGTCAACCATACCGGCACGTCGTCGATGGAAGTGGGCATCAAGGTGGTGGCCGAGAACATTCGCACCCAGGAAGTGCGCCACGTGAACAGCTGCTTCTTCACCATGGTGGCCGTCGACGGCGAGCGCAAGCCGGTGGCGGTGCCGTCGCTGCGTCCGTTCACGGCGGAAGAAAAGCGCCGCTTCGAAGCAGCCAAGCTGCGCAAGAAATTGCGTGCTGAACTGTCGCAACGTTTTGAAGAAGCCAAACTAACCTGATTTATTTGCCCGTGGGGGAGTGAAATGCTTGCCAGTTTCGCGACCCTGCTGGTGTTCCAATGTCTCGGCGAAGGCATCGCCTACGCCCTGAAACTCCCGATCCCCGGTCCCGTCGTCGGCATGCTGCTGCTGTTTTTCAGCCTGGCGGCGTATCCGCCTTTGCTGGAAAAAGTCGAAGCGACGGCTTCCGAACTGCTGCGGCATTTGTCGCTGCTGTTCGTGCCGGCCGGCGTGGGCATCGTCGCCGCAGCCGGGCAGGTGCGAGGGCACTGGATGACGGTCATTCTGGCGGTCGCAATCAGCACTTTGCTGACGCTGGCCGTCACTGCCGCCGTCACGCGCGCGGTCATGAACTGGCAGAAACGGCGTGACAATCTCAATGAGAACATGAGCGATAACGGGGATGGACATGCATGAGCTGCCGCCGCTGGGGCTGATCTGGGTGTATCTGTCGGCCTCGCCGTTGCTGGGCCTGACGCTGACCTTGTGCGCTTACGTCGTCGCATACTGGATTTACGGCCGTTGCAAGTTTTCGCCGCTGGCCAATCCGGTGGCGATAGCGATTGCCCTGGTCAGCCTGGTGCTGCTGGCGAGCGGCATGCCGTACAGCGAATACTTTGCCGGCGCGCAGTTCGTCCACTTCCTGCTGGGACCGGCGACGGTGGCGCTGGCGATTCCGCTGGCGCGCCAGCTGCCGCGTTTGCGCCAGTCCTTCCTGCCGTTGTTGTGCGGTTTGCTGGCCGGTTCGGCCACGGCGATCGTCTCGGCGGTGACCCTGACCGTGTTGCTGGGCGGTTCCTATCAATTGGCGGTGTCGATCGGGCCCAAATCCGCGACGACGCCGATCGCGATGGGCGTGGCGGAGAAGCTCGGCGGCCTGCCTGCATTGACTGCGGTGCTGGTGATCGGCACCGGCATCTTCGGGGCGATTGCCGCGCGCTTCCTGTTCAATCTCCTGCGCATCGATTCGGCGGAAGTGCGTGGTTTTGCGCTGGGTGTGACCTCGCACGGCATCGGCACGGCGCGCGCCTTTCAGGTCAGTCCCGAGATGGGCGCCTTCGCCGGTCTCGGCATGGGGCTCAACGGCGTGCTGACGGCATTTCTGGCGCCGTGGCTGATTCCGGTCTTTGCCGGATGGCTGGCGCGCTAGTTCAGCAATTTCGGCAGCGAGGACGCAAGCAGGGCGATGCCCGAGAGCGTCAGCAGGCTCAGCACGATCTTGCGGAAGGTCGCCTCGCTGATGCCCAGATAGAGCCGCGTACCCAATAGCGTCGGGATCAGCATGGCCGGCGCCACGATGCCGAACATCGGCAACATCTTGCGCGTGACGATGCCGCTGAAAATATACGTGGCCAGGGTCACGGCTTGCATGCTCAGATTGAAGTTCTGGATTATCGAGCGCTGCTCGTCCTTGTCCAGGCGGCGCAGGTTGCACCAGAGCGTGGGAATCACGCCGCTGAAGCCGCCGATGCCGCCCATGATGCCTCCCATGACGCCAATCACGCCATCGGCCGCCCGTCCGCCGAATTTCAGGGGCGGGAGCCTGGGTAACAGCAGCATGACCGGGCACCAGACCGCCAGAAAGGCGCCGAGAAGAAGCTTGAACATGTTGGCGTCAAGCAAGGGCAAAATGAGCACGCCGATCGGGATGCCCAACAGGCCGCCGATCACAAAAGGCAGCAAGCGCTCCAGCCTGAATCCGCGCCGCACCGAAAACACCGCCAGCAGTTGTCCCAGCAATGAACCGAACACGACCAGCGCAGCTGCGATCATCGGATCGATCGTCCATACCCAGAACGACATCGCCACCAATCCGAACGCAAATCCCGACAAGCCCTGCACAAAGCCGGCAACCATCGCGCCGACGACGATGATCAGAACGTTTGAATCCATGTGTTGTTCCTGTCTCTTATTTTCATTGTGCGCGCCTCTGAGCCGCGCCTTTGAACCGCCTTAGCGCCAAGCCTTTGCCAGCGCTTTGATCGCCGCCGCGATCGCGGCTTCATCGGCGCCGCCAAATCCCATGACCAGGCCGCCGCCGTTTTCGCGTTTGCCTTGTTTGTTTTCATTGACGGCATGCGGCAGCCAAAAGCGTGTCAGACCGTCGATTTCGACACCGATTTCCGCCGCCTTCAGGATCATCTCGTCCTGCTGCCCGACCGTCGGCAAGCGCACCGTGCAATGCAGTCCGGCATCGATCTGGGGCAACACGATGCCGCCCGGGCGGATGCGATCCCACACCTCGCTCATGGTGTCGCGGCGCGCGCGGCTGGCGCGGCGCATGCGGCGGACATGGCGCTGGAAATGTCCCTGCGCAATGAACTCCGCCATCACGGCCTGTTCCGGCACCGACGAGTGGCGGTCGTACTGCATGCGCAGATTGACCAGCGTGTTGGCCAGCGCGGGCGGCGCGACGATGTAGCCCAGACGCAGGCCGGGGAAGGCGATCTTGGAAAACGTACCCATGTACAGCACGCGGCCGCTGCGGTCCAGCGACGCCAGCAAGGCCAGCGGCGTGCCGCTGTAGCGATACTCGCCGTCGTAGTCGTCTTCAAGGATGTAGGCCTGATTGGCTTCGGCCCAGGCCAGCAATTCCAGCCGGCGCGCCAGCGACAGCGTGACGCCGCTGGGATACTGATGCGAAGGCGTGACATAGGTCAGGCGGATGTCGCGATGCGCATGCAGTTCTTGCGCGATCAGGCCTTCGGCGTCGACGCCGATGCCGACCACCTTGCCGCCGGTCAGCGTCAATGCCGACGCCGCGCGCGGATAGCCGGGGTTTTCCATGGCGGCCAGATCGCCCGGATTGAGCAGCAATTGAGCGCACATGAACAGCGCCTGCTGCGTGCCGGCGGTGATGATGATCTGATCGGGATCGCACACCAGGCCACGCGCATTGCGCAGGTAGCCTGCCAGCATTTCGCGCAATTGCGGATCGCCGGCCGGGTCGCTGTAGCCGATGTGGTTCTCCGGCGCGCGTCGCCAGAAATCCGCTTGCAGCCGCGCCCACACGTCGCCCGGAAACAAATCCAGCGCCGGCACGCCGAGACGGAATGCGCGCGGCTTGCCGGGTTGCGGCATGAGCTTGGCGTGCGTGGCGACGCGCTGGCCCAGCGCCGACAGGCGCGGCTTGACGACAGCCTTGGCCGGTGGCGGCGTTTTGGCAATGTCGCTTGCCGGCGCCGAGACGTAGGTGCCGTCGCCGACGCGCGCGCTGATGTAGCCCTCGGCATACAACTGGTCGTAGGCGCGGACCACGGTCGTGCGCGACACCTTGAGCGCCTGCGCCAGCTCGCGCGTGGTCGGCAGTTTGACCTGGCGATCGATCTGGCCGCCAAGGATGCGATCGCGCAGGCTCTGGTACAACTGCACCGCCAGTCCTTTGCCGGGCGCGAGATGCATTCCCGTCAGGTCGAACGGAAAAGGAGAGGGCGAGGTGCTCAGGCTGTTTTGCATTGGTTTGATGAAAATACTGAATATTGGCTCTTTTGAAGGACCAAATTTATCATTAATCTATGTCTCATGGCACGGATTCGTGCAGATTCATTCAACAATTTCATTGCCAATGCTTCCTATGACAACAGCTACCGCTCATCACGCTTATAACGAATTCGGCCAGCCGGTCGGCCTGTCGCTGGCCGATTGGACGCCGCGCCAATTGCCGCCGCCGGTCGCCATGTACGGCCGCTATTGCCGTGTCGAACCCATCAGGGTCGAGCTGCATGCGGAGCAATTGTTCGACGCCAACGGCGACGATGCCGAGGGCCGCAACTTCACCTATTTGTTCGCTAATCCGCCGGCCGGCTTTGCCGAATATCGCGAATGGGTCGAGAAGATGAGCGTCAGCAAGGACCCGATGATGCACGCCATCGTCGATCTGGACAGCGACCGCGCCGTCGGCGTGGCGTCGTTCATGCGCATGGATCAGAACTTCGGCGCCATCGAAGTGGGCAACATCAACTTCTCGCCGCGCCTGCAGCGCACGCGGGCCGCCACCGAGGCGATGTTCCTCATGATGCGGCGCGCGTTCGACGAGCTGGGTTATCGCCGTTATGAATGGAAGTGCGATAGCCTCAACGCGCCTTCGCGCGCCGCGGCGCTGCGTTACGGTTTCACCTTCGAAGGCATCTTCCGCAAGGCGGTGGTGTACAAGAACCGCAGCCGCGACACGGCATGGTTCTCGATCACCGACAGCGAGTGGCCGCAGATCAAGAGCGCGTTCGAACACTGGCTCGATCCGGACAACTTCGACGCGCAAGGCCATCAGCACGACAGCCTCGGCACGCTGATGGCGCGTTATCGGGCCGGAAACAGTGCCGAGAAAACCATTGCCTGACGGCGTTCTTTTGCCATTGCCGGCATAACAAAACAAAGCGAAAACATGCGCGAATCAAGCTTGTCCTCCCGCCAGGCAGTCCTGTTGCTCGGCGTGGTGGTCATCATCTGGGGCACCACCTGGCCGGTCAACAAGGCCATCCTGCATTACATGTCGCCGATCTGGTCGACGGCGATACGTTCGTGCATCGGCACGGTGGTGTTGCTGGTCCTGTGCCTGGCGCGCGGCCGCCTGATCCTGCCACGGCGCGGCGATCTGCCGGTGGTGTTGAGCGTCGGCCTGCTGCACATGACGGCGTATTCCATCCTCGGCAACGTCGGCATGCAGCACGTCGCCGCCGGCCGTTCCGTGGTGCTGGCCTACACTACGCCGATGTGGGTGGCGCCTTGTGCGCGTCTGTTTCTCGGCGAGGCGTTTACCCTGCGGCGCGCCATCGGCACCGTGTTCGGTTTGCTGGGGCTGGTGCTGATCTTCAACCCGCTGGCGTTTGATTGGGGCAACCACGCCTCGGTGCTCGGCAACGGCCTGATCTTGCTGGGCGCAATGTTCTGGGCCGCGAGCATCCTGTATGTACGCGGCCATCGCTGGATCGGCCAGCCCTTCGATCTGCTGGTGTGGCAGGCGTTGACGGCAAGCTGCGTGCTGGTGCCGTGCGCCTGGCTGTTCGAAGGGCCGCCGCAGTTCGAGTTGAATGCGCAGGTGGTCGGCTTGCAGTTGTACAGCGCCAGCTTCGGCATTGCGATTGCCTACTGGGCGATCAACAAGGTGAACCAGGCCTTGCCGGCGATGAGCACTTCGCTCGGCCTGCTGGGCGTGCCGGTGTTCGGCATCGTGTGTTCGTCGCTGGCCCTGGGCGAACCGCTGGAGTTCAGCCTGGTCGCTTCCATGGCGCTGATCATCATCGGCATCGCCATCGGGGCATTGCCGGAACGCCGCGCGGCGGCAACGACGAGCTAGGCGGCGTCCATGTCTTCTGCTTGTTCCGTCACGATACGGGCGGACGGGCACTCGCCGAGTATGCGACGGCGATGCGTGCCGGTCGTCAGCCATTGCAAGGTCTCCAGCCAGAGGCTGCTGCGAAAGCGGTCGTGGAAGAAGGCGAAATGGCCGATCTGTTTCAGGTGCAGATCCTCCGGCGTCAGGCTGACCAGCGTACGCTTGCTGTTGACGTAGTAGTCGAGCAGGCGCGTCACGGCCGCCGGCGTGCCGAAGGGATCGTCGCTGATGGTGTAGGCCAGCGTGGGGCAGCCGAGCAGGGGGAAATGATCGGTGCGGGCAGGCTCGGGATGCTCCAGCCGGGCGCGGCGAAAGGCCCATTCACGGGCGACGCCTGCCGGCAGATCCTCCAGCCATCCCAACGCGCGGCCGGGAAAATAACCGAGCAGCCCGGCCAGCAAGGGCATCGCCACATGCCATTTCAGCAACATGCGCCGCCGCGCAGCCTGCGCATAGTCGCGCCAGTAGGCATATTGCGCGCCGACCAGCAGCAGGCGGTCGATGCGCCAGCACGAGGGGGCGTAACCCGGCATGACGCCGCCGATGCTGTGGCCGACGACGTGGATTTCACTATCGGGGAAGTTGTTGGCGGCCCATTGCAGGACGCCTTCGAAGTCCTTGCCGCCCCAGTCGGACTTGCCTGCCTTGAATCCACGCAAGGAAGCCGGACGCGAGGCGCCGATGCCGCGATAGTCCCAGGTCAGCGCGAGGTAGCCGTGGTCCGCCAGAAAACGCGCATAACGGGCGTAATAGGCTGCCTTGACGCCGGTGGCGCAGTTGATGATGGCCAGCCGCTCCGGGTGCGGCGAGTCGTCGGCGTAGAACAGCGTCGCGCCGAGTTGATAGCCGTCGGTGGCTGCGATCTGAATGGTGGATTCGATGTGCATGAGATGTCGAGAGGCGGTCGAGAAGCCGTCGCGATGCAAGAAATTTGTCTTGCTCTCATTGTAGGAAGCGAAATTGTTTCGCATAAGCTATGCTGACTTCATCAGTTTGTTGAAATTGATTCACCAATACGGAATGCCTCATGAACCTCGACGCCAACTCCCTGATCATCTTTTGCCACGTTGCCAAGGCCGGCAGCCTGAGCAAGGCGGCCAAGGCGCTGAGCCTGTCGCGTTCGGCGCTGAGCCATCGCATCAAGGCGATAGAAACGCGGCTGGGTTGCCAGTTGCTCATGCGCACCACGCGCCGCGTTGGCCTGACTGAGGCGGGATATCGTCTGGCGGCGCACGCCGACCGCATGGCCGATATCCTCAAGGACGCCAACATGCTGGCGCACGGCCTCAACGAAGACACCTCAGGACTGGTGCGCATCTCGGCGCCGCTGGCGCTGGGCGCAGTCTGGCTCAAGCCTTTGCTGATGTCCTACATGAAAGCCAATCCGCGTGTGCAGGTCGATTTGCGCTTCAGCGAGCAGGCGGTCGACATCACCAGCGATCCGGTCGACCTGGCGATCCGCGTGGCCTCTCAATTGCCGGAGAATGTCGTGGCGCGCAAGCTGTTCGGCATTTCGTGGCGGCTTTGCGCCAGCCCGGACCTGGCAGGGCGCTATGCTGTCGAGCTGGCGGCAGGCGACTTGCAGACGGTTCCGCTGGCCGGGTTCGCGCGCAGCAGGCAGTTCGTGCAACCGGTGATCCAGCAGAGCGGCAAGAAATTGCAATGCCCGGCGGAACCGGTATTGTTGTCGAACGATCTCGACGTGGTGCGCGAGTCGGCGCGCAGTTCGCTGTGCATGGCGGTGATGCCCGATTATTTCGTCGACGAAGACATTGCCGCGGGACGTCTGGTGGATCTTTATCCGGAGGCGCGCGTCGATGTCGGTTTCGGCGAACAGGTCTATGCCTTGCATTTGCCGGGCAAGTTGTTGCCGGCGCGGGTGCGCAGCCTGATTACCTTCCTGGCGCAGGAAAGTGCAAAGTAGCGATTACCGAAGCGACGGCACTGTTGAGTTTTTCTGGACGATGCATATCGATACATATGGTAATAATTTTTATGAAAAAGCACTTCCCAAGCACAAAAGAATTGACGTAGTATCGTCGACGGATCTCCTTGATCCAACGTCGCTCGGACGGTTCCGGGCGCTCACGTGAAAGTACAACATGACTCAATCCCGCAGTCCGCGCAGCTTTGCGCGCATCGATCGCCTTCCCCCCTACGTTTTCAACATCACCGCCGAGCTCAAGATGGCGGCGCGCCGTCGCGGCGAAGACATCATCGACATGTCGATGGGCAATCCCGACGGCGCCACGCCCAAACACATCGTCGAGAAGCTGGTCGAAGTGGCGCAGCGTCCCGACACGCACGGTTATTCGGCGTCCAAAGGCATCCCGCGCCTGCGCCGGGCCATCACGCATTGGTACAAGAGCCGCTACGACGTCGACTTCAATCCCGATAGCGAAGCCATCGTCACCATCGGTTCCAAGGAGGGGCTCGCGCATCTGATGCTGGCGACGCTGGACAAGGGCGACACCGTGCTGGTGCCGAATCCGAGTTACCCGATTCATATCTATGGCGCAGTGATCGCCGGCGCCGATATCCGCTCGGTGCGCATGAGCCCGGATGTCGACTTCTTTTCCGAGCTGGAGCGCGCGATCCGCGAGAGCTATCCCAAGCCGAAGATGATGGTGCTGGGCTTCCCGTCCAATCCGACGGCGCAATGCGTGGAGCTGGAATTTTTCGAGCGCGTGGTCAAGCTGGCGCGCGAACACAATATCCTCGTGGTGCATGACCTGGCTTATGCCGACATCACCTTCGACGGCTGGAAAGCGCCGTCGATCATGCAGGTGGAAGGCGCGCGCGACGTCGCGGTGGAATTCTTCACGCTATCGAAGAGCTACAACATGGCCGGCTGGCGCATCGGCTTCATGGTCGGCAACAAGGAGCTGGTGGCGGCGCTGGCGCGCATCAAGAGCTATCACGACTATGGCAGTTTCACGCCGGTGCAGGTGGCTGCGATCGCCGCGCTGGAGGGCGATCAAAGCTGCGTGGAAGAAATCCGCGCCAACTACGAAAGTCGCCGCAACGTGCTGGTGAAAGGCTTGCACGAAGCCGGCTGGATGGTGGACGTGCCGAAGGCGTCGATGTATATCTGGGCGCGTATTCCGGAGGCGTATCGCCATCTCGGCTCGCTGGAATTCTCGCGTCAGCTGCTCGAAAAAGCCAAGGTCTGCGTGTCGCCCGGCATCGGCTTCGGCGAGTATGGCGACGACTATGTGCGTTTCGCATTGATCGAAAACGAATCGCGCATCCGCCAGGCCGTCCGCGGCATCAAGGCTATGTTGCGCGGTGAAAAAGCGGACAAGATGGACGCGGGCGACAAGCCCGCGCCGACCGTGACGGTCAAGCCAAAAAGACCGGGCCCAGCGCACCAAGGGTAATCACCAGCAGGCCGAGGATCAGGTTGATGCCGACGATGCGACGAATCTGCGCGAGCGCCGCACCGCCGGCGCTCCAGTCTTCCGCCGCGACGGCGCGCCTGAGGCGCTTGAACGGCGCGAAGAACACGTGCGTAAAGATCAGCATCATCAGGATGCCGAGGCCGGCCATGGCGGAGACATACAGCGGCGGCTTGCCCATCTGCGCCATCATGTGCAGGCCGCTCGCCAGGATCAGCAGGATGGACAGCCAGACCCAGGCGAAGAATTTCGCGAACACGCCGGCCCACAGCGTCAGGCGCTGCGGCGGTTGCAACACGGCGCCGGCGACGGGACGCAGGCACTGGTAGGCGAAAAACATGCCGCCGACCCAGACCGTGAAACCGAGGATGTGCAAGTACTTGGCAAAGAGCATCATGGCAGGGAAAATAAAAGAGTAAGGAAAAGGCGGCGGAGGCGCCGATGAACCCGGATTGTCGCATGTCCGGAGCGGATCGATGCGTTACCATCTTCGAGACTCACGCTGCCGGTCGCAGCAGATAAAAGTAAAAACGCTAAGGATTGCATTTCATGGTCACGCTAAGCGCATTGCATGTCTATCCCATCAAATCCTGCGGCGGCATCGATTTGTCCGAAGCCGGCATCGGCGAGCTCGGGCTCGCCATGGACAGGCACTGGATGCTGATCGATCGCGACGGACGGTTCTTGTCGCAACGCGAGCATCCGCTGATGGCCACTGTCAAGACCGCTTTGGCGGACGACGCCTTGATTGTACGAGCGCCAGGCATGCCGGAATTGCGCTTGCCGCTGGAACTTGCCGGCTCCGCCGCCAACTTGTCCGCAACCATCTGGACCGACGCCGTGCAGGCGCTGGATTGCGGCGAGCGGGCGCATGAATGGTTCTCTTCCTATTTCGGCGCCGATGCGCGGCTGGTCCGCTTCAATCCGGCGGAGCAGCGTATCTGCAACCGCAAATGGACCGGCGATGCGGTTGCCACGACGCAGTTTTCCGATGGCTTTCCGTTGCTGGTGGTCAGCGAATCGTCGCTGGAGGATCTGAATCAGCGCATGAGGAAGAAAGGCGCGCCGGCCATTCCTATGAATCGTTTTCGCCCCAATGTGGTGTTGTCAGGCCTCGATGCGTACGAAGAAGATTATGTCGACACGCTGACGCTGGGCGAGCCGGGCGGTGAAATCGTTTTGCGCATGGTAAAGCCGTGCGCGCGTTGCCCGATGCCGGGAATTGATCAGGAAACCGGTCGGAGCAGCGCGCAATGGCCGAACGAGCCGCTCGACACGCTGGCGACCTATCGCGCCAACGAGCGCGTGGACGGCGGGCTGACGTTCGGGCAAAACGCCATCGTGATCCAGGGGCAGGGCAATCTGCTGCGTGTCGGGCAGCAGGCGCATATCGAACTTGATTTCTGACGGGCATCTTGTTCCTCTTGTGCTTCCTGCGTTTCGCGTTTCGGCAGTCGCCGCATCAGCGACTGTCATCGTCCTGAAACATTCCCATCGTTCTCATTTTCACTTCTTTGAGGTACATTCTTTGTCGCTGTTCCGGACAGTGCGGACATGGGGATTTGCGACCTTGTGTCCGGAGGTCCGGCTCGAATGACCATCATTGACTATGTTAAGAATCTGGGGAATGCAAGAATGAAACTGCTGGATTCTTTGAAACTGTTCGGCCTGGGCGCGGCGATGCTGTTATCGGTGCACGCCACGGCGGCGGACAGAACGGTATTGATCGGCTATGCCGCACCGTTGAGCGGCGCATCCGGTTCCATCGGCGCCAGCCTCGTGCATGCGGCGGAGATTGCCGTCGACGACGCCAACCGGCAAGCCATCCATATCGACGGCGACAAGCTGGTGTTCAAATTGCTGACGCAGGACGATCGCTCCGATCCGCGCACCGGACTGTTGGTCGCCGAGTACTTCGTCAAGAGCGGCGTGGCCGGCGTCATCGGTCATTGGAATTCCGGCGTCGGCATCCCGGCGTCGCAGATTTACAAGAAGGCGGACATCGTGCAGATCGCCCAGGCGACCACCGCGCATGCGTATACGGAACAATCCTTTCCGACGACGTTTCGCATCGTCCCGCACGACGATGAAGGCGCCGGCTACACGGCCGAATATGTGGTCCGCCAGATGAAGTCGCGGCGCATTGCGATCATCGACGACCAGACTCCCTTCGGTACGGGATACGCCAGACACTTTGCGCAAATGGTCGAATCGCTCAAAGGCAATATCGTCAGCCAGTTCGGCGTCAGCAGCCGCACTTCGAATTTCAATGCGGTTCTGCGCAGCGTCAAAAAACAGGATCCCGATGTCGTCTTTTTCGGCGGACTCGATGCGCAGGCGGGACAGTTGGCGAAGGAGTTGAGACGCTTCGACATCAATGCGCCGCTGGTCGGCGTCGGCGGCACGGTCGGCGCGCAATATCTGCAGGTCGCCGGCGAAGCGGGCAACGGCACCGTCGCGCTGGAGCCGGGTCAGCCTTCCTACAAAGGCGCGCAGTGGCTGCAGTTCGAGAAAGCCTACAAGAGCCGGTTTGGCGAGGACATGGGCCTGTATGCGCCGTTCTCCTATGATGCGGTGCAGGTGCTGGTGGCGGCGATCAAGCAAGCCAATTCCCTGGATCGCCAGAAAATCATTGCCGCCATGCATCAGGTCCGGCATAACGGACTGACCGGTCCGATTTCTTTCGATGCGGACGGCAACCTGGCCAATCCGGTATTCACGATTTTCGAGGTAAAGAATCAAAAGTGGGTGCCGCTGAAGGTCATCGGCGGTAAAAAATGAAGCCCGGAAAAATGGCGGCCCGCCAGATACGGTGACATAATCGGTTTTCCACTTTTCGCCTCCCAGAGTCCATGCCCATCATTCGCGTCATCACTGCCGTCAACTACAACAAGCAAGGCAACGTGCAATACGTGCGCTGGGGATTGGCGAACACGGACACCAATCGCTGGATGGCCGCGCCGAGCGAGAGCCACGTGATCCACGTGCTGGAAGCGCTCAAGTACGGCGAAGAAGTCTGGACCGTCTTTGCCGATGGCGACAAGATCGTGCCGGGGCCGCGCGTACAAGCCGTCAAACTGAGGCCGGGCCTGAAAACCATCGCGCTGCAGCATCCGGAAGGCGAAGAGCCGGCGCATACGCTGGAACGCATGGCGGTATTCTGAGCACCTGACAAAACCAACACCAAGCTTGTCGACGGCGATTGTTCTGCAGCGTGAGGGATCGCGTCGCGGGATGCCGCCGGACGTCAATCAAGCGAGTTCTGCAAGCGCTGTTGAGATTGTGTGATGCGAGGGGGCGGAGACGCCAGCGTAGAGATCGCCTCTGAAAACGCCGGTGGCATCTTCAGAGGGACAAGAGGAAGTATTACTTCTTTGGACGGCCGACTTTCAGCGGCGTCAATCCTGCCAGCAGCGTCTTCAGCTTGCCGGTTTCCAGATTCTTGATCAGCGACACGCCGATGCGCAGCAGATCGCTCTTCTTGATTTCAAAGCCGGCTTTCAGGCAAGCCTTCTTGACCTGGCCCAGCACTTCGTATTCGGTTTCCGGCATGGTGAAGCTGTCGCGGACTTGCTTGATCTTCTTGAGCTTCACTTCGGTTTTCTTCACTGTCTTGATTGCCGTTTTCGCGACTGGTGCGAGCGGCTTCTTCAGCGCAGGTGCGATTGTTTTGACAACGGCTTTCACTGCAGGCTTCTTGGCGATCTTTGCCTTGGCTGGTGCGGCTACCTTCTTCACGGCAGGTTTTGCAGCTGGCTTGACGGCAGCCTTTGCGACGACGGTCGGCTTGATTGCTGGCTTGGCCGGCAGGGCTGGCGCCTTCGCTGGTGTTGCGCGCACAGCTGTTTTTGCTTGAGGTTTTTGTGTTGCCATGGTTGCTCCTGAATAAATAATATAAACAATATATATATATTTTCACTACTGCGCAATAATAAAACGTACTACTGTTCTGATTTCAAAGAGATTTCTGTTTTTTCTTTCAAATGAAAACGAATGTAATCGTTGTCATCCTCATATGAACATGTGCGTCATGTCCCCTTCATTGCTGCGTTTGCCCATGTCTGAATTTGCTGAGCCACCCAGGCCGGTTCATCCAGCGTCAGGTCGTGCCCGGCGCTCTCGTGCACGCGCAGCGGCGCCTGCCAGCGGCGCGCCAGCGTCGCGGAACAGCGCGGATTGACCAGCCGGTCGCCGCCGCCGGCCAGAATCAGCAAGGATGTTTTCGGGGCTTGCAGCGGTGCGCGATACTGCATCGCCGCAAGCAGCTGGCGCAGAGCATTCGCCTGCGTCACGGGATGTTCGTTGAGATAGCGCAGCCATTCGCTGAGCAGGCCGGCCGGCGAATGGCGATTGCTGGTGAGGCGCAGTATCGTGCGCTCGCGCGCGGCCGCATCGGGACGACCCAGCGCCAGTCTCAGCAGCGCGGGATAGTTGCGCGGCCGCAGGCGCTGGTAGAACGGATTGAACGGACGCAGGCTGGTGTTGATCAGCACGGCCCGGTCGATCTCCTCCGGATGGCGCGTGCTCCAGTCGCAGGCAACTATCGCGCCCAGCGACAAAGCCAGCAGATTGTACGGCGGTGCGATGCCGCGTTCGGCCAGTTGGCGACGGCAGGCTTCGGTCATCTCTTCCACGCGCGACGGACTGCGCTTGCGATGCAGGCTGCCGTTGCCGGGCAGGTCCAGCATGACGATGCCGGCATCGGGAAAGCAGCCCGACAGGAGGTGCGGGAATCCACCCCAGTGACGAGTTTCGCGCATCAGGCCGCGCAACAATATCCAGGACGTCATGCGCTCGTCACCCCGACCGGCGTGCTGCCGTCTTCACTGGGCAGCCAGTGCTTGTGCGCACAGGCCGCGCGCGTCAGAAAATCGAACCAGACCAGGTGGCTGCGCTGTACGCGCTGCAGGCGATGCGGTGCGTTCGGGTTGAACATGCCGGTGCGCGAAAACAATTGGCGCGGATTTTTCTTGACCCAGCGCCACGATCCCATTTCCAGCGTCAGCGGCAGGAAGACGTTGTCGGTTTCCGCCGCCGTCTGGATGTAGAGGTAATCCCACAGGTCGCCGTGCGTCAGGTACTGCAGGCTTTGCGGTTCGAACAGATAGTTGTGGTCGGCGTAGGTCTGGCTGAACAAATCCTTGAGCGCTTCGATCTGCGGCATGTGGCGTATCGGCTGCGAGCTGTGCGCGAAGGGAAACCAGATGCGGTCCTGCAGGCCGAATCCCGAGTGGCAATCCAGCGCGACGCTGAAGGCACGGCTGCTCAGTTCCTCGCGCACGACGTCGCACAGCGCCTGCGCCTCGGCCTCCATCGGCGCGTCGGCGGCGCCGCGATACCAGGGCAGGCGGGCGCTGAAGCGCTGACCGCCAAGCATGAAGGGGACTTTTTCGAGGGAATCGACCGGCGCGTTGCGCATCAGGTCGACGCCGCTGGCGTTGCAGCGGGTGTTGTTCCACATGCCGGCCGGATTGACCAGCGGCATGAAGATCAGGCGCACCGATTCAAGCTGGTGGTGCAGCACCTTGTCCCATTTGAGCCGCCCGAGCAGGCTGCGCAGGAAGGCCAGCAGGATGCGCGTGCCGATGCGTTCCAGTCCGTGCACGCCGCCGAAGAAGCCGACCGCCGGCGCAGAAGGGTCCTTGCTGCCGATGCTGAGCACGTACACCGGGAAATGCTGCCCCTTGAATTCGACGTCGCAGGCGGAACGCGCCTCGAGCCATGGCGCGCCTGCCTGAATGATGCGTTCCAGTTCGGTCAGTTCGGGTAGCTTCAGATCCATGCGGCTGCCGGCTCCATGCGCTCAACGAGATGCGGCTTATTCTTGCACAGAATTGTCGCAGCAAAATGACAGTATTGTTTTAGAACTCATTTCATAAATAGGCGTGAGATGCGTTCTTCCCAGAAAGGGTGCTGGCAAGGCGTGCGACGCGTCGTGTGCCGGGGCACACGCAAGGAGCACAAC
>NZ_AKJW01000122.1 GCF_000282135.1 Herbaspirillum sp. CF444
ACGAAACACCGCCACCGGCTGGCCGCCGGCCATGGCAGGCGCCACCTCGCCGTCGGCAAAGTCGTCGGCATTGCCGACATCGAACCAATCGCTCATGATATTCCTCAGATCGGCGTCGCCAGCAAAGTCGGCACGCGCAGCGTGTCGTAAATCACGCGGCGGCTGGCATAGCGCCAACCGTTTGCAGTCCTGACCACGCGGTCGAGATAACGGCCGGCCTGATAGACAAAGGACTCGCCGTTTTGCAGCGTCTGGATCACGACATAGCTCGATTCGGCGTCGACGGTGTCGTCATCCACCGATTTGAAGATGAGGCCCGAGGTCATGTGCCGATAGGTGTGGTCTTCAAAAATGTTGGCGTGGCGCAGCGACAGCACGCGGTCGCGCAGCATCTTCTTGCTGTCGCAATAGATGATGCCGATCGGCAGCCCGGCGTCGGCGTTTTCACGCGGGACGATCTCGTACAGGCAGTCGTCGGTGAAGAATTCCGGCCAGTCCTCCAGGCGGTCGTTGTCGAGCGCGTGGATATAGTTTTCCTGCAATTGGTGGAGTTCGAACCACAGTGTCATCTTTTCCATCTTGTTTTCCTCGCTCACGCTTTTTCGATGCTCTCGAAGCCCATCAGCTTCTGGTAGCCGAGCCAGAACTTGCGGATCAGGCTTTCGGTGATCAGCGTGTCTTCCTGGTCGGGACTGTCTTTTGCCATGTCCATCACGGAGCAATCGTCGGGATCGCGTGCGGTGCCGCGCTGCACCAGCTCCGTCGCTTCGGTGTCTTCCATCGAGATATAGCCGGCCGGCCCCACCAGGTTGGCCTGCTTGATGCGCAACGCGCGCAATTCCGGGGTGTCGTCGGCATAACCGAAGAAATGGAAGATCAGTTCGAAGTTGCCCGGCCCCTTCGGCAGCAACTGGCGCGCCACCAGCGTGTTGTGGATCTGCTGCACCACCAGCTGCGGGAAGATAGGCTGGATGTGGTTGGTGGTCATCTCTTCGTATTCCTTGATCTGGCCGAGCACGGACGGATCTTCCAGCTGGAAGCCTTCATCGAAGGAGCGAATCGCCTGCTGCTTGTAAGCGTCCGAGGTTTCCGCTTCGTTCTTGGTCGCGGTGATGATGCTGTGCAGGCCGTGATGCTTGTCGGCGATAGAGCGCGCCTTCATGCCGACGCGGAAAATATTGAAGGTGGTGTGGAACAGATGCAGCAGGCTGGCGTGGTACGGATCCTTGACGTTTTCCAGGTACAGCTTCCAGTTGGACTTGGAGTACTGGCGCGTGCAACCGAGATAGACGATGGGCTTGTGGAAGATGCGATCGATCCAGGGACGCATTTCCGCGCCGATATAGTCGGCCAGCGGTTCGACCGTCGCGCTGAAGCTGGCGAACACCAGGCCGCGATAGCTTTCGACGCGCAACTGGCGCAAGCCGTGGCATTTCGGATCGAAATCCTTGGCCATGCCGGCGGCGCCCTTCTGGCCGCGGCGGAACGGCACGCCCAGCAGATTGCCGCGCGTGTCGAAACTCCATTGGTGATAAGCGCAGCTGTGCGAAGTGGCGTTGCCGCGCGGCGTGCGGCAGACGATGGCGCCGCGATGTGCGCATTTGTTGACCCAGGCTGCCAGCGCGCCGTCTTCGGTGCGCGTGACCACGACCGGAGTATCGCCGACGAAGGTGCTCTTGTAGTCGCCGTTGTTGGGGATCTCTGCTTCCAGCGCGAGGAAACTCCAGGTCTCGCCGCGATAGATGCGTTCCTGCTCGAGGTCGTAGACCTCCTGCGAGCTGAACACTTTATAAGGAGTGCGCGAGCCGTCCGTGCGCGGGAACTGCAGCAATGGCGCGTAGCCGTCCTGCTCAAGCCGGGGTGTATTGTTCATGAAGCGTGTCCTCATTCCTGGGTAAACGCCGGGCCATGCCTGGCCCAGCAGATGCCCCATCATAGGGAAAGCGCTTCTCCCGCAATATCCGCCGTTTGCAAGCTTGGCCCTGCGCGCTATCCGTTTTTTGCATGCCGCTTTCAAACGGATGGAGCACTCCTTGCAAGGCTGCGCGCTTGCGCCGGCGTTCTTGCTGCGTTCTTGCTGCGTTCTTGCTGCGTTCTTGCTGCGTTCTTGCTGCACTGCATCGTCGGCAACGGTCACGCGGTCCTGCCCATTGTTATACCCAATAGGTATGCAAGGTATCGAAATTGGTCTTGGACAGGCACGCCGGTTTGTTCCTATGATTCGGCAAAACAACCTGAACCGGATTGATATCTTGCGCCTGTCTCCTACCTCCATCGAAACCGTCGACGTCCTCTTGCTCGACGTCCCGACCATCCGACCGCATCGCTTGTCGATGACCACCATGCATCGCCAGACGCTGGTGCTGGTGCGCATTACCGGCAACGACGGCGTGACGGGATTCGGCGAGGCCACCACCATCGGCGGCTTGGCCTATGGAGAAGAAAGCCCGGAAAGCATCAAGGTCAACATCGATACCTACATGACGCCGCTGCTGGTGGGCGCCGACGCCAACCAGGTGGCGGCGCGCATGCAACTTCTGAATGACAACGTGCAAGGCAACCGCTTCGCCAAGTGCGCCGTCGAAACCGCGCTCTGCGATGCACTGGCAAAGCGTCTCGGCGTGCCGCTCAGCAGCCTGTTCGGCGGTCGCGTGCGCACGACCCTGCCGATTGCCTGGACGCTGGCCAGCGGCGACACCGGACGCGATATCGAAGAAGCCGAAAAGATGCTGTCGCTGCGCCGGCACAATATTTTCAAGCTGAAAATCGGCTCGCGCGCCGTACGCGACGACGTCGCCCATGTCGCCGCCATCAAGCGCGCCGTCGGCGACCGCGGCAGCGTGCGCGTCGATGTCAACCAGGCCTGGAGCGAAACCGACGCCATGCTTGGCATGCGGCTGCTGGAACAGGCAGGCGTCGATTTGATAGAGCAGCCGATCGCCGCCGGCAATCTCGATGGTTTGCGCCGCCTGCGCGACAAGAATCGCATGCCGTTGATGGCCGACGAAACCTTGCACGGTCCCGCCGATGCTTACAGGGTGGCGCAATGCGGCGCTGCCGATGTGTTCGCGCTGAAGATCGCGCAATCCGGCGGCCTGGCCGGCGCACAGCAGGTAGCGGCGATCGCGGCCGCGGCCAACGTGGGCTTATATGGCGGCACGATGCTCGAAGGCGCGATCGGCACGATGGCCTCGGCGCAATTGTTCTCGACGTTTTCCAATCTGGCGTGGGGCACCGAATTGTTCGGCCCGCTGCTGCTGACGGAAGAAATTCTCACCGTACCGTTGCGCTACCGCGATTTCTCTTTGGAGCTGCCGGATGCGCCGGGCCTGGGCATCACGCTGGACGAAGACCGCGTGAATTTCCTGCGACGCGACAGAAAAGCCACCCTGGTGTCGCTGTCTTGAACGCCGGAATGAAACCACCTATTACACTGAACAGGAGACGACATGCTGTTTAAAGTCACTATGGATGTGCAGCTGCCGCACACCATGCCCAAGGAAACCGCCGATGCGCTCAAGAGCAAAGAACGGGAACTGGCGCAAAGCCTGCAGCGCTCCGGAAAATGGCGCCACTTGTGGCGCGTGGTCGGACGCTACGCCAACGTCAGCATCTTCGACGTCGCCAGTTCGACGGAGCTGCACGACCTGCTGCTGAGCCTGCCGCTGTTCCCTTACATGAAGATCGAAGTCGAGGCGCTGTGCCGCCATCCCTCTTCGATTCACGACGACGAACGTTGAGATCGATACACCCGCAATCGCAACCAGGCGCAACCAGGCACAACTGAACTGCACCAAGCCAAAAGCCAATCAGAGACAAAGAGAGACGAACATGGACAAGAAGACGATAGACGCCGTACTGCAAAAAATCGAAAGCACCGAGACCGGAGAAGGAGACAAGCGTGTCAAAGAGATTGTCAACCGCATTGTGCGCGATCTGTTCCACACGGTGGAAGAGCTTGATGTCCAGCCTGAAGAATTTTGGGCTGCCGTTCATTATCTGACCGCGGCGGGGCAATCCGGCGAATACGGCCTGATCGCCGCCGGTCTGGGCTTCGAGCATTTCCTCGACCTGCGCATGGATGAAGCCGAAGCGCGTCAAGGCATGGCCGGCGGCACGCCGCGCACCATCGAAGGCCCGCTGTATGTCGCCGGCGCGCCGGAGCAAAAAGGTTTCGCCCGCCTCGACCAGGATGAACAACCGGGCGAGACGCTGTTCATGCAGGGCCAGGTGCGCGACAAGGACGGCAAGCCGCTGGCGCATGCGCTGGTGGAAGTCTGGCATGCCAATCACCTGGGCAGCTATTCCTTCTTCGATCCGAGCCAGACGCCGTTCAATCTGCGCAGCAGCATCCGCACCGATGCGGAAGGCCGTTACCGTTTCCGCAGCCGCGTGCCGGTCGGCTACAGCGTTCCTCCGGGCGGCGCCACCGATCAGTTGCTCAAGAAGCTGGGACGTCACGGCACGCGTCCTGCGCACATCCACTTCTTCGTCTCTGCGCCAGGTTATCGCAAGCTGACCACGCAGATCAACATCGCCGGCGATCCGTATCTGTGGGATGACTTCGCGTTCGCCACCCGCGAAGGCCTGGTGCCGGAGATGACGCACGTCACCGATGCGGCGGCGATCCGCCAACATGAAGTGGATGCGCCGTTCTACTCCATCGACTTCGACTTCATGCTGCATGTCGAGCAGGCCGACTTGCCGAAGGCGGAGATCCGGCGCGATCGCGCTGCCGCATAAGACAGCCCGGCGACAACAGCAAGCATAAGCACGAGTAAAGATACGAATGCGACATCGGGCCATGCCAAGCGCATGGCCTGCTTTTTTTTCACAACAGCAGCATGCAGGAAATGCGATGACGACTACGCAAGCAGCACCGATGTCTTACACACTGGAAGGTCCGTCGGAAGCGCCGGTCCTGATGTTTTCCAATTCGCTGGGCACCACCATGTCGCTGTGGGAAAGCCAGGCCCGCGCCTTGCGCGCGCAATACCGGATCCTGCGCTACGACACGCGCGGACACGGCGAAAGTCCCGGCGCCGCCGGCGCGCCGACACTGGCGCAGTTGGGCCGGGATGTGCTCGATCTGCTCGATCAGCTCAAACTGGACAAGGTGAGCTTCTGCGGCATCTCCATGGGCGGCATCATCGGCCTGTGGCTGGGCATTCATGCAGCCGACCGCGTGCAACGCCTGATCATCGCCAATTCCGCTGCGAAGATCGGTACCGCGGAAGGCTGGCGCGACAGAGCGGCGCAGGTCGCCGAAAACGGCATGGACGGCGTCGCCGATGGCGCGGCAGGGCGCTGGTTCACGCCGGCATTCATTGCCCGCGCACCGGTGCTGGTGGACGCCATGGTAAGCGACTTGCGCCACTGTTCGCCGCGCGGATACGCCGCCTGTTGCACTGCACTGGCCGATGCCGACCTGCGCGAACAAGTGTCCCGCATCGAAGCGCCGACGCTGGTTATTGCCGGACGTCACGACCCGGTGACAACGGTGGCCGATGCGCGCTTTCTGCAGGACAGGATTGCCGGCGCCGATTATCTGGAACTGGCCGCTTCACATTTATCCAACGTCGAAGCGGGCGAAGAATTCACTGCAGGCCTGGCGAAATTCCTGGCCTGAACATTCAGGCGCACACGCAGGCCTCGTCATTCGCTATCGTGCGGGATGTTCTGCTGCACGATGTGCGCCGCCGTCGCGCGCAGTTTTTCCAGCAGGGCGGAACGATCGCTGGCGCGGAAATTCATGATGACGGGAGAGAACACGCCTTTGTTCGCCAGCGGCCGATACACCACGTCGGCACGATGCAAACCCTGCACCGAACGCGGCACCAGCGCCACGCCGACGCCGGCGGCGACCAGGCCGATGGCGGTCTGCATCTCGTTGGCTTCCTTGACGATGGTGGGCTTCATGCCGCGGCTGGCGAAGATCTCCAGCACCTGATCGGCATAACTGGGACGCGGCCTGGCCGGATAGAGAATGAATTTTTCTTCGGCCAGCTGGGCCAGCCCGACCCTGGCTTTTTTCAGCAAATGATGGCCCAGCGGAAACACCGCCATCAGCGGTTCTTCGATGATGGTTTCACACACGATGTCGGGATCGTTGATCGGCAGGCGACCGAAGCCGACGTCGATGCGCCCGGATTTCAGCGCCTCGACCTGCTCCATGGTCATGATTTCGGAAAAACCGATCTCGATGTCCGGCAACTCGGCGCGAAAGCGCTTGATCAGCTCGGGCAGCAGGCCATACAGCGCGGAGGGGACGAAACCGATGTTGAACCAGTGCTGCTGCCCCTTGGCGATGCGGCGCGTGCCTTCTTCGATCTGGTCGAGCCGCGACAATACCTGTACGGTCTGCTCGTAAAAAAATTTGCCGGCCATGGTCAGTGCAATCGGACGCGATGCGCGGTCGATCAGCTCGGCGCCGACGAGTTCTTCCAGCTGGCGTATCTGCCGGCTCAGGGGCGGCTGGGCGATGTGCAGCAGTTCGGCAGCCCGGCTGAAACTGAGCGTGCTGGCGACGGCGTTGAAATATTTAAGATGACGAAGTTCCAATATACCTCCGGAGCATACGGTGATGCCGATTTGATATTGTACGTTTTACCGGCCCGCGCATAGAATCTAAAAGCGATCTGCACGCAGGATAACAAAGACAAGACAGCGCAAGACTGTGCAACATCATGGCGTCGGCCGATCGCAAGAGAAAAAAACAACTCAGGAGACAAGCATGGAGAAGCACCTTTTACCCCCGCGTTGCGCGATGACGGCTACCGGCATCCGCCCTGCCAGATCGGCCTGTGCGCCGCATCGGCACGTCGACGTGGCGAAAATCCGGGCATGGAAATTGCTGACAGTTGGCTGATTGCAGGTGAATTCTCGTGCCATGCGTCATCGATGAACACCTGAATTTTCAACGATCCAATTTTTGCTTTCCCGCATCAGGCGCGGAAAATTTCGTGCCGGCGGTTCGGCAACACCCGGTCTCTATCGTCCTCCCATCCCACTCGGCGGGACATCGTTAAGAGGTTAACATGCAGAACATAAGCCAATCGCTCAGCCTGGCCCCGCTCTATCGACATCGCGTATTCCAGTCGACCAGAAAGGTGGATTGCCATGCGCAGGTCGCCAATGAGTTGTCGGAACACGATCTGTTCTGGAAGGGCGACGACGTCGACACGGTGCTCTTCAAGGCGGCAATCCGGCAATTGCAGATCTTCATGTTGAAGTACGGCGCCGAGGTGATCGTGCGACCACGCCTGTTCAACGGTTTCGCGCTGGTCCACATGACCCTGAGCGGCACCGCCGAAATTGAAGCCGACGGACAAAAAGTGTGCATCCCGCAAGGCAAGACGGCGCTGATTGCACCAAAACGGAATTTGCGCCTGTGGTGGCAAGCCGGTTCGGAACAGCTGATCCTGAAGGTGCCGATGGCGCTGTTCGATGAGCTGAGCGCGCAAGGGCAATCCGGCCCTGCCAACATGCCGTCGCTATTCCTGTTGCCGGAGCATGCCGCGCCGCACTGGGATCTGCTGATTCAATCGCTGTTGCGCGTGCTGGCGTTGCCGGGACAGAACGACGGCCACACCGAGTGGATCAGTCATTTCGAACGCGGAGCCGCGCAGTTCCTGCTGTCGCAGTTGACCAGCACCTATACTGCCGGTCCGACGGCTGCCGGCATCGCCGCCGACGAATCGGCCGACGGCCTGATCGGCGCGGGCAAGCTGCAGCGCCTGGACATGCTGGAGAAATACATCCGCACGCGCCTGTGCGCGCCGCTGGCGCTGGCCGACCTGGCCAACGCGGCAGGCGTCAGCGTGCGCGCGCTCAATGCTTTATGCCATCAGCATCATGGCGTCGCACCGATGGACCTGCTGCGCAATATCCGCCTCGATGCTGCGCGCGAACGGCTGCTCACGCATCCGGGCGCCAACATCACCGACACCGCCTTCGAGTTCGGCTTCGGCCATCTGGGTCGCTTCTCGGCGTATTACCGTGAACGTTTCGGCGAACTGCCCAAGCAGACGCGCGGTTGCACGCGCTAAGTCCCCTTCCCGCTCCTGCATCATCTTGGAAAACGGCATCCTCCGGATGCCGTTTTTTCATTCCTTCATCGCCTCCCGCAAAAAACGGATAAAACGCAAACACGCATCTGCAAACGCCGGATATTTCGTTCGCCAGGCACCCGTTAAGATCAGCGCGTGGATACTCCCCATGCATCGCCCGCGGCGACGTGGAAATCAATCGACCAGACAAAGAACGGAAACATCGCGATGCATCACTATTTTCGCTCCATCCGATTCAAGCTCACGCTGGCATTCCTGTTGTCGGCGTTGATCTTGTTCGGACTGGGCGCATGCGCCATCTCCATCGCAAACGCGATGGCCGCGGAGATCGATGGCTTGCGCATCTTGTCGCCACGCGTTGATGCGGTGGCCGGACATGGCCGGCACTTCGCTGCGCTAATGACCTGGATCGCCGTCGCATGCATGATCGCAGGCGCCATCGTCGCGCTGCTTGCCGCGCGTCATCTGATCGTCGTGGTCTGCGGCGGCCTGCACCGGCAGACCGGCAAGTTCGGCGAGATGGCGTCCTTCCTGGATTTTTCCAAACGATCCGCCAGTCCGCGCAAGGATGAGTTCGGCACGTCGGCGCGCGCGTTCGACGGCTTTCTTCAGCGCGTCGAAGACGTGGTGGTCGATGTCGCTCATGCAGCGACATCCGTCGCCACGGCGACGCGCGAGATCGCCGCAGGCAACATGGACTTGTCGATACGCACGGAACAGCAGGCCGCATCGCTGGAGCAGACCGCGCACAGCATGCGGCATCTGACCGACGCCATTCGCAGCAATACCGACAACGCCCTGCGCGCCAACGAACTGACCGATAGCGCCAATGCCCTGGCGCGGTCCGGCAGCAAGTCGATGCAAACCATGAGCGAGACCATCGGCCGGCTTGACCAGAGTTCGAAACAGATTTCAGAAATCACCGCACTGATCGACGGCATCGCCTTCCAGACCAATATCCTGGCGCTCAATGCCGCGGTGGAAGCAGCCCGTGCCGGTGCGCAGGGGCGCGGCTTTGCGGTGGTCGCCAGCGAAGTGCGCAATCTGGCGCATCGCTCCTCTGCGGCCGCGAAAGAAATCAAAGCGCTGATCGATGCATCCGTCGGCATCGTGCAGGTCGGATTGCGCCAGGCGCACGAGGTCAACACCACCGTCGACCAAGTGCAGCAATCGATCAGCGCCGTCTCCGACATCGTCAATGCCATCAGCGCGGGATCGATCGAGCAGCGGCACGGCATTGAAAAGATCGGCGCAGCCATTGCGCAGATGGATCAGACCACGCAACAGAATGCCGCCATGGTGGAGCAAGTCGCCGCCGCCGCGCAATCGCTGGAAGAACAGGCCGGTCGCCTCAAACAGTCGGTATCGGCGTTCAAGGTCTCCGATGCGCGCCTGCATCAGCTGGCGCAGGCGCCGGTTGCATTGCTGACGGCGGTCTGAAATCGCCTGCGTTCCTACGCCTTTCCTGCACCATAAAAATCATATTTTGCACCGCGATGCATCGATGCTGAAACCTGCGTAAAAAACGGATACTGGCGCATGCCGAACGTGCAAGCGCCGGATATTTTTCATCTTCCCGTTTATCTAAGATCGCTTCGACAAGAGACGACATTGCGCAGGCACGCAGCACGCCGCGCAAGAAAAACAGAAATCCTTGCACAACATTGCATCGACACCGGGAGACGGAGAACGATCGATGCATAGCGATGGCGCAGCAACGACAGGGGACTACAACCCATGACAGCAGCGGCGCCGACAGATTGATTCTGCAATTTCATTTCAATGGGGAAGATCATGAACAAGTTAGTCTGCAGCAGCTTAGTTTTGCTCGGCGCCGCATGCTCGCACCAGGCGATGGCGCAAAGCCAGGTGACGATCTACGGCATCATCGACACGGGCGTCGTCTACACCACCAACGCCAATGCCGCCGGCAATTCCGCGATAAAAATGCCGTCGCTCACGGCGTCGTTTCCGTCGCGCCTCGGCTTCAAGGGCACCGAAGACCTGGGCGGCGGCCTGCAAGCGATGTTCGTGCTGGAATCCGGTTTTGCCGTCGACACCGGCGGCATGGGACAAGGCAACCGCCTGTTCGGTCGCCAGTCCTTCGTCGGCCTGAAAAACAATTACGGCGCCATCATGCTGGGCCGTCAGGTCAACATGACCTACCTGGTCACCGCCAAGTCGGACGTCATGGGTCCGAACATCTTCTCGATCAGCAGCATCGACTCTTATATTCCGAACGCGCGCAGCGACAACGCCATCGGCTACCTTGGCACGTTCTCCGGCGTCACGGTCGGCGCAACCTACAGTTTCGGCCGCGACACCTCGACAGCCGGCGGCGCCAGCGCCACGGGCTGTGCCGGCGAAGTCGCGGGCAATGCGAAAGCCTGCCGCCAGGTCACTGCGATGCTTGCCTATGACAGCCAGAGCTTCGGCGTGTCAAGCTCGTACGACATCATGTATGGCAACACCGGCGCGGCCAACGGCTTGACCAGCAGCGACAACACCGACCAGCGCGTGACGCTGAACGGCTATGCCATGCTGGGCAGCACCAAGATCGGCATGGGCGTGATGGATCGCAAGACGCGCGCGGCAGCGGCGGTCAACACCGATTCCGATTTGTACTACCTGGGATTCTCGACGCCGTTCAGCGCGGCGCTGGTGCTGGATGCACAGGTCGCGCGTCTGAACATCAAGGGCTCGGCCAACAAGTCGACGCTGTCGGTAGCGCGCCTGACCTACAACCTGTCCAAGCGTACCGCGCTGTATACCTCGGTGGGTTACATGAAGAACGCCGGCACGGCGGCAATCCCCCTGGATGTCGGCGGCACCGTCGGCGCCGGCATGAATCAGTTCGGCGTGATGACCGGCGTCCGTCACACCTTCTGATATGTCGAGGTCCCTCGGTCTTGAGGGGGCGGCGCATGCATGCGTGATCGTGCATGCGCCGCTTTTACTTTTTAGAACGCGCCGACGTAATTCTCCGCCAGCGCCGTCGACAAGGCGCGCGAGTTGATCACGTTCTCCAGCTCTGCACGCTGGATCTGCTGCTGGAACGGCGAAGCGTCAGCGAAGGTATGCAGCATGCTGGTCATCCACCACGAGAAATATTCCGCGCGCCAGACGCGCTTGAGCGCCGTCTCCGTATACGCGTTGAGCTGGTCGCTGCTGCCCTTCTTGTAGAAATCATCGAGTGCGCGCGACAACACCTTCACGTCGCCGACGGCCAGGTTCATGCCCTTGGCGCCGGTCGGCGGCACGATGTGCGCCGCGTCGCCGGCCAGGAACAGGCGGCCGTGCTGCATCGGCGTCGAGACGAAGCTGCGCATGCCGATGATGCCCTTCTGGAAAATCCTGCCTTCCTTGAGACGCCAGCCGTCGCTGCTTTCCAGCCGCGTATGCAGCTCGTTCCAGATGCGGTCGTCGGACCAGTTGTTGACGTCGTCTTTCGGGTCGCACTGGAAGTACAGGCGCTGCACCGTCGGCGAGCGCGTGCTCACCAGCGCGAAGCCGCGCTGGTGTTGTGCATAGATCAGCTCGTCCGACGACGGCGCCGACTCCACCAGGATGCCGAACCAGCCGAACGGATAGATGCGCTGGTAGTCCTGGCGCACGCCTTCCGGAATCTGCGGACGCGATACGCCGTGGAAACCGTCGCAGCCGATCACGAAGTCGGCCTGCAGTTGCTGCGCTTGCCCATCGTGCATGAAGCTGACCGAGGGGTGCTCCGTCTGCACATCCTTCGGCACGACGTCGCTGACCTCGAACAGCAATTGCCCCTGCGCCGCCAGGCGCGCCGCGACCAGGTCCTTGATGACTTCGTGCTGGGCATAGACAGTGATCGCCTTGCCTGTCAGTTCGGTCAGGTCGATGCGATGACGACGGCCGCCGAAGGCCAGTTCGATGCCGTGGTGCAAGGCGCCTTCCTTGCGCATGCGTTCGCCGACGCCGGATTCGGTCAGGATGTCCATGGTGCCCTGCTCCAGCACGCCGGCGCGGATGGTTGCTTCGATGTCGGCGCGGCTGCGGCTTTCCAGCACGACGGATTCGATGCCTTGCAAATGCAATAAATGGGACAACAGCAAACCGGCCGGGCCGGCGCCGATGATGGCGACTTGGGTGCGCATGGCATATCTCCGTAAATAATAATTCTTTGTATGCCTGCATCGTAGTCCGCGATGCGCTGGGAAAGAATGGATGAATTCTTAAATTACTTGTACTATTTTGACACCCACAATTCCCCCGGCGGTGTCCGCATGGCAAGCAGCAAGTCCACAACACGAGCACGCGAGGTCCCGCAGTTCTCCCTCTACGGCGAGGCTGTAAGCAGCGAAGGCGCGGAGTTCGTGCACATCGAACTGATCGAAACGCGCAGCCGCCTGCATGATTGGCATATCGCCCGGCATACGCATCGCGGCCTTTTTCAGGTACTTTTTTTAATGTCCGGCCACGTGCGCGCCGAGGTCGAGGACGAGGTCTGGGAACGCGAGGGGCCGGTGGTCATCACCTTGCATCCCTCGGTCGAGCATGGTTTCGACTTTTCGGAAGAGGCGGTCGGCTTCGTGCTGACGGTGGATCAGAACGTGGTATTTTCGGTCGGTGGAGGCAAAGATGCGGGCTTGCACAGCGACATTTTTTCGGCGCTGTTTTTGCAGCCGCTGGCGATCGACCTGTCGGGCGTACCGGAGATCCGCGAGCGCATCGAAGCCATCCTGCGCCACCTCATCGCCGAATCGGCCTGGCCGCTGTTCGGTCACACGCTGATGCTGGAATGGCTGGCGCGCAGCGTGTTGCTGTTGCTGGTGCGGCTGGAGGCGGATCATCGTTCGGCGGATTTGTCGGGGCGCAACGATTTCGAGTTGTTCAGCCGCTTTCGCACGCTGGTAGAGGCGCATTACAAGGAGCAATGGCTGGTGGGGGCGTATGCGGATCAATTGCATGTGACGCCGAGCCGTCTGAATCGGCTGTGCCTGAAGCTGGCGGGGCAGTCTGCGTTCGACATGACGCAGCATCGCTTGATGCTGGAGGCTTGCCGCAAGCTGACGTACGTGCCGTCGAGCGTGGCGACGATTGCCTATGAGCTGGGGTTTCAGGATCCGGCTTATTTCAGTCGCTTGTTCAAGCGGCAGGTGGGGGTTTCGCCTAAGGAGTTTCGGAGGGAGAGTTTGGAGGGGTGATGCGGAGTGTTTTTCTGATGGTGGCTTGCTGTGTTTTGTTCCGACTTGCTTGTTGTCGGTAGTTCAGGCTGTTCTTTCTTCGATCAGCCCTTCGCCGGGGGCGGCCCGGCAGCCGCTCACTTTCTTTGTCTCGCCAAAGAAAGTGAGCAAAGAAAAGCGACCGCGGGATCCAGCCCCCTTCGGGGGTACCCGGTGCTGCGAAGCAAAAAATGGGAAGGAAAAAAACTCGCTGCGCTCAGACAGTTTTTCCTTCTTAATCCATTTTTCGCATCGCATCACCGGCTGGCTCCAAGCGGAACTTCCAGCCTGGCTCGCTGCGCCTCGCCAGGGGTTACTCGCCTCCGGCTTCGTGATTCCCACCTTCTGCCGTCACCATTTAATCCGTCGTCCCAGTGAACGCTGGGACCCAGTGGCGTCAGTACATCACTCAACCGTATTCACGACGCTGAGTTCCAACTTGCGTTGGAACGACGAAGCAAATGAGACCGGAGATATTAAAACCACCACCGTCCCCTGGCGATGCGCAGCGAGCCAGTCTCGAAGTCCGCTTGAGAGTAGCCGGTGGCGGCAGGGGGAAA
>NZ_AKJW01000123.1 GCF_000282135.1 Herbaspirillum sp. CF444
GCACGCTGGCGCAACGCTCGGCCGCCGCAGCCAAGGAAATCAAGACGCTGATAGGCGATTCGGTGGACAAGGTCGGTTCGGGTACGCAGTTGGTGGAGCAGGCCGGCGCCACCATGACCGACATGGTCGCCAGCGTGAAGCGCGTGACCGATATCGTCGGCGAGATATCGGCCGCCAGTCGCGAGCAAAGCAACGGGCTGGAAGAAGTCAACCAGGCCATCGGCCAGATGGACAAGGCGACGCAGCAAAATGCTGCATTGGTGGAAGAGGCCGCCGGCGCCGCATCGGCTATGCAGCAGCAGACGGCTTCGCTGGCGCAACTGGTCAGCGTGTTCCGGCTGGGCGATCATTACGCCAGCGCCGATGCTGCGCCGCTGAAGGCCGTTGCCGGCGGGCGTCAATCAACGCCGGTGCATTTGCCGGCGGTGTTGTCTATCGGCAAAGCCTGACTCGCGTTGTCAGCATTTCGTCAATTTTCTTTCAAGACTTCTGCTTGGCGCCAGATTTAACGCCGGATGCCTGTCCGGCGGCATTTTCTCTTCTCGTTTTCGAGCGTCTTCCACATTTATTTTCCCGCCGATGGAATAAAATCGTCCCGGTACTCGTCTACCTGTGACCGGAGCGGTGTTTTGCCGCGTATTGGTCAGCTTCACACATGTCCGACTGGGACAGCGCGCCACCATTGAGGGAAAACATGACATTCAGGAAACTCCGTATCGGGCACCAACTTGCCATCAGTTTCGGTTTCATCGCCGTATTGCTGCTCGCAGTGATCTTTCTCACCTATGGTCGCATCGCTTCGCTCAACGCGAACATCGGCCTGACCAACAGCGACCTGTATCCCAAGACAATTCTGGCGCACCGGATCAAGGACAAGGTCAACGAAGCCGTCATCAGCATGCGAAACGCCTTGCTGATCAGCGATCCGGTCAAGACCAAGGCGGAGCTGGACAGCATCGAAACCGGCGCGCGCGTGATCGTGGCGTCCATCAACGAAATAGACAAAAGCACCGCCGGAGAACAAGGGCGCCAGTACGTTGCCGGCCTTGTCACGGCACGTCAGAAATTCGTCGCTGCGCGTACGCATTTCGCTGAAACATTACTACAGGGCAATAGGGATGGCGCCACCGCATTATTGTTCAGCGAAGTATTGCCGGCGCAGCAAGGCTATTTCGAGCAGATCGACGGCATGATCGCGCTGCAGCAGCAGCGCATGACGGACAACGTCCAATCGTCCGGCGCCGATGCGCAACAGACGCAATACCTGCTGCTTGGTATCTCGCTGGCGGCTTTACTGCTGGGTGCGCTGATCGCCTGGTACACCACCGTGTCGATCACCACGCCGCTGGCGCGGGCCGTCGTCATCGCGCGCACGGTCGCCGACGGCGATCTGAGCAGCACGATTGAAATCGATGCGCGCAACGAAACCGGCCAGTTGCTGGCGGCCTTGCGCGACATGAACGAAGGTCTGCTCAAGATCGTCTCGCAGGTGCGCTCCGGCACCGCCGCGATCGCCAGCGCCTCGTCGCAGATCGCCGCCGGCAACGCCGATCTGTCGTCACGCACGGAGCAGCAGGCGGGGTCGCTGGAAGAGACGGTTTCGGCGATGGACGCATTGACCTCGACCGTGCGTCAGAACGCCGACAATGCGAAGCAGGCCAATCAGCTGGCGACTTCGGCGTCCGACATTGCGGTCGCCGGTGGCAACGTGGTGCGTGAAGTTGTGGCGACCATGAATTCCATCAATGAGTCATCGAAGAAGATCGTCGACATCATCAGCGTGATCGACGGCATTGCGTTCCAGACCAACATCCTCGCGCTTAACGCCGCGGTGGAAGCCGCGCGCGCCGGCGA
>NZ_AKJW01000124.1 GCF_000282135.1 Herbaspirillum sp. CF444
CCGCCGCCGACAGGCTGCCGGCCTGGACGATGCGCACGAAGGTCTGGATCAACTCGATGCGGTCCGAGGCCGTGGGTGCGGGCGGGTTGAAGTTGTCTGGCGGGCTCATACGTCGAGCGTATAACAATTCTGCAAGCCATGCCACTACCGCAGCGCAGCACCCCGGCGCAAACTGCGATCCATCAACAAATCAAGGGGTGTTCGTCATGTCTTCCATTCAATCTACGCATACAGCCGGCGCCGGGGCTGTCCCAGCTGTCCCGGTCAAGCCGGTGAACCAGCTGCCCGCTTCGCTGATGCTGCTGCTGGCGGCCGGCACCGGTTTTGCCGTGGCCTCGCTGTATTATTCGCAGCCCATGCTGGGCATCCTCGGCGCCGACATCGGCGCATCGGATCGCGCGGTCGGCATGGTGCCGATGCTGACCCAACTGGGTTATGCGCTCGGCATCCTGCTGCTGGCGCCGTTGGGCGATCGCTACGATCGCCGCCGCATCATCCTGATCAAGGCAGCAATTCTGGCGGGTGCCTTGCTGCTGGCCGGCGCCTCGTCCGGCATCGGCCTGCTGCTGGTCGCCAGCCTGGTGATCGGTTTGTCGGCAACCATGGCGCAAGACATCGTGCCTGCCGCCGCGACGCTGGCCTCGGACGAACATCGCGGCAAGGCCGTCGGCACGGTGATGACCGGTTTGCTGCTGGGCATCCTGCTGTCGCGCGTGCTGAGCGGATTCGTCGCCGAACATTTCGGCTGGCGCACCATGTTCGTCGGCGCTTCCGTCAGCATTGCACTGGTCGGCGTCGCTGCCTGGCGCGGTCTGCCGCGCTTCAAGGCCACCACGCATTTGTCGTACAGCGCGTTGCTGGGTTCGCTGGGCAAGCTGGCGCGCAAGCATCCGGCGCTGCGCCGCGCGGCCCTGTCGCAGGGTTTGCTGTCGGTGGGTTTCAGCGCCTTCTGGTCGACGCTGGCGGTGATGCTGCATGGCGCGCCTTTCCATCTGGGCAGCGCCGCGGCCGGTTCCTTCGGCCTGGCCGGCGCCGCCGGCGCCCTGGCTGCGCCGCTGGCCGGACGCATCTCGGAC
Source organism: Herbaspirillum sp. CF444 (assembly GCF_000282135.1). Taxonomy (GTDB): domain Bacteria; phylum Pseudomonadota; class Gammaproteobacteria; order Burkholderiales; family Burkholderiaceae_D; genus Herbaspirillum. The sequence continues at coordinate 1,077 of NZ_AKJW01000124.1, forward strand.
AAGAAAGGCCCCGAGCTGGTGACCCGCCTCGGCATCGGCCTGACGGCCGTATCGTTTGCCGTGATGGCGCTGGCTGCGCAGGCTTCCGCCGGCACGCAATTGTGGTTCCTCGCCATCGGCGCAGTCGGCTTCGACCTCGGCGTGCAGGCCACGCTGGTGGCGCACCAAAGCATCGTCTACAGCATCGAACCCGGCGCCCGCAGCCGCCTCAATGCCGTGCTGTTCGTCTCGGTGTTCATCGGCATGGCGACCGGCGCCGCGCTGGGCAGCCTGGCGCTGGCGCAGTGGGGCTGGGCGGCCGTGGTGGGATTGGCGATGCTGACCTCGCTGGCGGCGCTGGCCGTGCGGATGTGGCCGGGCAAGAATCGCAAGGTCTGAGTCCTGGAGATGCAACCAAGGGCCGGAGCGGCGGATGACCGCTCCGGCCTTTTTCATGCCTTCGCAATGCATGTCAGAACGATAACTGTTTGCGCGCGAAACGACGTCCGTCAGCAATAAAGCGCCGGCGCACTTGAAGAACGCCAGCCTTGATACCACCTAGGGCCTGTTCACACTAAATCTGCGAGATGCGTTGCTGCCAGAAAGCGTGGTGGCAAGGCGCGTGGCGTAGCAGGTGGTGGGCCCACCTGCAAGCCATGCAACGCGGCCAGCGCGCTTTCTGGCGGCAACCCTTCGGGAACGG
>NZ_AKJW01000125.1 GCF_000282135.1 Herbaspirillum sp. CF444
AGAAGTTTATTCCCGATCCTTACCGCGCCGACGGCGCACGCTTGTATCGCAGCGGCGACCTGTGCCGGCGCCGCGAGGACGGCAGCATCGCCTTCCTCGGACGTATCGACCAGCAAGTAAAACTGCGCGGCTTCCGCATCGAACTAGGTGAGATCGAAGCAGTGCTGCGCCAGACTCCTGGCGTGCAAGACGCGGTGGTGGAGTTGTGCGGCGAGGGCGAAGGCAAACGTCTGGTCGGCTATGTGGTCGGCACGGCAGCACATGACGACATCCGTGCAGTGGCGCAGACACGCCTGCCCGGTTACATGGTGCCATCGGCGCTGGTGAGTCTGGAACGCCTGCCCTTGATGCCCAATGGCAAAGTCGACCGCAAGGCCTTGCCTCAGCCACAGCAGGAACAGGCGACACGTCAGCTGGTTGGTCCCGCCAACCAGACTCAGGCGACCTTGCTGGCGATCTGGCGCGAGGTGCTGGGACGCGAAGACATCGGCGTGACCGACAACTTCTT